>NZ_JBNPXA010000043.1:0-1015 GCF_050433545.1 Rhodococcus sp. BE178 | reverse complement strand
AGATCCGCTCGATGATGGTGCCCGTCGCGAGTGCGCCGCCCGCGCACATCGTGATCAGGGCGGTCGAGCCGTCGCGGCGCTCGAGTTCGTGCAGCGCGGTGGTGATCAGGCGAGAACCGGTGCTGCCCACGGGATGTCCGAGCGCGAGCGCGCCGCCGTTGACGTTGACCTTGTCCATGTCGGGGCCGTGGACCTGGGCCCAGGACAGGGCGACCGACGCGAACGCCTCGTTGACCTCGAACAGGTCCAGATCGCCGATCTTCATGCCGGCCTTCTCGAGCACCCGCGCGGTGGCCTGCACGGGGCCGTCGAGGTGGTACTCGGGCTCGGCGCCGACGAGGGCCTGGGTGACGATGCGGGCACGGGGCTTGAGGCCGAGCGCGCGGGCGCGGTCCTCGTCCATGAGCATGACCGCGGCGGCGCCGTCGGAGATCTGCGACGACGTGCCGGCGGTGTGGATGCCGCCCTCGAGGACCGGCTCGAGCTTCGCGAGCGACTCCGCGGTGGTGTCGCGCAGGCCCTGGTCGCGGCTGACGACGTTCATCTCGGACGTCGGCTGCTTGTCCTCGCCGATGACCGGTGCGGTCACCGGGACGATCTCGCGGTCGAAGCGACCCTCGGCCCACGCCTGCTTCGCGAGCGCCTGCGAGCGGACACCGAGGGCCTCGATGTCGTCACGGGTCAGGCCACGGCGCTTCGCGATGCGTTCGGCGGCGTCGAACTGGTTGGGCATGTCGATGTCCCACGACGCGGGACGGCGCGGCCCGGCCTCGGTGCCGACGTTGGCGCCCAACGGAACCTGGCTCATCGCCTCGACGCCGCACGCGACGCCGATGTCGATGGCGCCGGTCGCGATGAGACCCGCGATGAGGTGGTTGGCCTGCTGCGCGGAACCGCACTGGCAGTCGATGGTGGTGGCGCCGGTCTGCCACGGCAGGCCCGCGGCGAGCCACGCGGTGCGGGTGACGTTGTTGGACTGCGCGCCGGCCTGCGTGACACAGCCGCCGATGACCTG
>NZ_JBNPXA010000042.1:0-1048 GCF_050433545.1 Rhodococcus sp. BE178 | reverse complement strand
CTGGGCACCCGACGGCTCTGGCTCGTCTACCAGATCCGGCGGGTGGCCTGCCCGAACTGCGGGGTCCGCACCGAGCAGGTGCCCTGGGCGCGGCCCACCGCCCGCCACACCCGCGACTTCGAAGACACCGTCCTCTGGCTCGCCGCCCGCACCGACCGCACCACCGTCTCCACCCTGATGCGCTGCGCGTGGGAAACGGTCACCGCGATCATCAACCGCACCGTCGACGAACTACTCGACCAACGCCGCCTCGATTCGATCTACCGGATCGGGGTCGACGAAATCTGCTACCGCCACCCCCACAAATACCTGACCGTGATCGGTGACCACGCCACCGGCACCGTCATCGATGTCCAACCAGGCCGCGGAGTCGAGTCCCTCGCAAACTTCTATACCCGACAAAGCAATACGGAACTCGAACGCATCGAGGTCGTGACCATGGACGGCTCGACCGCCTTCCGGTCCGCCACCGAAACCCACCTGCCTCGCGCCCGCATCTGCTACGACCCGTTCCACGTCATGCAATGGGCGGGCCGGGCGCTCGACGCCGTGTTCTCCGACGCCATGACCGCCAACCGGGCCGCTCTCGACCTGTCCGCCGGCGGATGGCGGCGCACCCGCACCGCGCTGCGCACCGGCGCGAACCGACTCGACCCCGAGCGCCACGCACTGGTGCACTCCATCACCCGCAAGGACCGGCAGATCGGCACCGCCTGGAGGCTGAAAGAACAACTGCGACAACTTTTCCGGACCGTCGAACCCCGCAACGCGGCCCGCTACCTACGCCGATGGATCACCACTGCTGAACGCAGCGGCCTACGCCCCTTCACGATGCTCGCCGCCCGGATCCGCCGGCACTACGACGGCATCGTCGCCGGCGTCGAGCTCGGTGTCTCCAACGGACTCATCGAAGGCGTCAACGCCAAAATCCGCCTGATCAACGCCCGCGGATACGGACACCACACCGCACGATCACTGACCTCGATGATCTATCTCATGCTCGGCGGAATCGACCCGAAACTACCCACACAAACCTGAGGAGACCCAC
>NZ_JBNPXA010000041.1:0-1082 GCF_050433545.1 Rhodococcus sp. BE178 | reverse complement strand
TGTACCTGGCCATCAGGTTGGTTGCAGTCGGCTGATCGGTGGGAGTCCTCCGAGTGCGCTGTGGCGTCGTCGAGTGTTGTAGTACTCGAGCCAGGGTGCAAGTGCGTCGGCGCGTTCGCTGTTGCTGGTGAAGACCTGACGGTAGGCCCACTCGGTTTGCAGGGTCCGGTTGAGGCGTTCGACCTTGCCGTTCTGCCACGGGCAGTGCGGTCTGATGAACTTCTGCTTGATCCCGTGTTCGGCGCAGACTGCGCGTAGGGACCATCGGTAGGCCCAGGCGTTGTCGGTCATCAACCGCTCGATTCTCGTGATGCCGCGGTCCGCGAAGTAGTCGATCGCACGGGTCAGGAAACCCGAACAGGTGGAGCCCTTTTCGTCTGGGAGGATCTCCGAGTAGGCGAGTCGGGAGTGGTCATCGACGAGCGAGTGGACGTAGTCGAATCCGGTCCGGGTGCTGCGGTCGCGGGCTGTCGATCCGGCGGCTCGTCCGTGTGCGCGCCATCCGCCACCGTCGGGGATTCTGCCGAGCTTTTTGACGTCCATGTGCACCAGTTCGCCGGGCCGCTCACGTTCGTAGCGCACGGCGGTGGTTTTCGACGAGCGGATCACCTGACCGGTCATCGGGTCCAAGTCCGCCAGGTGTGGCACCTGGTGGCGCCGTAGGACTCGGGAGACTGTGCGGGCCGGCACCCCGAGTTCTGCTGCGAGCCAGTCCGGCCCGCGTCGCTCACGCACACGGAGCTCGACGATCCGGGTCTCGACTTCGGCTGCGGTTCGGGTCGGCATGGTGTGCGGGCGGGAGGACCGATCGTGTAACCCGGCTTCGCCCTCGGTCTCGTAGCGGGCCACCCACGTCGACACGCACTTCCGGGATATCCCCATTGCGCTGGCGATATGCGCTTTCGGCCAGCCATCTCGGTAGCGCTCGACGATGAGCAATCTGCCGAGATATGTGGTTCGGGCATTACGGTGGGACACGAGAACCTCCGAGCGGATGTGGGCCTTAGACAAGCCACACCCCACTCGGAGGTTCTCTTCACATCAAGCCGACACGCCCGCTACCAACGTCCTGACCGGGTACA
>NZ_JBNPXA010000039.1:0-1832 GCF_050433545.1 Rhodococcus sp. BE178 | reverse complement strand
TGGCTCCGGATGGTCGGTGTAAGTCGTTCGGTGCTGGTGCTGATGGGACGGGCTGGTCCGAGGGTGTCGGTGTGGTGGTGCTCGAGCGGTTGTCGGTGGCGCGGGCGCGTGGGCATGTGGTGTTGGGTGTGGTTGCGGGTTCTGCGGTGAATCAGGATGGGGCGTCGAATGGTTTGACGGCGCCGAATGGTCCGTCGCAGGTGCGGGTGATTCGCCGGGCGTTGGCGGAGGCGGGGATCTCGGCGGGTGAGGTCGATGTGGTCGAGGCGCATGGGACGGGGACGCGGTTGGGTGATCCGATCGAGGCGGGTGCGTTGTTGGAGGTGTTCGGTCGGCGTGAGGGTGCGCCGTTGTGGTTGGGGTCGTTGAAGTCGAATATCGGTCATGCGCAGGCGGCGGCGGGTGTCGGTGGTGTGATCAAGATGGTGATGGCGTTGCAGCGGGGGATGCTTCCTGCGACGTTGCATGCCGATGTTGCGTCGCCGCATGTGGATTGGGCGCGTGGTGATGTGCGGTTGTTGTCGGAGTCGGTGGAGTGGCCGTCGGCGGGGCGGGTGCGTCGGGCGGGTGTGTCGTCGTTCGGGATCAGTGGCACGAACGCGCATGTGATCGTGGCGGAGGCCCCCGCCGAGACCTCCTCGGCGACCGAGTCCGAGACCCCTCCCGGGTCCGAGACCCCTTCCGAGTTCGTGGCTTCGGTCGAGGGGCCGGTGGTGGTGTCGTTCTCGGCGAAGTCCGAGGCGGCGTTGCGTGGGTATGCTTCTCGGCTTGCTGATTTCGTCGACGGTGACCCGACGGTGGATCCGGGTGCGGTGGCGGCGGGGTTGGCGGCGCGGTCGCGGTTGCGGTTTCGGGCGGCGGTGGTTGCCGATGGTCGTGACGGTGTGCTCGGCGGGCTGCGGTCGTTGGCGGCCGGGGATCCGGACGAGTCGGTGGTCACCGGTGTTGCCGGCGGGGGCCGGGTGGCGGTGTTGTTGACCGGTCAGGGTTCCCAGCGTGTGGGGATGGGCCGGCAGTTGTATGAGTCGTCGCCGGTGTTCGCGGCGGCGTTCGATGAGGTGTGTGTGGCGGCGGACCGGTTGTTGGGTCGGTCGTTGCGGGAGTTGGTGTTCGAGGACACCGGTGGGTTGCTCGATCGGACGGAGTTCACGCAGGTCGGGTTGTTCGCGCTCGAGGTGGCGTTGTTCCGGGTGGTGGAGGCTCGTGGTGTGGTGCCGGATGTGTTGGTGGGGCATTCGATCGGGGAGTTGACGGCGGCGTTTTTGGCGGGTGTGTTCTCGCTCGCCGATGCGTGTGTGTTGATCGTCGAGCGTGGCCGGTTGATGGGTGGTGTGTCGGCGGCGGGTGTGATGGCGTCGGTGTCCGGTGGCGAGGGCGAGATCGTGGCCTCGCTGACGGGATTCGAGAACAGGCTGTCGATCGCGGCGGTGAATGCGCCGGGGTCGGTGGTGGTCTCCGGTGACGAGGATGCGGTGACGGAATGGGTTGCCTCGCTGGGGAGTCGGCGGGTGCGGTTGCTCAATGTCAGTCATGCGTTCCATTCGCATCACATGGACTGCATCCTCGAAGAGTTCGAGGCGGCGGCCGCGAAGGTGGAGCTGCATGCGCCGCGGATTCCGATCGTGTCGAATCTGACTGGTGAGCTGTTGACCGATGAGCAGGCGTGTTCGCCCGGGTACTGGGCGGCGCAGTTGCGGGGCGCGGTCCGGTTCGCTGACGGTGTGCGTGTGGCCGAGGGGTTGGGTGTGACGCGGTTCCTCGAGGTGGGTCCGGAGCGGACGTTGGCGACACTGGTCGAACACTCCCTCGACGACGAGAACATCACCATCACA
>NZ_JBNPXA010000038.1:0-3069 GCF_050433545.1 Rhodococcus sp. BE178 | reverse complement strand
GGATCAATCCCCGCCCGCTCGACCGCCTCCCACGACACCTCCAACATCAACCGCTGCTGCGGATCCATCGCCAACGCCTCACGCGGCCCGATCCCAAAGAAACCCGCATCGAAATCACCGGCCCCATAAAGGAACCCACCCTCACTCGCATAACTCGTCCCCGGCACATCAGGATCCGGATCGAACAACCCCTCCAAATCCCAACCACGATCCACCGGGAAACCACCGATCCCATCACCCCCCTCAGCCACCAACGACCACAAATCCTCCGGCGACCGCACCCCACCCGGATAACGACACCCCATCCCCACGACCACAATCGGATCCTCCGCAGCATCGGCGAGTCCGGTTGCAGTAGAAGCTGATCCGGGTTCGGGTTCGGGTGCGTGGGCGGGTTCCGATTGTGTCATCCGGAGTAGGTGGTCAGCGACGGCGGCCGGTGTCGGGTGGTCGAACACGAGTGTCGAGGGCAGGGTCGTTCCGACCGCTCGGGACAGACGGTTGCGCAGCTCGACCCCGGCGAGGGAGTCGAAACCCTGCTCGATGAACGGCTGGTCGGCTTCGACCTGGTCGGCCGAATCGTGCCCAAGGACCGCCGCGGCGACCTCCCGGACCATGCCGAGGATCCGCCCGGCTTGTTCCTGCGGCGACAGTCCGGCCACCAGTCGTTCCAACGATCCGGTGCCGCCGGCGCGTTCGACGCGTCGGACAGTGACCATGTCCCGCAGCACCGTCGGCAACGCCTGTCCTGCCCGCGTCTGGGAGGCCAACGCCCCCACATCGAACCGGGCCGGAACGACCGCCGCCTCGGACACTGTCATCGACTGGTCGAAGAAGGCCAGACCCTCGGCCTCGCTCAGGCCGAGGATGCCTCGACGGCCGAGCTGACCGTGATCGACCCGCCCACCCATTCCGTCGTTGTCCCACAGACCCCACGCGAGCGAGAGCGCACGATCACCACCGGCCTGCCGCACGTGCGCCAGCCCGTCGAGGAACGCGTTACCCGCCGCGTAACTCGCCTGCCCTGCATTACCGATCGTCGCAGCCACCGACGAGAACAACACGAACGCCGAAAGATCACTACCCGTCGTCAACTCGTGCAGATTCCACGCACCGTCGACCTTCGGGGCCAGCACCGCCTCGAGTCGTTCGGTGGTGATCGACTCGACGATTCCGTCGTCGAGGACACCCGCCGCATGCACCACCGCACGCAACGGCCGATCGTCTGGAATCGCCGCCAACACCGCAGCCAACGACACCCGATCCGTCACATCACACGCCACCAACTCCACATCGGCCCCGAGCTCACGAAGATCGGCCACCAACTCGCCCGAACCCGCCGCCGCGGACCCCTGACGGCTGAGCAGCAACAACCGCCGAACCCCGTGCCCGACCACCAGATGCCGCGCCAACACCGCACCCAGACCACCGGTAGCACCGGTCAACAACACCGTCCCGTCACCCACATCGAACGACGAACCGACGGCATCACCGGGCTCCCCGGTGACCGTCTGCGCCTTCGCCAGTCGCGGCACGAAACCCTCGCGCCCACGAACAGCGACCTCCGGCTCACCGGCCGAGACCGCGCCCGACAACACCTCGACCACACCGGCGTCAGCGTCCGCATCGGGGTCGATGTCGACCAGAGCGAACCGGCCCGGATGCTCCGATGCCGCCGCCCGCACCAGACCCCACACAGCAGCACCTGCCACATCGCAGGCACCACCACCAGCGGGGACGGCGCCGGCCGTCACCACCGCCAACATCGAATCGGCCAACCGCTCATCAGCAAGCCACGCCTGCACCTGCGCCAGCACTCCGCCGACCACACCGCGCACACCACCAGCACCGTCCGCAGCGGCGGTGGTGGTGGTGGTGCAGTCCAGGGCCACGACCGCCGGCACCACCGCGCCCGCAGCCACCGCCTCGGACAACTCGGCCACACCAGCGAACACCCCAGCACCGGACCCGCCGAACCCGGCGGCAACCACACCGGAGCCGACCACAGCGCCCATCGACACCGAACCGGTCAGCGTCCCCACCGAACGCCAACCCACCACGAACGGAGTGTGTCGGCCCCGAACACCAGTAGCCTCCACCAGCTGACCCGCCGACGCCGCCCGCAACACCAACGACTCCACCGACACCACAAGCTCCCCGCCGGCATCCTCCGCCACCAACGACACAGCCCCGTCACCGGCCACCACCACACGCACCCGCACAACCGAACCGTCACCAACACCCACACGCACCCCAGACCACGCAAACGGCATCTGCGTGCTGCGGGCGTCGTCGAGGAAGAGCGGATGTAGTGCGCTGTCGATCAGGGCAGGAGCGAGAGCGAAGGGGAGATTCTCGACTTCCGCCGGGACGGCGACCTCGGCGAACAACTCACCGTGGTCGCCGCGCCACACTGCGCGCAACCCCTGGAACGCGGGTCCGTAGTAGTACCCCAGCTCGGCCGTGCGGTCGCGTACTCGATCGACGGCGATCTCCACGGCACCTCGGGGTGGCCATACTCCGAGCTGCGACCGGTGTGCCTCCACGTGGCTGTCCACGGAGATCCACCCGGTAGCGTGCCGAATCCAGTCGGACGCCGGCCGGCCGGTCAGATCGGTCAGCGAACGCGAGTAGACGGCAAACTCGCGTCGACCCGATGCGTCGGCACCGGAGATCGCGACCTGCAGCTGCCGCTCGACGTCGTCTTCGAGGGCAAGCGGTGCCTCGAGCGTCAGGTCGTCGACGACATCGGCTCCGACCTCACGCGCCGCCGCGAGAACAAGATCGACGAAAGCGGTTCCGGCCATCACCGTGACGCCGTGCACCACATGGTCGCGCAGCCATTCCTGCCGTGTGAAGGACAGCTTCCCGGTGAACAACCGGCCGCCGTCACCGGCGGTTGCGGTGGTGGCCGACAGCAGCGGATGGCTCGCCTCGTCGAGGCCCGCTTCTTCGAGACCGGCACCCGTCCCGCTGGTGAGGGTGAGCCAGTAGTTCTGGTGTTGGAACGGATACGTCGGGGGAACTACCGCCGTCGCGGTGATGGTGGTCGCGGGTGGGGTGATCTCG
>NZ_JBNPXA010000037.1:0-3131 GCF_050433545.1 Rhodococcus sp. BE178 | reverse complement strand
ACGCTCCAGGAGCGCCTTGACCACGGGACCGGACGTCGCCGATCCGAATCCACCGCCACGAACCAGCGCCGTGACAACGATTTCGGGGGACTCGATCACGGCTCAGCGCGCCCGCGGGAGTTCCACTCCCGCGGGTGCCGTTCCGTGGACGTCCGCGTCGCAGAGCACCAGACACCGAACCACATGCGAAGCCCCGCCGGCATGCCTTTCACACCCGCTACCCGGTTGCCCGAATACGGGATCGCAACCAACCGGACGAATCAATCATTAAAGGAATCATAATTCCAAGTGATGTAATTCATCCGATATCACCGGCCGCATGCGCGCGAGGTTCGGCAAATACCGGCAATTTCTCGCTGCACTGTCACGACAATCCTGGACCGCGGTTTCGGAGTGAATCCGAACCAGCACTCAAATCAAACGACCGAGAGGGCGGATAACGCCCCCCCCCCCAGATCGTGCGGTGGTGCCGGCTGCTGGCGGGACGGTGAAACGCCGAGACCAGACAGGCCGTCGTCTCGGTGGTACCGGCGACGGCCTGTCTGGTCCCTCCGGCGAGGGTCGTGCCCCTACGACCGACGACGATGCCTCTCGGCGGCCGTCGTACCCGCCGCCGCTGCGAGGAGCAGTACGCCACCGATGAGCAATGCGTTGCCAGCGGCGTCGTCGGGCGTCCCCTTGCCGCCCGCTTCGACGCTACCGACGGGGACAACACCGATTTGCCCTCCACCGTGCGGCGCAGCTGGAAGCGCTTCCCCGCCCGGGCCTCCCTGGCCGCCGGGTCCACCCTCCTCACCTGGCCCGCCGGGTCCACCCTCCTCACCCGGGCCAGGTCCCCCTTCTTCACCCGGCCCGCCCGGCCCACCGGAGCCGCCGGAGCCGCCGGAGCCGACGAACAAGCTGCCCAGTCCGGCGCTACCGAGTAAGGCACTGCCGAGCAGAGCGCTGCCGCCAGCGCTACCGGCGCTGCCGCCGGCGCCTCCGGAGCTACCGAGCAACGGCAAGAACAAACTGCCCAGGTCCGAACTTCCGAAATCCACGATGCTGCCGAGGCTGCCCTTCCCGAGACTGCCCCCATGCTCACTACCGAGGCTGCCCTTGTCGAGGCTGCCCTCGCCCCCGCTGCCCCCATGCTCACTACCGAGGCTGCCCTCGCCCCCGCTGCCCCCATGCTCACTACCGAGGCTGCCCTCGCCCCCGCTGCCCCCATGCTCACTACCGAGGCTGCCCTTGTCGAGGCTGCCCTCGCCGCCCCCGCCCTCATGCTCACTACCGAAACTCTCGAGACTGCCCTTGTCGAGACTGCCCTCGCCCCCGCTGCCCCCATGCTCACTACCGAGACTGCCCTTCCCGAGGCTGCCCTTGTCGAGACTGCCCTCGCCGCCCCCACCCTCATGCTCACCGCCGCCATGCTCACCGCCGCCACGTGCGTCAGGCGCAGCGCCGGAACTGCCAAGGCCGAGGCTGCTCAACGCCAGGTCAGCGAGTCCTTGCAGATCCATCGCTGCCCCAAGACTCCCCAGTCCGGCGTTTCCGGCGTCCCTGCCAGCGCCGGCGCCAGGTTCGGCAGGGGCAGCCTGCCCGACTGCGGACGAACCGATCGCGAGCGCGGTGGCCGCCGTCGCGGCAATCATGATGCGGGTCTTCATCTTCAGAGTGCGGACGTTTGTAGCCCTGTGGGTTGGCATAGCTGTACGACCTTCCTCGATTGGCCTGCGCAACAATCTATTGACATTCCGCCTAATCGCATGAAGACATAGAAATCATGGCGCCGCCATTACCCTGCGCGAACTCCACCAGACCCCGACTGAATGGGTGGGCGCCCCCCTTGCATATAGGCGAAGGAAATCTAACATCTCACTCAGGCAACGGAAGGTGTAATTAGAATTACGAGCGCGGACGGGGCGCGGCGTGATTGATTCGGCCGCGGCGCCGGGCAAGCCGAGTCGGCCCGCCGACCAACCGCTGACGTCCGCTTCGCACCCTGAGTCTTCGTGTCGATCGAAGAACACCGGGGAGCAACTCCACCGATCCCGACGCCGGCCCGGGCGTGGCCCGCGCTGGTTCGGGTGCAGAGGGACGGCCGCCGCTGGCCGGGAACGGCGCGGGGCGCCGTCGCCTGCCGGGTCTCGTCGGTGTCACGCTCGGTCACGATTTCCTCACCGAATCCCCCGCGTGCATCGTCGGTGACGAGTTCGCCATGACGCCCGCGCTCGAGCGCATGTACCGAGCCTCGGGCCAGGAGGTCCCGCACTTCAAGCGGATCCTCGAACTCAACCCGACGCACCCGCTGGTGGGGGCTACGGGCTGCGCACCCCGAGGGCAGCGACGACCCGAGCCTCGCCGAGACCGACGAATTGCTCTACGGCACCGCGCTTCTCGCGGAGGTCGGTGAGTTGGAAGATCCGGCACACTTCGCAAAAATGCTCGCGAATCGCCCACCGCACCGAGCACTGCCTCGCGAAACCGGCCATGAACGTCGACTGCATGCGTAGCATCTAACCCATCTCGTTCGATTCCCTTCGGGAGGCCGACGTGCGTGGACTTGGCATCGATCTCGGAACTACGAACACTGTCGTCGGAACCCTGGACGGCGGAATCGTCCTGAACGAACCGTCTTTCATGCTGGTTCGGAACAAAGATCCGCACCGGGCCCTCGCGATCGGCCAGGATGCGCGCAACCTCGTCGGCCGCACACCTGCGGGCATCACACAGGTTCGCCCCATGCGTGACGGGGTGATCGTGGATCTGGAGTCGGCCCGGGCATTCGTCACGGCCGTCATCGAGCAGGTCGCCCCACACCGACGGTACGGTCGACGGCCGACGGCCGTCTTCTCGGCGCCGGCGGGGGCCACCCCACTCGAGCGCCGCGCACTGCTCGAGGTCGGGCACGAGGTCGGCCTGCGCAAGGTCGGGCTGATCCCGGAACCGGTGGCGGGTGCACTCGGGTGCGGGGTCAATCCACTCGAGGCTCGCGCCCATCTCGTCGTGAGCGTCGGAGGCGGTGTCTCGGAGGTCACCGCCATCTGTTTCGGCGGCGTGATCTCGCACCGCAGTTGCCAACTGGCCGGGGAGGAACTGACCGAGGCGCTGCACCACTACCTGCGCGAGGAGCACCAGATCATGGTCGG
>NZ_JBNPXA010000036.1:0-3423 GCF_050433545.1 Rhodococcus sp. BE178 | reverse complement strand
TGTTCGGCGGTGTCCTACTCTCCCACACCCTGTCGGGTGCAGTACCATCGGCGCTGGAGGGCTTAGCTTCCGGGTTCGGAATGGGACCGGGCGTTTCCCCTCCGCTATGGCCGCCGTAACTCTATGAAACTGTCACACATTCAATTCCCCCGCCCGAACCACCCGCCGGCACAAAGCCTTCTCGGGTGTTGGGGGTGAATGGTATCTGTGTGTTGTTTCAGATACCGCACAGTGGACGCGTAGCTTCTTTGTGGTAAGTCCTCGGCCTATTAGTACCAGTCACCTCCACACGTTACCGTGCTTCCAGTTCTGGCCTATCAACCCGGTGGTCTGCCGGGGGCCTTACCCCCTCGAGGGGGTGAGAAACCTCATCTTGGAACAGGCTTCCCGCTTAGATGCTTTCAGCGGTTATCCCTTCCGAACGTAGCTAACCAGCAGTGCTCCTGGCGGAACAACTGGCACACCAGAGGTTCGTCCGTCCCGGTCCTCTCGTACTAGGGACAGCCTTCCTCAAGTTTCTAACGCGCGCGGCGGATAGAGACCGAACTGTCTCACGACGTTCTAAACCCAGCTCGCGTGCCGCTTTAATGGGCGAACAGCCCAACCCTTGGGACCTACTCCAGCCCCAGGATGCGACGAGCCGACATCGAGGTGCCAAACCATCCCGTCGATATGGACTCTTGGGGAAGATCAGCCTGTTATCCCCGGGGTACCTTTTATCCGTTGAGCGACACCGCTTCCACTTGCCGGTGCCGGATCACTAGTCCCGACTTTCGTCCCTGCTCGACCTGTCAGTCTCACAGTCAAGCTCCCTTGTGCACTTGCACTCAACACCTGATTGCCAACCAGGCTGAGGGAACCTTTGGGCGCCTCCGTTACATTTTGGGAGGCAACCGCCCCAGTTAAACTACCCACCAGGCACTGTCCCTGAACCAGATCATGGTCCGAGGTTAGATGTCCAATACGATCAGAGTGGTATTTCAACAACGACTCCACGAACACTGGCGTGCCCGCTTCACAGTCTCCCACCTATCCTACACAAACCGAACCGAACACCAATACCAAGCTATAGTGAAGGTCCCGGGGTCTTTTCGTCCTGCCGCGCGTAACGAGCATCTTTACTCGTAATGCAATTTCGCCGAGTCTGTGGTTGAGACAGCAGAGAAGTCGTTACGCCATTCGTGCAGGTCGGAACTTACCCGACAAGGAATTTCGCTACCTTAGGATGGTTATAGTTACCACCGCCGTTTACTGGGGCTTAAATTCTCAGCTTCGCCATTGCTGGCTAACCGGTCCTCTTAACCTTCCAGCACCGGGCAGGCGTCAGTCCGTATACATCGTCTTACGACTTCGCACGGACCTGTGTTTTTAGTAAACAGTCGCTTCTCTCTGGTCTCTGCGGCCCCACCCAGCTCACCAAGCAAGTTGGATCACCAGACGAGGCCCCCCTTCTCCCGAAGTTACGGGGGCATTTTGCCGAGTTCCTTAACCACAGTTATCTCGATCGCCTTAGTATTCTCTACCTGACCACCTGTGTCGGTTTGGGGTACGGGCCGTGTGAAAGCTCGCTAGAGGCTTTTCTCGGCAGCATAGGATCACTGAATTCGCCTCAATCGGCTACGCATCACGTCTCAGGCTGTATGTGACCCGGATTTGCCTAGGCCACGCCCTACACGCTTACACCAGTATTACCACTGACTGGCTCAGCTACCTTCCTGCGTCACCCCATCGCTTGGCTACTACCAGATCAGGTCCCGTGCATCCACATCCAGGTTCCCCGAAGGGAAGTAAGGACGCTTCAGGACGGTTAGTATCACTGATTCACCAGGGGCGCGTTCACACGGGTACGGGAATATCAACCCGTTGTCCATCGACTACGCCTGTCGGCCTCGCCTTAGGTCCCGACTCACCCTGGGCGGATTAACCTGGCCCAGGAACCCTTGGTCATTCGGCGGACGAGTTTCTCACTCGTCTTTCGCTACTCATGCCTGCATTCTCACTCGTGCAGCCTCCACAACTAGGTCACCCCGCTGCTTCCATGGCTGCACGACGCTCCCCTACCCATCCACACCACTGCACAACCCCCCGCAGGAGGAAATGGGTGTTATGTGAATGCCGCGGCTTCGGCGGTGTACTTGAGCCCCGCTACATTGTCGGCGCAGGATCACTTGACCAGTGAGCTATTACGCACTCTTTCAAGGGTGGCTGCTTCTAAGCCAACCTCCTGGTTGTCTTCGCGACCCCACATCCTTTTCCACTTAGTACACGCTTAGGGGCCTTAGCCGGCGATCTGGGCTGTTTCCCTCTCGACTACGAAGCTTATCCCCCGCAGTCTCACTGCCGCGCTCTCACACTCTGGCATTCGGAGTTTGGCTGACGTCAGTAACCTTGTGGGGCCCATCGGCCATCCAGTAGCTCTACCTCCAGAGTGAAACACGCGACGCTGCACCTAAATGCATTTCGGGGAGAACCAGCTATCACGGAGTTTGATTGGCCTTTCACCCCTACCCACAGCTCATCCCCTCAGTTTTCAACCTAAGTGGGTTCGGGCCTCCACGACGTCTTACCGTCGCTTCACCCTGGCCATGGGTAGATCACTCCGCTTCGGGTCTAGAACATGCCACTACGGACGCCCTATTCGGACTCGCTTTCGCTACGGCTACCCCACACGGGTTAACCTCGCGACATGCCGCTAACTCGCAGGCTCATTCTTCAAAAGGCACGCCATCACCCCCAACACCGAAGTGTTCGAAGGCTCTGACGGATTGTAAGCGCACGGTTTCAGGTACTATTTCACTCCCCTCCCGGGGTACTTTTCACCTTTCCCTCACGGTACTAGTCCGCTATCGGTCACCAGGGAGTATTCAGGCTTATCGGGTGGTCCCGACAGATTCACAGCAGATTTCACGGGCCCGCTGCTACTTGGGTGTCCACTACAACAGTCACCATGTTTTCGTCTACGGGATTCTCACCCTCTACGACAGGCCGTTCCAGACCACTTCGACTAACACGATGATTTCTTACTGTTGGCCAACCCGGCAGAATTGACAAAATGGATCCCACAACCCCACGAATGCAACGCCCGCCGGCTATCACACATCCATGGTTTAGCCTCTTCCGCTTTCGCTCGCCACTACTCACGGAATCACTATTGTTTTCTCTTCCTGTGGGTACTGAGATGTTTCACTTCCCCACGTTCCCTCCACACGCCCTATATATTCAGGCGCGGGTAACCACACATCACTGTGGCTGGGTTTCCCCATTCGGAAATCCTCGGATCTCAGCTCGGTTGACAGCTCCCCGAGGCTTATCGCAGCCTCCTACGTCCTTCATCGGCTCCTGGTGCCAAGGCATCCACCGTACGCTCTTCATTACTTACAACAAAGATGCTCGCGTCCACTGTGCAGTTCTCAAACAACACAC
>NZ_JBNPXA010000035.1:0-4125 GCF_050433545.1 Rhodococcus sp. BE178 | reverse complement strand
CGCAGACTCCGGCCGAGGAAGCAACGAGGCGCCGTCGGGGTCGCTCCCCGGCGGCGCCTCACCATGGCCTCTTGACAATCTTCTCTACATATCAGGTGTACTGCCCAGTCAGGTTGGTTGAACGAGTGCGTCGACAGGCTGTAGCCGGTTGTTGAACGAGGAAGGTCTCCTGTCGCGGAAGTGGAGCTGTTTGGGCACCCACTGCACCGACAGGAGACCTTCGTGGTCCACGCTGACGCACCACTGACCCCACGCGGGCGACTGCTGCTCGCCCGCCGCATCGTTTGACGAGGGCTGGCCCATCAGCACGGCCGCGGAACACTTCAACGTGTCCTGGCCGATCGCCAAGCGATGGGCGGTCCTCTATCAGGAAATGGGCGAGGCCGGCATGGTCGACCGATCCAGCCGGCCGTAGCGGAGTCCGAACCGCACCCTCAATCACCTCCGAAAGCACTCCGCCATCGGCAGGAACGCTCCCTTTGACCAGCGTCCCTGGGCAGTACAACCGGTCGGCACTGATCCTGCGGTGCGGCACTGCCCCAGCCGGTGCGCGCCGATACCCGAAAGGCCTGCGAGACGATCGCTCGCAGGCCTTTCGGCCGTCGGATCAGCCGAGTCGTTCGAGGAGTTCAGCGCGCTGGTTCGATCCCAGGCCACCCATGCGGCGGGTCTCGGAGATACCGAGATTGGTGATGATCTCGAGGGCGGTGGCCTTCCCGATCTTCGGCAGCGACTCGAGGATGTAGAGCACCTTGGCGCGGCTGACGGTCTCGTCGGTGCCGGCGCGGCCGAGGATCTCAGCGAAGGTCGACTTCCCGGTCTTGAGTTCCTCGCGGAGCGCGGCCCGGGCGCGGCGTGAGGCGGCGGCCTTCTCGAGCGCCTGGGCGCGCTGTTCAGGGGTCAGGGTAGGCAGTGCCATGTATCGGTCCCTTCATGGGAATATCTCGGCTGGTCAGCGTCGGGTGCGACCGTAGTACGCACCCCCGACAGGACGGGGTTCCTCGGTTCGATGGACGTTCGCGACATCCTCGCGCCGACCAGCATCACCGAGATCGGAGTCATCACTCACTTGCCGATGTTCGTTTCGCCGAGAATCGCAGCCACCATCTCCTCGTGAGTGATGGCGCCCTGCAGGAGCTGCACGGTCAGCTCCTCGTCGCGCGGGTCGACAGTCGCACCGCCCATCTCGACAATCGGCACGAGGCGCGCGTATACCGCCCGTGCATCGGCTTCACTGAGCTCCCTGCTGGTCATGTTCCCGCCCTCTGATGATTTCCACTTGCGGCGGCCGCGCCGACCGCGAGCAATGTACGCCGACAAGGTTCATCAGCGGCTACACCGCGAGGAGTGTTGTGGGGCAGAAGTCGTCGCAGCCTGTATGCCCACCGTGTAGCGGGCCGACAGCAGTCGACGGGTGTCGAACCAGTCGGCCCGTTCCATCGTCGCGTACTCGACGTCCTCGATGGCCTGAACGGGGAGGTGTACCGATTTCCGGCGTCGCGGGGGCGCCCCTTGCATGAAGTGCTCGGGGGCGGATTAGTCAATCCGCCGGTGCCAGGGCGACCGCTCACCCGAACTCATCAGGCAGCCTTCAGAGTCTCGTTGGTTTCCTCCGGATATCGAACCTCATGTTCGAGGTTCCTGATCCGCTTCTGTTCGTCGGTCGTGACGCCGAGGGAAGGGTTGGTCGGTGTCGATCTGGGCTTGCCGCACCCACTGGCGCTGTGACTAGGCCCCGACGCCCGGCTGGGTCGTCGATCCCTCTGGCACTGCCTCATGCCGCCCCCAACGTGGACACCGCGGGGGAGTGGTCAGGTTGTCGGGGGCGGCGCGAGGTCAGAAGGGCACTGCCTAGTCCGAGATCCAGATCTTGTCGAAGAGAACCAGCCCATCCATACCAGGCTTTGCGTCATGGATGTTTGGTGCCCAGGTGATGAAGTTTGCGCCCGATCCCAAAGGCACGATCGGCACATCCTCGTTGAGGATCGTCTGCATCTCCTCGAATCCAGTCCTGCGCTCCTCCTCGGTGGCGGCAGTCTGAATCTGAAAGATCACGTCATCCATCTTGGGATTGCTGTAGCCACTTACGTTTTGGCTGGATCCTGTCGTGAGCAAGCCTTGAAGCCGCAGGAGCGGGGCGGAGTCGGGCACCGCTGTGCCAGCAACACTCACGTCGAAGTCATGAGTGACATAAAATACTTTGGCAATATCGTTCTTAGTCGCATTAGGCTGGATTTCGACTTCGAAGCCGACATTCTGGAGCAGGGACTGCATCGCCAGCGCCAGATCGATCGACGCCGGATCTGTCAGCGATGCGAACGTCAATTTTCCGTTGTATCCATCTGCTTTGGCCTCATCGACGAGCTTGCGGGCGGCCTCGACGTCCTGAGTGGGACCGGGGATCGACCCGTGCATGTTGGACCACTCTTGGAACAGCTCGAGTCCAGGCGAGTTCAGTCCGTCCCTGGCGCGTTGATTGATGACGGCAGGGTCGATCGCCTTCACAATTGCCTGCCGGACACGGATATCGTGTGCGGCACGGCCTTGCCGGATATTGATAACGCCGTTGTCTACCATGCTTACCGGCTCGTAGTATCCGGGGAACTCGGCCCGCATCGTCTCGATGGCCTCTCCCCCTCTGAGGTACGCCATCTGCACCTCGCCCGTCTTGAGCGCATCGACCATTGGCTGCTCGCCGCGAAGGTCTACGAACTTGAGTCCGCCAATCTTCGGCTTCCCGCCCCAGTAGTCGTCGCGTGGCGCGAGAACGAGTTCGACTCCGGGATTGACAGATTTGACGGTGAACGGGCCAGCGCCGATCGGTTCGACAAATTTCCCGTCCTTGAACGAGTCCGGATGAGTAATCATGCCGAACCCGGAGGTCAGGAGCGTGGGAAAGTCGTTCCACGGATTGTTCAGGTAGTAGGTCACGGTACGGGGGTCGGGCGTCTCCATAGATCGCACGTTCGTCCGGAACTGGTCGGTGTTCGTTGCATTGCCCTCGGTCATACGATTGGTGCTGGCGACAACGGCCGCCGCGTCCAGGGTGTCGCCATTGCTGAACTTGACCCCGTCACGAAGTTTGACGGTCCACGAGAGTCTGTCGGGAGCCTCTGTGATCGACTCGGCCATCTGAGGAACAATGCCTGCGGATTCTGGGTCCCACCGCACCAGGACGTCGTAAATTGCGGCCATTTCGGTGCCGCCGAGCCAGGCGGAGGTCCTGCCCTTGATCGGGTCTAGAGTATTGGTGAGCGCATGCGATGCATACGTCAGAGTTGCATTTTCCTTTGCGTTTCCCTCGGGCGACTGCTCGCCAATCACCTGAGCCCTAACGAGTTTCGGCGTGTCGCTGCCGTCAGATGAGCCGGCGGAGGACGCACATCCGGCGGCTATGAGCCCACAAGTCGAAATGAGGACCAAGGCGGAAAGTGCCCGCCGATGATTCGTTCGCTTCATTACCGTCCTTCGGGGGTGTGTTTTCGACCTGACCGCGCGTTCAGACTGAGACTGGGAGTTCGGTTGCTGTAGGTCTCCTGATCACCAAGAGAGACCTGCATCACGTAGAGCACGTTAGCAGAGGTAATTTCTTCCTGGAAGAGAAGATTGGTTGCGGAGTGCCATGTGGCGTGCTCCGCCTAGGGTGTGTCTTCTAAATGTCGGTGATGGTTCGCGCGATGACTCTCGAGCGAGTCGCGAGTCTGTCTCGACGGATGTCCAGTGGGACCGGATCCTGCTGCTGCCGTCGTCGGCAGGGTTGCGGGGCCGCCCGTTCCGCGATAACCGTCGTGTCGTGGAGGGCATCGTCTGGCGCTATCGAGTGGGCGCTCCCTCGCGGGATGTGCGTCGATCGTTCGGCCCGTGGCAGACGTTGTGGAAGCGGCATAGCCGTTGCTCGGGCGATGGCACGTGGGGCAAAGACCAAACAATGGCGCGTGCTCGCCAGCCGCTGCGACAAACTCGCTCTCACATACCGCGGCGGAGCCGCCTCGGAGCCATCATGCTCTGGCTCACCGCAGTAGGAGATACGCCCTAGATGTACCCGGTCAGGACGTTGGTAGCGGGCGTGTCGGCTTGATGTGAAGAGAACCTCCGAGTGGGGTGTGGCTTGTCTAAGGCCCACAT
>NZ_JBNPXA010000034.1:0-5208 GCF_050433545.1 Rhodococcus sp. BE178 | reverse complement strand
GATGCATCACTACAATCACCACCGACCCCACACCGGGATCGGCGGCAAGTCACCCATCGACCGCGTCGGCGTCCACAACGTCCCCGGGAACTACAACTAGGGCGTCACTGCCCGCGTTTTGCGCACTTATCGTTGTTCGTGGGGCCCTCCGGACAGCGATAAGTGCGCAAAACGCGAGTAGCGGCGGTCAGGCGGAGGCCGCCCAGGCGGACAGCACCGTCCGAATGCCGGTGACCAGCGCGAGCGGCTGGTCGATCATCGCATGGTGCCCGGCGTCCGGGATCTCGGCGACGATCGCCGACGGACCGAACCGCTCGCGCATCTCCGCCATCAGCTCGGGCGAGACGATGCCGTGTTCGGCGCGGAAGTACGCAATGGGGCACCGCGGCTGCGCGACCGCCAACGTGTTGCCGCCGGAACGGGTGAACACCGCCGGATCGAACTTCCACGACCAACCGCCCTCGACGGCCGTCAGCGACGTCTCGGCGACGTGCTCCCGCACGCCCGGCACGCCGCTGTCCTGTGGCGGCACGAACCGGAACCGCGAGAGTGCCTCGCCGCGATCGGCGTACACCTTCTTGGGTCCGAATGCGGCCTTGCGCCGGGCCGCCTCCTCCTCGGGCGTGCGCTGACGGATCGGCGAGTCGATGATCTGCACACCGGCCAACCGATCGCCGTGCAGATGCGCCGCGACGAACGCGACGATGCCGCCCATGCTGTGACCGACCACCACCGGCCGCCCCTCGATGCCCGACGCCCCGACCACCGCGGCCACCTCGTCCGCCCACAGGTCCAGCGAATACTGTTCGCGCGTACCGCTGTCACCGTGACCGCTCATGTCGAGGGCGACGACGCGCCGGTCTCCGGCCAGCTGCGGGCCGATGTGATCCCACCACCTCGAGTGCGCCGCACCGCCGTGGACCAGGACGATGCCCGGGCGGCCGGCCTCGCCCCACGCCCGGAACCGCACCTTGGCGCCGTCGACGTCGACGCTGCCGGTCTCGACCGGAGCCGCCAACGCATCGAGGAACCACCGCGGGGTCTGCGCCTGCTCGTCGCTCATTCCTCGAACCTACTGAACACCGATTCGCGCGTCGCACCCAAGTAAGCTCGGGCCGTGTCGCAATCAGGAGCCGCCCCCCTCGTAGAGCCGCGCGTCGCCCCTGCCCGACGGGCTGCCGGCACCGCGGTCGAGATGCTGCTCGCGGCCGTGGTCGCCGCGATCGTGGCCGCGGTGGGGCTGTTCGCATTCGGCCAGGTGTCGTGGCCCGCGTTCCCGTCGTCGAACGTCACGCAGGCCGTGACAACGGTGGGGCAGATCGTCACGATCGCCGTCCTTGCCGTGAGCGTGCTCCTCTATCGAGCGCGACGGTGGGTCCGCGCGGCGACGGTGCTGTCGTGGGCCGGACTTTCCGGATTTGTGACGGTCACGCTCGGCATGCCGTTGAGCGCGACCAAGCTGTACCTGCACGGGGTCTCGGTGGACCAGGAGTTCCGCACCGAATACCTCACGCGCCTCACCGATTCCGCGGCTCTGCACGACATGACGTACGCGGATCTGCCGCCCTACTACCCGGCCGGCTGGTTCTGGATCGGCGGACGGGTCGCGAACCTGCTCGGTATGGACGGCTGGGAAGCGTTCAAGCCGTATGCGATCGCGTCGATCGCCGTGGCCGCCGTGCTCGCGCTGGTCTTGTGGAACAAGCTGATTCGCGCCGACTGGGCTGTCGTGGTGGCCCTCGCGGCGGCCGCGCTGACGGTCGCGTACGGCTCCGCGGAACCGTACGGCGCGGTGATCGCCGTCCTGATCCCGCCGGTGCTGGTGCTCGCGTGGGGTGGCCTGTACCGGCCGGAGAAGTCGACACAGACCCGCAGCGGTGGATGGGGCGCCGTCGTCGGGACGGGGCTGTTCCTCGGTGTCGCAGCCGCCTTCTACACCCTGTACCTCGGCTTCGCGGCATTCGCGGTCACGCTCATGGCGATCGTCTCGGCCGGCCTCGCCGTCCGCGCGCAGGGGTCGTGGCGTGCGATGCTGGATCCGCTTCTGCGACTGATCGTCACCGCGGCGATCGCGATCGCGATCGCCCTCACCGTGTGGCTGCCGTATCTGCTAGAGGCCCTGCGCGGCACCCCGGCGGACAGCGGCACCGCGACGCACTACCTGCCCGACTCCGGTGCGCACCTGCCGCTTCCGATGCTCCACTTCTCGCTCGCCGGCGCACTGTGCATGCTGGGCACGATCTGGCTGGTCAGCCGGGCGGCATCGTCGCGCCGGGCGCAGGCGCTCGGCATCGGCGTGATCGCGGTCTACCTGTGGTCGCTGCTGTCCATGACGGCCACCGTCGTTGGCAGCACGCTGCTGTCGTTCCGGCTCGAGCCGGTGCTGATCCTGCTGCTCGGCACCGCCGGAGTGTTCGGCTTCTTCGAGTTCTCCCGCTGGCTGGTCCTCGCGACCAGCGAGAACCCCCGCGTCAAGGCCTCGATCGTCGTGATCGGGCTCGCCGGGTTGATCGCCTTCACGCAGAACATCCCCCAGGTCCTCGCGAGTGACATCACCATCGCCTACACCGACACCGACGGTGACGGCGTTCGTGCCGACAAGCGGCCTCCCGGCGCGGCCGCGTACTACGGCGACGTCGACCGCATCATCACCGAGCAGCGCCCGGGCGAACGCCACGACACCGTCGTGCTGACCTCCGACACCAGCTTCCTCAGCTTCTACCCGTACTTCGGTTTCCAGGCGCTCACGTCGCACTACGCGAATCCGCTCGCGGAGTTCCGCGAGCGCGCGGCGGCCATCGAGAGCTGGACCGAGCTCGAGACACCCGACCAGCTGATCGCCGCGCTGGACGAAGTGCCGTGGCGCGCACCGGATGTGTTCGTGTTCCGCAAGGGCTCCGACGGCTACACCCTGCGGCTGGCGGAGGACGTCTACCCCAACGACCCGAACGTCCGGCGATACAGCGTCACGTTCCCGAAGGAGCTGTTCGACGATCCGCGTTTCACGATCGAAGAAGCGGGCCCGTTCGTCGTGGTGAACCGGGTCGGCTGATCAGGCCAGGTGGTGACGGTCGGCCCGGCTGACCGTCACCGCGGCGATGACCACCCCGATCACGACACCGATGAGGGTGTCCACGACGCGGCTGATCCCCGCGTCGGGGGAGATCGGTGACGTGAACCCGATCAGCAGCAGCGCCATCGGGGTGACGGCCAGCGTCGTGAGCCCGTAGTTCACGAGCACCATCAGTTCCGCCGCGATCTGCAGCACGACGACCACGGCGACCATCTGCCAGTAACCCAGGCTGGCGGCAAGGAGTACTGCGGCGATGAGGGCGCCACCGATGTTGCCGAGCAGACGCTGGATTCCGCGCTGCACCGTGTGCGTGAAGTTGAGTCCCTGCAGCACCGCGATCGCACCCATCGATGCCCACAGGGGATGTTCGACGCCCACGGCCATCGCGATCCAGCCCGATGCCGCGGAGGCGAGAAGGACCCGGACCGCGGTGTGCCGCACCTCGCCGGACCGGAGACGGGAGACGCCGGTCGCGAGGACGCCGTGCGGCGTCGGCAGCTCCGATCGACCCGACGACCGGTCGTCGGCCACCCCACCGAGGACGCTGGCGCGCTTGAGCTTTCGTAGCTCCCGTTCGTGCAGCGCGATGTCCCGGACGAGGGTGACGTCACCTTCCGCGACCCACAGCTCGACGGCGTCGTCCGCCATGTCCAGCAGGGCCGCGAGGTCGCGCGCATGCACGTGTTCGGTCCGCGAACGTCCGCTCGCCGCAAGCACTTCACGGGCCCGCGCGATTGCAGCCTGCGCGGGAGCGACGCCGTCGGCGCCGACACGTTCGAGGGATCCGACGGCCACGAGAGCCCGTGCCGCCGCGAGACGCGCGGGACCGAGCGGCAGGATCAGCGCCGGCAGCATCGCCGCGATCCAACCCACCAGGACGCCGACGGTAGTGGCCGCAGTGGCTGCGGCGATGTCCGATGCGGACGCGGTGTAGCCCGCGGCCCCGGTGGCCGCGAACACGAGGATCACCGGGCCGGGCCCGAGCAGTCGGAAGGCGTTCATGTACGCCGACGCGACACCAGCGGCGAGGGACAGCACGCCCACCTGCGCCCACATCGGCAGCCCGGCTGCACCGAGCGCGCCACCGAACGCGACGAACACGATCAGCGCGACGCCGACCAGCGCGACCTTCCCGGCCAGCCGCGGGTACGGCTCGTACCGGCCGAACGCCGACGACAGAGCACCGAGCGTCGCCAGGCCGGCCAACTCCTGGAACCCGAGCAGTCCACCGCCGACGAACACGACCGCAGAAGCGAGCCCCACCCGCAGCGCAGGCGCGATGGTCGCGTCCGCAGCCCGCACCTCGAACGCACGACGCCACGTTCTGGGCGAAACGGAATGAGCGAGGGCGCTGCGCGCGTGATCGATCCTGGTGGTTCGGGACGTATCGAGTGCTGCCACTCGCCCCAGTCTACACGCATTACTTCACGAGTAAATTACCAATGAAGTGAGTTTGGCACACCGATAGGATGGGTGTGTGGATTCGACCGACAGTCCGGAACGCGATTTCATCGACAAGGTTCGCCAGGAGTGGGCCCTGTCCTACCCGGAGGTCGACACCTCACCGATCGAGGTCATCGGCCGGATCACCCGCATCAGCTCCCAGGCACTGCATCGACTCGAGCGGGCGCTCGGCGACAGCGGGGTCTCCCGCGCAGAGTTCGAGGTGCTGTGCGCCCTCGCCCGCAGCGATCGTCCACTTCGGGCCAGTGAGGTTACGGCCGTGACGATGGTCAGCGGCGCCGCCACCACCAAGCACGCCGACCGACTCGTCAAGATGGGTCTGCTGGAACGCCGGCGCTTCGAGCGCGACGGGCGGGTGGTCCTGCTCGCGGTGACCGACGCCGGACGCGCGCTGGTCGACGCCGAGTTTCCGGAGCGCGTCGATCGTGATCGCCGACTTCTCGACGGGCTCGATGAGGACGACCGCGCCCAGTTGGCCCGGCTGCTACGTCGCATTGCGTACAACAGCGACGCAGCCGACCGCCCGTAGGAACCCGCATCCCGCTCTCGCCGTCTGCCGGGCGGGAGGGGTTTTCGGACATGCGGAAATGCCGAAGGCCCCCACCCTGATGGGTGGGGGCCTTCGGTGAAAGGGTGTTCGGCGGTGTCCTACTCTCCCACACCCTGTCGGG
>NZ_JBNPXA010000033.1:0-7451 GCF_050433545.1 Rhodococcus sp. BE178 | reverse complement strand
GCCCAGTGGAGCCCCAGAGAACGAACTCGAACATGCCCACATCATAGGACTCGATACGCCCGCCTTCCCGAGAATCGGGCGTATCCGAGAAGAGCATGCGGAGGTCGGCGACAACCTCGTCAATGAACACGGTCAGACGGCGATGAGCGTGAACAGTCCGAAGTACCCTGGCCTCGCTGTGGGCGATGACCAGCCATTGAGGAGACACGCCCTAGTTGATCAATCTCCCGGCGTCGACTACCGCAGCGGGTTGTTGCCATCGCCGAAGCCCACGGCGACTCACAGGGGCAACGCCGGCCCGGTCCGCGCGGGGCGCCACGCGGACCGGGGACGGGATCACTTGGCCAGCAGGCCCTTCGCGATGTGGGTCACCTGGATCTCGTTGCTGCCGGCGTAAATCATGAGCGACTTGGCGTCACGCGCCAGCTGCTCCACCTTGTACTCGGCCATGTAGCCGTTGCCACCGAACAGCTGCACAGCCTCCATCGCAACCTCGGTGGCAGCGCGCGACGAGTACAGCTTCATCGCCGACGCCTCCGCGAGGGTCACCTTGTTGCCGGCAGCGGTGCGCTCGATCGCGTTGAACACCATGTTCTGCACGTTGAGGCGGGCGACCTCCATCTCGGCCAGCTTGAGCTGGATGAGCTGGAACTGCGCGATCTCCTTGCCCCACAGCTTGCGGTTCTTGGCGTAGTCGATGGACAGCCGCTGGCACTCGTTGATGATGCCGAGCGCGATCGACGCGATACCGATGCGCTCGGCCGCGAACGACTCCTTCGCACTCTCCTTGCCGTCGCCCTTCGCCGGGGTCTCGGTCTCGCCGAGCAGGCGGTCCTTGGTGATGCGGACGTTGTCGAAGAACAACTCGCCGGTGGGCGAGGAGTTCATGCCCATCTTCTTGAACGGCGGGCTCTGCGTGAAGCCCTCCATCCCCTTGTCGAGGACGAAGCCGAGGACCTTGCGGTCGCGGCGGTCGACGGAGGCGTCGCCCTCGTCGAGCTTGGCGTAGACGATCGTGACATCGGCGTAGGGGCCATTGGTGATGAAGGTCTTCTGGCCGTTGAGGATGTAGTCGTCCCCGTCGCGGCGGACGTACGACTTCATGCCACCGAATGCGTCCGAGCCCGAGTCGGGCTCGGTGATGGCCCACGCGCCTACCTTCTCCATCGTGACGAGGCCGGGCAGCCAGCGCTTCTTCTGCGCGAGAGTGCCGCGGCTCCGGAGGGTGCCGGCGGCGAGGCCGACGCTCACGCCCAGCGACGTGACCAGACCCAGGCTCACACCCGCGATCTCGCTGTTGAGGATGACACCCATGCTGCCGGCGCCGCTGAAGCCGCCCGACTTCTCACCGGACTCGGGCAGCGTCTCGCCGCGCTCGCGCGCCTCCTCCTTCGCGAAGGACTTCTCGAGCGCCTCGGTCGCCATCTCGTCCATCCCGAAGGTGGAGTACAGCTTGCGAATGATGTCGAACGGGGGCAGCTCACCGCTCTCGAGCTTGTCGACGTGTGGCTTGACCTCCTTGTCGATGAAGCCACGCAGGGCGTCGCGGAACATCAGGTCGGTATCGGACCACTCGTACATGTGAACTCCAGTCGGTGCGTATCGAAGAGCCGGGCAGCAGCAGGTGGGACCGCCCGTGGCGGCCGTCACACCCGAATATAGAACAGGTTCTCGTTGCGTGAGGCGCCCGCTCCCAGTGCGGGGATTTAGTTAGTGCACGACTTAATCGTGTATTATTCATCGTCATGACGACGACCATCGAGCAGGACATCGACTGGGGCGACACGGACCCGCTGGCCCTGGACCGCCAGGTGTGCTTCGCGCTCGCGGTGGCCAACCGTGCGGTACTCGCCGTCTACCGCCCCCTCCTCGAGCCCATGGGACTGACACACCCGCAGTACCTCGTGATGCTCGCGCTGTGGGGCGACGCACCGATGTCCGTCAAGGAGATCGGGCAGGCCCTGCAACTCGACTCACCGACGCTCTCGCCGCTACTGAAGCGACTCGAGTCGAGCGGGCTGATCACCCGCACCCGCAGCAGCGCCGACGAACGACAGCTCATCGTCGAGCTCACCGACGCCGGCAAGGCCCTGCGCGCTCGTGCCGAACTGATTCCCGGCGCGGTGGTCCAGCGCCTGGGCGTCAGCCTCGCCGAACTCGAGGAACTCCACTCCGTCCTCACCCGCGTCAACGCCGCCGCCCTGCGCGCCGGCGCGCTGCACGAGTGAACCGCCCCTTCCAGACAGGTACAGGTACACAGGACATGTCCAGCAACACCACTTCGAAGGTCAAGCGGCCCAACCCGTTCCAGTGGGTCGCGTATGCGTGCGGCCGCAGGCTCCCCGACTCGATGCAGGACTGGGTCCGCAACGACCTGATCGGCGACTGGGCGGTGCCGCGGCACATGGTG
The DNA here is from genome assembly GCF_050433545.1 of Rhodococcus sp. BE178. Classification (NCBI taxonomy): domain Bacteria; kingdom Bacillati; phylum Actinomycetota; class Actinomycetes; order Mycobacteriales; family Nocardiaceae; genus Rhodococcus; species Rhodococcus sp. BE178. The sequence goes on along the minus strand of NZ_JBNPXA010000033.1, from coordinate 5,041 downwards.
CGCAGCATGGTGCCGTTCATCCCCATCTTCGCCGCGTTCTTCCTGTTCCCCGGTCCGCTGTGGCTGCGCGGTTCGATGGTGCTGCTCGGAGTGTTCCTGGCGCTGTTCTTCGCGGCTGCCTACATGGAGCAGAACCGTCGTCGGCGCCTCGAGAAGCACGGACTGCCGGCCGACCTGGAGAATCCGAGGAAGGTCGCCCGCTACAACGCCGAGAAGGCCGCGTACGAGAAGGCGCACCCGCACACGTTCTAGGCGTTCCCTCCCCGCGCACGTCGGGCGTCGAGGGCCGAGCCGAGCGTCATGATGCCCTCGTAGCAGCCGGGGTCGATGCCGGCGAGGTCCCGGATCCGGCCCAGCCGGTTGTTGACGGTGTTGGGATGCACCCCGAGGGCGTGCGCGGTCCGGGCCCGATCGAGATCGTGGTGAAGGTAGGCGTCCAGGGTCTCCAACAGCTCGGGGTACGGATCGAGCGGCAGCAGCCGGTCCGCCAGGTACTGCTGCCCGGCGGTGGGCCGGGACAGCTGGAACGGCAACGCCAGATCCTTCAGCTGGTACACGCCGGGTCCACGACCCATACGCGACGCCAGCTCGAGGAGTTCACGGGCCAGTCCCCCCGATGCTTCCAAGCCCCCGCGCCCGGCGGGCTCGGTCACCGCCGCCGTCACCGGGGCGGCAGCGGTGTTCGACACTGCCGCCGCCAGTTCGACGGCCACGCGGTACCAGTCGGCGTCCGCGGCGGCCTTGCGAGGCACCAGAAGCGTCGCGCCGTCCACCTCGAGGATCGCGAGGATCGGCGGCGGCCCCCAGCCATCGATCACGCGCCGGGTCCGCGACTGATCGGACCATCGGCCGGGCGGATCCGGCGGTGGGCCACCACGCCTGATCACGAGGACCGAATACTCGTCCGCCAACTCGATCCCGCACCAGCGGGCGGTGGGGTCGGCATCCTGCCCGGCCAGCAGCAGACGCGCGAGCAATTCCTTCGACGGCTGCTCGTCCCCCTCCAGTGCGATCCGCTCACTCTCGTAGGACTCGACGACGGCCCGCGTGACGACCTCCTGCAGGCGCAGCACCGCGGCCGCGATGTCGACCAGCGCCGCGGCCCGCTCCCCCGCCGCAGCGACACGGCACTCGTCGAGCAGGATGCGGCCGAAGCGGTGCCAGCTGTGGAGCACCGCGGACAACGACGCGCCGTCGGCCGCGGCCTGCACCGCGCCCTCCCGGACCGGCCGTAGCTCGTCCGCCGTGAATGTCCGGTTCTCCCGGATTGCCCGGGCCGCCAGCGCGAAGAATCGACGGGTGCTGCGCTGCAACAGTTCCGGATGTCGCGAAGCGGGAACAACGGGTCGGTCACCCTGTTCGAGTGCAACGAACCTGACGTCCAATCTGTCCAGGATCGCGATCACCGCGGCGTCGGGCGCATATCGAGTCAGCTCGCCCTCGGACGGCATGCCCGGAACGATACGCCGCACCCGCGCCGACCGCGGCAGATCGGACGGGCCGGTCCGGATGCCACACCTGAAGGCCGACGCTCCGGCAGCCGCAGCCGCAGCCACCGAAACTCGTTCGAACGCGTGGCTCAGTGCCCTGATCGCTACCGCGAATGCCGCGTCTGGTCGAGCATGGCGAGGTAGGTGTCGAGCTGGGCCGCGCCGGTGAGAAGGTTACGACTGCGCGCGGTCAGCCGGTCCTGCCAGGAGTCGAGGAAGGCGCTCAACGCGGCCGCACCGCCGGCCTCGCGCAGCGACGCGATGAACTGAGCGACCTGAGGCAGCAGATACCCGCCTCGGCGCAGCTGTCGTGCGATCTCGGCGTCGCGCACACAGTCCGGCCCGTAGTGGCGATAGCCCGTTGCGCGGTCGCGTTCGGGGCGCAGGATGCCGTGGGTCTCCCAGGTGCGCAGCGTCGCCGGATGCACGCCGAGCCGGCGTGCGAGTTCACCCACGGTCAGCGGTGAGCCGTGGGCAGGCGCCGGCGTCGTGACGGACAGGCCGCCCAGCGCCGCCTCGACCTCGGTGCGGGTATCGCGTTCGGCAAGCAGCGCGCCGTGCGCGGCGTCGATGAGCCGGTAGACGGACTCCGTGTCACCACGGTTGGTCGCGCGCATGATGTCCATCGCCTGCTGATGCCCGTGGCCGCCGCGCAACGCGAGGAAGGCGCGTAGAGCCTGCGCATGCAGGGGCGTGTAGCGCCGATACCCGGCCTCGCTGCGCTCGGTCGGCGGGAGGACGCCCGCGTCGTCGTAGTTGCGGATCGCCTGGGCGGACAACCCGTGTTCCCGGGCGAGATCGATGGGTCGCAGTGTGTACCTCCGTTTGAGGCTTTGAGCTCTTGGTGCCAGGGAAAACTTGGGAAAGTTTCACCCGATTCTTCAGCGATAGCGTCGAGGGTAGTTCTTTCCGGAAGGAGTATTCATGTCCACAGCCACATCGCTCCTCGCCATCGGCCGCGAAGTCGACGACGCGGAGAGCCTGGGCCGCGCCGTCGACGAACTGCTCGCCTCGCGGGCCGAGCCGCCGACCCTGCTCGCTCTCGGCGAGCCCACACACGGGATCGAGGCGTTCCCGTTGCTGCGCAACGAAATCCTCCGTCATCTCGTCGAACGGGGATACCGGTCGATCGTGTTGGAGACCGATTTCTTTGCCGCGGCCGCTGTCGACGACTACGTGACCGGAGGCCCGGCAGAGCTGGACACGGTGCTCGCGACTGGGTTCAGCCACGGGTTCGGCGCGGTGCCGGGGAACCGCGAACTCGTCGAATGGCTCCGCGAGCACAACGCCGGCCGCGCACCGCAGGATCAGGTTCGCTTCCACGGCTTCGATGCGCCGTTGGAGTTCTCCGGCGCACCGAGCCCGCGACGTGCACTGTCCTCGGCCGTCGAGTACCTACCGGGCGCACTGCGGCCCGAATCGGTCCGTGACCTCGACGCCCTGCTCGGCGAGGACACGGATTGGACCAATCCGGCGGCCATGTTCGACGCGGCAGCGTCCATCGGCGACTCCGACCGCGCTCGCGCGCTGCGCATCGTCGCCGACGACGTCGCCAGCGCGCTGCACCGCGCGGCACCCGGCCTGCGTCGCGCCGACCCGGCCGGCTACGACCACACCATCGCGCACGCGCGCACCGCCCAGGGCCTGCTGCGCTATCACGCGGCCATGGCGCGCCCCGCGGACGACCGCATCGCGACTCTGCTCAGCCTGCGCGCGGAGATGATGGCCGAAAACCTGCTCGCGCTCGTCGCCCAGGAGCGGCACCGCGGGCCGAGCCTGGCGTTCGCACACAACGCGCTCCTGCAGCGTGCGCAGTCCGACATGCCAGTCGATGAAGACAACGTGAACTCTTGCAGCGCAGGAGCACTCGTAGCACTCACCCTCGGCGAACGCTACATGTTCGTGGCGACCGACGGCAGTCCCCACAGCGATCCGGAAACCCTGCAGGGCGCACTGGCCGAGGCGACCACGCGGCGCGCCCTCTTCCCGGCACCAGCCCTGCGCGCCACGCTTCCGGCAGCGATCGACACCGGCGAACCGATCGCGCCCGGGCACATTCCGCTCAGCCCGGCAGACACGGACGGCGCCGATGCGGTCATCTTCATCGCCGACACCGACGGAAAACAGCATCAGTACTGGTAGCCAGTACTGATGACCGATGCCGAAGCGGATGCACAACGGACGAAGACTGTTTCGCGGGCACGCGTTAATTTTCGCCGTGTTTTGCGGCTCGACGTAGGCAAAGGCGACCGTGACGGGTCTCGCCGGCGAGGCCACCCTGATCAGCAACCACATCCGCGGTCTGATCGCCGGGATCCGCCCCGCACTCGAACGGGCAGTGGGCCGAAGATCAGCCATCCCGCTGTCCTCCAGATCCTGTCCCGTTTCGGTGGCCCGGCCGGGATCCGGCACCACCCTCGCGGTCAAACACGCACCATGCATGGGAACCCGGCTGGCCGAGGAGATCTCGCCGCCTTGGAAGTACAGACTGTGACGGCACCCGGCAGCAAGGCCGCTGAGACCGTTCTGCCGAAACTTGCAGACTCCCTGAAAGAGGTTCTGCAGCAACGTCGGAGTATCGCCGCCGGTGTCGAGAGGATGATCGATGATCACCCTCTGCCCCGCACCCGCTACTACCGCAAACGCGCCGAAGGCAAGAAACACAACGCCGCCGTCATCTGCCTCGCCCGGCGTCGATGCGACGTCCTGCACGCCATGCTCAAGAGTTCTACCGCACACCAGCAGCAGCGTGAGCTAGCCGCTGAGAGGGAACACCATGCACGTCGTCGTGGCATGCGCCACCAACTTGCCGTCCGCGTTGATGATTCTCCCCTCCGCGGTCGCGGAGCGTCGGCCGAGATGTACCACGGTCCCGACCCCGGTAAGACGCCCGCCAGTGATCGGCACCGACCGGATATAGTTGACCTTCAACTCCAATGTTGTGTACGACGTTGCGGCAGGCAGCGACGAATGCACGGCACATCCCATCACCGAATCCAGCAGCGTGGCCGAAATACCGCCATGCATCGTGCCCAATTGATTCGCGAACAGTTCCTGCGGCTCCAACGACATCACGACGCGGCCCTCTTCGAGGGCGTCGATCGACAATCCGAGCAACTGCCCGATGTTTGGCCTCCCCTCCTGCACCGACTCGAGATGCTGGAGTATCTGCAAGCCAGTCGCCGCGGCGAAGTCCAAATCAGTACTGCCGGTCAACCTCGTCCCCCTCGATCCAACAGCGTCGGCCCCTACCGGCGCACCCTTGCCGCGAGCATAGAGGGCCAGCGGCAGTTTCGAAGCCGACAAGGACATAGGGATACCCTCCTGTCGGCGGGCCGATCCGGATCGGCATTCCTTTCGACGCACCATATCTACGGGTCGGCTCGAGCGTCCGGCCAGCGGCCGGACCATTACGGGAAAAGCCCCAATACGAAACCCCCATTGACTCGAACATCAGTGGGTCTCCTCAGGTTTGTGTGGGTAGTTTCGGGTCGATTCCGCCGAGCATGAGATAGATCATCGAGGTCAGTGATCGTGCGGTGTGGTGTCCG
>NZ_JBNPXA010000032.1:0-7720 GCF_050433545.1 Rhodococcus sp. BE178 | reverse complement strand
CCGCTGCTCGGCTCGCTGCCCGAGGCCGCACAGGCCTCCCTCGGCCAGCAGGTGCCCCACCCCTCGCGCCTGGGCGACCCCGCCGAGTACGGCTCACTCGCCGCACACATCGTCTCCAACCCGATGCTCAACGGCGAGGTCATCCGCCTCGACGGCGCCATCCGCATGGCCCCGCGCTGATCCCGCGCTGATCCCGGAAGCGTAGAAACGGCGCGGGCCGTGAAGGAAATCCCTTCACGGCCCGCGCCGTTCGCGTTCCGGATCTGTCAGGCGGTGCCGACCGCGGCAGCCAACTCACGCATGTGCGAGGTGCTGCGGCAGGTCACCAGCAGCATCGTCACACCCGCGTCCTCCCACTGCTTGACCTGCGTGCGCACCTCGTCGATGTTGCCGATGATCATTGTGTCCGTGACCATCTCGTCGGGCACGATCGAGGCGGCCTCCTCCTTGCGGCCCGACAGGAACAGCTTGCCGATCTCCTTGACCTCCTCGCCGTAGCCCATCCGGGTGTAGACCTGCGCGTGGAAGTTCAGTTCGGGTGCGCCCATCCCGCCGACGTACAGAGCGGTGATCGGCTTGAGCTTCGCGATCTCGGCGGCGCGGTCGTCGGTGACGACCACCTGGCAGGTCGCGGCGACCTCGAAATCCTCACGGCTGCGCCGGGCACCGGGCCGCGCGAATCCCTCGTCGAGCCACTCGTTGTACATCGGCGCCAGTCGCGGCGTGTAGTAGATCGCGAGCCAACCGTCGGCGATCTCGGCGGTCATCGCGACGTTCTTGGGCCCCTCGGCACCGAGCCAGATCGGCAGGTCCGCGCGCAGCGGGTGGGTGATGGGCTTGAGCGGCTTGCCCAGCCCCATCGAGCCGGCGCCGGCGTACGGCAACGGATAGTGCGGCCCGTCGTTGCGTACCGCGGCCTCACGCGCGAGGACCTGACGCACGATCGAGACGTACTCCCGGGTGCGTGCGAGCGGCTTCTTGAACGGCTGGCCGTACCAGCCCTCGACGACCTGCGGGCCCGAGACGCCCAGTCCGAGGATCGCGCGGCCCCCGGACAGGTGGTCGAGCGTCAGTGCGTGCATCGCGCAGTTGGTCGGCGTCCGCGCCGACATCTGCGCGACCGAGGTTCCGAGCCGGATGCGCTCCGTGCTCGAGCCCCACCAGGCGAGCGGCGTGAAGGCGTCGTTACCCCACGATTCGGCGGAGAACACGGCGTCGAATCCCGACGCGTCGGCCTCGTTCACGAGTTCCTGCGCGTTGGCCGGCGGTTGCGCACCCCAGTATCCGAGTTGTAACCCGAGCTTCATTGCCTGCCTCCGTGTTTTCCCATATCCGCAGTGACTCTTGCCACAGTAATAAGAACCTGTTCTACTCGAATCCGTGACCCAAGGAAAGACAGCGAGCAAGAGCGGAGTGGCCGAGCAGCCACTGAGAGCACCACTTAATCTGAAATTCGACTACACCCGATCGGTGGGCCCGACCATCGGTGCCTTCGTGACAGCGCTTCGAGACCGAAAGGTCATCGGCGCCCGCGGATCCGACGGCCGCGTGCACGTGCCGCCGCCGGAGTTCGACCCGGTGACCCACGATCCGATGACCGATTTCGTCGACGTCGCCGACACCGGCAGCGTCGTGAGCTGGTCGTGGATGGCCGAGCCCATCGAGGGTCAGCCCCTGACGCACCCGTTCGCGTGGGCCCTGGTGAAGCTCGACGGCGCGGACACCTCGATCCTGCACGCCGTCGACGCCGGCTCCCCCGACGCGATGAGCACCGGCATGCGGGTGCGGGTGCGTTGGGCCGACGAGCGCAGCGGACGCATCCATGACATCGCGTGCTTCGAACCCGGCGAGAGCGACTCCGACTCCGCCGCAACCGGTTCCGGCGGCGAGCCGGTCACGATGATCACCACCCCGATCGACCTGCACTACACGCACACCGCGTCGCTCGAGGAGACCTACTACCTGCGCGGCCTGATGGAGGGCAAGATCATCGGCGGCCGCACCGACGCGAACGGCAAGGTGTACGTCCCGCCGCGCGGTGCCAACCCGACCGACGGCGCCCCCACCAAGGAACAGGTCGAGGTGTCCGACAAGGGCACCATCACCACGTTCTGCATCGTCAACGTGCCGTTCCTGGGCCAGCAGATCAAGCCGCCGTACGTCGCGGCCTACGTGCTGCTCGACGGCGCCGACATCCCGTTCCTGCACCTGATCCTCGACGTCGACGCGTCCGAGGTCCGGATGGGCATGCGCGTCGAGGCCGTGTGGCGGCCGAAGGAGGAGTGGGAGTACTCGCTCAAGAACATCTCCCACTTCCGCCCCAGCGGTGAGCCGGACGCGGAATACGACACCTACAAGCACCACCTCTAGGAGCCTCGAGAACCATGACAGACATTGCAGTCGTCGGCTTCGCACAGGCCCCCCATGTGCGCGAGACCACCGGCACCACCAACGGTGTCGAGATGCTGGTCCCCTGCTTCCAGGAGATGTACTCCGAGCTCGGAATCACCAAGTCCGACATCGACTTCTGGTGCTCCGGCTCGTCCGACTACCTGGCCGGCCGCTCCTTCTCGTTCATCTCCGCGATCGACTCGATCGGCGCCGTGCCGCCGATCAACGAGTCGCACGTCGAGATGGATGCCGCGTGGGCGCTCTACGAGGCCTGGGTCAAACTGATGACCGGTGAGGTCGAGACCGCCCTCGTGTACGGCTTCGGCAAGTCGTCCGCCGGCAACCTCCGACAGATCCTGTCCATGCAGATGGACCCGTACCTCGTGACCCCGCTGTGGCCGGACTCGGTCTCGGTCGCGGGCCTGCAGGCCCGTCTGGGCCTCGACGCCGGCAAGTGGACCGCCGAGGACATGGCCCGGGTCGCGCAGCGCAACCGCGCGTCGGCCATGAGCAACCCCAACGCGCAGATCTCCGGTGACGTCGACATCGAGACGCTGCTGGCGTCCGAGTACGTCGCCGACCCGCTGCGCACGCACGACTGCGCGCCGATCACCGACGGTGCGGCCGCGATCATCCTGGCCCGCGGCGACCGTGCCCGCGAGCTGCGCGAGCGGCCGGCCTGGATCACCGGGATCGAGCACCGCATCGACTCCCCCAGCCTCGGATCGCGCGACCTGACGACGTCCCCGTCCACCGCCGCCGCGGCCCGTGCCGCGACCGGCGGCGACGTCTCGAACCTCGACATCGCCGAGCTGCACGCCCCGTTCACGCACCAGGAGATCATCCTGCGCGAGGCGATCGGCCTGACCGACGCCACCACCGTCAACCCGTCGGGCGGCCCGCTCACCGGCAACCCGATGTTCGCCGGCGGTCTCGAGCGCATCGGCTACGCGGCCCGACAGATCTTCAGCGGTGACGCGCAGCGCGTCCTCGCCCACGCCACCAGTGGCCCTGTGCTGCAGCAGAACCTGGTCGCCGTCATGGAAGGACGCAACTGATATGGCCAAGCAACTCGCCGCGGTCCTCGGCACCGGTCAGACCTACTACGTCGCCAAGCGTCACGACGTCACGATGGCCGCCATGACCCGTGAGGCGGTCGACCGCGCGATGGCCGACGCCCACGTCGGCTGGGACGACATCGACGCGATCGTCATCGGCAAGGCCCCCGACCTGTTCGAGGGTTCGATGATGCCGGAACTCGCGATGTCGGATGCGTTGGGCGCCAACGGTAAGCCGCTGCTGCGCGTGCACACCGCCGGATCGGTCGGTGCGTCGACGGGTAACGTCGCGGCCAGCCTGGTGCAGGCCGGCGTGCACAAGCGGGTGCTCGCGGTGTCGTGGGAGAAGCAGTCCGAGTCCAATGCGATGTGGGCGCTGTCCACCCCGGTGCCGTTCACGATGCCGGTCGGCGCGGGCGCGGGCGGCTTCTTCGCACCGCACGTGCGCTCGTACATCCGCCGCTCGGGCGCCCCCGACCACATCGGTGCGATGGTCGCCGTCAAGGACCGCCGCAACGGCGCGTTGAACCCGTACGCGCACCTCAAGCAGCCCGACATCACCATCGAGTCGGTGCAGGCGTCCCAGATGCTGTGGGACCCCATCCGGTACGACGAGACCTGCCCCTCGTCGGACGGCGCCTGCGCCATCGTCATCGGCAATGAAGACACCGCGGAAGCTGTCCTGGCGGAAGGCCGCAAGGTGGCGTGGATCCACGCGACCGCGATGCGCACCGAGCCGCTGGCGTACGCCGGCCGCAACGTCGCCAACCCGCAGGCCGGCCGCGACGCCGCGGCCGCACTGTGGAAGGCCGCGGGCATCACCGACCCGCTCACCGAGATCGACGCGGCCGAGATCTACGTACCGTTCTCGTGGTTCGAGCCGATGTGGCTCGAGAATCTCGGGTTCGTGCCGGAGGGCCAGGGCTGGAAGTTCACCGAGGCCGGCGAGACCGCGCTCGGCGGCCAGCTGCCCGTCAACGCGTCGGGCGGAGTCCTCTCGTCCAATCCGATCGGCGCGTCCGGCATGATCCGCTACGCCGAGTCCGCGATGCAGGTCATGGAGCGCGCCGGTGACCACCAGGTCGACGGCGCACGCAAGGCCTTCGGCCACGCCTACGGTGGCGGCTCGCAGTACTTCGCGATGTGGGTGGTCAGTTCCGACCGTCCGACCAACTAGAAGGGTAACGCCATGAAGTTCACCGTCGGCATCGCAATGAGCCCGCTCGACCAGCTCACCGCGCTCGCCCAGACCGCCGAGGAGTGCGGGTTCTCGAACATCGCGCTGCCCGACTCACTGTTCTTCATGGAGACGGCGGCAGCGGACTACCCCTACACTCCCGACGGTTCCCGGATGTGGAACGAGGAGACACCGTGGGTAGATCCACTGATCGCCGCCGCCGCCATGGGCGCGGTCACGAGCACGATCGGCTTCTACACGAACGTGCTCAAACTCGGCTCCCGCAATCCCCTGCTGCTCGCGCGGCAGGTCGGTTCGGTCGCGAACCTCACCGGCAACCGGTTCGGCTTCGGTGTCGGAATCGGCTGGGCGCCGGAGGAGTTCGAGTGGTGCGGCGCTCCCTACAAGAAGCGCGGCGCCCGCGTCGACGAGATGATCGAGATCATCAAGATGGTGCTGGCCGGTGGCATGGTCGAGTACCACGGTGAGTTCTTCGACTTCGGCCGCCTGCAGATCAGCCCGGCACCGAGCAAGCCGGTGCCGTTCTACGTGGGTGGCCACACCGATGTCGCGCTGCGCCGCGCCGCGCGCATCGGTGACGGCTGGACGTCGGCGATGATGAAGTTCGACGATCTGGTGGCAACGATGGCCCGTCTGAAGGAGCTCCGTGCCGAATACGGCCGGGCCGAGGAGCCTTTCGAGATCCAGGCGGTGTGCATCGACCGATTCGGCAAGGACGGCTACGCCCAGATGGCCGACGCCGGCATCACCGACAACATCGTCGTCCCGTGGATCTTCGACGGCCTCGGCTTCGACGCACCGCTCGAGGCCAAGCAGGACTCGCTGCGCAAGTTCGCCGATCAGTACATCAAGTAGGGAGGGAGCAGCACGTGAGCACACAGGCCGGTACCGAATCGTCCACCGCCGAGCATCCCGCACGGATCGCGGCACGCGCGTCGCAGTCCGCCGCGAGCGGCAAGCGCAAGGAAGAGTGGCTGGATCTGTTCGCCGAGGACGGCTGGGTCGAGGATCCGGTCGGTCCGTCGGGGTTCGATCCGGAGGGCAAGGGTCATCATGGGCGCGAGGCGATCTCGAAGTTCTACGACATGACCATCGCCAACACCGACTCGCTCGAGTTCATCGTCAAGGACTCGTTGGTGTGCGGTGACGAGAACGTCAACATCGGCTTCATCCGCTCGGTGATCGCCGGCAACCAGGTGGACGCCGAGGGAGTCTTCATCTACCGCGTGAACGCGGCGGGCAAGCTGCAGTCGCTGCGGGCCTTCTGGGAGGTCGACCGGGCCATGAAGACGTTGAAGAAGGTCTGATTCACCGAAACGACGACAGTTCCCGAAAAGCGATGGGGCGGTTACCGGATCCGGTAACCGCCCCATTCTCGTGTGCGCGCTGCCGTGTACCCACCACCGGGACCGGCACACCCGCCCCACCCACAAAACCCTCCTACACACAAAGCAGTAGCGTCAGCGAGGGATGAGGGATCTCGCTGACGCTACTGCGTCCGTGTGGCCCGACTTGGTGTTCCGCTCGAGCCGGAGGGAGAGATTCGAACCTAGTGGGAGACCGGGCAACCCGAGGTCTTGTAGTCGACCTGGTACTCCTTGATGCCGTTGAGCCAGCCGGACCGCAGGCGGCGGGTGTCGCCGGCCTCGGTGATGTCCGGGAGGACGTCGGCGATCGCGTTGAAGATCAACTCGATCTCCATGCGAGCGAGGTTGGCACCCAGGCAGTAGTGGGCACCGGTGCCACCGAACGACAGGTGCGGGTTCGGGTCACGCGTGATGTCGAACGTGTGCGGGTTCTCGAACACGTCCTCGTCGAAGTTGGCCGAGACGTAGCTCATCACCACGCGCTGACCCTTCTTGATCGCGACGCCGCCGATCTCGGTGTCCGCGAGCGCGGTGCGCTGGAACGACGCGACCGGGGTGGCCCAGCGGATGATCTCGTCGGCCATGGTCTTCGGACGTTCCTTCTTGAACAGCTCCCACTGGTCGGGGTTGTCCATGAAGGCCTTCATGCCGTGCGTGGTCGCGTTGCGGGTGGTCTCGTTACCGGCCACCGCGAGCACGATCACGAAGAAGCCGAACTCCTCCGGGCTGAGCACGTCGCCGTCGACGTCCGCCTCGATGAGCGTGGTGACGATGTCGGTGCCCGGGTTCTCCTTGCGGGCCTCGGCCATCTGGTACGCGTACCCGAGGATCTCCATCGACGCGGCCGCCGGATCGACGTCGGCGAACTCGGGATCGTCGTACGAGGTCATCTGGTTGGACCACTCGAAGACCTTGCCGCGGTCCTCCTGCGGCACACCGATGAGTTCGGCGATGGCCTGCAGCGGCAGCTCCGCCGCGACCTGGGTGACGAAGTCGCCACTACCCTCCGCAGCGGCGGCCTTGACGATGGCCTCGGCGCGGGACTTCAGTTCGGCCTTGAGCCCGTTGATCGCGCGGGGCGTGAAGCCGCGGGCGACGAGCTTGCGCAGCTTGGTGTGCTCCGGCGCGTCCTTGTTCAGCAGGACGAACCGCTGCAGCTCGATGGCCTCACGCTGCATGTCGTCCGCGAACCGCGGAATCGCGGTGTTCTCCCACGTGGAGAACACGTCGCTGCGCTGCGAGACGTCCCGGATGTCCTCGTGCCGGGTGACCAGCCAGTAGCCACCGTCGTTGAAGCCACCGACGCCGTCCGGCTGGTCGACCCAGTAGACCGGCTGAGTCTTGCGGACCTCGGCAAGCTCCTCGACGGGGATACGGTGTGCGTAGATGTCAGGATCCGTAAAGTCGAACCCTGCGGGAATATTGGGCTGCGCCACTGCTGTCTCCTGCCCTCGCGGTCAGCCCGCGAAGTGATGTGTAACACGTTCTACATGCATTGAATCACAGAGCGCCGATCAGGGAAAGACTAGGCAAATATCTGCCGCAGGACCCCTTGCCCTGTCGGGAGAACCTGTTCTACTTTTCGAAGAAGAGAGTGAAAGGAGCCCGCCGTGGGCACACCAGTAATCGTCGAGGCAGTTCGCACACCGATCGGGAAGCGCGGTGGCTGGTTGTCGGGCCTGCACGCGGCCGAGATCCTCGGTGCC
>NZ_JBNPXA010000031.1:0-10905 GCF_050433545.1 Rhodococcus sp. BE178 | reverse complement strand
GGTCGGGGTGTGTGTGGTAACCACACCGATACCGGAGGTCCTCGCCTACTTCCTCACGCCACGCTGTTCGCAACCTGCCTGGGAACTACACCTAGTCCGAGACCGTGACGGCTCGCGCCAGTGCGGTCGCAGCGAACTCGACGAACTCCGCCGTGTCCAGGTCCTGCGCCCAGTTGTTGACGATGGTGTCGGCCACGCCCTGCAACCCGGACAGGACGTACGGCAGGAGCGCGCGATCCTCGCGCAGGGTCCGGCCCTCGGCGGCCGCGGCTTCGTGGAGAGCCTTGCGGAGTTCCTCGTTGTACAGCTTGGCGGTTTTACGCACCTGGCGGACCGATTCGCGATCCGATCCCGCCGCGCCCTCGACGTCACGCCAGGTCGCGGTCAGGCGGCCGACCCGACCCCATTGTCTCGCCGACTCGGGGATCACCGCGGCGATCAGTGCGGCCACACCGTGATCGCGAGGTAGCGCCGCGACGAAGGCGGTGGACTCGATCTGGCTCTCGTTCAGCAGTGCGGTGAAGATCTCCTGCTTGTCCGCGAAGTACTGGTAGATGAGCCCGGTGCTCGTACCCGATCGTTTCGCCACCGCCCGGATCGTCAGCGCGGTGTAGCCGCCCTCGTCCAGGAGTGCGGCCGCGGCGTCCAGCGTGCGGCGGCGCCGAGCCTCCGCATCTCCGTAGATCGACTTGCTGTCCGGTACACCCATAGGACCACCGTATCGGGGGATCGTCTGAGGTCCAAGCTCGATCGAACAATGTTCATTCTGAGGCAGCGGAAACGCCCAGGAAGAATGAACAATGTTCGTTCTGGGATTGAACATGGTTCATTCTGTGGCTACAGTCACGTTCCATGAGCCATGAAGCCGCCATCACGACGCCACCCGATTCGACGGACCAGCGGGATGCGGACAGTCGCGCGGCGGTGGAGATCGCCACGGCGGCAGGCCGTCTGCTGCTCGATCATCGGCGCCGACTGGACGACACCGACGTCGATCCGGCCGAATTCCGCAATGCCGCGGACAGGCTCAGTCACGAGTTCATCGTCGGCGCGCTGGCGCAGTGGTTCCCGGGCGACGCCGTGCTGTCCGAGGAGGGCGCGGACGATCTCGCCCGCCTCGCCGCCGACCGCGTGTGGATCGTCGACCCCCTCGACGGCACCCGCGAGTACGGCGAGAAGGGTCGCGACGACTGGGCCGTCCACGTCGCGCTCGTCGAGGGCGGGGACCTGACGGTCGGCGCGGTGGCGATGCCTGCGCTCGGGACCACGTTCTCGACGGGCGACTCTCCCGCGTCGTACGCACCGCTGTCCGGCGCACCCCGGGTGGTCGTCAGTCGCACTCGCCGGCCCGAACCCGTGATGGCGATGGCGGACGCGCTCGGTGCCGAGCTGATCGAGATGGGCTCGGCGGGTGCGAAGGCGATGGCGGTGGTCCGCGGTGAGGCCGACGTCTACGCGCACGCCGGCGGACAGTACGAGTGGGACTCGGCCGCGCCCGTCGCGGTGGCCCGTGCTGCGGGACTGCATGTTTCACGGATCGACGGATCCGCCCTGATCTACAACCAGGAGAACCCCTGGCTGCCCGACCTACTGATCTGCCGGCCCGAACTGGCAGGCAAAGCACTGGAGGCACTTCGGCGATGACCCGAACACTGACCCACCTCGAGCGGCTCGAGGCCGAGAGCATCCACATCATGCGGGAAGCCGTCGCCGAGAGCGAGAATCCCGTGATGCTGTACTCGGTCGGCAAGGACTCCGCCGTGATGCTGCACCTGGCGCGGAAGGCGTTCTATCCGTCGCGGCTGCCGTTCCCGCTCCTCCACGTCGACACCACGTGGAAGTTCCGTGAGATGTACAAGCTGCGCGACGAATCCGCTGCCGCAGGCGATTTCGACCTCCTCGTTTACAAGAACCCGGAATGCGTGGAGAAGGGCATCAACCCGTTCACACACGGCTCCGCGACGCACACCGATATGTGGAAGACCGAGGGACTCAAGCAGGCCCTCGACCTGTACAAGTTCGATGCCGCGTTCGGCGGCGCGCGCCGTGACGAGGAGAAGTCCCGCGCGAAGGAGCGGGTGTTCTCGATCCGCTCCGCCGAGCACCGCTGGGATCCCAAGCAGCAACGCCCGGAGTTGTGGCGGATGTACAACGTCCGCAAGTCCCCGGGTGAGTCCCTGCGGGTGTTCCCGCTGTCGAACTGGACGGAACTCGATGTGTGGGAATACATCCGGCAGGAGAACATCCCGATCGTGCCGCTGTACTTCGCGGCGAAGCGCCCCGTCGTGGAGCGTGACGGCGCACTGATCATGGTCGACGACGACCGCATGCCGTTGCTGCCCGGCGAGCAGCCGCAGCTCAAGAGCGTCCGGTTCCGCACTCTGGGCTGCTACCCGCTCACCGGTGCGGTCGAATCCACCGCCGAGACCTTGACCGACATCATCCAGGAAATGTTGTTGACCACCACCTCCGAGCGTCAGGGCCGGGTGATCGACCACGACAGCAGCGCCTCGATGGAGAAGAAGAAGCAGGAAGGTTACTTCTGATGACTCAGCCTTCGGATCTGATCGCCGACGACATCGAGCAGTACCTCGCCCGGCACGCGAACAAGTCGATGCTCCGGTTCATCACCTGTGGCAGCGTCGACGACGGCAAGTCCACCCTCATCGGCCGGCTGTTGTACGAGTCGAAGCTGGTGTTCGAGGACCAACTGTCGGCGCTCGAGGCCGACTCCCGCAAGGTCGGCACGCAGGGCGACGGCCTCGACTTCGCGCTGCTGGTCGACGGTTTGGCCGCTGAGCGCGAGCAGGGCATCACCATCGACGTCGCCTACCGCTACTTCTCCACCGAACGCCGCAAGTTCGTCGTCGCGGACACCCCCGGCCACGAGCAGTACACCCGCAACATGGTCACCGGCGCCTCCACCGCGGATCTCGCGGTGATCCTCGTCGACGCCCGCAAGGGTGTGCTCACTCAGACCCGCCGGCACTCCTACCTCGTCTCGCTCCTCGGTATCCGGAACGTGGTCCTCGCGGTGAACAAGCTGGACCTGGTGGACTATTCGCAGGACGTCTTCGAGGAGATCGTCGCCGAGTACGCGGGTTTCGCGGCCGAGATCGGGCTCACCGACGTCGTCGCGATCCCGTTGTCCGCGTACATGGGTGACAACCTCACCGAACGCAGCATGAACACCGCCTGGTACGACGGTCCGACGCTGATCGAGCACCTCGAGACCGTCGAAATCTCCAGCGAGCTGAGCAGCGGCCCGTTCCGGATGCCGGTGCAGTGGGTCAACCGACCGGATCTCGACTTCCGCGGCTTCTCCGGGCAGATCGTCGGCGGCATCCTGCGCCCCGGTGATCGTGTCCGGGTGCTGCCCAGCGGCAAGGAATCGACCGTCGATCGGATCGTCACGATGGGCGGCGATCTCGATGAGGCGATCGCCGGCCAATCGGTCACCGTCACCCTGACCGACGAGATCGACATCAGCCGCGGCGACGTCCTCGCCGTCGCCGACGCCCTACCCGGGGTCGCCGACCAGTTCGAGGCGCACGTGGTGTGGATGGGCGAGCACGAGATGCTCCCCGAACGCCCGTACCTGTGTCAGATCGGGACCATGACCGTGCAGGCGCGGATCACCAAGCCCAAGCACAAGATCAACGTCAACACCCTCGAGAAGACGGCGACGAACACGCTGGCGCTCAACGAGATCGGCGTCTGCAACATCAGCTTCGACCGGCCGGTGCCGTTCGATCCGTACGCCGACAACCGGGACACCGGTGGTTTCATCCTGATCGACCGGCTCACCAACACCACCGTCGGCGCCGGCATGATCGCGCACTCGCTGCGCCGATCCGACAACATCCACTGGCAGGCCGTCGACGTCGACGGCCAGGCCCGCGCCACACTCAACGGTCATCGGCCGCAGGTGCTGTGGTTCACCGGCCTGTCCGGATCCGGGAAGTCGACCATCGCGAACGAACTCGAGCGGCAGCTGTATGCGCTGGGCTGCCACACCTACCTCCTCGACGGCGACAACGTCCGGCACGGCCTGAACCGGGATCTCGGGTTCACCGAGGCCGACCGGGTGGAGAACATCCGCCGCGTCACCGAGGTCGCCCGGCTGATGGCCGACGCCGGCCTGGTCGTCCTCGCCTCGTTCATCTCCCCGTTCCGGGCCGAACGCGACGCCGCCCGGGAGGTGATCGGCGTGGACCAGTTCTGCGAGGTGTTCATCGACACCCCCATCGCCGTCGCCGAACAGCGGGATCCCAAGGGGCTCTACAAGAAAGCTCGCCGCGGCGATCTCGCCAACTTCACCGGCATCGACTCCCCGTACGAGTCGCCGGAGGCGCCCGATCTGCGGATCGACACGACCACGACGTCGTCCGAGGATGCGAGCAGGCAGATCATCGCGCTCCTGCGCGGCCGTGGTGTCATCGCCTGATCGGACGGCTTCCGCCGATCCTGTCCCGTGTTCCACCGATCATACGAAGGAGATCCTGTTGCCCACTCGAGACGAAATCTGTTCGGCGATAGACGCGTACGTCAAGCATCTGGGAAACCACGATGTGGACCAACTGGTATCGCTGTTCGCGGACGATGCGGTGCAGCACGAGCCGCTGGGAGTGCGGACCTACCGCGGTATCGACGAGATCCGGGAGTTCGACACTCAGAACGCGAAGGTGGCGTTCTCGGTGAGCCGCCACTCGCCGATCGTCGTCTCCGGTCGGTACGCCGCGACGCAGCTGCGCGTCCAGCCCGAGGGGATGCCGGCCTTCCTCGCCAGCGATCTCTTCGAGTTCGACGACGCGTGCAAGATCGTCTCCCTCAGTGTGGTTCTCGATCCCGAAGCACGCGCGGACTAGGGCGGGTCGGTGACCATGTCGGGGATGGTGGACGCCGGGGCGGTGCGGACGAGACTCCCGCTGCTCGAGGGCAAGGTAGTCGTGGTCGCGGGCGTGGGTCCGGGGCTGGGTCGAGCGATCGCGGTGCGCAGCGCCGATGCGGGTGCGCGGGTGATCCTCGCCGCCCGCACAGAGTCGCGGCTGGACGCGGTGGCCGAGGAGATCCGGGACAGCGGTGGTACCGCACTGTGTGTGCCAACCGATCTCACGGAGGCCGCCTCCGTCCAGGCGCTCGCAGACAGGGCTCTCTCGGAGTTCGGGCGGGTGGATGCGGTGGTCCACAACGCGTTCGTGCAACCCGCGTACGTCGGCCTGCTCGACGCGGCACCAGACGACGTGCGGCAGGGGATCGACATCAACCTGCTATCGTCGCTGAACCTGACGCGGGTGCTGGCTCCGGCGCTCGTGGAGTCCCAGGGATCCGTCGTGATGATCAACTCGATGGTGATCCGCAATCAGTTGCCCAACTTCGGTGCCTATCGGGTGATGAAGGCGGGGCTGCTCGCGCTCGCCCGGAGCCTGTCGGTGGAGCTCGGGCCCGACGGGGTACGGGTGAATTCGGTTGCACCGGGATATATCTGGGCCGACTCGGTGAAGAAGATGTTCGAGCGCCGGGCGGAGGAGCGCGGAGTCGATCCCGCCGTGGTCTATGCAGAGGTTGCGGCCGACACCGACCTGCGCCGGCTGCCCGAGCCCGACGACATCGCGAACGCGGTGGTGTTCCTCGCCTCCGACTTCGCCCGCGCCATCACGGGACAGTGCCTCGACGTCAACTGCGGGCACACCCACCACTGAACCTCACTCTCACTCTCGCAAGGAATTACAGATGACACAGGTGGACGACGGTGTGGGCACGATCGGAGACCTGCACCAGGCCGCTCGCGAGGCGACCGGGCTCGACGACTTCGGTGGCACCGAGTATCTCGAGGGGCTGCGGGTGCTGCTCGATTCGTTCGAGCGGGAAGCGGACCTCACCCCGCACGGGCGTGTGATCGCCCGCAAGATGATCACCAGCGCGCTCTCGGGCCGCCTGATCAGCGAGGCCGGATTCGCCCGCCACCCCGAGCACGTCGACGTTCCGGTGCAGCGCCCCGTCTTCGTGTGCGGGCTGACGCGGACCGGGAGCACCGCGCTGCACCGGTTGCTCGGCGCGGACCCGGCACACCAGGGCGTCGAGATGTGGCTCGCCGAGTCGCCGCAGCCACGACCCGACCGCGAGAATTGGTCGCAGAACGAGGATTTCCTGCGTTCGGACGCGTTCTACCGGGCCCGCCAGGCGAACGAGGCGGCTCTCATGAAGGTGCACTTCATGGGGGCCGAGGAAGTGGAGGAATGCTGGCGCCTGCTGCAGCAGACGATGCTCTCGATCTCATTCGAATGTGTGGCGTACGTGCCGAGCTATTCGACGTGGCTGGCGGGACAGGACTGGACCGAGACCTACGCGCGGCACAAGAAGAACCTGCAGTTGATCGGGCTGCGGGACCCGGGCCGGCGGTGGGTGCTCAAGAGCCCCAGCCATGTGTTCGCGATCGACGAGATCATGCGGGTGTACCCGGATGCGTTGATCGTCCGGACGTTCCGGGATCCGCAGACGTCGATGGCGTCCACGTTCAGCCTCGCCGAGCAGGGAAAGCACGACATGTCGACTGCGTTCGACCGTGAGACCATCGGGCGGACCCAGCTCGATCTGTGGGCGCGCGGCAATGCGCACTTCAACAGTGCTCGGGCACGGTACGACCCGGATCAGTTCGTCGACGTGAACTACAAGGATTTCGTTGCCGATCCGATCGGAACGGTCGAGAAGATCTACGCCCGGTTCTCGCTGCCGTTCACCGATGAGGCGCGCCGTGCGGTGACGGAGTCTCACCAGAGCAGCCTCGCAGACCATCGGCGGCCGGCGCACCAGTACGCGCTCGAGGAGTTCGGCGTGACGGCAGCCGACGTCGAGGCGAAGTTCGCCGCCACCGCCTGAAGCACGTCCTCGAAACATCAACCAGAACAGGGATACTCACATGAACGCCACCTGGGAGAAGTTCTGCGCCGACCTGCTCGACGCGGGCAACATCCTGCAGGACGAGATCGTCCCGCAGGATCCGCTGACGCAGGCCGAGGGCGTCCGCTACCTGTCACGCCTTCTGCGTTATGCGACGATCAACTGCGTCGAGTACACCGATCCACGGTGGCCGAGTTTCACGTCGGCGCCCAACCCGAACATGATGACGAAGATCGGCGCCGACAATCCGGACAACGTCTACATGCGCGCCAACATCTCCGGGAAGTACAGCTACCGGATCACCGGCACCCGGGGAACGGTCCCGCTGATCACCTTCGGTTCCCGCGTCAATCGGTACCACATCGACGGCACCATGATGCAGACCGGCGACCTGCACATTCACGACATCGAGGTCGATGAGCACGGCCGCTTCGAGTTCATCGCGAGCGTCGACAAGCCCGCCGAGGGTGCCTGGCTGCCGATGGCGCCGGACAGCAACCTCATCTCCGTCCGCCAGACCTACCGGGACCGGCGCAACGAGGTCCCCGCCGAGCTGTCCATCGAATGCCTCGACCCCGACGGTGAATTCGTGCCGCTGAGTCCCGAGGAGATAGGCGAGCGCCTCGGGAAGGCGGTCGGCATGGTCCGCGGCACCGCCAACACGTTCCTCGAGTGGTCCCGCAAGTTCCAGCCTCACACCAACGAGATCTTCGACTGGGGGCAGGACTACTTCCAGAACGCCGGAGGCGACCCGACGATCTTCTACCTGCACGGTTACTGGAAACTCGCCGAGGACGAGGCGTGGGTGATCGAGACCGAGGTCCCGAACTGCGAGTACTTCAACTTCGTGCTGCAGAACTTCTGGGTGGAGTCGCTCGACTACAACCGGACGAACATCTACATCAACAACCACACCGCGAAGCTCAACGACGACGGCACCCTGACGATCGTGGTGTCGGCCAAGGATCCCGGCTACGGCAACTGGATCGACACCGACGCCCACACCGAGGGGACGTGGGCGATGCGCTGGATCAAGGCGGATTCGCACCCGATCCCGACATCGAAGGTCGTGAAGATCTGATCACCGTGGACTGAGGTGCGTCTGTCGGGGGAGGGGAAGGGTGGGCGAATCGGCATCCTCGGGTGCCTGGTGGCGGTCACCGCGGGAGGCCATTGTTGTTTGTGTCCAACCGGACCCGACACCGACCAGAAAGACCGCCACATGATCTCTCGAACCGTAAAGACCCTCGCCGCTTCGCTTCTCGTCGCCGGCGGCGTGCTCGGCGCCCAGGCCGCAGTAGCCCACGCCGAGATCCGCACCGCACCCGACGGGACACAGACGACCGTGTGTGTCTACGACGGCAAGGACTACAGCGTCGGCAGCAAGGTCTACCACCCGGACGGCACGTACCAGACCTGCAAGAGCGACGGCACGTGGCAGCGCGTCAAGCCGAACACCGGCAACGACATGAGGGCCGTCCCCGCTCAGCCCCGTTCGGCGATGTAGGAACAGCGATACCCCGGAACGAGATTCGGCCCACCACAGTGCACTGTGGTGGGCCGAATCGTGAACGGCTGTTCCTAGATGGGCAGCTTGCGGAAGATCGCGCGCGGCACGTGCCGCAGCCCCATCATCACGAAGCGCCACGGACCGGGGGTCCAGACGATCTCCTTGCCCTTGTCGGACGCCGCCACCGCGAGCGCGGCGACGTCTTCCTTGTTCACCGTCAGCGGGGCTTCCTTGACGTGCGCGCTGAACTGGGTGCGCACCATGCCCGGGCGAACGACGGTGACCTTGGGGCCGAACGGCGCCAGGGCCTCGCCGAGGCCGAGGTAGAAGCCGTCGAGGCCGGCCTTGGTGGAGCCGTAGACGAAGTTGGCGCGCTTGACGCGCTCACCGGCCACCGACGACATCGCGATGATGCGGCCGAAGCCCTGCGTCTTCATCTTCTCGCCGACCAGCACGCCGACGGAGACCGCGGCGGTGTAGTTGACGTTCGCGATCAGTACGGCCTTGCGCTGGTTCTGCCACAGTTCCTCGGCGTCGCCGTCGAGCGCGAACGCGACGATCGCCACGTCCACGTCGCCGCCGGCCCACGCCTGGTCGATGACCTTGGGGTGGCTCTCGGTGTCGAGGGCGTCGAAGTCGATGACGTCGACCTGGGTGGCGCCCGCGGCCTTCATCTGCGCGACGGCGGCGTCGCGGCCCGGATCGTTCGGCAGCGCAGCGAGAATCACGCGCAGCGGCGCCTTCTTCAGGTATTCCTCGCAGATCGCCAGACCGATCTCGGACGTGCCGCCGAGGAGCAGCAGGGTCTGGGGGTTACCGACGGCGTTGATCACTGCAGTTCCAACCTTCTGGACATGTCGGAGGCGAAAACGCCTGTGGGGTCGACGGATCGGCGGACCTTGATCCACTCGTTGATCCGGGGGTACATGGCGTGGAACGTCTCGGCCGTGGTCCGCGAGTCCTTCGCGGTGTACAGCCGCCCGCCGAACTCGAGCACACGCTTGTCGAGTTCGGTCACGAACTCGTTCAGGCCCGGCTTGATCCGGAAGTCCACGCAGATGTTCCACCCGGCCATCGGGAAGCTCAGCGGCGCCTTGTTGCCCTCGCCGAACAGCTTGAACACGTTGAGGAACGAGTGGTGTCCCGACGACTGGATGTCGCGGATGATCTGCTTGAACTCGCCCACGGCCTCCGGCGGCACCACGAACTGGTACTGCAGGAAACCGTTGGAGCCGTAGCCGCGGTTCCACTCACCGAACAGATCCAGCGGGTGGTAGAACTGCGTCAGATTCTGGATCTGGTTGTCCGCGTTCTTCGTCTTCCGGTAGTACAGCTCGCCGATCACCGAGAAGTTGAACTTGTTCGCGAGGCCGTTGGGGAAGACGTCCGGCAGCGTCAGCAGCGTCGGAGCGTCGAACTTGAGCGGATCCTTCTGCAGCTTCGCGGGCAGCTGATCCAGCTTGGCGAGACTGCCCCGAGAGACCGCGGCCCGGCCCAGCTTCGGCTCCGGCGAGATCGCGTCGAACCAGGCGCTCGAGTAGTCGTAGTTCTCCTCGCTGCCGTCGCTGTGCAGGGCGATGGTCTCGTCGAGGTCGGCCGTGCGACGGCTGTCCGCGATGAAGTACGCGGTCTCCGTCGGCGTCATCTCGATGGTCGCCTTGAGGATGATGCCCGTCAGGCCCATGCCGCCGACGGTGGCCCAGAACAGCTTCGCGTTCCGGCCGGCCGGGGTGAGCGTGCGGATTTGGCCGTCGGCGGTCAGTAGATCCATCGAGCGCACGTGATTGCCGAAGCTACCGGCGCTGTGATGGTTCTTGCCGTGGATGTCCGACGCGATTGCGCCGCCGATCGTGACCTGGCGGGTGCCCGGAAGCACCGGAACCCACAGGCCGAACGGCAGTGCGGCGCGCATCAGCTGATCCAGGCTCACACCGGCATCCAGCGTCACCAGGTGGGTGTTGGAGTCGATGTTGTGGATTCGCTTCAGGGCGTTCATGTCGACGACGAGTCCACCGGCGTTCTGCGCCGGGTCGCCGTACGAGCGGCCCAGGCCGCGCGCGATGACGCCTCGCCGCAGGTGTGCGGGCTTGGACTCGTTCTGCTCCGCCACCTGGGCGACCGCCTTGGCGATCACCTCGACGTCGGGCGTGGACAGCACCTGTGCCGTGGTGGGCGCGGTGCGCCCCCAACCGGTGAGGGTGCGGGTCTGCGTGGGGAGGGGCTCGTGAGCCGTCTCTTCTGCTGGCGTGGACATCGCGTACGAGGTTACCTGGCGGTAGTGCGTGGGCCCCTGTGTGAGTGCGCCGATCCACAACTTCTTTACTCGCGTTTTGCGCACTTGTCGGCCTTTTCGGGGCCTCGGGAACAACGACAAGTGCGCAAAACGCGGGAGAAGGAGATCAGATCAGGCGGGGACGATGAGTCCGGCGGTCTGGGTGCGGGCGGCGGCGAAGCGGGTGGCGACGTCGTTCCAGTTGACGATGTTCCAGAAGGCG
>NZ_JBNPXA010000030.1:0-10983 GCF_050433545.1 Rhodococcus sp. BE178 | reverse complement strand
ACCCCACACGCCTGAGCTCGTAGATCGATTGAGGGGGCGAGGGGATCGACCACCTCGCATCGCGAGCCGACTGCTCGGGCTCAGGGGACTCTAGGGCGTATCTCCTACTGCGGTGAGCCAGAGCATGATGGCTCGGAGGCGGCTCCGCCGCGGTATGTGAGAGCGAGTTTGTCGCAGCGGCTGGCGAGCACGCGCCATTTGCTTGGTCTCGTTGAAACCGCGCTCGATGACGTTGCGACCCTAGTAGTCCCCGGCGTCGTAGGTGGCGGGGCGCGGGCGCGGCCGGCCGGGACCTCGCCGCGCGACCCGCAGATGCTTCATGGGCCGAACGATCGAGGCGCATCCCGCGCTAACCATCACGGCCTCGCTGACGGAGGTGTCGGTCGCCGCGCGGGTGCACCTTGTGTCACGGTGGGTTCTTCGGCAAAAATTCTGGCTCGCAATCTATGTGGCCATGGCGGTGGAGTCCGTGGTGTACCGGCAACGGCTCTCGATCGCCTGTTCCACTTCTTCCTATGGCGGGTCTGCGGTTCTCGCCATCCCCGCTCATTCCCCGTCCTCTGTTTATGACAGCTTGATTCGAGACCGCTGTGACGGCTTGATCCAGACCCATCTGCGAATCGCCGCAGCGGTGGTGACGGTTTGAGCTGAGCCCACCTCAGTGTTGGTGGCATCTGGTTGTTTGGATGCCAGCAGCTGGTGGAGGGCAGTGATGGAGACTCGGATGGAGTTGTTTGCTCGAATTCGGAGAGATGCCCGGGTCGAGGGCTATTCGATTCGGCAGTTGGCTCGCCGGCATCAGGTCGGCCGGGCGACGGTGCGGATGGCGTTGGCGCACGCGCAGCCGCCGCCGAGAAAAGTTGCGGTGCGTTGTTCACCGAAGCTCGATCCGTTCAAAAACGCGATCGCCGCCATGCTCACCGCTGATATCGACGCACCACGCAAGCAACGTCACACGGCCCGCCGAATCCTCGCCAGACTTGCCGACGAGCATGGGACGCAAGAGTTGTCGTATTCGACGGTGCGTGATTACGTGCGGGTCCGGCGAGCGCAGATCGACGTCGAAGCCGGACGTCGCGTCGAAGTGTTCATCCCGCAAGAACACGCTCCCGGAGCTGAGGCGGAAGTCGATTTCGGTGAAGTGTGGGTGATGCTGGCCGGGGTGAAAACCAAATGCCATATGTTCACATTCCGGCTCTCGTACTCGGGGAAATCTGTGCACCGCGTTTACTCGACGCAAGGGCAAGAAGCGTTCCTCGAAGGCCATATCGCCGCGTTCGACGAGATCGGTGGTGTCCCGACCCGTCACATCCGATACGACAATTTGACCAGCGCAGTGCAGAAGGTGATCTACGGGCAATCTCGTGCTCGGGTGGAGAACCAGCGATGGTTGCTCTTCCGTTCACACTTCGAGTTCGACGCGTTCTACTGCCAACCCGGCATCTCCGGAGCACACGAGAAAGGCGGCGTGGAGGGTGAAGTAGGCAGGTTCCGCCGAAACAGGTTGTCCCCGATGCCGGTTGTCGACTCACTCGATGAGCTCAACGAGAAGATCCGCGCCTGGGACACCGCCGACAACAACCGTCGCATCCACGACCGAATCCGGACCGTTGGGCAGGACCTCGCAGCAGAGACACCTCTCCTGCTGCCCGCTCCAGACGAAGAATTCGACCCCGGACTGTCCTTGACTCCCCGAGTCGATCGCAGCGCACTGATCACTGTCCGGATGGCGAAATACTCTGTCCCAGCACGTTTCATCGGAAGACAGGTACGGGTGTCGCTGCGGGCATCGGAAGTAGTGGTCTTCGACGGCCGGACGGTAATCGCACGTCACAGGCGCGTCGTCACTCAAGGCGGCCAAAGCCTCGATCTCGACCACTACCTGGAAGTGCTACGCACCAAACCCGGTGCGCTACCAGGAGCGAGCGCTTTGGCCGCAGCCCGCAGAAATGGAACATTCACCGAGGCTCATGATGCGTTCTGGGCTGCGGCCCGCAAAACCGACGGTGACGCCGGCGGAACCCGCCAACTCATCGACGTCCTGCTCCTGCACCGCATCATCGATACCGATGACGTAATCGCCGGCATCGAAGCGGCCTTGACCGTCGGCGCGGTCACCGCCGACGTCGTTGCGGTCGAAGCCCGTCGGTACTCGTCATCGAAGATCGATGCGGGTGGGTCCGGATCAAGCCCCCTACTGGACCTGAATGAGACTGACATTTTCACTGAGACCGCACCTAGCCTTGAAACTATGTGGCATCCTGCCGTTCCAGCCAGTTCAAGATCGCTTGGTTGGTCTCATCGGGTCTTTCTTGCTGGATCCAATGACCGCAGTCGAGATTGACTACTTCCACATTGGGCACGAACTCTGTCAGGTTCTCAGCCCTCGCGATCGCGTCACGGTCGCCGTAGATCATGAGTGCGGGCTGTTGGATAATCGGGTCCACCTCCGCCAGCAAATGCCAGTTGCGGTCAAGGTTCCTGTACCAGTTCACACTGCCCGTGAATCCTGTCGATTCGAAGGCGGAGACGAAAACGGCCAATTCGCTATCGCTCATCAGAGGCTCACCGAGTGGCGTCTCTGCTCTGGCGAGATCGATCAGCGCCATACCCGGCTGAGGCTCCCTGAGGGGTTCGTTCTTCCGGTACAGGTTGCGGAGGAACCGGAAGGTGTTGTCTTCGAACACGGCGTCCGCGACGCCCGGCTGTCGATTGAAGTGGACGAAGTAGAAGTCACCGCCAAGCACGGCTTCCATGAACTCAATCCAGGGCTGCTCGCCGCGATCCTGGTAGGGCAGGCTCAGGTTGATCACTTTGTTTACCCGGTCCGGGTGCAACAGGGTCAGGCCCCACACGACAAAGGCGCCCCAATCGTGACCGACAAAGGTGGCATCTTCGTAGCCGTAGTGATCGAGAAGTGTGATGAGATCACCCGCCAAATGTTCAATGTCATAGTCCGTCACTTCGGTCGGACGTGATGAGTTGCCGTAGCCGCGCTGGTTCGGGACGATGACGTGGTAGCCCGCCTCGACAAGGGCGGGCACCTGGTATCGCCAAGAATAGGCGTGCTCTGGCCATCCGTGACACAGCACGATGGGTTTCCCGGCATTGTGTCGCCCTGCTTCGAAGACTTCGAGTTCCACGCCGTTGACTGGGATAAGGACGGGCCTGGGGAAGTCGGATGGATTCACGGATGCTCCTTTGAGTTGAGTACCGATCTCGTGTCTGGATCGACCGGTTGCTCCGACGATAGGGAGCATCGTGGACACATGAAGTCCTAGATCGCTGGCAATCTGAAGAAATGCGGAACGATCCCACAGGCCGAGCACTGCAACTGCTCTCGCTCCTTCAGACCCATCGTTTCTGGCACTGTGCCGAACTTGCCGCACGACTCGATGTCACGCAGCGGACGGTGCGCCGTGACATCGATCGACTACGCGACCTTGGCTATCCGGTCGATTCCACGTCCGGAAAATACGGGGGCTACCGACTTGCAACGGGGGCGCACGTGCCGCCCCTGATCCTCGACGATGACGAGTCCGTCGCGGTAGCCGTCGGACTGCGCTACGCCGCCGAGGCCGCCATCGGAGGCATCGAAGAAACGTCGCTGCGCGCGCTGACGAAGATCGAAACACTCCTGCCCCATCGACTACGCCGACGTGTGTCGGCACTGCATTCGAGCGTCAGTTCCATGCGGCGGGCCGATGACGACATCGTCGACCCCGAAGCACTCAGTGTGCTCGCTGCGGCATGTCGCGACCACGAGCACGTTCGTTTCGACTACCGGCGAGGTGATGGCGAGAGCAGCAGACGGCTCGTCGAGCCGCACCGCCTTGTCACGGCGGGACGTCGTTGGTATCTCGTAGCATGGGACCACCATCGTGCGGATTGGCGAACATTTCGACTGGACCGGCTCTCGGAGCCCTGGCTGGCAGGCAGTCATTTCACGCCACGCGAGATCCCGGGCGGTGACGCGGCAGGCTTCGTCGCGAGATCAGTCGGCTCGCCACCCCGTCACCACGATGCAAAACTCGCCATCGAAGCCACGTTCGCCGACCTCGAGGGCGTACTCAGATGGATTGACCACACACCGATCGAGGTGGCAGCGGACCGCTGCCTTGTCCAGATCCGCAGCGAAGATCTCGGCAGGCTCGCCATGACGGTTGCGCGCATTGCGCTCACCGCCCCAGTGGTCGTCATCGAACCAACCGAGCTCGCCGACACCGTCAGTCGGCTCGCCCTTAACCTCAGGGTCTCGCCACCATGACAGTCAGAAGAGGATTGCGCGACAAGACCATTCATGTCCAGGTTGCCGCGGGGACGTGTTCCCTGCGCAGGCCCCTCGTCTATCGAGACACGTATCCGTTTCCCTCTGAGCTTGGAGAGTAAGTGACCAATTCGAAATCATCGCCACCGGCTTCCGTCCACCCCCCAACGTGGAAGTTCGACTACCCGATCATCCACGCCGAGACTCGGGAACAGTGGCGAACTTGGTTGACGGACAATCACACGTCAGCCCGAGGTGTGTGGTTGTGCTCCTGGCGCACCACCACCAGCCAACCACGCTGCCCCTACCCTCAGGCCGTTGAGGAAGCCATCTGCTTTGGTTGGATCGATTCCACCAACACCATCTTCGACGAAGAGCGCAATTTGCAACTGTTCACGCCGCGTAGACGCAAGAGTTCCTGGACCCGACTCAACCGCGAACGCGCAGCTGATATGGAGGCACGTGGCCTCATGACCGCTGCTGGTCGCGGTGCCATTGCTGCCGCGAAATCCACTGGTTGGTGGACGATTCTCGACCAAGTCGAAGACCTCGAGGAACCATCTGACTTGCAGGCGGCGCTGGACCGGGACCCGCAAGCTCGAAGCAACTGGGACGGTTTTCCGCCCAGCGCCCGCAAACAGATGCTGTGGTGGATCGTCTGTGCCGCTCGAGACGCAACACGGGCAGGTCGAATCGCCCATATCGTCAACAAAGCGGCCATCGGTCAACGTGCCCGCGGCTGATCCGCGATTCGACCGCGTCCGGTATGAAGGCCGGTCATCATCTGCCCGAGAGGGTCTCCCTCGGCGGAGAATCCAGCCACAGACGTTCTCTGGGCTGGCGAGGTCGATCTCGGTCTCGATCATCACCCTGAGCCGGCGGCGAACTTTTGTGCGCTTCTCAGGAACCCTGTCCGCGCTCTTGCCCGCTAACTCAGGGTCAAGCAAGCGGATTGCCTCGACCACCGCGGCGGCAACATCATCGAAACCGGCACGGACTCCTGCCGACTCGCTCATACCCGAGCTCAGCAATCTGCCTGATCCGTGCATCAGGGTGGGTCCGGATCAAGCCGCCCTGCTGGACCTGAATGGGATTGACATATTCAGTCCTCCGGCCTGTCGGTGACGGCTTCGGTCCTGGCGCCCATCGAACACCGTTCCGATGCTGTCCTCCTTCTGAGCGCGGCCCCTCACGTGATCGGCACATCCGGGATCTCGCCGCCGTGCGGGGCTCGCAAGCTGCTCCGCATTGCGTGGATTCCGGGGCTCGCCGCTGGGAAGTGGTTGACTCAGCCGAGACCAGCATGCAGAATCTATTTCTGTAATACAGAAACATTGAACTCCTTTCGAAGTGAGGTCCCATGCGCGACGCGGCCGACGTCCTCGCCAACGTCCGGCGGGGCATGCTCCCCGCACACATCTACAACGACGCCGAGGTCTTCGAGGCGGAGAAGGAGCGCTTGTTCAGCCGGGCGTGGATGTTCGTCGCCCACGAGTCGGAGCTGCCGCAGATCGGCGACTACGTCGTGCGCCGGGTCATGGACAACTCGTTCATCGTCAGCCGTGACCAGTCCGGCGAGATCCACGCGATGTTCAACATGTGCCTGCACCGCGGCATGCAGGTGTGCCGCGCCGAGCAGGGCAACGCCTCGCACTTCCGCTGCCCGTACCACGGCTGGTCCTACAAGAACGACGGCCGCATCGTCGGCATGCCGTTCCACAAGGAGGCCTACGGCGGCGAGGAGGGCTTCGCGCGCAAGGGCCAGCGGCTGCTGCCCGCCCCCAGCCTGGGCATCTACAACGGCCTGATCTTCGTGTCCATGGACGCGGACGCCGAGCCGCTCGAGGACTTCCTCGGCGACTTCAAGTTCTACCTCGACTACTACACCAAGCAGAGCGCCAGTGGCGTCGAGGTCCGCGGGCCGCAGCGCTGGCGGGTCAAGGCCAACTGGAAGATCGGCGCCGAGAACTTCGCCGGCGACATGTACCACACGCCCCAGACCCACACGAGCGTCGTGGAGATCGGCCTGTTCCGTGAGCCGAAGGCCGAGAAGCGCAAGGACGGCAACACGTACTGGGCCGGCAAGGGCGGCGGTACCACGTACAAGCTGCCCCCCGGCACCTTCGAAGAGAAGATGAACTACGTCGGCTACCCCGACGAGATGGTCGAGCGGATGAAGGGGCAGTGGTCCCAGGAGCAGATCGACGTCATCGGACGCGACGGCTTCATGATCTCGGCTGCCTCGGTCTTCCCGAACATCAGCCTGGTCCACAACTGGCCGAAGGTCGCCGAGGGCGACGACGTCCTGCCCTTCATCTCGATCCGCCAGTGGCAGCCGATCAGCGCCGACGAGACCGAGGTCCTGTCCTGGTTCGTCGTCGACAAGGAGGCCCCGGAGGAGTTCAAGAAGCTTTCCTACAAGGCCTACCTGATGTGCTTCGGTAGCAGCGGCATGTTCGAGCAGGACGACGTCGAGAACTGGGTCTCGCTGACCAACACCGCCGGTGGGTCGATGGCCCGCCGACTGCTGCTCAACGGTCGTATGGGCATGCTGCACGACGACAGCCCGGTGGTGCAGCCCCTGACCGAGGACGAGTTCTGTGGTCCGGGCGTCGCGCACGTCGGCTACGGCGAGTACAACCAGCGGCACCTGCTCAACGAGTGGGCCGACTACCTCGAGAAGCCGGCGCCCGTGCCGGCCAACATTCACGTCGGTGCGCCGCAGGTCGACGGCGAGTGCAGCAGCGAGACGGCGGCACAGTGCAGCAGCGAGAAGGCGGAGGCGTAGCCATGAGCACCTACATCCCCATCGATTCCGCCAGCTCCCCGCTGGGCCAGGCTGCGTCGACGACGACGCCCGTGGGTGCCTCGCTGGCGTTCGACGACCAGCGGCACCTGACGGCGCATCGCTGGCTGGTGGAAGAGTCCTACCTCCTGGACCAGCAGGACTATGACGCCTGGCTGGACACCCTCGCCGAGGACATCCACTACTTCATGCCGATCCGCGTCACCACCGCGCTGGGCACCGGCTATGACACGGCCAAGGACATGGCGCACTTCGACGAGGACAAGTACTCGCTGAGCCGCCGCGTCGCGCGCTTCGACACCGGCCACGCCTGGGCAGAGGACCCCCCCTCGCGCCTGCGCCACCACCTGTCCAACGTCCGCACCTTCGCGACCGAGAACGAGAACGAGCTCGTCGTGGAGTCGGCCGTCCTGCTGTTCCGCAGCCGTGGCGACGTGCTGGAGCCCTCGCTGCTCTCGGTCGGCCGCGTCGACCTGCTGCGTCTCGAGGACGGCGTCTGGCGGCTCGCCCGCCGGCACATCGCCGCGGACGAGTCGGTGCTGCGCATGCAGAACCTGGCGGTGTTCCTGTGAAGCTCTCCTGGGAGGGTGAGGCGGAGGACGCCGCGGCGGCGGCCCGGGCCAACTCGCGGCTCGGTGTCCTGCAGGACCAGCGCGACGGCGAGACCATCGTCATCGCGAACGAGTTCTCGGACATGCGGATCTCGAAGGTGCACACCCGCAACGGCGCGCGGCTGCTCATCGAGTCGCCGAAGTCCGGTCAGTGGATCACCCTGGACGCGCTCGAGCTGGAGGCCCTGACCTGGCAGAACGAGACGACGCTCTCGGCCATGGTCGGCAAGCCGTTCCAGTCGCTCATCGCCACCGAGGACGCCTCGTGACCGGCTGGCTCGACGGCAAGCGCGCACTGATCGTCGGGGCCGGATCGGGCATCGGGCGCGGCGTGGTCGACGCCTTCCTCGCGGAGGGGGCCAGCGTCGGTGTGCTCGAACTCGACGCGGCCAAGTGCGAGGCCCTCGCGGCCGAGCACCCCGAGGTCGAGGTCGTGCAGGGCGACGCCACCAAGGCGGCGGCCAACAACGCCGCGGTGTCGGCGGTCGTGGACCGCTTCGGCGGGCTGGACGTCCTGGTCAACTGCGTGGGCATCTTCGACTTCTACCGCAAGCTCGAGAGCATCGACGCCGACATGCTGGACCAGGCGTTCGACGAGATGTTCGCCGTCAACGTCAAGTCGCACCTGCACAGCGTGAAGGCGGCGATACCCGCGCTGCGCGAGTCGGGCGGCTCCATCGTGCTCACCGAGTCGACCTCGGCGTACTACCCGGGCCGCGGCGGCACGCTCTATGTCTCGTCGAAGTTCGCGGTGCGCGGGCTGGTCACCACCCTTGCGTACGAGCTGGCGCCGGACATCCGCGTCAACGGCGTCGCCCCCGGCGGCACCCTGGGCACCGACCTGAGCGGGCTTGCGACGCTGGGCCTGACGGAAAACCGGCTCGACGGCCCGGACCGGGCGAAGGAACTCGCGGGCCGCAATCCGCTGGGCGTCGCGCTCGACGGCCTCGACCACGCCTGGAGCTACGTATTCCTCGCCTCCGAACGGTCGCGCGGCATCTCCGGCCGTGTCGTCCACTCGGACGGCGGTATGGGCATCAAAGTCTGAACGCCGTGGTCCGCGCGACCTACTGAAGGAAGGATCCCAAAATGGCAATTCTCAAGGCGAACCTCGAACTGTGCCAGGGCTACGCGAACTGCGTGGTCGCGGCGGACGACGTCTACGACATGGACGACGACGGCCTCGTGGTGCTGCTCAAGACCCGCGTGGACGAGTCCGACCGCCAGCGGGTCGAGACCGCGGCGAAGAGCTGCCCGGCCAACGCCCTCTGGCTGGAGGACGAGTGAGTGGCGGGGTTCTCATCGTCGGCGGCTCGGTCGGCGGTATCCGCACGGCCCGGGCGCTGCGCAATGAGGGCTACGCCGGCAAGGTGACGGTGGTCGAGGCCGAGTCGCATCTGCCGTACGACAAGCCGCCGCTGTCCAAGGCCCCGCTCGACGGCGACGCACACGTTCCGCTGCTCACCGCGGAGGAGGCGCGCGAGCTCGACATCGAGCTCGTATTGGGCAGGGCCGCAGTCGAGTTGCGTCCGCAGGACAGGCAGGTCGTGCTGGGCGACGGGGTTGTTCTCGACTACGAGGAGCTGGTCATCGCGACCGGCGCGGCCGCCCGGCCGGCGCCGTGGTCGGGCCCCGGCGTGCACGTGCTGCGCACCATCGCGGACGCCCGCGCGCTGCGGGAGAGCCTGCTGGGCGCGAGTCACCTGCTGGTCGTCGGCGCGGGTTTCATCGGCGCGGAGGTCGCCTCCCTCGCCCGCAAACAGGGCATCGAGGTCACGATCGTCGACCCGGCGCCCACCCCCATGGCGCGAGTGATGGGAGATGAACTGGGCCAGCGCTTCTCGCAGCTGCACCGTACGCACGGGGTGGACACGCGCTTCGGTGCCACGGTCGATACCCTCGAGCATGTGGAGGGCGGCATCAGGGCCGAGCTCTCCGACGGGGCGAGCGTCCTCGTGGACGCCGTCGTCGTCGGTATCGGCGCGGTACTGAACACACGCTGGCTGGAGTCCTCGGGCCTGGCGCTGGAGGATGGCGTGGAGTGCGACGAGTTCGGCCGTGTGGCCGGCGCCGAGCACATCTTCGCCGTCGGCGACATCGCCCGGTGGTACCAGCCGCGACAGGAGAAGGCGGCCCGCGTCGAGCACTGGACCAACGCGGTGGAGCAGGCGAACTGCGTGGCGCGCAACATCTTCGCGCCCGATGCCCCCGTCCCGCACGACCCGGTGGCCTACGTCTGGAGCGACCAGTACGACTGGAAGATCCAGCTGTTCGGCACCCGCGACATCACGGGCACCCCGGTCGTTGTGGAGCAGGCGGAGCCCTTCCGGCTTGCCGCGATCTGGCAGGACGCGGACGGGCGGGCCAGCGGCGGGTTGACCGTGAACTGGCCCAAGGCCTCGGTCCAGCTGCGGCGCACCATCGCGGCCGGCGGCCCGGCCGACCAGGTCCACGCGCAGCTCGCCGGCACGGCGGTGCAGGCATGAGGCCCGGGGAACTGGACGAGCTCCGGGAGCTGGTCGCCGAGGGCTGCCGCGTGCTCGCCGCCCGGCAGCTGGCCCCGGGGATCTTGGGGCACATCAGCTTCCGGATCGACGAGTCGCGGATGCTGATCCGCTGTCGGGGGCCGCAGGAGCGTGGGCTGCTGCACACCACCCCCGAGGACATCCGCCTGGTGGGGTTCACCGGTGAGCCGGGTGCTGCCGGCGAACTGGACGGCGGCTACACCGTGCCGTACGAGTTGCCGCTGCACAGCCGGATTCTCATGCGCCGTCCGGATGTCACCTCTGTGGTTCACGCGCACCCGCACAATGTCGTGGCCGCCGATCTTGCAGGGCTGCCCATCCTGCCCATCGTCGGGGCCTACGACATCCCGGGAGCGGTGCTGGCACACGGGGGAGTGCCCGTATTCCCCAGGGCCGCTTTGATTCACAACCCTGCCCTGGGCGACGATGTGGCCGATTCCCTGGGCGATCGGCCGGTGGTGCTCATGCGCGGCCATGGCCTCACGTCCACCGGCGCGTCGGTGCAGGAGGCGGTGCTTCGCGCTATCTCTGTCGACGTGATCGCCTCGCTGTCGTTGTCCATCGTCTCGGCGGGCGGCACGCTGGTGCCGATCGGTGCCGCGGATCTGGCGGACCTGCCGAACCTGGGTGCTGGTCTCAATATCGGCGCCGCTTGGCGCCACGAGGTGTCCCGGCTCGACTAGACGGTATGTAGTGACACACGACTTGTCGTGAGTTCACTCCAAGTGGTCGGCGTCCCTCGGTTGGTGAGGATGTGGCCGGCGTGGGGGTCGA
>NZ_JBNPXA010000029.1:0-25285 GCF_050433545.1 Rhodococcus sp. BE178 | reverse complement strand
CGAGCGGATGTGGGCCTTAGACAAGCCACACCCCACTCGGAGGTTCTCTTCACATCAAGCCGACACGCCCGCTACCAACGTCCTGACCGGGTACATCTAGGGGTGCTTGCCCGCCGCGAACGCACTTGCGTGGGCGGCGATGTGGTCGCGGAGTCGCGTCACGGCCGGAGTGGGCCGGTAGTGGCCGGTCACGAGCCCGATGCTCCGATCGGGCACGCCCCTCAGGGGAATTGCCACCAGGTCCGGGTGCGGGGATTCGGCGGCCGGCAGTGCGGCGACGCCGAGCCCGTGCGCAACGAGAGCCCGGATCGTCTCGAACTCGGTGATCTCGAACGACACACGCGGCGCGAATCCGATTCGCGCGCAGGATGAGTCGAGAATCCTGCGAAGGTGGTACGACGGCGGACTCGCGATGAACGGCTCGTCCGCGAGTTCGGCGAGATCGACGCGCCTGCGGGCGGCGAGCGGGTGTCCGCGAGCGACGTGCAGGAGGATGCGCTGGTGTCCCAGCACGGCGGCGGGCAGGTCGTCGGGGCAGGGGATCATCACCGCCAGGTTCAGTCGGCCGTCGCGGACCATGGCGGCAAGGGCGTTCCCGTGGTCCTGCGTCAGGTGCAGCCGGATCCGGGGCGCGGTGGTGTGGAAGTCGGCGAGCAGGGAGGGGATGCTCACCGGGCCGAGTGTCAGCGGGAAACCGAATCGCACGAGCCCACTCTCGGGATCCGCGTTGCTGCGCACCGCCGCGACCGCATCGTCGAGTGCCCGGACGAGGCCGTGGGTCCGCTCGAACAGTTCCCGCCCCTGCGACGTGAGGGCGATTCGGCGGCCGGCCGGCTGGAACAGTTGCACGCCCAGCGTCTTCTCCAGGGTCTTCAGTCGTCGGCTGAGTGACGACTGCGGCACGCCGAGGAGTTCGGATGCGCGGGTTACGTGCCCTTCTTCCGCGGCCGCATCGAAGGCAGCGAGCAAAGGCGCGACGGCGTCGACCTCGCCGGGCATCGATTCATCCATATTCGGATCATAAAGTCACCAGATCATCATTGGACGGATGAGTTGCGCGTGGGCAGCCTTGCTGACATACCGGCGAGGAGAGGGGCACGGCATGGTTCAGGCGAGTGGCGGGGGATCGGACACCGGGCACGGAGGCGAGGTTCTCGACGTGGTCCTCGTCGGCGGCGGCATCATGTCCGCGACCCTCGGTGCACTGTTGGCGAAGTTGCAGCCGGACTGGTCCGTCGCGCTGCTCGAGCGTCTCGGGGAACTGGCAGGCGAAAGCTCGAACGCATGGAACAACGCCGGGACCGGCCATTCCGGGCTGTGCGAGCTCAACTACATGCCCGATGCCGGTGATCCGGCGAAGGCCGAGGACATCGGCCGCCAGTTCCACCTCTCGCGGCAGTTCTGGGCATCGCTCGTCGAGGACGGTCACGTGCACGACCCGGCATCGTTCATCAATCCCACGCCGCACATGGACGTCGTGTTCGGTGAACGCGACATCGCCTATCTGCGTGAGCGATTCGAGACGTTGCGGCACCTACCGTTGTTCGCGGCGATGCAGTACACCGAGGATCCCGAGACCGTCCGAGAGTGGGCGCCGCTGCTGATGGACGGACGGAACGATGCCGAGGCGGTCGCGGCGACCCGCTACGAGGGCGGTAGCGACGTCGACTTCGGGGCGCTCACCCACACGCTCGTCCGGGTGATGACGAGCGGTGGGGCGCGGGTGCACCTGCGGCACGAGGTGACCTCCCTCGCGCGCGGGTCGGACGGCATCTGGACCGTCACCGGGTCTGATCGTGCGTCCGGACGCCGCTTCCGGATCAGGTCGCGTTTCGTCTTCGTCGGTGCCGGTGGGTATGCGCTGAAGTTGCTGCAGAAGGCCCGGATCCCCGAGGTGCGCGGTTATGCGGTGTTCCCGCTCGGCGCCCAGTTCCTCCGTACCGGCAACCCCGCCGTGGTCGGCCGGCACGACGCGAAGGTCTACGGGCAGGCCGCAATCGGGGCCCCGCCGATGTCGGTGCCGCATCTCGACAAGCGGGTCGTCGACGGCCAAGCCTCGCTGATGTTCGGTCCGTACGCCACCTTCAGCACGAGGCTCCTCGAGCGCGGCAGGCTCACCGACCTGTTCACGACCATCCGGTTCCGAAACGTCGCGGTGCTGGTGGCGGTCGGAATCCAGAACCTGCCGCTCGTGCGCTATCTCATCGCCGAGCTGTTCGCCTCGCGCCGACGCAAGTTCAGTCAGTTGAGACGCTTCTGTCCCGGGGCCGATCCGGCGGACTGGAGTGTGGTGCAGGCCGGCCAGCGCGCCCAGCTGGTCAAACCGGATCGGCGCAGGATCGGAGTGCTGACCTTCGGGACGGAGGTCGTCGTCGGTGCGGACGGAACCATCGCCGGTCTGCTCGGTGCCTCGCCGGGCGCTTCGGTCGCACCGCCGCTGATGGCAGACGTCCTCGACAAGTGCTTCCCGGAGAAGCGCGCGGAGTGGGAACCGTTGCTGCGCAGGCTCATGCCGGGTCTCGGTGCGGCCGGTGAGCGTGACCAGCAGGTGGTCGACCGCAACCTCGAACGCACGGGGCGCTCGCTGCGTCTGTTGCGGCGATCGGAATGACGATTGCCTGCCGATCTTCATGCCGACGCGTTATCCGGAGTCCCGAACGCCGTGCGCTCAACGGGATGACGCGTGCACCGGCGTCAGACGTCCAGTAGGCGTTGTGCTCTGCGTTCGTCGAGGCCGCCGCGCCACCCTGCGAGGGGGACCGGTATGTCGGAGCGCGGGCCGCTCTGGACGGAGTGGTAGGCGGCGTGCCGCTCGGTGTTGCCGATGAACCGGTCCCACATCGGGGCAAGGACGGGGCTTGGCAGAACGCCGATCTCGGAGAGCCCGATGAGGATGCCGTACCGCTGGTACTTGTCTGTGCCGGGAACGATCTTCGCCCGCGCAACGGCCTTCTCCAGTTCGCTGGGCCGTGTTCCCGGGGGCTGCGCGCGGATGACGTCCAACAGTGCGCGGACCCGTTCCCTGTCCTCTTCGTTCGGCAGCGGCAGCCCCTCCGCGACTGCGGCTTCCAGATCGGGTAGGTACTTCTCGGGCAGTTCGTTCCATGACCAACCGAGCGCGAACCGCAACAAGGTCTCGGTGACGTCGACGTCGTATCCCGCGTCGTGCAGCGGGTCGAGGCCGCAGTCCGGGATTCCGCCGGTGCCCTTGGGTGCGGTGTCGAGGAACTGTGCCCAACCGTAGGAGATCACCGTCTGGCGGCCACGTGGTGCGCTTCCCAGCCCCGCGACGAAGGCCGCGAGCACCGCGTCGGGATCGAGGGAGTCGGCCGCCGCGGTCGTGCGCTCGACGATCTCTGACGGGGTCCACCGCTCCGTCGCATGCACGGGCCACCCCAATCTCGCCGCAGCGACCACATCCTCGGGATCACGCGACGGGTCGGCGTCTTTGACCGTCCCGGCACGGGTGATCCGGTACCCGTAGCAGCGCAGCAACGGTTCCAGCTCTGCTCCCCGAGGGATGCGACGCGGTGCGGCAATCACCTCGTGAGCCTAACGCGTCCGCACGCCGGTCAGCGGATCAGTGCGAAACCGACACGAACTGTCATGTCTACCAATCCATAACCCGGTACTCCGCGAGAACGGACGGGATCATCCGTGTGTCGATGGATCACCACGGACGACAGCGATCGGGTCCGTGGGTGTCAATCCGGCGAGGTCGTATCGGCGAACAGATTCTCGACTTCGTCCAGGTCCAGCCCCGTCGCCTCGGCGATCTCGTCCAACGGGTGACCGGCCCTGCACAGCTCGGCCGCGCGGACACGTGGACCGACGAGCCAGCCGAGCCGAACCAGCAACTGCTCCGCCCCATGTCGGAGTTCGGCCCGCTGGTTCCGGGACCATGGTGCGGACCGGGACAGGGACGCTTTTCCGATCCATTCGCGGAGCAATTCGCCGAGTGCCTCGCGCTGTTGCGCCGTGGTGAGTCCGTCGACCGCTTCTTCCGTCACACACAGGTCGACGAGCAGCGCGGGCTCGGAGCGCTCGAAGCGCGTGAAGGACCGCCGGCCGACGTCCGCGGGCAGGCATCTCAGGCAGAGGACGAGGGTCCCGGCGACCGCTGGCGTGGCAACGGCGAAGGCATCTCCTGCCTCCTGCAGCTCGTTCGCCAGCGCGTACAGGTCCCCGATCGTGCCGGTGTCCGACGTGACGACGAGTTCCATCCGCCCGACGCTACCGGCGCGAGGTGGGTGTGCGTTCAGGCGTCGAGCGGATAGAACTAGTGTTCCGGCCAATGGCTTCGGGTCAGGTCCGCTTGCGGCTCGCGATCTCGTCAGAGAGCTGCTGCACGTGGGCGGGGTCCGCGTCCTGGGCAAGGGCGACGTAGTGGTCCATGACGGCCGGCCGGTAGCGCACGGGCAACGTCTGTCCTGGGGCGAGTCGGGTGAGCTCGGTGATCGTGAGGGCTTCGTCTGCGATGCCGCGGAACGAGATGCCGTCGGCGGTCTCCACGTCGAACATCAGGACCACGCGTGGATTGCTGTTGACCTCCCGCCAGTCGACGAGAACGCCGAGCGCAAGCGCGCCCGTACGCAGTTCCGCATTGCGCTTCGATGCATCACTGCTCATGAGCGGGTTCGGGGCGACGCCCGGGAAGTCGGGCCCGACGCCGAGCGATTCCGGACTCAGGTCGGGCCTGAGCTGCTCCATCAGATCGTTGAGCTTCTTCGAATCGAACGTCCTGTCGAACGTCCTGTCGAACATCCTGCCGAACGTCCTGTCGAACATCCTGCCGAACATCCTGACCCCTCTCTCACACCGGTGCCGGAATCTTGGCCTGGCGCTTCGCCCTCACCGCGATTGTAAGTCGCGGCCATTCCCGACCTCCGTCGCATCGCCCCGTCCCGATGGGAGCATCCCACCTGAACCCTGCCTATTTGTCAGACACGCCCCAGGCGGAATCACGGCGCCGGAGGAACATGTCCAATGCGGCTCCGACATTCTCGCGCACGAAGCCCTCCTGCTCCGCTGCGATCATGGAGCGCATCGTCTCGAGTTCGCGCTCGGCGCCGG
The DNA here is from genome assembly GCF_050433545.1 of Rhodococcus sp. BE178. Lineage (NCBI taxonomy): Bacteria > Bacillati > Actinomycetota > Actinomycetes > Mycobacteriales > Nocardiaceae > Rhodococcus > Rhodococcus sp. BE178. The sequence goes on along the minus strand of NZ_JBNPXA010000029.1, from coordinate 20,212 downwards.
GCAGGTCGAACACCGCGCAACCAGCGGCGTTGCGGACATCCCAATCGTCGTCTGTCCGGGCTAGGTGGATCAGCGCTGTGCGGCATCTCTCGGCAAGGGAATCGTCATCGATCTGAAGGATCTCGAAGACCCGCACCGCTTCGATCCTCACCAAGTCGTCCTCTGACACATCGGCCGCAACCGCGAGCAGAAATGAGGCCAGCAAGGGTCCGTCGTCATCCTCGGGAACCAAGGATCGTAGTGCGGAGAAACGCCTGTCCGCGCTCCACTGCGCGAAGTTGGCGATCACTTCACAGACGGCCACCGATCCGGAACCCATGAGGCTCCACACTACCGAATCCGATCAGTTCGACTTCACCTCCAAGACAAGCGCCGCGCACCCCGGAACGGTCGATTCACCAACCCTTGACCGCAGTCCCGTCCCACCGTGGATCGGCCAACAGTTCCGGTGCCGGACCGACGAAGGCGCGCGCGGCGTCGGTGTCTCCGGTGAGGGTGAAGCGCAGCCACGCGGTGAGGTACCCGCGGAATCCACCTCCGTCGGTGGGCCAGTTGTGCCCCACCCCCAGCAGGCGGCCGCGGGCCGCGGGCCCCGGGCTCACGGCGTGGTAGGCGGCCTGCGGTATGGCCGTCGAGACCGGATCCTCGGCCCCTGTCAGGTAGAACACCGGACCTGTCAGCCGAGCCACGTCGATCACGTCGACGGGCCGAGTGGCCCACCAGGGGTCGGGCAGGTCGAGTACGGCGGTGGAGGTGATGAGTCCGTCGGAGTCGGTGCTGGCATTGATCGATCCCCCGGCGCCCTGCGAATGTCCGACGGCGGCGACATGTGCGACGTCGATGCGATCGTGAAAGATGCTCTCCGGATTCTCGTTCTGTGCCAGGACGTAGCGCGCTGCAGCCAGGATCTCGGTCCCGTCGCCGGTGACGCTGCTGTCGGCGACCACGACGACGAAGCCCCAGGAGGCCAGGTGGCGTAGCAACTCCTCGTACTGCTCGTACGTCGCGTAACTTCCGTTGCCGAAGGTGACCACGGGATGGCGGTCGGGACTGGTGGCGATGTCGGCGGGATGGAACACCTGATATCCGGGCACCGCCACCGAGGTGACGGCGTGGGTGCCGGTGGCCGCGTAGCGCTCGCTGACGGATTGCCGTTCCGGAGCAGCGGGAGTCGCCGCCGCGGGATCTGCCGCGGGAGCAGTGGGAACTGATGCGAGGGCCGGTGCCGAGATTCCGGACGCCATCGGCATCGCGATCATCGCGGCGAGGAGCAGTGTCCGGGTGCGTCGGGTGGCGGGGGGCAGAGGTCGTCGTAACTTCACGAGCCCACCCTAGGGACTGCCGGACGAACCGGCGACAGGTTGGGTCACGCAGCCCGCGCGGCTGGCGCGGTCATACGATTCAGCGGGGCGCTACGGCGCGGACGGTTCTCCCGGATACCCGGCTCTCACAACCCTGCCCGGCGCCGGCATGTGGACAGTCCCCTGACCGTCACCAGTCGGAGCGGGGTCTTCGCGACACGGCCGGTGGCAGCTGTGGTTCGGTCTGGACCGGGACAGGGCGTCGGGGGGACGATGGCGCTATGCCGCGTCCCGCGTTCTGGTCCCTTGCGCTCGAGGACATTCCCCGTCCGGACTTCGTCGACGTGGTCGCGGCGCCACTACCGCTCGGCGCCACCGACGATCCGCGGGTGTGGGCCGAGACGGTGTTCGCAGGCGGATCGACCCCGGTGTGGATTCGTATCGCCATGGCGGTCCGCCAGTTGGTAGTCCCGCTGATCGGCGTGCCCCGCGCGGGCCGCGTCGTCTTCGTTGTGTCGTGCGTGCAGGACGGTGAGGCGTTGATCTCCGTCGACGACCGACACCTCGACTTCCGGGCAGGTGTCGCGGTCGACACCGGGACGCGACTCGTCCGCCTGACGACGGTTGTGCGGCTGAAGGGCTGGCGCGGCCGCGTCTACTTCGCGCCCGTCAGCGTCGTCCACCCGGTGGTCGTGCGGTCGATGCTGCGCCGGGCGTGCAGCAGGCTCACACCGCGCTAGTTCAGAGAGCTGTCGTTCGAAATCTTCTGCAGCAGAATGGTTTCGAGATCGACGGCGTCGCTTCCAGTGCGTCCACGCGGTGCAACGTCTGTCCGGACCACGGTGGACGGTTCTACTGAAAGTCAGCTGCCGATGATCACGCCGTGGCCGATCCGGCCGCCCCGTGCCGGCACTTCTGTTCGTCGTCGGGGATGATGACGACGGTCGATTCCTGCTGCGGGTTGCGGCGCGTCACCGCCGCTACGCGGACGACGGAACCGCGAACTTTCTCGACGGGCCTGCCGACCCTTGAACCTCGCAGCCCGCCACCGCGCCACCGACCAACCCGCCGACCACCTAGGGGTTCGACCGACACTGCGCGCTTAGACTCGGCTCGTCGACCGATCCGACCACAGACAGGAAGCGGCCGTGGCCAACCGCACGTATCTCTACACCACTCCCTTTTGCCCTCAGGAAGATCCGGCAGCTGCACGCGTTCATCGCCTCGCCGGCATCTCCGAGTGGTCGTATGCGATACCGTTGGTCCCACGGATCCTCGTCTCCGTGGACCCCCGTGCCCGCCAGTCGATGATCTGGGACGACACCCCCGACCTGATCGCAGTCACGGCCCGCTGCGGCCCAGGCATCGCCCGGCTCGACGGCTTCCTCGGCCGCATCGACCACCCCGGCCTCGGCACGATGGCTGAGGATGCGCTGCGGTTCCTGCGCAGCCACACCGAACCCGACCACCATTTCGTCCTCGAATGTGGCGAGGTCTTCGACATGGACGACGAGCCGTTCGCTGACCAGGGCCGGACATTGATGGCTGGGCTGGCGGACATCGACACAGAGATGGAGGCGGCGTTGGTCAGGCTCGCACCCGCCAAGCCGAACTTCTGGCAGCGGGTGTTCACGCCGTCGCAGGAGAGTAGCGAGGAACCCCTCCGCGAGCTCGGTCTCGGCTACTGGTCCGACACGCTGTACATCGAGCTCGACGGCCCGCGACAGGCGTGACCGCGCGTCGGTGCCGATTGGGGTGCGTCTCCTGCAGGCGGTCGCCGCGACTCGGGAGTCGCAGTCGGGTGCGGCCACCGAAGACTCGTAGGAGGGCGTGTGCGAATACGCCTTTGCTGCACGGATGGAGCGACATGGATGCCGTGATGGGCGAGGCGTCTTTGGGACCGGGCGCGGATGCTCGGTCCGGCGACGCCCTTCGGGTACGTCCCGCCTACGCCATGCCTCGCAGGTGGCCCGAAGGGCTGTAGTCGATCTTCCAGTCCGTGTACACGCCGAGCATCCCGTCTCGCAGACACCGCAGCCCGATGCTCACCCAGCGCACGTCGTCGCTCCCGTCGCCGACCGGGGCGAAGCCGACCGCGACGGCGAACTCGTCCCCGCCACAAGGGCATTCGCACTGGGACGGTTCGGCCTCGGGCCAGTGGTCCACGCTGTCGGCGATCAGGACGGCGTCGTCGCAGGCCACGCAGAGACGTTCGGCACAACCCGCCTCGTCGTCTACGCCGATCGCGAAGGCTCGTCCGCCGCATTTCGCGCACACCGACTCGGTGACGGTGTCGACGTCGTAGCCACCGGCGCGGTACTGCTTCACATACGCGGCGAGGGCGGCGAAATCCACGCCGTGCCCCGGTCCCTGCGTTTCCTTCAATGTCACGCAAGTCATTGTGCACGCCGGGTACGACGGATCACTCGGGTAACCGGGATCGAGGTGGTGGACGGCTTTCGGCCGGATTCATGGTTTGCAGACTCAGGTCGTCGTGGATGACAGATCCCCGCCGTCCTGACCTGGGGATCGACAACCACGGTGACGAGAGCCCCTGCTGAAGGTCCTCGCCATAGACGGCAATTGTTCGCCGGCCTGACGTACCCATCACGCCGGCGGTGGTATGCGGAACGGTTCGAGGACCGCTAGGAACCGGACGGCGGGTGGGGGAAGGAGTAGGCCGATGAACACGAGGATGCAGACCGTGGAGATCGTGTGGACCGAGGTCTCGCGTCACCGGGCGACGGTGAACGTGGCTCTCCCGGAATCGATCTGGAGGGTGTGGATCTGGCGCGGCCCTGTCCGACGTGGGGTTCACGGGCGTCGAGCGTGAGGGGATCGCGGTCCGTCCCCTCGAGCACGACGCGGCGGCGCTGCTGTTCGACCAGACCTGATGCAGGAGGGACGGCTCGTCGGAAGCGGGCCGGTCCCGTTTGTCAGTCTCACCGATCGCGTTCGCGCGGTGCGGCTCGGCCCTCACGCCCTTTCGGGTGTGGGGGCCGATTCTTTGCCTTGACCAGGGGAGACGAGATGTCCCGGGTGGGTCTTAGGGTGCGCCGGAGAGGCTGTAGGTGATGTAGTGGTCACCCCATTTGAGGTAGGCGCTGGTGGTGGCCTGGCCTCGGATGGTGTCGTTCTGGAATTGGTAGACGGGGTGGCGGGGCCAGAGGTTGCTGACGTGTTCGAGGGTGTAGTACTCGCGGTGGCTGGGTGAGTGTCGTTGGTGGATCTCTTCACGAGTGAGTGGGGGCAGGTTGCCGAGTTGGTAGGTCCTGCCGAGGGATTCGAGGCGTTCGGGTGGGGTGAAGATGTTGAGGCTGTGGTAGACGAACATCGTGTAGAGGATCCCGGCGGCGAGCACTGCGGCGAGGGCGCGGGCGCCGTATCGGATTGCGCGGTGCAGGGTTGTGGGCATGATGGCACGGTATATCGTTCGTGACCTGGGCAGATGACGTGTTCCGCCCGGGCCGGCACGACGTGAGGGGGGTTCGCGTGAGGGGAGCGTCGTGGCTGCCGGCGGTTCTAGCGGCGGCCGGTGTGGTGTCGGTGCTGGTCGGGTTCGGTGCCTTGTCATTCCTCGGTGTCGGAAGTTCAGCGACCGATCTTTGTGTCAGTGTCCACGACTCGGTCAGCGACGGGGGTCCTGTCTATAAGGCAACGCGTTCGTGGCTGCCTGTGGTCGGCGCGAGCTGTACGTATGCCCATACCAACGATGTTCACGTTCAGCACTTCGTGTTTGACTGGCCGGCTTCGGTCACTGCTCTCGCGGGCTGGGCTTTGGTAGCGATCTCCGCGGTGTGGGCTCACCGTCGGGCAAGCCACCGATGAACATGTGGGAGCCGGCCGGTGAGAGGCGGGACCCGCGGCCCTGTCGGATGCGGGGTTCACGGGTGTCGAGCGGGAGGCGATTGCGGTCCGGGTCCTGGAGCGCGATGCGACGGCGCTGCTGTTGGATCCGATCCGACGCGGGTGGAGGCCCGGCCCAGAGTTGGTGGGCCGGGCCTCGGCTCGTCAGTGTCGTCGATCGTTTTCGCGTGGTACAGAGTGCCGATTTGAGTAGAAGGGGGGGTGTCGATGAGTGGTGATAAGTCGGGTCGTGGAGATCTGGTGGAGCGGGGGCAGGAAGCCCGACGGCCCGCGCATGGTGGTCGACGACCGGGCCGTGCCCGGCCATTGGGAAAGCGATTTGATCATCGGTAAGGACGGCGCGTCGGCCATCGGCACGCTGGTCGAACGGGCCACCCGCTACGTGATGCTGGTGCATCTTCCCCGCGGACGCAGCGCCGATCTCATGCGGGATGCCTTGGTGGAGACCGTCACAACTCTGCCCCGCAATTTGACTCGGTCGCTGACCTGGGATCAGGGAAGCGAGATGGGCGCCCACCACTCGTTCACGATCGCCACCGACATCCCTGCCTACTTCTGTGATCCCGCCAGCCCCTGGCGGCGAGGCTCGAACGAGAACACCAATGGTCTACTGCGGCAACACTTCCCGAAAGGGACGGATCTGTCCGTCCACAGCCGTCAGCACCTCGATACCGTCGCCGCTGAACTCAACGGCCGACCCCGCAAAACGCTTGGCTGGGATACTCCGGCCGATCAGTTCGCCGCTCTTGTGTCCGGCAACTAGAAGCGGCCAGCCACGCTCACGGATTCGACACGACCGACGGTTCAACCGGGAAAAAATGCGGCGCCATGGTTGTCCACGTGGCGCTGGAAGCGCTGGACGGAGCTGGCGCGTGATTGCCAGCTCCGTCCACAGACTATGTCGCTCCAGGCTTCGGCCTAGATTCCCATCGAGCGGGCGATCATCGGCCAGGAGTTGTGCAGGTCGTCCTTCCAGTAGCCCCACGAGTGGGTGCCGGTGGGCTTGAAGTCGAACGTCGCGGGGATCTTCAGCTCGGCGAGGCGGTTGGCGAGGTTGTGGGTGCAGTAGTTGGTGGCCGCCTCGATCACGCCGCCGACGACTACCCGCTCAGCCTGGGCGAGCGGCTTGCCGTCGATACCGGGGCTGTTCAACTGGTCGTGGGGGCCGGGCAGCCCCGATCCGGTGGAGACGTAGAGCTCGGTGCCGCGGAGCTTTTCGGCGTTCACGACCGGATCGTTCTGCACCCAGCCGGGCCCGTCGAGCGGGCCCCACATGTTGGTGACGTCGACGCCACCCCGGACGCCGGTGACGAGCCGGATGGCGTTCTGTCCAGCCCAGGTGCTGGTCTCGGCGCAGCCGCTGTACGAGCCGACGCTCTTGTAGAAACCGGGCTTGGCGATCGCCAGGTTGAGCACCGAGGTGGCGGTCATCGAGATCGCAGCGACGGACTGCACCTTGTTGGTGCCGAACTCGGCGTCGATGACGGGCGGCAGTTCCTGGGTCAGGAAGGTCTGCCACTTCTGACGGCCGAGCTTCGAATCGTCCTTCTGCCAGTCGGTGTAGTAGCTGAAGGCGCCCTCGAGCGGGGTGACGACGTTGACGTTCTTGTCCTTGAAGAAGTCCATCACGTCGGCATTGCGCTGCCAGGTGGCCGAGTCCTCGCCGCCACCGGCGCCGTTGATCAGGTACAGCGTCGGGCGCGGCTGGCTGCGATCGGCGGGCAGGATGACCTCGAGGGGGATGTTGCGGTCCATCGACGGCGAATACACCGAGATGGTGACCTTGCGGTCGGAGTTCTTGGTGGACTTCGCCAGGTAGGCGCCGGAGGCGTCGAAGGTGGCGGGGGCGCCGTTGTCGGCGGACGCCGTGGCCGGCACCGCGAGCAGCGAGGCCGCGGACACGACTACCGCGGCCGCCAGAACCCGGGCGCGCCCGACCTTGGAATTCCTCATGCGAACGTCCTCCCCTTGAACCTTGAACATGCCGCGCGACACCGAATGTGCTCACGGGCGGTCATCAACTCGGCACCGAGCCTCACCCGGGGCACAGCATTCGGACAGCACACTACCGACTGAAGAGCGGTGAATGTCCTGATTGGCGTGACAGGCCCGGGATTCACCCGCCAATTCACTCCGCACCGACCGCGCGACATCGCAGGTCAGCCCTCAAGCTCGTGTGGAGTGTTGGCGTGGGTGGACGCTTCCCTCGTCGACCCATGCCAGTGCGGACGGCCCGGTCACGTGGGCGATCAAACCCGTGTAGCAATCGAATTAGAAACCCTCGGCAAGTTGACCGAAGTGCTCGGCCGCGTTTCCCAGCCGAGCAATTCGATACCCTCGTCACGGCAAGAAACGGCAGTGGTGTTGCGACGACCGCTGGAATCCGCCTTCGGGTGTGGGGGCCCTTTTTCGTGCGCGACCTGCGGGGATGGCCTGCTCCGCTCGGGGCTGGCGGGCAGGTTATGTGCCGCCGGTGAGTTGGTAGGTGGCACCTTTTTTGAGGTTGTCGGCGGTGAAGGTTTGTTGTGTGAACGTGTTGAGGGTGAGTTCGTATCGGGGCTGGTTTGCGGGGATGGCGTTGAAGTGTGCTGTGTAGGTGCAGATGGTTGTTCCGTCTGGGTGTTGGGTGATGGTGTCGAGTTGTAGTGCTGCTGTTGTTGTGGTGGTGGCGGTGCCGCTGGTGATGATCGCGAGGTCGTGCGGGGTGACGTGGCCGTTCTCGAAGGTGCATTTGCCGGTGTCGGTTGAGGCGTGGTTTGCGTTTCCTGTGAACGTGACAGTGGCACTGAAGGTGTCGGGCACGTCGACGTTGGTGGCGCAGCTGCTGAGTGGCGCTGCTGCCACCGTAGCGAGCACCGCCGCAGCGATGCGGCCTCGTTTCTGGCTCATGGAGAGCCACGATAGGCAGCCGGGGCGTCCGGACCGGGCTGATTCGCTGGTGGCTCCGTCTGATGCGGGGCTCACGGGTGTGGAGCGGGAGGGGATCGCGGTCCGCCCTGCCGAGCACGATGCGGGGGCCCTGTTGTTCGATCCGATCTGATGCGGGTGGGACCGGCCCGAAGCTAGCGGGCCGGTCCCGCTCGTCAGTCTCGTCGAGCCGTTTGCGCGGCACGGAACGGCCCCTGCATCCGGTTCGGGTGCGGGTGGGTGTCCCTATGTCGGTGTCAACTGCTCGGGCGGACACCGCGGTCCGCTAGAACCTGGAATAGTCGATACGCATGGAATCCGTTGTGACGCTGTCGGGTTGTGACGCGGGCGAGCTGCTGACGTTGCAGCGGGCTACGTACGTGACTGAGGCGCAGGCCCACGACGATGTGAATCTTCCCCCGTTGATGCAGTCGCTCGACGAGTTGGTGAGCGAGCTGACGCAGCCCGACGTGACCGCGTTCGGGTTGCGCGACGACTCCCAGCGTCTCGTCGCCGCCGTGCGGGTGTATCTCTCTCCGACGGAGCCACACACCGCCGAGTGGCGTGCAGGACGTCGCAGCGGCGGCGGGCCAGGCAGATCAGGACGGCGTTGTGGCGCTTGCCTTCGGCGCGTTTGCGGTCGTAGTAGGCGCGGCTGGTCGGGTCGTGCAGGGTCGCGACCGCCGACAGGAACAGTGCCCGTTCGAGTTTCCGGTTGCCCGAGCGTGCGGGGCGTTCGCCGCGGATCGGCGAGCCGGAGCGGTGGGTGACCGGTGATCGTCGAGCATCCTCTCGACATCGCCGGCGATGCTCCGACGTTGCCATCGACGTCCACGGACACAGGAAGGAGGGCTCCGGCTACGGGTACTCCGGTGTTCGCGGCTTGAACGTACTGTTCGCGACGATCACCACCGAACATGCCGCACCGGTGATCGCCCCGCAGCGTCTACGCAAGGGCGCCTGCGGCTCGCCGCGTGGAGGTCACCCGCGTCGTGGCCGAGGCTCTCGTTTCGGTTGGCCGTCTGGGACCCCCGGGCTCGCCCAGCCACATACTGCTGCGCGCGCCGATTCGGCGTTCTACGGGCACGTGAGAGTTGGGGCCGCGATCAAGGGTGGCGCGGACGTCTCGGTCACTGTTCGGCTCGACCCCAAGGTTCGGGCCGCCATTGCCCAGATCGAGGCCGATGCATGGTTTCCGATCGAGTACACCACCACCGACCACGCCGAACTCGGCACAGGCACGGCGGATAAGACCCACCGGCTACTGTGGCTCGACTGGTGACTCAGGCGACGCCGCCCAGGCCTGTCGAAACTCCAAGGGCCGTTTTACTACGCATTGTAGTAAAATGCTCGGTTGCGTTGGCTGCGTCGGTTAGGTTGGTCGCATGGGGACACTGGGGAGGCCGGATCCGTCTAGCGTCGACGTGGATTCGGGAATGCAAACTGATGGCGATCGGCCGAGTGGCGCAGTGGATTCGGCGCTTCCGAAGCCACGGCGCAGGCTATTTCGAGTGGTGCTATGGATATTCGTCGGTTTGGTATCGGTAGTTGTTGTTGCCATTGCGATTTCGACATCTGTCCATTGGTGGCAGACCCCGCGCGACAAGGCGGCCATCGAGGAGGCGGTCGGCTCCGGCCACCGGTATGTCGAGGTGGACGGGCATCGGATGAGCGTCGCGGTTCAGGGTTCGGGACCGCGGACCGTCGTCCTGATGCCCGGCCTGGCCACGCCGGAACCGATCCTCGGCTTCGCCCCGCTGGCCCGGCGCTTGGCGGAGCAGAACACGGTCGTCACGGTCGAGCCCTTCGGGCTGGGGTTGAGCGACGGAACCGACGCCCCACGCACCAGCGAGGCGATCGTCGACGAGACCCGGGGCGCTCTCCGGGAGTTGGGGCTGGACGGACCCTATGTTCTGATGCCCCATTCGGTTTCGGGTCTGTACGCGATGTGGTGGGCCACCGACCACCCGGACGAGGTCGCCGCAGTGGTGGGCCTGGACGACGAGCGCTACACCTCTGACGCTGCCCAGGGCGCCCCGGAGTGGCCGCGTTGGATGGCCGGCGTCAATGCTGTCGGCGGCACCCGAGACCTGATCGCCCTGGACAGGAGCACCGACTACCTGGGGCTGGTGGCCGACTACCGGGAGAGTCTCGGCGACGCGGACGAGTACACCCCGGACCAGCAGGACCTGTACCTGCGTGCGTACTCGTGGGTGTTGAACCCGACCGTGCTGGATGAGATGGCCCGTGGGGCGGAGAACGTGCAAACGGCCGAGGGTGCCGTGTTCCCGTCGACGCTACCGGCGCTGTCGATCCTCGCCGCGTCCTCGCTCGAGGTGGAGCCGGAATGGGAGTCCGCGCACCGCGCCTCGATCAGCAACCCGGCGATCCAGCAGGTCACGGTTATGGGCGGCCATCACTACCTGTTCCATGCCCACGCGGCGGCGATTGCCGAGATGACGCAACGTTTCCTCGACGAGCATGTCCAGACTCAATGACGATGGGCGAGATCAAGTCGAGCAGGACCTGATGCGGGCGCTGCTGCGGGACCGGCATTCGGACCTCGGAGACCTCGAGATTCGAGACGTCGACTGAGGCCGGCGGCGACGACGTTGGCGTCGAATACCTGGAAGTGTCGTGAGGCCCGGGCCGGTGATCGTCGCCGGCCGGTCACTCACCGGTCGGGCTCAGACCGGCGGCCGCAGGGCCGCGAACTCGTCGGTCACCCGCAGTCGGGTGTCGGTGAAGCGGTAGAGGGCGGCCGGCCTGCCGCCGGTGCGTCCGGACGGCGCGGTGTTGCCGGTCGCGGTGATGACGCCGCGTCGGGTCAGGACCCGCTGGAGGTTCGTCGTGTCGACCTGGTAACCGAGTGCTGCACAATAGATTTCACGCAACGTGGACATCGAGAACTCGTCCGGAGCGAGGGCGAACGCGATGTTGGTGTACGACAGCTTCGCGGCCAGTCGCATCCGGGCGTGCTCGACGACCGTTCCGTGGTCGAACGACATTGCCGGGAGCGCGGACACCGGGTGCCACGCGGTGTCGGGTGGCAGCTGCGGATCGGCGGGGAGGGGGACCAGGCCCAGGTAGGTCGAGGCGATCCGGCGATTCCCGGGAACCCGGTGGGGGTCGCTGAACACTGACAGCTGTTCCAGATGGGCTACCTCGCGGACATCGACCTTCTCGGCGAGCTGACGCCGGGCCGACGTCTTGAGGTCCTCGTCGTCCCTCAGGGTGCCGCCCGGCAACGACCAGGTGCCCTTCTGTGGATCGAGAGCGCGCTGCCACAGCAGAACCATCAGTTCGTCCGTGCGGCAGCAATTCGTTCCGTGATGGCCGTCACCTGCGGCGATGGTTTCCGGGGCCGGTCGAACCTGGAACACCGCGGTGAGCACTTCGTGGACGGTGCTACCATGTGACATGTTTTCGATCCTAAGTCGAAAACCTCGATTTCGGAAATTCGGGCCAGCCCGCCCGGGTTGTAGTGACGGAGCTACGAACGAGCTTCGCGAAGAAGGAGTGGCCATGACTTCGACGATTCCGCCGTTGCGGGCCGATGGCACGGGACGGATCGTGGACGGCCCCGGTGGGTACACCGGCGTCGAGGCCGGACCCGAGTGGGCCGCCGAGGTGCGCCGCCTCGCCAAGGAGCGCGGCGCGACCCTGCTGGCGCACAACTACCAGCTGCCCGAGATCCAGGACGTCGCCGATCACGTCGGCGACTCGCTGGCACTGTCGCGGATCGCGGCCGAGGCGCCCGAGGACACGATCGTCTTCTGCGGCGTCCACTTCATGGCCGAGACCGCCAAGATCCTCAGCCCCGAGAAGACGGTGCTGATCCCGGACGAGCGGGCCGGCTGCTCGCTCGCCGACTCGATCACCGCGGATCACCTCCGCGAGTGGAAGGCCGAGCACCCCGATGCGTTGGTGGTGTCGTACGTCAACACCACCGCCGAGGTGAAGGGCCTGACCGACATCTGCTGCACGTCGTCCAATGCCGTCGACGTCGTCGCCTCGATCGACCCCGACCGGGAGGTGCTGTTCCTTCCCGACCAGTTCCTCGGCGCGCACGTCAAGCGAGTGACGGGCCGCGAGAACATGCTGATCTGGGCGGGCGAGTGCCACGTGCACGCCGGCATCAACGGTGACGAGCTCACCGCTAAGTCGAAGAGCCACCCGGACGCCGAGCTGTTCGTCCACCCGGAGTGCGGCTGCGCCACATCGGCGCTCTACCTCGCGGGTGAGGGCTTCGTGCCCGAGGACAAGGTCAAGATCCTCTCGACCGGCGGCATGCTCGACGCTGCCCGCGAGACCGGTGCCAAGCAGGTCCTCGTGGCGACCGAGGTCGGCATGCTGCACCAGCTGCGCAAGGCGGCGCCCGGCGTCGACTTCCAGGCTGTCAACGATCGCGCGTCGTGCCCGTACATGAAGATGATCACCCCGGCCGCACTGCTGCGCTGCCTCGTCGAGGGCAAGGACGAGGTCCACGTCGCTCCCGACGTCGCCGAGCGCGCACGAAAGTCCGTGCAGCGCATGATCGAGATCGGGAACCCCGGCGGCGGGGAGTAGTGGTCGCCGGATCCGGGGGTGACGGCGTCGTGTGGGAGGCGCGCGCAGATCTGGTCGTCGTCGGTGGTGGCGTCGCCGGGCTGACGGCCGCGCGGGTGGCGGCCGAACAGGGACTCCGGGTTCTCGTGCTGAGCAAGGGCGGCCCGACCGACACCGCCACGCAGTACGCGCAGGGTGGGATCGCCATCGTGGGCGATCCCCGCACCGACTCGGTGGACTCGCACGCCGGCGACACCTGCGTTGCCGGTGTGGGGCTGTGCGACGAGGTCGCGGTCCGATCGATCGTGTCCGCGGGACGGGAGGCGTTCACCGCGCTCACGGCGTTGGGCGCGGTGTTCGACATGGGCTCGGACGGCGCCGTGTCGCGTACCCGCGAGGGCGGGCACAGCACCCGTCGCATCGTCCACGCGGGCGGCGACGCGACCGGTGCCGAAGTCCAGCGGGCGCTGAACGCGGCCGGAATACCGGTGCTCTTCGGGGCAGCCGCGGCGCGCGTCACCACCGACCGCCGGGGCGTCACCGGCCTGATCGTGCTGTCGGACAGGGGACTGGGCGTCATCCATGCACCGGCCGTGGCCCTCGCGACCGGCGGGCTGGGGCAGTTGTACTCGTGCAGCACCAATCCGTCCGGCTCCACCGGTGACGGTATCGCGTTGGCGCTCGAGGTGGGCGCCTCCGTGGCCGATCTCGAGTTCGTACAGTTCCACCCCACCGTCCTGTTCGCGCCGGGCGGCGTCGGCCGGCGCCCGCTCATCAGCGAGGCGGTCCGTGGTGAGGGCGCGCGACTGGTGGACGCCGATGGGCGTTCGGTCACCGACGGCGTGCACCCACAGGGCGACCTGGCGCCGCGCGACGTCGTCTCACGTGCCATAGCTCGACGGCTCCGTGAGTCCGGCACCGATCATGTCTACCTCGACGCACGGCACCTGACCGGGTTCGTGAGCCGGTTCCCGACAGTGACCGCGTCGTGTCTGGCCGCGGGAATCGATCCGACCGAGCAGTTGATCCCGGTGGCCCCGGCCGCGCACTACTCGTGCGGTGGTGTCGTCACCGACGTCCACGGACGCACCGAGGTGCCGGGGTTGTACGCGGCCGGTGAGGTGGCTCGTACGGGACTGCACGGTGCCAACCGGCTCGCGTCGAACAGCCTGCTCGAAGGGCTGGTCGTCGGCGAGCGGGTGGGCCTGGCGGCGGCCGAGCGTGCCGACCTGTCCGTGGAGGCGGACGACCTGCTGCTGCCGTTCCGGCGGCATGCCCCGCGCGAACGGGTGCAGGCGCTCATGACGGCGCACGCGTCGGTGGTGCGTGACGGCGACGGACTGTCTTCCGCGGCAGCCGAATTGGCAGGAAGTGGAGTCGCGGTGGCCGGCAACGGCGTTGCCCTCGAAGACACCGCGCTCACGGTCGCGGCGTCGGCGCTCGTGCTGGCCGCGTCCGCGCGACGTGAGACCCGGGGTTGCCACACTCGGACCGACTACCCCGAGACATCCGACGACTACCGCCGCAGCATCCCGGTCCGTATCGGGCGCGACGGCGAACTGGAACTATCCGAACTGCAATCGACAGGAGCACGATGACCACGCTGGAGCGACTCGATCCGCAGGAAACCTTGACGTTGGTGCGCACCGCACTCGACGAGGATCTGCGGTACGGCCCGGATGTCACCTCCGCGGCGACCGTTCCCGAAGGGGCTGTCGCAACTGCGTCCGTGGTGGCCAGGGCGGCCGGCACGGTGGCGGGCGTCGACGTGGGTTTGACGGTGCTCGACGAGGTGATCGGCGCCGGAAACTACGAGGTTCAGGGGCGGGTCGCCGACGGCACCCGCATCCAGCCCGGTGACGCGGTGCTCACGGTCAGCGCTCCCACCCGGGGGCTGCTCACCGCCGAGCGGACCATGCTCAACCTGGTGTGTCACCTGTCCGGCATTGCCACCGCCACGTCCGAATGGGTCGACGCGGTGGCCGGTACCGAGTGCAAGATTCGCGACAGTCGTAAGACCCTGCCCGGGCTGCGGGGACTGCAGAAGTACGCGGTGCGGGTCGGCGGCGGCGTCAACCACCGGATGGGTCTCGGCGATGCCGCGCTCATCAAGGACAACCATGTTGCCGCCGCGGGTTCGGTCATCGCTGCGTTGCATGCCGTTCGTGCGGCGGCGCCCGACATCGAGTGCGAGGTCGAGGTCGACAACCTCGCCCAACTCGACGAGGTCCTCGCCGAGGGGGTCGACCTCGTTCTGCTGGACAACTTCCCGCTCTGGCAGACGCAGATCGCGGTACAGCGCCGCGACACCCTCGCGCCGCAGACCAAGCTCGAGTCGTCGGGTGGGCTCACCCTCGATGTCGCAGCCGAGTACGCCGCGACCGGCGTCGACTTCCTCGCCGTCGGTGCTCTCACGCACTCGGTGACGGTCCTCGATCTCGGTCTCGACATGTAGTTCGCCGCTGCACAGGGTGCCGTCGGGGCTGTGACGACACGGCCTCGGCGGCACGGTTGTCTATCCGCTGACGCCCGGGTTTGCGCGGTATGGTCCCGGCAAGGTTCGGGCAGGAGGCGACGGCTGTCGGTCTTTTCCTCCGGGTGCGGCCTCGCTCACAGTTGATCTTGATCGTTGCTTGGATGACCGAAATGTCTGGTAAGACTCATCTGTCGGGGTGTGCAGTCGGGTCGAGCGGAGGAGTGCTGTGGCGCAGCAAGTTTCGAATCGCACGGCGTCCGATGACGTGGCCTCGCGCTCGACCGAGGGAACGACCGAGGAAGGACCGGACCCGCTCCCGCGGCGATTATCGGTGACGGTTCAGCCCCATCGCGACCTGTACGTCTTGCTCGACGGAGTGGTTGCCGGAGCGGTGCCGGGAAGGGTTCTGCTCTGTGCGCCCGCCGGTACCGGAAAGACGGCCTTACTGGGCGACTGGCTCGCCGGCCCCGGTGGCAATGAGAGGCCCGCCGTCGCGTGGGTGACGCTCGACGCCGCGGATGACGATCCGGAGGTGTTGGAAGCCGGACTGGGCGCGGCACTGCGTTGCCTCGTCTCGCTCGTCCTGCCCGATACCAACTTGCAGGACGTTTCGGTTCTCGACTGCCTGCGTTCGGTGCGAGAGTCGGGCCGATCCGCTGTCCTGGTTCTCGACGATGCCCACGTACTCACGGCCCCGGAGTCTCTCCGGAAGTTGGCGTGCCTACTGGACGCGGCGCCGCCGAACATGACGGTGATCCTGGCAGCACGGAACCCGCCCGAGTTGCCGTGGGTGAAATACATCGCGGATGGTTCTCTGACCGTGATCGGTTGGGAGGATCTTGCGCTCGATCGCGATGCAGCGGCGGCAATCTTCGCCGAGAACCGGTGCGAACTCTCGACGCAGGAACTCGATGCGGTTCTCGAGCTGACCGCAGGTTGGGCGGTCCCGCTGCGTGTCGCGGCGATCCGGATCAGTGCCGTGGGTGATGTCCCGAGCGGGGTTGGCGACGTTCTCCGATACCCGCAGCCGCTCTCCGACTACGTGGTGGGGGAAACGGTCTCGGCGTTGCCAGACCACCTCCTGCGGTTCGTGGAGTCGACCAGCATCGTCGACCGGTTCAGCCCCGAGCTCGCGGCCTGCCTGGACGACGCGAACGTGGATCTGGCGCTCGCCGAGCGAGAACGATTCTGCGTGCCCATCCAGCGCTTCACCTCCGCCGACGGCCTGACCTACGCGTGGCACCCGCTCCTCCGCGCGCATGTCCGGTCGAAGCTGCGCGTCACCGATCCGGACCGCCTGGCCCGACTGCACGCGGCGGCAGGGAGTTGGTTCGCGGGATCGCGGCAGCCGATTGCCGCGGTCGAACATCTCCTCGCTGCCGGAGACGATCTGGCGATCGTGGACTTCGTGTACAGCCACGGAGTCACGGCGGTTTTCGACGGGCAGGGTGCTGCAATCCTCGAGCTGCTCGGCGAGCGACACAGCGACAAGCGGGGTGTCCGTCTCGTCCGGTCGCTCGAGGCGCTCGAGCGGAACTACGCCGACGCTGCCCGGGCGCATCACAGCACCGCGTTCGCCGCGGATGTGGTGGCGCTTCGCCCCGAGATCGCCAAGGCGTTCGCGGCGGCACTGGGCGTCGAGATCGCAGTGCTCTCAGGGCAGCCCATGCCGACCGATGGGGATGTCCTTTCCGATTTGCAGATTGCAACGGGCATCGCCGATCTCGACTGCTACGTGACCATTCAACGTGCCGCCGTCTGTATGTTCACGCGCGATCTCATCGGCAGTGAACGGCTACTCCGGCAGGCACTCGCGTTCGCCGACATCGGCGCCCATCCCCGGCTCGTGCTGCGCTGCCTGGCAAGGCTTTCCATTGTTGCGGGTATTCGTGGCGATCTCGTGACGATGACGACACGCGCGGAGCACGCTCTGCAGTACGCGGTCGATCATGCTCAGCTCGACCGCATCGACGCCTTCCAGTGTGTGGCTGCGGTCTGCATGGACAGGTATCTCCGGTGTGAAGGGTTGCCCGATGACAGTCCTGTGTACGCGCTGGTGTTCGGCCCTGGCCTGCATCAGCGTCCCGACGGGACCACCGCGCCAGTCTCGGGCGGTCACGCGGAGGTCGCGTTCGCGATTCTCGAGGCTCGGCGCAGTCCGATCCCGACCGTCGACGACGCAGACGCGGTCGGTCGGTCCCTGATCGGCATGCTCACCCGGGGCGCGCAGGCAGGGCTGAGCAACACCTTCGTTACCCCGGCTGTCGCGGTTCTGCTGGATGCGGGACGGCCGGCCTTTGCCGGCGAGGTCGTCGACACGGCGCATCGGGTGTTCGGTGAGAACCCCGACGTCCGGGTGGCTCGGGCGATGATCTCCGTCGCGCAGGGGGACTCGGCATCCGCACGCGACCTGCTGGACTCGGTCCTCGAGGCGTCGGAGTTCCTGCATCCCCCGCTCGGCGTGCGCGCCTCGATGTTGAGTGCCGTCGTGGCACATCGCGAGAACCGGTCTGCCGAGGCCGCACTGGCGGTGCGTCGGGCACTCGAACTCGCCGAACCCAACGGGATCGTCAGCCCCTTCGTCGACAGCGCCGGCGATGCCGCAGAACTGCTCGCCGGGCTCCCCCCGGGCGCCGACCACACGCGCGCCTTCCTCGACCACGTGCAGGCGAAACTCGTGGAGTCGAACGAGGGGCGCAATCCCGGGCTGACCCGATCCGAGAAGGTCATTCTCGCCGAGTTGCGGACCGGCAAGCCGCTACGTGCGATCGCCCAGCAGTTGCACCTGTCGCTCAACACCGTTCGTACGCACACCCGAAACGTGTACCGCAAGCTCGACGCGTCGAGCCGTGCAGAGGCGCTGGAGGTCGCGGCGCGCCGGCGGTTGCTCTGACGGCGACTCGCCCCGGCGGACTCAGGCGAGCAGATCGACGACCGTTCGATCGATGCGGAGGAGCGGGGGTAGTACCGCGAGTGCCGCCGCCCCGTCCCCGGGCGGCGACTGCAGCACATCGGCGAGCGATTCCGGGGGTGTCTCGGGCACGGTGACTCGCTCGCCGGCGTTCCGTCGCCGGAGCAGATCGATGTTGTCGTGGACACGACATACCGTGGTTGCGAGCACCTCTCGCGTTCGCGTGTCGGTGGCGACTTCGGAGGCGGGTTGCGTCGTCATGACAGCTGATTTCACCAGTGCGTGAGCGGCCCTGTCGATCTCGCGCAGTCGGCAATCCAGCCATACCACCGTCCTGCGTCCCCGTGCCATCGGATCCCGCACCAGCGGTGTCGCCGCAGCGGTGACAGCCGCCAGATCCGAATCCAGCGCGCGGGCCTTCGCGATCAGGTCCGGTGCGGCCGTGGCAGACATGCAGTCGCCGATCAGATCCGACAACCGGGTGAGGTAGGAGTCGATCGCCCGCGTCAGCACGTCTCGTGAGTCGATCGCGAGTACCAGGTAGGCGGCTGCGATTCCGACGATCGCGCCGACGGTGGTCTCCTCGATCCGTACCACCAGGACATCGAGACTGAACTCGCCGAGCAGACCGTAGATGCCGGCCAGCATCACCGTCATGAAGAACGTCATCGCCACGTAGTTGACGGACACCAGGTAGAAGGCGAAGAACACGGTCGTCAGCACGAGCGCGATCAGGGCTGCCGGGTGGCTACCGACCGCTGCCACGAGGAGCATTCCGATGACGACCCCGCCGATCGTTCCGATGACCCGGTCGCCGGCACGCAGGAGGACTTCGCCGCGGGTGCTCGCGCCGTTGTAGACCAGGAATGCCGTCAGCACAGCCCAGTACCAGCGTTCCGGACTGACGAGTTCGCCGAGCACGGTCGCGATACTCGCCGCGACGGCCACCTGAATCGCCGTGCGTGTGCTCGCGGATACTCCGCCGGCATTGCCGGTGGCACGCGAGGTGCCGGCCACCGCGTGTTCCCTGGTTGCCCTTCCTGGCGACGGTTGCTCGCGCCCGACGCACGAGAGCGCGGTGTGTGCCCTTGCGGCCCGGTCCACGAGCAGCGCCGCCAGCCCTTCCTCGGTGGACGAGTCGAAGGTCTTCGCGGCTGTGCTCGCGCTCCGTTCGATGGTGGTCGCCTCGAACCGCGACGAGCCCGGTCGCAGTGCGGCCTCGAATTCCGCTGTGGCCCCTTCGGTTGCGGCGAGATGACGGACTTCGGTGGGGGCCTGATCCAGGACTTCGAGTGCCTCCTCGGTCGACACCTGGGCCTCGAAGACCAACTTCGCGAGTTCCGAATTCGAGATGCCGACGCACTCGTCGGCGTCGTTGCGGTCGAGCCAGTCCTCGATCATCATCGCCGTGTCTCCGATCCGATCGAGGATTCGCTGCAGCGCAGTCGGATCGGGCGTTTCTGCGCGGTAGACGACATCGAGCCCCGCACGGGTTTGCGCCCGCAGTGCTCGCACCAGGCTGCGGATCTCGCGTCGAGGGCGTTCGGGAAGCAGGAATACTCGCACGACGGTGGTCACGGCCACTCCCGTGCAGATACCGAGATAGAGAGAGGGGAGTTCCGCGATACCCGCGTGCAGAACCAGGGCGTAGAAGTACGCGATGTACATGATCATTCCCGAGGCGTGCCCGCGGGGTCCCCATCGGCGCAACCACACCGCGAGGAACAGCACGCCGACGAACGCGATGCCGGCGACCCGGCCGTACCGGAGGAGAACGGCGCCCAGAGTGACCGCTGCCAACGCCGGAACCGACAGGAACACGGTCGTGACGACGCGTTCGCGCTGTGTGTGATCGCTGACTCCCGATGCGGCTTGAATTGCGACGTACGAGCCGAGGAGTACCGCCGGGACCGCGTGGCTCACGGGATGTCCGAACCCGGTGAGGGTCAGCATCACGAGGCCCAATGCCGCGACGGTGGTCGCGGCGTTGCGCAGGCGGAGGAAGCCCGGGTCGGTGACCGTCAGATATCGCAGCGCGCTCCGAATGGCGTCGGTCAGTCGGGTCACCGGACGTCCTCTCACAGACAGGGGCGGGGGGGGGGGGGCCCCCCCCCCCCCCCCCCCCCCCCCCCCGGGGGGGGGGGGGGGGGGGGGGGGGGGGGGGGGGCCCCCCCCCCCCCACAACAACCCACAAAGGCGAGA
>NZ_JBNPXA010000028.1:0-27660 GCF_050433545.1 Rhodococcus sp. BE178 | reverse complement strand
CCTGGCTCGAGTACTACAACACTCGACGACGCCACAGCGCACTCGGAGGACTCCCACCGATCAGCCGACTGCAACCAACCTGATGGCCAGGTACACCTAGAGTCCCCTGAGCCCGAGCAGTCGGCTCGCGATGCGAGGTGGTCGATCCCCTCGCCCCCTCAATCGATCTACGAGCTCAGGCGTGTGGGGTGGGAACGAGTCGAGGATCTCAGCGGGCCCGAACGCGATGGGTTCGCCTCGTTTCGCACGGTCTCGAGCATCCGTCCAACCCGCGATGAGGAGATACCATCCCGCTTCCGCGACTACGGGCGAGTCTGGAGTCAAGACCGCTTCGATCTCCACGACGCCGTCGCTGAGCGAGGCGCCATCCTCGACCGTCCGAGATATCACCACGACCTTCGCCGATGGATCGTTGTTCCAGACCGTCGCGTTGGCCCACCGCTTGAAGAGCTCGGCCTCCTTGCGTTCTCGGGCATCTTGACGCCACCAGAATGCGAGGAGCCCCGCCACGATGAGCCCAGTGGAGCCCCAGAGAACGAACTCGAACATGCCCACATCATAGGACTCGATACGCCCGCCTTCCCGAGAATCGGGCGTATCCGAGAAGAGCGTGCAGAGGCCGCGGCAAGCGCGTCAATGAGCACCCTCGACCACCTCGACAAGTAGCGGTCCTCCATTCCGCCTGCCAGGCCATCGGCCCGAAACTCGGCATCGGCCCCGAGTCGTGAGGAGTGGACCGAGCAACTCCAGATCGGCTCCCGTCAGGGAGATCCTGGATCTCAAGGGAGACAACGAGATCCTGGGTTCTGTCCTGCGGAATTACGCGTTGGATGGGCGATCGCTCCCGTGAAGCATCAAGTCCAGGCATTACGTTCAGGTGTCTCGGTCGCCGCATCATGGTCAGGTACCTTGACGACATCGGTGGATGTGGGTCACGCGTTGGCCGGCCAGCATCCGGCACGTCCGCCGTCGCCCGCAGTCAACCGGATGCCAGGGTCCGTATTCCCCAGGGCCGCTTTGATTCACAACCCTACCCCGGGCAGCGATGTGGCCGATTCCCTGGGCGATCGGCCGGTGGTGCTCACGCGCGGCCGTGGCCTCACGTCCACCGGCGCGTCGGTGCAGGACGAGGTGGTTCGCGCTGTTCTCAATCTCGGCGCCGCCTGGCGCCACGAGGTGTCCCGGCTTGACCAGGCGCCTCGGGTGGCGTGCCCGTTGGCCCGTGCTCTATCACACCTGCGGTTCTCCCTCTCGGCACTGTCGTCGAGTTCGGTTCAGCCTCGTTGCTGAGGTGGTCTGCCTGCCCGTGCGTCCTGCACCGGTGTCATCGGCAGAAATTTCCTCTGCACACGAAAACTTGCGCGTATCAGTCCAGGTTGAGCGATTGCATTTTGGGCTTATCGATCGCTAGTCAAGTCCTTGACTCGGCGGCCTGCATGCCTGTTCAATGCTCAAGACCGCCGGTTCGGTGTGGGTCAGATCACAACCCGAAGGGACGTACTGAAGATGTTGAGGAAGGCTGTTCCGGCCCTCGCAATCGCCTCGATGCTCACCTTGACTGCTTGCGGCGGGTCGGACGGTGAAGGCTCCACAAGTGCGGACGGGGTCAAGACCGGGAAGGGTGTCAGCGACTCCGAGATCAATCTCGGAATTCTGACCGACTACTCTGGCCCGATCGCTCAGGCGGCAACTTCCGGCTCGATCGGCCTGGAGATCAAGCTGGATCAGGTCAATGCCGCTGGTGGCGTCTGCGGACGCCAGATCGTCCTGCACAAGATGGACACCAAGTTCGACCCCCAGATCACCACCCAGCAGTACCGCGCCATCTCGAACAAGGTTGTGATGATCCCGCAGGTGATGGGCACGGCCCAGCTGATGGCCATCAAGGACAGCATCGCCAAGGACGGCATCCTGACCTACTCAGCTTCGCTGAACTCGTCCGCGCTCAAGCTCGAGGATGTCTCCATCTACACCCCGCCCTTCGAGGTGGAGCTGATCAACGGCCTCGTCTGGGCTGCGCAGAAGGCCGGCGCCAGCGCCGCCAACCCGCTCAAGGTCGGTGTCTTCGCGGCCGCGGACGAATACGGCACCGCGTACGCGGATGCGGTCAAGTTCGCCGCGAAGGAGATCCCCGGCGTGGAAGTCGTCTCCAGCCCGACGTACAGCCCCACCGACAACGACTTCACCGCCCAGGCCACCGAGCTGAAGAACTCCGGTGCCCAGGTCGTGTTGCTGGCGAACACTATGGCCCAGACCCCCGGCCTGATCGGCCAGTCTGCCCAGCTCGGTTTCAAGCCGATGTGGGTCGGTTACTCGGGCTCCTGGAACGCTGCGCTGGCCAAGCCGCTTGCGGGCTTGACCGACAACTACTTCATCTCCGCCAGTTACGGCGCACTGAACGATGACGTCCAGGGCATCAAGGATATGAATGCCGCTCTGGCGCAGTACGCGCCGAACGAGAAGCCGAGCAACTTCCAGGTCGCCGGCTGGTTGAGCGGCGTCGCCACCGTGGCGGTGCTGGAGAAGGCTTGCGAGAACAAGGATCTCACGCGCGAGGGCGTGCTGGCCGCAGTCAAGGATCTCGACATCGACTTCGGTGGCATCCTGCCTGCAGTCAACCTCGGCACCGGCGACTCGGTCGTCAGCTACCAGAGCCGGATGAACAGCATCAACGCCGAGGGCCTGCTGATCCCTACCACTGACTGGGCCGAGACCGATCAGGCTCGCGCCTGGGGCGAGACAAACGGTTTCTGACGGTCGGGGATCCCACGCCATCCGGTCGATCCGATTTGAGTTAATTCTTGGCAAACACCTTCGGAAGTGCGCGGCGGGGCGGTCGACGGCCGCCCTTCGCCGAGGGGCGGGACGTTGGCGCCCCGGTTCTCGGGTGCCTCCGGAGGTGTTCGGCATGTCCGACCCAAGTGTGCTGACCATGTCGCCCGTCGTCCGTCGACGTACCCGCGCGGATCTCTGGGCGACTGCTCGGCCTCCGCGCCGGGGCCGGGCCCTGTCGGCGCAGTACCGGAGGTTGCCCTGAGTGGATCCCGGGCGTCGGGACTGAATCGGACGACCATGCTGCTCGATTTCCGGAACTCTCCCCGCGTGGCGACAACCTGCATGTTTGGCAGAAAACCTTTCTGCACAGAGGATTGTAGACAGATATGTGCAGGTAGCAACAGTAGCGTTTGGAGATTATCGAGCGCTAGTCAGGTGTTGACTGAAGGGCCGTGGAGCTGTTGAATGCACTGGAGCGCTGATTCGATGTGCGTCAAGTCACAGATTCCAAAAAGGGGTATTCAGATGGTCTCAAGGAAGGCGGTTCCGGTTGTCGCGGTCGCCGCAATGCTCGCGCTCACCGCTTGCGGTGGGTCCGACAGCGGCGCCGCCACGGGTGCCGGTGGCGTCAAGATGGGCGTCGGTGTGACCGACACCGAGATCAACCTGGCGCTGCTGTCCGACTACTCCGGTCCTCTTGCTCAGGCGGCCACCTCGGCCACGGTAGGCATGCAGGTGCAGGTGGACGCAGTTAACGCCGCCGGTGGCGTCTGCGACCGCAAGCTCGTCCTGCACAAGATGGACACCAAGTACGACCCTCAGGTCGCCACCCAGCAGTACCGCGCCATCAACAACAAGGTTGTGATGATGCCGCAGCTGGTTGGAACGCCGGCGATGATGGCCATCAAGGACAACATCGCGAAGGACAACATGCCCACCTTCGCCTCCTCGCTCAACACCGCCGCGATCAAGCTCGACAAGGTCTCCATCTACACGCCGCCCTTCGAGGTGGAGCTGATCAACGGCCTCGTCTGGGCCGCGCAGGAGGCCGGTGCCAGCGCCGCCAACCCGCTGAAGGTCGCTGTGATCACCCCCGCGGATGAGTACGGCGCGATCTACGCCGACGCCGTCAAGTTCGCCGCGGACAAGATCGATGGAGTGGAGGTGGTCGCCAGCCCTGCGTACACCCCTACGGACAACGACTTCACCGCTCAGGTCGCCGACCTGAAGAAGTCCGGCGCTCAGGTAGTGATCCTCGGCAACACGATGGCTCAGACCTCGAGCATCGTCGGCCAGTCGGCGCAGCTTGATTTCAAGCCCAAGTGGGTCGGCTACTCGGCTGCCTGGAACGCGGCGCTGGCCAAGCCGCTCGCGGGCCTGCTGGACAACTTCTACGTGTCCGCCAGTTACGGCGTGCTCGCTGACGAAGTCCCGGGTATCGCGGACATGAAGGCGGCCTTGGCCGAGTACGCGCCGAACGAGGCGCCGAGCAACTTCCAGGTCGTCGGCTGGCTCAGCGGCGTGGCAACCCAGGCAGTGCTCGAAAAGGCCTGTGAGAACAAGGACCTCACCCGCGACGGCGTGCTGGCGGCGATGGAAGGCCTCGAGATCGATTTCGGTGGCATCCTGCCTGCCGTCAACCTCCAGGATGGCGACTCGATTGTCAGCTACGAGACGCGGATGAACCGGGTCGATGCCGCCGGGATGATGATCCCGGTCGCAGATTTCAAGGCCACCGACGAGGCGAAGGCCTGGGGAGCCGCGAACGGCTTCTAGCCGAGCGTCGAGGTGCCCGCTTCCTCAGGACGGCGGGCGCCTCGACGTCACGCTAGTACTACACGCCACTCGTCTAGATCCCCAGTGCCGCACAATGTTCGACCAAAGGAGTAGAAGGGGAAATGTCGCTCTTCTTACAGCTCGGCTTCCAGGGCATTGCCCTGGGAATGGTCTACGGACTGATCGCCCTCGGGTTCGTGATCATGTTCAAGGGCTCGCACACATTCAACTTTGCCCACGGCGAGATCGTGGCGCTGGGCGCCTACTCCGTGTTGGCCTTGATGGCCTTCATGCCCTGGGGGCTGGCGTTCGTCATCGCGGCCGTCATCGTCGTGGTCCTGGGGGTCCTGATCGAGGCGGTCTTCCTCCGACGCATGGTCGGCAAATCCGTGACCACCGTCGTGCTCGCGACACTGGGCATCTCGATCATGCTTCACCAGGCGATCCTGATGATCTGGGGCGTCGGCACACACGGCTCGGCGGGCCCCGTCGGCTCGGGCACAGTGAATGTCGGCTCCGTGGTGCTGCCTTGGAGTGGCATCGTGACGATCGGCACCTCCGTTGTGGTCCTCGCTGGACTGGCCTACTTCTTCCAGAAGACCCCGTACGGACTGGCGCTCCGCGCGACCGCCAGTCATCAGGAGGCGGCGCTCGCACAGGGAATCGACGTACGGCGGATGTTCGCCCTCTCATGGGGACTCGCGGCCTTCCTCGCCGTGGTGGCCGGCGTCTTCCTGGCGTCCTTCCCCCGGGTGGTCTCGCCGTCCTTGGGCATCGTGGCGCTGCTGGCCATCCCCGCGATCGTGATCGGTGGCATGGACTCGCTGGTCGGCGCGATCGTCGGAGGTCTGATCGTCGGCCTGATTCAGGTGATGGGGTCCTACTACCTGTCGGACATCGGGGGCGGCCGACTGCACGAGGTCCTGCCGTACATCGTCATGTTCGCCGTGCTGGTGGTCCGACCGTACGGACTCTTCGGCAGTAAAAGCGTTGAAAGGGTCTGACCGATGACAACAACTCTCGAACCCGCACCCATCGACGATGACACCGCAGGTGGTCCGGCCGACGTCGTGCGGACCAAGAAGCGAAGCACGCGTGTGTGGGTTGCGGTGTGGGTCGTGGCGATGCTGCTGGTGCCGTGGGTCGTGCAGTCCGACCTCTGGATGGGCGTCGGAATCTTCGCGCTGATTGCGGCAGTCGGCGCCCTCGGCATGCAGGTCATCACCGGATTTGCCGGTCAGATCTCGATGGGCCACGCGGTATTCATGGCGATCGGTGCTTACACCGCAGCCTGGCTGGGAGTCGATGAGGGACTGCCGGTCTGGCTGTGGTTGCCCGCAGCCGCTGTGGTTGCCGGACTCGCCGGTGGGGTGGTCGCTCCTGCAGCAGTGCGCATCCGCGGGCTCTACCTGGCGGTTGCGACGTTGGCCCTGATTTTCATCGGCACGTACGTCTGGGAGACCTGGACCAGTATGAGCGGTGGTGTCAATGGTCGGACGGCCCCTGCGGTCGAGATCAATGGGCAGGACTTGCTGGACGGTTACTGGTCGTCGGGAGGCGAGGAGATCCTGACCTCGTTCCAGGCTTGGTGGTACTTCGCGCTGGCAGTGCTGCTCGTCGTCACCGTGCTGACCTGGAACCTCAAGCGCTCGCGGCTCGGTCGCGCCTTCATGGCGGTCCGAGATCGGGACATCGCCGCAGGCGTGGCCGGGATTCCTGTGACCAGGACCAAGGTCGTCGCCTTCGTCATCTCCTCGGCCCTCGCCGGTGTTTCCGGCGCGCTGCTGGTCTCCTACATGGGCTACTTCACGCCGAGCCAGTGGACGATGATGGTCTCTGTCGACTTCATCGCCATGGTCGTCATCGGCGGTATGGGCTCGGTCGCGGGCGCGATCCTCGGCGCATTCTTCATCAAGGCGATGCCTGAGATGGTCAACGTGGTCTCGCCGTACCTTCCGTTCGTCTCGAAGGACGCGAGCGCCGACGGCGGCATCACGGCGCCCCTGCTCTCACAGTTCCTGTACGGCCTCGTGATCGTGCTGGTCCTCATCTTCGAGCCCAAGGGTTTGGTCGCACTCTCCAAACGACCTGTCGACTGGATCCGAGCCCGAATCTCCGGAGGTAGCAAATGAACTCGCTGGTCATCGACAGCCTCAGCGTCCGGTACGGTGCAGCCTCGCTGGCGCTCGAGGACGTGAGCCTCACGGTTCCCCAGGGCGAGATCGTCAGCCTCCTCGGGCCCAACGGTGCCGGCAAGTCGACGCTGATGCGCGCGGTCTCGGGTCTGCTCGGCGTGCACGGCGGCGTCGTCGCCGCGGGCAAGGTCGAACTGCTGGGTA
Organism: Rhodococcus sp. BE178; assembly: GCF_050433545.1. Taxonomy (NCBI): domain Bacteria; kingdom Bacillati; phylum Actinomycetota; class Actinomycetes; order Mycobacteriales; family Nocardiaceae; genus Rhodococcus; species Rhodococcus sp. BE178. The sequence goes on along the minus strand of NZ_JBNPXA010000028.1, from coordinate 20,770 downwards.
AAGACGTCACCAACGAGCGCTCGTCGAAGCGCGTCAAGGCGGGGCTCGCGCAGGCGCTCGAGGGCCGGCAGGTGTTCCCCGGCCTGACCGTGGCCGAGAACCTCGCGAGCGGCGGCTACGTCCGGCGCTATCGCAAGGCCCAGGAACTCGAGGCGCGGGAGCGGGTGCTGCACCACTTCCCGCGTCTGGGCGACCTGATGGCGCGCAAGGCCGGTTACCTCTCGGGCGGCGAGCAGCAGATGCTCGCGATCGGGCGGGCGATGATGTCCCAGCCGAAGGTGCTCCTGCTCGACGAGCCGAGCCTCGGTTTGGCGCCGAAGATCGTCGAGGATGTCCGCGACGTGATCGTCGACATCAACAAGGAAGGCACATCCATCCTGCTCGTCGAGCAGAACGCGGCAATGGCTATGGCGATTGCCCAATACGGATATGTCCTCGAAGGCGGCCGCGTGGTCAAGGAGGGCAAGGCGGAGGACCTGCGCGGCGACGCGGAAATCGCAGAGCTCTACCTGGGCGCGGCGGCCGTGGGCGCAGCCGAGTCTGCGCCCACAGCGCCGGCCACGGGAATCGAAACCGAAGGAGCGATCCAGCATGTCTGAGACGCGTGCCGACCTGTTGGAGGTCGAGGACCTTTCCCTGAGTTTTTCCGGTGTGAAAGCCATTGATGGCGTGAGCTTCTCGATCGCCGAGGGCGAGCTGTTCTCCGTAATCGGTCCGAACGGCGCGGGCAAGTCCTCGTTGTTCAACTGCATCACCGGCGTGTACGCACCGCAGTCCGGTTCGGTGCGCTTCGCGGGCGCGGAGATCCTCGGGTTGCCGGCACACAAGATCGCGAAGAAGGGCATCGCCCGGACCTTCCAGAACGTGGAGGTCTTCCCGGCCATGACGGTGCTGGACAACCTGTTGCTCTCGCGGCACAACGCGATGCGCGCGGGGGCCCTGGAGAACATGCTGTGGCTGGGCCGCTCTGCGCGCGAGGAGAAGGCCGCGAAGGAGAAGGTTCGCGAGGTCGCGGCCCTGATGCAGATCGAGCATCTGGCCGACACCCCCGTCGGATCGCTGCCGCACGGCACGCAGAAGCGCATCGAGTTGGCGCGAGCGCTGGCGATGGAACCGCGGCTGATCATGCTCGATGAGCCCGTCGCGGGTATGAACCACGACGAGACCGCCGAGATGACCGAGACCATCGTGCAGGTGAACCGAGACCTGGGCGTGGCCATCCTGCTCGTTGAGCACGACATGAAGATGGTCATGGGCATCTCGAACCGCGTCTGCGTCCTCAACTTCGGTCAACGAATCGCCCTCGGCAAGCCCGCCGAGGTTATCCGCGACGAAGCTGTCGTCGCGGCCTATCTAGGAGCTGCATGATGAAAGACGGAAAGTTTGTAATCTGCGCGATTGCAGGCAGCCTCCGCGCGGACTCGTGGAACCGCAAACTCATCGAGGCGGCCGCGGCAATGGCGCCCGCCGACGTCGACGTGCGGATCACGAAGCTGCTGGGCGAGATCCCGATGCTCAACGAAGATGATTTCGGTAACGAGGCAGAGAGCGTCCACGCGCTGCGCGCCGAGGTCGAAGCTGCTGATGCCCTGCTGATTGCGACGCCGGAATACAACGGCGGCATCCCCGGCGTCCTGAAGAACGCGCTCGACTGGCTTTCGCTGCCACTGGGCCAATCGGTGCTCGAGCGCAAGCCGGTGGCGCTCATGGGCGCCACCCCCGGCCGCCTCGGCACAGCGCGCAGCCAGTTCGAACTGCGTCACACCTTCGTCTTCTCTCGGTCCCCGGTGTTGCCGGGACCCGAGATTCTTCTCAGTTTCGCGCCCAATCACTTTGACGAGCAGGGCCGGCTGACGGATCCCATCGTCCTCGAACGGGTCGATTTGATGTTTACGCACCTGAAGAAATACGCAAGTCTCAATGAATACGAGGTTGTCTAACCATGACCGGCGCTACCACCAGCCCGAACGTCCACAAGGAATTCGTCAGCAGCGAGTCACCGCGTGCGAAGCGCGCGGGGGCCGGCGGCTATCCGTGCCAGGGGATCTACTACACGCCGGCCGGCAAGAAGCCGCGCATCGCGATGATCGCTACGCATTACCAGATTGATTTCTCGGAGCATTACGTCGCCGAGTTCATGGCTGAGCGCGGTGTTGGATTCCTGGGCTGGAACACCCGCTACCGCGGCTACGAGGAGCTCTTCAATCTCGACCAGGCCCTGGTCGACATCGGCGTGGGCGTCCGCTGGTTGAAGGAACATGCAGGTGTGGATCAGGTTATCCTGCTCGGCAATTCCGGCGGCGGGTCGCTGATGGCGGCTTACCAGGCGCAAGCCGTCGAGCCGTGTATCCGCCCCGCCCGTGACATGGAACCGGCAGTGGGCATCAATGAGCTCATCCCCGGTGACGCCTACATCTCCCTCGCCGCGCACGGCGGCCGGCCTGATGTGCTGACCTCGTGGCTGGACGCAGCCGTCGTCGACGAGAACGACCCGACGCTGACCGACCCCGAACTCGACCTGTTCAACCCCGAGAACGGCCCGCCGTACTCCGAGGAGTTCATCGAGCGATACCGTGCTGCGCAGGTTGCTCGCAACCACCGGATCACCGCCTGGGCCAGGGAAGAGCTCGCCCGGGTCACCGCCGCCGGCTACTTCGACCGGCACTTCGGTGTTCCGCGTACCTGGGCGGACCCCCGCATGGTCGACGCGACGATGGAGCCGACCAATCGGCCTGCGGGCGAGTGCTACCGCGGCTCGACCGCTGTGGCAAACCGCGGCGACCGCGGCATCGGCGCCGGGAGCACGCTGCGGAACTGGCTGCACATGTGGAGTCTCGAAGAGTCCCAGTGCCGCGCGGAAATGCACATGGAGAAGATCACCGTGCCGGCGTTCGTCATCAACCCCGACGGTGACACGGGTGTGTTCCCCAGCGATGCGGACGCGCTGTACAACGCCATCGCCAGCACCGACAAGCAGCGCAAGGACCTGCCGGGCGATCACTACTTCGTCGAGCCGGCCGGCGCCCGCGAGAAGGTCGCCGAGGTCATGTGCGACTGGATCGCCGAGCGTTTCCCCAAGGAACAGTGGTGACGATGAGTGGCGAGATGGAAGAGCTGGAATTCGCTCGAAAGCAGCACTGGGTCAACCAGGTTGACCGGCATGCGTTCGAACGCGGTGATTTGACGGCGATTGTCTTCGGCGACCGCCGGATCACCTGGGCGCAGCTCCAACAGCGCGTGGTGGCCGTGTCCTCCGCACTCGCCGAGCGTGGTGTTGGTCGTGGGGACCGGATCGCGTTGCTGATGGGCAACCAGGCCGAGTACTTCGAGATCATGATTGCCGCGAACCGCATCGGCGCGATTGCCGTGCCGATCAACTTCCGGCTGAGCGTCGGCGAGGTGGCGTTCACGCTCGACGACAGCGGTTCCGCCATCCTCTTCGTGGACGAGCAGACGAGCGCCACCGGAATCGCCGCGTCCGCGGAGGCCGCGGGCCAGGTCCTGGTCTTCCAGCTCGGTGAGGGCATCGACGAGAGTGCTGACGGCGTTACGCCGTACGACGTCCTCGTCGCCCACCCCGGTTCGCGCGCCGCGATCGCCGTGACCGAGGAGTCGGAGCCCGCACTGCTCATGTACACCTCGGGCACCACCGGACGACCCAAGGGCGCCGTGCTGACGCATCGCAACCTGGCCGCGCAGGCGGCCACGAACGTGATGGCGTTCCGCTTCGAAATGCACGACGAGGTCAGCCTCTGCGCCGCGCCGCTGTTCCACATCGGCACCCTCGGCCTGGTGGCGCCGGCGATCCTGATGGGCGCCACGATGGTCGTCATGCCCAGCGCCTCCTTCGACGCGGGCGCCCTCCTCGACGTCGCGGAGCGCGAGCGGGTCACGTCGACGTTCCTCGTACCCACTCAGTGGCAGGCGGTCTGCGACGAGCAGGAGCGGGTGCCGCGCGACCTGTCCAGGCTCCGTGTCAGCTCCTGGGGTGCGGCGCCGGCCAGCGACACCCTGCTCCGCAAGATGGGCGAGGTTCTGCCGGGCGCGGCGAGCCTCGCGCTCTTCGGGCAGACCGAGATGTCCCCGGTGACGTGCGTGCTGGAGGCCAAGGACTCACGCCGCAAGCTCGGCTCCGTCGGGCGCCCGGTGCCCGGGGTCTGGGCCCGAATCGTCGACCCCGACATGGTGGATGTGCAGCCCGGTGAGGTCGGGGAGATCGTCTACCGCGGCCAGGGGCTCATGTCCGGGTACTGGAACAATCCGGAGGCGACGGCACAGGCGTTCGCCGGTGGCTGGTTCCACTCCGGTGACCTGGTGCGGATGGACGACGAAGGCTTCATCTATGTCGTGGACCGCGCGAAGGACATGATCATCTCCGGCGGCGAGAACATCTACTGCGCCGAGGTCGAGAATGCGCTGGCCGGGCACCCCGACATCGCCGAGGTTGCCGTGATCGGCAGGGCCCACGCGACTTGGGGCGAGACCCCCGTCGCGGTGGTCGCGCTGAAGCAGGGCGCGGCGGATCTGACCATCGAGGAGTTGCGAACCTGGGCGGGGGAGAGGTTGGCCCGTTACAAGCTGCCGACCGACCTCGTGATCGTTGATGCGCTGCCGCGAAACGCCTCGGGCAAGGTCACAAAGAACGAGTTGCGCACCCCGGCCGTTACCCTACCTGCGTGACTGCAAAGGAAGATGCACCTCCGAATCGTCCGCAGTACCCGATCGAGTCTGTCGACAATGCGCTTCGGATCCTGCTGCTGCTCGGCGATCGTCGCAGCATCCGGCTGACCGAGGTGAGCGAGTATCTCTCGGTGGCTTCGTCGACTGCGCACCGGCTGCTGGCGATGCTCCAGTACCGCGGTTTCGTTCGTCAGGTCGAGGGCTCGCGGGCTTACGAGCCGGGTCCGGCGCTGACCACGATAGCGTTCGCGGTCCTGCGCCAGACCGACGTTCGGGCGCGCGTGCACCCGGTCCTCGAGCGGCTCTCGGCCAGCCTCGGCGAGACGGTCCACCTGGCCCGTCTCGACGGGAACACGGTGACCTTCGTGGACTCGGTCGAGAGTGCTCGGGCGGTGCGCGTGGGATCCCGCATGGGCATGACGATGCCTGCGCACTGCACATCGTCGGGCAAGGCCCTGCTCGCCACGCTGGACGACAGTGTGGTGCGCGAGCTCTACCCCAAGGAGAAGTTGACGGGGGGCCTGACCTCGCACTCGATCACCAAGCGGTCGGTTCTACTGCGCCGGCTCGCGGAGGTCCGCCAGGTCGGGTTCGCCACGAGCGACGAGGAGTCCGAGGACGAAGTCGCGTCGGTGGCGGTCTCGCTCGGCGAGTACGGCGGGGCGCGCTACACGTTGAACGTCTCCACGCCCAAGAGTCGGATGTCCGACGTGACCCGCGAGGAGATCGCCGCCGCACTGACCCAGGCGGTGGACGAGGTCGCTGCGTTCTTCCTGTGATCTCGGGATAGAACGAATCTTCCTGCGCGGCAAGATAAGGCACGGAAACAGCCCCGCCGATCGAATCGATCGGCGGGGCTGTTTCTCTTGATCACGTCTCTATTCAGGCAAAGACCTTGCGAAGTTGGCCGGCGTCCAGGTATTCCTCGATGCGGCGGACCTTGCCGCCGTCGACGAACACCCGGAAGATCGTGGGGACGTTGACGGTCTTGTCCCCGATAGTCGCCCGGATGACGTGCTGACGCACAAAGCCGTCCTCGAGGGCGGTACAGCGGGCTTCGTCGTAGCCGAAGTCGTCGTAGCGGGTGGGGATGCCCGAGAGGATGCGGAGGTTGTCCTCACGGGACTGCTCGGCGTTGTCCCAGTTGTGCCAGATCTTCACGTCCGCGTGATAGATCTCGTCGAGGACGGCGACATCGCCTCGGCTGAGGGCGGTGAACATCTTGTCTGCGAGCGCGAGCATCTCACTCACTTGGCAGCAGCCCCAACCGGAGCGCCGAGGCCGCCGTCCGCGGTCCGGGGCGCGTGCGCGACGTCGTCCTCGCGCAGCTCACGTGTCCACGCCGCGAACTCGAGCAGAATGCCGTCCGGGTCGAAGAAGTAGATCGACTTCACGAACGTGGAGTCGCTGTCCTGGAGGCTGATCCCGCGCTCGGACTTGTCGTGGTTGAGCATCGGTCCGGTCTGCACACCCTTGGCCTCGAGCTTGGCCTTGTACTCGTCGAACTTGTCGAGCGGGATCTTGAACGAGACGTGGTTCATCGAGCCGTGCGCCGACGCGATCTCCTTGCCGATACCGGGGATGGCCGCGGGCGCCGCGATACCGGGGGCGTGCGGGGCAGCGTCGGCGAACCAGAAGAACGCGATGAACTGGCCGCCGCCCATGTCGAAGAAGAAGTGCTGGCCGCCGCCGGGCAGGGAGAGCGTCATGGACAGCTTCATGCCCAGGACGTTGGTGTAGAAGTCGACGGTGCGCTCCATGTCCTGGCACACCAGCGCCAGGTGGCACACGCCACCTAGTTCGAATTCCGTGTTTGTCATGTCACATTCTCCTCGCTGCGTGGCGGCCGTCTCGCCGTCTTCTCGGCTCGACGGTAGGTCTGAGTGTTCGGATAGTCAAGATCGATCGATCGCTAAGTAGCGAACGGTGGTTTGATCGTCGTGGCGACCGGCGCCCGGTGTCGCGGGTCGGGTCAGCTGAACACGGCGCTGAGCTGGCCGCGGTCGAAGTACTCCTCGATGCGGTGGATCTTGCCGCTCTCGACGTACACGCGCAGGACCGCGGGGACGTTCACGGTCTTCTTCCCGACCGTGGCCTTGATGACGTGCTGACGGAGGAAACCGTCCTCGAGGGCGGTGTGGCGGATGTCCTCGTAGCCGAAGTCGTCATAGCGGCCGGAGATTCCCGCGAGGGTCGCGAGGTTGTCCTCACGGGACTGGTCGAGGTTGTCGAAGTTGTGCCAGACGGTCACGTCGTCGCGGTAGAAGCCGGCCACCGCGTCGATGTCGCCGTCCGAGACGGCGTTGAAGAACTGGTCTGCGAACTCGAGGATATCGCTCATTGGAGTACTCCTGACTAGGCGCCGTAGGTGGCACTGAGCTTGCTTACGGGTGCATGAGAGATGTTGGCGTTGCGCAACTTGCGGGTCCGGGCTACGTACTCGAGCACGATGGCGCCTTGGTTGAGGAAGTGGATCGACGGCGCGCAGGTGGTCCCACTCCTGGGTCCTGCGGCCGCCGGCTCGCACTCGCCTTGTCCTGTGACACGCATCGCTCGGATGTCTCACCAAGACCGTATTGCCGTCCGTTTGGTTCGTCAAGACCTATCGATCGCTAAGTTTCGAACGGATGGGTGACCATGCTATTGACGACGATCCATTCGGCATGCCAGGCTGCCGTGGCAGAGATTGCTTCTGCTTGACAGAATTGGCGCGTCGGAGAGGGTGTCGGAGTGACTGGTCGTAACCGTTTCGAGGCCAAATCTGTAATCGTCACGGGCGCCGGATCCGGCATCGGCCGCGAGACGGCACTGGCCTTCGCCAGAGAAGGTGCCCTGGTGACGGTGGCCGACATCAACAAGGTGGGTGCACAGGAGACTGTGTCGGCAATCGAGGCGGAGGGCTGCACCGCGCGGGTGTCGGTCGTCGATGTCGCCAACGCCGCTTCGGTCGAGTCGATGGTCGAGGAAGCGGTCGACGCATATGGCCGCATCGATGTTCTCCACAACAATGCCTACTGGGCGCCGCTGAACCGCAGCGTCGTCGACACCACCGAGGAGGAGTGGGACCAGGCTCTGGCGGTCACCCTCAAGAGTGTGTGGCTGGGTTGCAAGTATGCGATCCCGCATATGGTGAAGGGCGGCGGGGGCGCCATCGTGAACACCGCCTCCACTGCGGCGTTCATCGCGGGCCCCTCGTTCGCCGCCTACATCGCGGCGAAGGGCGGTGTGCTCGCACTGACCCGTTCGGTCGCCTACGACTTCGGCAAGCAGGGCATCCGGTGCAATGGCGTGGCACCCGGGCTTATCGAGACGCCGGCCACTGAGGACGTCTTCAGTGACCCGGCCCGGGTTGGACCCATCCGCGCGCATCAGCTCCTGGGCCGCCATGGTCAACCGGGGGAGATCGCCCAGGCAGTGCTCTTCGTCGCGAGCGACGATGCGGCATACATGACCGGACAGACCATCGTTGTGGATGGTGGTCGTCTAGCCGGGTGATCGCGTGTCGGCGGGATACCGTGGTGCTCATGGAGCGGTCGGGACGAATCGGTGGGGAAGGGCTGGGCGCCAGGATTCGCGCGGCGCGTATCGAGCGCGAGGTCGGGCTCCGGCAGCTTGCTCAGCTGGTCGGGATGAGCCCGTCATCTCTGAGTGAGTTCGAGAACGGGAAGAGCCTGCCGGGTCACGAGCGCTTGCAGGCTCTCTCGGCCGCGCTCGGGGTGCCGCTGGATCTGCGTCCGCCCGAGCCCGCCGGCCCACGGTTCGACGACTGGCGAGACTTCGAGCCGCTGGACCTCCCTCCGGTCTTTCGAACGGCGCTGGATGTCTTTGTGGAGGTCGGCTACCACGCTGCCACCGTCAGGATGATCGCCGACCGGTGCGGCTTGTCGATGGCCGGCGTCTACTACCACGTGGAGAGCAAGGACGTTCTGCTCACTGAATTGCTGCAAGGCGCGATGGCCGAGCTGATAAGCCGATGCGTGGCTGCAGACGCCGAAGCGGATTCACCCGCGGAACGGTTGGCGAACCTGGTCGAGTGCGTGATCCTTTTCCACACGTACCGCCAGGCCTCGGCGGTGCTTGCGTCCACTGAGTTGCGGTCGCTCGACGAGTCCGGCCGATCGCTGCACCTCCAGGCACGGCTGCAGGTCCGGGGCATTGTGCAGGCAGCAGTGGAGGCCTGCCGTGATGCGGGGCGGGTCGGAACCGTGCCGGCGTCATCGACCGCCACTGCGATCGTCACGATGTGCGTTGCCGTGGCCGATTGGTACAAGCCTGGCGTAAGTCCGCCGCCGCACGAGATCGCACGGGAGTACACGGACCTTGCGCTGGCCATGGCCGGCGCCGGCCCGTCGGGTCTTTCGCGTTCGCGGGACTGACGAGACAATGCGAGGCGATTCGGCGGCTCCACGCTGCAGTGCTCCACGCAGTGTCGGATGGTTGAGAGTTTCCGGGCGGCTTCAGCTTTCGACCTTCGTGTCTTGACTTGCATTGTTGGCCTGTGCAACTCTGGATAAGAGAGTTGCTCTGCCATGCAGAATAATGCGGTGTCTGGGTGGTCAGTCCCACGGAGTATCAAAGCCCAGGGTGCCAGTGCAGGTGCGTGAATCCCGCATCGTGGGCAGGGCCCTAGGCGTCGTCGGTGGGCGCGAGCAGCACCAGTAGGACAACCGGATCTGAGGAGCGCGCAATGACCGCGATTGTCAAGGGGCACCCGTCGACGAACGACGACTCGTATCAGCTCAACACGACCACGCTGATCCGTCATTCGGCCCGCAACTACCCGGAGCGCGAGATCGTCTATCGCACCGGCGACGGGGGATGGGACCGCTACACCTACGCCGACGCCTACGCGCGCATCAAGCGGATTGCCAACGCCCTGACCGGCCTGGGCGTGAAACCCGGTGATGTGGTGGGGATCCTGGACTGGAACAGTAAGCGGCATTTCGAGCTCTACTGGGCCATCCCGGGCACCGGAGCGGTGATGCTGCAGATGAACCTGCGCCTGGCGCCCGAGGACGTGGGGTATGTCGCCACCCACGGTGGCGCGTCTGTCGTCCTGGTGGACGAGAGCCTGCTGAGCGTCGCGGAGTCGGTGGCGCCGTTTGCGCCGGAGGTCACCTGGGTGGTGATGTCCGACAGGCCCCTCTCGGAGATCACCACCACGTTGCCGAACGTCCGTCATTTCGAGGACCTGGTGGCGAAGGCGTCCCCGGAGATCGACTGGCCGATGATCGACGAGAGCTCCGCCTACAGCGCCTGCTACACGACTGGCACCACCGGCCGGCCGAAGGGCGTGTACTACTCGCATCGAGCGATCTACCTGCACACCCTGACGCAGGCCTCGTCTTACGGGATGAGCGCCTCCGACGCGGTCATGCTGATCACGCCGATGTTCCACAGTCAGTCCTGGGGTCTTCCGCAGTCTGCCGTCTACGTCGCGGCCAAGATTGTTCTGCCCGGCCGCTATTCGGCACAGGACACGGACATGCTGGCAGACGTGATGATCGCCGAGAACGTGACGGTCGCGAACGGCGCCCCGGCGATCTTCCAGCCGATGCTCGACTACATCGAGACGCTCGACGTCAAACCGGACTTCAGTCGCACCCGACTGCTGTCCGGCGCCACCGAGCCCGCGCTCTCGCTCATGCGTGGGTTCTACGACTTGACCGGTGCCGATTTCATCCATGCGTACGGGGCTACCGAGACTGCGCCGATGGCTTTCGTCAACTACGGCCGCAAGGTGACCTTGCAGGGCAAGGTGACGGAAGACGAATGGTGGAGCATCAAGCGCTATCAGGGTCTTCCCGCGGGTGGTGTCGATGTGCGGATCGTAGATCCGGAGGGCAACGACTTGCCGCACGACGGCAACAGTAAGGGCGAGGTCCTGCTGCGGGGACCGTGGATCACCGCGCGGTACCACAAGCTTGATGACGACGCCGACAGGTTCCTCGACGGTTACTGGCGCAGCGGCGATATCGGGACCATCGATCAGAATGGCTACCTCAAGCTCGCGGACCGGCTCAAGGATGTCATCAAGAGTGGCGGCGAATGGATTTCGTCGATCGACATGGAAAACGCGATCATTGCCCATCCTCGGGTGGCTGAGGCGGCGGTGATCGGTGTCGAGCACCCGAAATGGCAGGAACGTCCGGTCGTGATCATGGTGACCACGGACGGCGAGGAGGTTCCGCTCGCCGAGATCCACGAGTTGCTTCAGGGTGCGTTCGCCAAATGGCAACTCCCTGACACGATTCTGTACGTCGACGAGCTTCCGCGTACAAGTGTCGGAAAGCTTGACAAGAAGGTCATGCGCGTTCAGCACGGGGACCTCTACCGAGGCGCGTAGTTCTGTCTTCAGGCCCGAGCAGTGCGATTGTCGCACTGCTCGGGATTTGCTGTATCTGTGTGTTGTACAAGTCTTTCCGGCCTTTCGAGATAGGGATTCTTCTTCTTCGTCGTAGAAACACTTTCTGATAGCCTCCTCACAGGAGTCGCTGGAAGTGGCTCGAATCACCTCGCAGTCAGGGAGACTCAGTTGACCAAGCGGATCGCATATCTCGAAATGAATACCGGCCAGCAGAAGAGCCCGGTTCCCGATCGCCTGATCGCGCCCGGGTACTCCGTCGAGTCGGTGTACACGGAGATCCGAGTGACCCCGATCGACGCGGTCGACCTCCTGCTCTCCGATGTCGTCTACGCGGAGGCTGCAATGCGGGCCGCTCGCGACGGGTGCGCCGGAGTTCTGATCGGCGGGGTTCCGGACTACGGTCTGGCAGCCGCGCGCGCCGCCTCCGACATCCCGGTGGTCGGTAGCGGTGAGGCAAGCCTGCTGGCAGCAGCGGCTCTCGGCGAGAAGTTCAGCATCGTCACGATCTGGCCGGAGACGATGGACTTCGTCTACGAGCGTCTCCTGCGCGATAATCCTGTTGGACGGCAGTGCATCTCGGTACGCTACGTCTCAACCCACGCTGAGCAGAGCACTCTGGCTGATGAAGACAACTTCCTCACCCAGATGAAGGCCGGACGCGAGGACATTATCGAGCGCATCCTGGCCGAGATCGAACTCGCAGTGCAGGACGGCGCCAAGTCGGTCATCCTGGGGTGCAACTGCATGAGCCCGGTCGCCGAGATCCTCGCTGCCCGCTCGAGCGTCCCCATCGTGGACCCGACGACGGCCGGCTACCGCCAGCTCGAGACGCTGATCGAGCTCGGTTTGCGCCCGGCGCGGGATCCGCGGGTGCCGCGATCGGAGCGTCAGGAACTCTTCGCCGAGATGGTTCAGGCGGCGGACGGCGCGCTCGGCGCCGATCAGGAAGACTGCCCGGTGTGTGTCCTCAATGACGACGGCACTGCTTCGTGTGATCTGCCGGCAAACGTGCCCGCCGAAGCGTAGGAGGGGGCAGAGATACATGAGTACTGCGTACACACTCGAATCAGTAGCTGCCCGAGCCGAAATCGAAGATGTCATCCATCGGTACTGCCATGCGACGGATCGTCGGCGTTGGTGGTTGATGGACTCGGTTTTCCACGAGGACGCAACCTGCCGATTGTCATCGATCGGCGGAAGCTGGCGCGAATTCGTCGCACAAGGCTCCGCACTTCTCGAGCCGGTCGAGGCGACGCACCACCAGGTCGGCAACATCATGATTGCTTTCGAGGGGAGCGTCGCGCACGTCGAAACGTATGTGACGGCATTCCATGCCATTCCGCATGATGCGCCTGTCGGTGGTGGTTTCGGTGGCACGGGTGAGGCGTACGAAGTCATGCTCGGCGCTCGCTATATCGACCGATTCGAACTCCGCGACGGTCGCTGGCGGATTGCGGACCGGCGCCTGCTCACGGAGTGGCGCAATCACCGTCCATCGCGGGAAGGCGGACTTGCCGCTGTCTCGGGGCAGGCGAGGGGACAGCGAGAGGACGGCATCTCGGGATCGGTCGTCGAGGCCTGGCGCACAAACGATCTCGGTCGAGTAGAAGCCAGTCGGCTTGTCGACCGTGCGGAAATCGCCGATGTTGTCAACCGCTTCTGCCACGCAGTGGATCGGAACCGATGGGAACTGATGGCGAGCGTATTCCATGAGGACGGGAAAACTGTCTTCATCGGAAACGAGCTGCCTTGGCAGAAGATGGTGGAGAACGCGCGGGTGTCGATGGGCTCCCTCGAGCGGACCCATCATCAGACGGGCAACATGCTGTTCTCCTTCGACGGTGACGTCGCCGAAGTGGAAACCTACGTCACCGCCTATCACCGAGTTCCGCCGACTGCTCCCTCAACTACGTTCTGGGACGGACGAAGTGAGGATTACGAGGGCGTTGCAGGTGGTCGATATATCGATCGATTCGAGCGCCGTGACGGTCGCTGGCGCATGGTCGAGCACCGAACCTTTGTCGAGTGGCGTCATGACCACGGCGTCGCGGAAGGCTCGTTGGCTCAAACGCCGTCGAGCATGCGAGGCCAGCGTGGAGATGCCGACGCATCACTTCCGGTGATAGCCGCGCTGCTGAACTGATTGTCGTACTGCTTTGACGTGCAACGAATGAGCGCCGGTGAATCACCGGCGCTCATTCGTTTCAGGGCCTTCGTCAGTTCTTCGCGATATCGCGACCGATGATCTCTTTCATGATCTCGGCTCGAGTCGTTGGCCCGCTATTTCGCCTGTGCCGTCGAAGGCATAGGCCTTGGTCCACGCGTAAGCGGCCCGTGCGGTTACATTGCACTGACAGCGTTCGAAAGCCGTTCACGGGGAGGCTGTTCCATCAGATGGATGAGGCCACTGCCCTCGGTGCCGAGGGGGTTGGCTGCCGGAACTCGAACGTTGTCGAACGACTACTCCGCCGTGTTCTGGCCGGCGAGACCCACTTTGTGGAGTTTTCGGCCGCGGGCGAATCCAGCCATCCCGCGTTCGACGACAAGAAGGCTGAAACCGCGTGATCCTGCGTTGGGATCGGTTCGGGCGGCGACGATCGCGATGTCGGTATGGATGCCGCTGGTGATGAATGTCTTCTGACCGTTCAAGATCTCTTGTTGCCCTGCTGGGCGGTCGCGGTGGCGTCCCTCTTGTCGTGGAGTTTTTACTTAGCGCTCGCTATAGAGGTATTGTGGGTCGCTATAGACAGCCGAAGATTCCGGGAAGCCGGGCACCGTTCATCCGAGAGCGTGTCAGCTGTTCGGAAGGTCGAATGATCTTGCTGGGCAACTCGTTCGGATGAGTCAAATCTGATGCGACGAGCTCGCGACTCCGTCAGTATCGTGCGGCCCGCTCGAACTTCCCCCATGTCGCCCCCTGAAAGAGGCCCGCATGACCACTCCGTCCACGGTCCATGACGTCATCATTGTCGGTTCCGGCCCCGCCGGATACACCGCCGGCGTCTACACCGCGCGCGCTGAGCTCGCGCCCCTTCTGTTCGAGGGAACCCAGTTCGGTGGCGCCCTCATGACCACCACCGAGGTCGAGAACTTCCCCGGATTCCGCGAAGGAATCATGGGCCCCGACCTCATGGACCAGATGCGGGAGCAGGCCCTGCGCTTCGAGACCGACATCCGCACCGAAGACGTCGACGCGATCGACCTGAGCGCACCGATCAAAACCGTCACCGCGAACGGCGAAACCTACGCCACGCACGCAATCATCCTCGCGATGGGCGCAGCCGCCCGTTACCTCGGCATCCCCGGTGAAGAACGCCTCCTCGGCCGCGGCGTCAGCGCCTGCGCCACCTGCGACGGCTTCTTCTTCCGCGACCAGGACATCGTCGTGGTCGGCGGCGGCGACTCCGCGATGGAGGAGGCCGCCTTCCTCACCCGCTTCGCCCGCTCCGTGACCCTCGTGCACCGCCGCGAGGAGTTCCGCGCCTCACGCATCATGCTCGAACGTGCCAGGGCCAACGAGAAGATCCGCTTCATGACCAACACCGAACCCGTCGAGGTGCTCGGCGAGAACAGTGTCACCGGACTCGAGGTCCGCGACACCGTCACCGGTGACACCTCCACCCTCGACATCACGGGCATGTTCGTCGCCATCGGTCACGATCCGCGCAGTGAACTCGTCAAGGGCCAGGTCGAGCTCGACGACGCCGGCTACGTCCGCGTCGCTCCGGGTTCCACCGCGACCTCCGTCGACGGCGTGTTCGCTGCCGGTGACCTGGTCGATCACACGTACCGTCAGGCCATCACCGCTGCCGGCACCGGATGCTCCGCGGCGATCGATGCCGAACGCTGGCTTGCCGATCGTGGGGATATCACCGCCGACACGCTCGACGCTGCCGGTCACAGTGTCGATGTCGTCGGCGCTCCCTGACCTCTGATCGCTTTACCTTTACGCTCGTTCCCAACCCTCGAGGAGTAACCGTGTCGAATACCGTCACCATCACCGACGATTCCTTCAAGCAGGACGTCCTGGCAAGTGACAAGCCTGTTCTGGTCGATTTCTGGGCTACGTGGTGCGGTCCGTGCAAGATGGTTGCCCCGGTTCTCGAGGAAATTGCAGGTGAGAACAGCGAGAAGTTGACCATCGCGAAGCTCGACATCGATGCCAACCCGGCCTCCGGCCGCGACTTCCAGGTCAAGTCGATCCCGACGCTGATCCTGTTCAAGGGTGGTAAGCCGGTCAAGACGATCGTCGGTGCGAAGGGCAAGGCTGCGCTGCTCAAAGAACTCGCGGACGTTCTCTGACCTACCCCGTACACACTACGGATCGCAATCAACGAATGATCGCCGGTGTTCACCGGCGCTCATTCGTGCTCAGGTCATTCGATTCCCAGCGCACGCGACCACAGGTAGGTGAGGGTGTCGATCGCCTCGTCATCCGACCCAGGTCGCCCAATCCCTCCTGCATCCATGCCCAGCCACAGATAACAACTGTGTTCGAGCATGGAGGAGAGCGCTGATGCGGCGACATACGGATCCAGCTTCGGATCCACTAGCCCTTGTCGCTGAAGCACTTTGACTCGTCCGGCAATCTGCTTGACGCCTACCTCACGAATCTGCATCCATGCTTGCAGGAACTCGTCCTCGACCGACGCCGCGTGCGTGATTCCGACCAATTCAGGAAGGAACTCGGTGTAGGTGCGCCAGAACACGGCGATGGCCGATCTCAGTGATTCCGAGGTGTACACGCCCTGCGGATCAGGGTTCCCCTGATCGAGGACGCGGCTCAAGAAGTCCTCCAACATCGCGTGGAGGATCTCCCGCTTGTTGTCGAAGTAGTTGTAGAGCGTGGCCGGAGACTTGCCGGCCTCGTCAGCGATATCGGTCATCCTGGCATTGAGATAGCCGTCGCGCTTGAAGACGGTGCGTGCAGCGGTCTTGATGAGCTGTGCGGTCTGCTGTCCCTTCGTGCCCACGCTCTGGTGCCCGGTACTCGTTGTGTGCACCTTGATGGCCCCTTCGATCTTGTCGCTGCAGTCCTGGTTTGTATCGATATCGCTGACGGGGATGCGCTTACAGCTTGGGCATGACCTCGGCGGCGAACAGCGCCATCGTGTCCATGAGCATCTCGTGCGGGAGCCCACCCACGTCGAAGACCGCCAGGTGGACGTCGGGATCGATGATCTCCTTGAACGTGTTCATGCGCTCGACAACCTCTTCGGGGCTGCCGCACATAGCCGTTCCCTCGATCAGTTCCTCGTAGTTCACGGGGGACTTGTTGCCGAGCAGTTGGCGTGCCCACGTGACATACCCGGTCAGGTAGGGGCGCCACTGCTCGCGTGCGGTCTGGCTGTCAGGTGCGACGTGAACGTAGCTGCAGGAGCCGACCACCGCCTGCTTGCCCTGCTCCTCCATGAGCTCGCGGTAGATCTTCACGAGCGGGCCCCAGGTGTCGATGCGGGCAAAGATGCTCGGCAGCATCAGGGGCAGCCCTTGTGCGGCCGTCCGTCGGACGGACTCCTCGGTGGTGCCGGTGCCCATCCACAAGCGGGGCGCGCTCGCGAGCGGTGAGGGCTTGAGCTGTACGTTCTCGAGCGGTCCGCGGAACTCGCCGGACCAGTCGAAGGGCTCCTTCGAGTTCCAGAGCTGATCCAGCAGCTGGACCTTCTCGCTCATGATGGCGTGGCCCTGCTTGGGGTCCAGACCACCGAATGCCGCGTAGGTTTCGGGGTTGATGCCGCGTCCGACGACGATCTCGGCCCGACCTCCGGACAGCTGGTCGAGCGTTGCGAAATCCTCTGCCACACGGACCGGGTCCGAGGTGGCCAGCAGGGTCACGGCAGTGGCCAGCCGGATCCGCTCGGTGCGCTCGGCAATTGCAGCGAGCATGAGCTGCGGTGAAGAGATGATGTAGTCGTTGAAGTGGTGCTCTCCCAGCGCGATCATGGAGAATCCCAAGCTCTCCGCTTCCACCGAACTGTCGACGATGGAGCGCAGACGCTCGCCCTGTGAAGTGCGAATCCCCGTGTGCGGGTTGGGTAGGTGGTCGCCGAGGCTCATGACGCCCAGTTTCATGCGATGTTCCTTCCAGTGGTGCCAGTCACAATAGATAAAAGTGACGTTAGTTTTAGTTTTACGTCACGTCAAGACCTTCGGCGAAGATCTTGGGGGCAAGGGCGCGCGTGTCGATGACGCCGAAAGGCGCTAGGACGCTGGGACTCTCGAGTTGGGGTATGTTCGGCGACCGGACTCGCAGTCCCGGGAGTCGCGGATAGCAGGGCGAAGGGCGGCGGATTGGAGGGTTTGGGGTGCGTCGTGGCGCGGGACGACGCTCCGGCCGCTGAAGTTGGCTCCGCCACTTGAGTTTCGAAACAAGGTCGGCTTAGAGTCGCGCACGCATCGTCCCCATGGGGCCCTCCGGGAGTCGCGCCTCGCGGCCGGAGGCGGTCGTGAGACCCCGGGCGCGAGCGAACCTCGGCAGGAAGATCCCGGCCGTCCCAGCACACTCAGGATTGAGGAGCAGTCATGCAATTGGTGGTAAACGAGTTCGGTGCGGTCCTGCTGGAAGATCGGGACACCTTCACCGACTTTGCGGTGCGTGCGCCGGCCGACTACGAGATCGTTCGGGTTGGAAAGGCTCTCGAGGCTGCATGGGTGGGGGAGGCAGTCGATGGGCATGCCTGGATATCCGCCGCGGCGGTCGCACGACTGGCCGATGCGGATGGTGCCGGTGACGATTGGCGGACCGGCTTCCAGGCAATGCGGGAGTACGCGCGAGGGAAGGGCTGGGTGCGAGCCGACGGAGCGATCCGGGCCCACATCGAGCATTACTGACGAGCTCTGGGCGCCGGACGGGCCGACAGACAGCACTGGGCGTGCACATGGCAGGTCGCCGTGTGCACGCCCAACGGAACCGCTGCTCGCCGGATGTACGGCCTCAGAGGCTCGATCAGACCAGGGCCGTTTTGTTGTTGAGAACCAGACCGTCGCGGGGCCAGTCGAATCGGAGTAGCTTTCCGGTGCTCGACGCAGTGGCGTACGCCGTTCGTATGTAGCCGAAGTCCGGCGATCTCCCTCCGCGCCGGATGCCCGCCGGTGTGGTTCGGAGAGTTCGTGTCACCGGAACTCGGCGGCGATATCCCGGCCGATGATCTCCTTCATGATCTCGGTGGTACCGCCGTAGATGGTCTGGATCCTGGAATCGACGTAGGCGCGGCCGATCGGGTATTCCATCATGTAGCCGTAGCCGCCATGCAGTTGCACGCAGCGGTCGATGACACGCTTCTGGAGTTCGGTCGCCCACCACTTGCTCATCGACGAGTCCACTGCAGTGAGCTCACCGGCGTTCAGCGCGAGAATGCTGCGGTCGATGTGTGATTCGGTGACCTCGATCTCCGTCCGCATTTCAGCGAGCGCGAAGCGGGTGTTCTGCAGATCGCCGATCGGCTTTCCGAATACCTTTCGCTCGAACACGTAGTTCTTGGTCCACTCGTAGGCGGCGCGGGCGGACGTGATGGCACTCACGGCGATCGAGATTCGCTCGAGCGGCAGATTCTCCATCAGGTGGATGAATCCTGCGCCCTCGGTTCCGAGCAGGTTCTCGGCCGGCACCCGGACGTCCTCGAAGACCAGCTCTGCGGTGTCCTGGCCGGCCAGTCCGACCTTGTGCAGCTTTCGCCCGCGCGTGAACCCGGGGGTGTCACGCTCGACGACGATCAGTGAGAAGCCCTTCGAGCCCGCCTCGGGATCGGTCCGGCACACCACGATTACGACGTCGGCATGGATTCCGTTGGTGATGAATGTCTTCTGGCCGTTGATCACCCATTCGTCGCCGTCACGTACCGCAGTGGTCCGAATGCCCTGGAGGTCCGAACCGGCACCGGGCTCGGTCATCGCGATCGCGCCGATCACCTCACCGGCGGCCATCCCGGGCAGCCAACGGGCCTTCTGCTCGACGGTGCCGAGGTTCGCGATGTACGGGACGACAATGTCGTCCTGAGTGTTGATCCCCGTTCCGAACGAGGTGGTGCCTGCCCGCGCGACTTCCTCGAAGACGACCTGGCGGAAACGGAAGTCAGTGACGCCGGCCCCACCGAACTCCTCCGAGATGCCGAGTCCGAGGATGCCGAACTTGCCGGCAGCGAGCCACGCCGAGCGGCTGATCAGCCGCTCTTGCTCCCACCGTTCGTAGTTCGGCTCGATCTCGCGTGCCAGGAACTCGCGAACCGTCTCGCGGTACGCCTCGTGGTCGGCTTCGAACTGGGTGCGCTGCATTCTCTTTGCTCCTCGCTGGATCAGGCGCTGACGGTGTGGGTTCCCCGGTCGCTGCCGATCAGCCCGGCGAGGCGCTCGGAGATCAGGGCCTCCGCGTCGGCGACGATGCGTTCGACGAGTGCGCCTGCGGTGGGGATGTCGTGGATGATGCCCTGGACGGTGCCGACGGTCCAGATCCCGGCCTCCGGGTCGCCGTTCTCGTAGACGAGCCGGCCGCGGGCCCCGGCGACCAACTCGCGCACGTCCTCGAACTGTCCACCGCGGTCGAGAATCTCGACGACCTCACGGCTGACGGTGTTGCTGGCCACCCGTGCGGTGTTGCGCAGCGGCCGGAAGATCAACTCGGTGTCCGTCTCCGTCGCGGCGACGATCGCTTCCTTGATGGTGCGGTGGATCGGGGATTCCTCGGTGCACATGAAGCGGGTGCCCATGTTGATGCCGTCGGCCCCGAGCGCGAGGGCGGCGACGAGGCCGCGACCGTCGCCGAAGCCGCCGGACGCGATCATCGGGATGGTGATCTGTTCGGCGGCGGCGGCGATCAACACCAGACCCGGGACATCGTCCTCGCCGGGATGTCCCGCGCACTCGAAGCCGTCGATGCTGATGCCGTCGACGCCGGCGTCCTGGGCCTTGATGGCGTGCCGGACGCTGGTGCACTTGTGCAGCACCTTGACCCCGGCGGCGTGGAAGTGGGGCAGGTGCGGTGCGGGATTGGAGCCGGCGGTCTCGACGATCTTGACGCCGGATTCGATGATCACCTGCCGGTATTCGTCGTAGGGCGGCGGAGTGATCGCGGGCAGGATCGTCAGGTTCACGCCGAACGGCTGGTCGGTCAGCTCGCGGGTGCGGGCGATTTCCTTGGCGAGGTCGTCCGGGGTGGGCTGGGTGAGCGCGGTGATCATGCCCAGGGCGCCGGCATTGGCCACGGCGGCAACGAGTTCGGCGCGGCCGACCCATTGCATGCCGCCCTGCACGATGGGGTGGCGGACGCCGAAGGTTTCGGTGAAGGCGGTAGACAGCACAACTTCTCCTCGCTGTACAGGTTCTCGATGATCGGTCAGGTAGCCGATCCTGTCGGGCCCGATAGAACGGACTCGATGCCGTCGGTGGCCGGTTCGGTTTCGGGGAGCGGACCGCTGCTGCGTGGAAACCGCGCTCGCTCAACGTTTCCGGTGCGCTGTCGAGAATGGGGCCGAACCGCAGGGAACCGAACAACCGCAGAACTCACGGTCGTCGGATCCTGCCGTCGGCCCCATCCTCACCTCGAAGTGATCAGCGCGGGGCCATGCGGATGGCGCCGTCGAGGCGGATGACCTCGCCGTTGAGCATCGGGTTGGAGACGATGTGTGCGGCGAGCGAGCCGTACTCGGCGGGGTCGCCCAGGCGCGAGGGGTGGGGCACCTGCTGGCCGAGGGAGGCCTGTGCGGCCTCGGGCAGCGAGCCGAGCAGCGG
>NZ_JBNPXA010000027.1:0-32360 GCF_050433545.1 Rhodococcus sp. BE178 | reverse complement strand
ACTGCACCCGACAGGGTGTGGGAGAGTAGGACACCGCCGAACACCCTTTCACCGAAGGCCCCCACCCATCAGGGTGGGGGCCTTCGGCATTTCCGCATGTCTGCACCCGAAAACCCCTCCCGCCCGGTAGACGGCGAGAGCGGGATCCGGGTGACCAGACGGATTGGAGCCCAGTTGACTTCCGATGATGCATCTATAAAAATAGATATGTTCGCGTATGGGCGGGCTGTGAGTGGAGAGGCGGACGCGAGGTGGAGCCGTTGGCGATTTTCAAGGCGCTATCCAACCCGACGCGATTGCAGATCATGCAGTGGCTGAAGGAGCCGGCGCGCTACTTCGATGAGCAGTCGTACGTTCAGCAGGATCTCGGATTCCACATCGGCGTGTGTGTCGGGGACATCCAGTCGAAGGCGGGCCTGGCGCAGTCGGTCGTCTCGAGCTATCTCCAGATCATGAAAGACGCCGGCCTGCTGGAGTCGGATCGCGTCGGTAAGTGGACGTACTACCGCAGGAACGAGGGGGTGATCGAGGAGTTCTCGGACTATGTGCGCAACTCGTTGTGAGGGCATTCGCGCGCCGCAATCTATCTAGATATCTAGATCTATCGATGTAAAAGGATTCTCGCGTGGTCTTGCACCTCGCGTGGAAGGAACCGATGAAGAAGTCGAACCACATGATTCTCGTGCTCGCCGTGGGCGTGTTCGGGATCATCACGACGGAAATGGGGATCATCGGGGTGCTGCCCCAGATCTCCGAGAAGTTTGCCATCGCGCCCGCGACGGCCGGCTGGTTGGTCGGGATATTCGCCCTTGTGGTCGCGGCATTCGGGCCGTTCGTGACGCTGCTGGCATCCGCAATCAACAGGAAGACCGTACTGCTCGCGGCGATCGCAGTCTTCGCGCTGTCGAACTTCGTGTACGCGGCGACCAGTAGCTTCGAGGTGATGTTCGCATTCCGTGTCATCCCCGCCCTGTTCCACCCGGTCTTCTTCTCGGTGGCCCTGGCGACTGCAGCCCGTCTTGTGCCCGCCGAACAGGCCACGCGCGCGGCGACGAAGGTGTTCGCCGGCGTCACAATCGGTTTCGCATTCGGCGTTCCGCTGACCGCGTACCTTTCCGAGCACATCTCCGTGGCGGCGGCGTTCTCGTTCGGCGGCGTAGTCAACCTCGTCGCCTTCGTTGGCATCCTCGCTCTGCTGCCGGCCGAGCCTGTCGGGCAGCGGATCTCCTACGGTGCGCAGGTCCGCATCATGCGCCGACCACGACTCTGGTTGACGATCGCCTCCATCGTGTTCGTCTTCGCCGCGATGTTCTCCGTCTACAGCTACTTCGCCGAATACCTGATCCAGGTCACGGATATGGACGGTGCCTGGACCGGTGTCATGCTGATGATGTTCGGCGTGGTGATGACGATCGGGAACTTCCTCTTCGGCGGTCTCCTGCAGAAGAACCTGGTCCGCACGGTCCTCGGCTTCCCGATTCTCTGTGCCGGCCTGTACCTGCTCGTCTACGCCGCAGGGCCGTACCTGGTCCCCATGGTGGCGGTGGTGATCGTCTGGGGCACAGTGCATTCCGGCGGCCTCATCGTGAGTCAGAGTTGGCTGGGCGTCGACGCATCAGCGGCGCCCGAGTTCGGCAACAGTCTCTTCATCTCGTTCTCGAACCTCGGCATCGCGGTGGGTACCGCCGTGGGTGGCTGGTTCGTGTCGCAGTTCGGGATCCACCAGGTTCCCTGGGCAGGGTTTGTGTTTGCCGTCCTCGCGCTCATCGCGATCGTCGCGCGCCTCACGGTCGGCCGGCCTTCCGTTGACAGTCTCCTCGCTCAGCCCGAGAAGACCGTGGCCGCCCGCGCGTGACGTCAGCCGATCGATTCCACTGCCGGAGCGTCGACGGGCATGGCCAAACGGGTGGGGACCACCCGGCCGCGGAGCGTCACCGCGTCGCCGAGCATCCACAACCGCGACTCCCACGGATCGGCGGTGGCGACCGCGCGGTCGGAGGCGATCAAGGCTCCCGGGATGGTCTTCGCCAGCTCCGACAGCCGCGCGGCCTCGTTCACCGGATCCCCGATCACGGTGTACTCGAACCGTTCACGGGCCCCGACGTTTCCGGCGACTGCGGTGCCGGCCGCAACGCCGATGGCGGCATGGCACTCCGGAACCTCGATCGGGAGTCGGCGTCGGATGGCTCGCGCCGCGGCCAGCGCGTGACCGGCGGCGTCCGGAAGATCGCGCGGCGCACCGAATATCGCGAGTGCAGCATCGCCCTCGAACTTGTTGACGAACCCGCCGTGGCGGTCGACCTCGTCGACCACCACCTCGAAGAACCGGTTGAGAAGGTCGACCACCTCACCGGGCGGTCGCGTGGCGGCGAGTTCCGTCGAGCCGACCAGGTCGACGAAGAAGATCGCGACGTCGCGTTCCTCACCACCGAGGCGGAGCGGCGCGACGAGTGCGGCCTCGGCGACATCCTGGCCGACATGCCGCCCGAAGAGGTCCCGGATCCGCTCGCGCTCGCGCAGGCCGTCGGCCATCCGATTGAACCCGGACTGGAGTTCGCCGAGTTCGGTGCCGTCGTACACGACGACCCGGGTATCGAGGTTGCCTTCCTCGATCCGGCTCATGCCGGATTTGACGGAGCGGATGGGTGCGACCGTCGCGCGGGCGTTGAGAAGGATCAGCAGTAGTCCGAAGAAGAGGGTGATCGCACCGAGCCCGAGAACGGCGATGACGAGTTGGGGAAGTGTGGTGTCGCGGCTGGTGAGGCTGTACGCCGCGACGATCATCAGCCCGGCGACCGGGACCCCGGTGCCGAGGATCCAGGCGAGCAGGGTGCGTCCGACGACGCCGCCGAGTCGCACATTCGGCCGTCCGCCGGTCTCGAGCGCGCGGGCCGAGGCCGGTCGCAGCGCGAACTCACTGAAGAGGTGGCTGAAGGCGCAGATGGTGATGCCGCCGAACGCGATGGTGAACGCGATCTTCGGAACGGTCTCCGGGTCGACGAGGGCATACGCGGGGGTCAGCAGGAGAAGTGCGATCGTCCACTGGCCGATCTGCATCCTGGTCAGCCGCCACGGCATCGTCAGTGCCGTCAGCCTGTCCGCTTCGGTGGGTGGCCTGTCTTGCACGATCCACTGCAGGCTGTGCAGTGCGCGCGTGGTCCCCATGATGGTTCCGACGATCAGTGCGACGGCCAGGTACACCGGGACGAAGACGAAGTTGAGGAACCGGAACTTCGGCTCGAGCAGCTCCGGTCCGGGCACGACGAAGGTCACGAGCACCGCGACGACGGTGGCGCCGACGAGGTTGGCCCCGAGCAGGGACGTGGTGAGGAGCGTCTGGACCCGGATCCGTCGGATGCGCGGTGTCTCCGAGGGCGTTCCGAGCAGACGGGAGCCTAGTGGCGTGTCGACGGGTCGGCGCGGGTCCATGGTCGTTCGAGAGTATTCGATCCACTAGGGTGGGCCGAGTGCGTCTTGTCATTGCTCGTTGCCGTGTCGATTACGTCGGTCGCCTGACGTCCCACCTGCCGATGGCCCGACGGCTGCTCCTCATCAAGGCGGACGGCTCGGTCAGCATCCACGCCGACGATCGCGCGTACAAGCCGCTGAACTGGATGAGCCCGCCGTGCTGGCTTGCCGAGACCACCGACGGCGAGACCGAAGACGGTGCCCCCAAGCAGCTGTGGGTGGTGACGAACAAGGCCGGCGAGGAACTGCAGATCACCATCGAGGAGATCGAGCACGACTCGAGTCACGAACTCGGCATCGATCCCGGACTCGTGAAGGACGGCGTCGAGGCGCATCTGCAGGAGCTCCTGGCCGAACACGTCGAAACGCTGGGGGAGGGGTTCACGCTCATCCGCCGCGAGTACATGACGGCGATCGGTCCCGTCGACCTGCTGTGCCGCAACGCCGACGGGGCCACGGTTGCCGTCGAGATCAAGCGGCGCGGCGAGATCGACGGCGTCGAACAGCTCACCCGGTACCTCGAACTGCTCAATCGGGATCCGCTGCTGGCCCCCGTGACCGGTGTCTTCGCGGCTCAGCAGATCAAGCCGCAGGCCAAGACGCTCGCGACGGACCGCGGTATTCGCTGCCTGGTCCTCGACTACGAGGCGCTGCGGGGCACCGAGAGTACCGAGTTCCGCTTGTTCTGAGCGCTCGCAGGAGCGTGACGACCGGCCCCTAGACTGGTGTGGTGCCGCGTCGCAATCAGCCCCGTAAACCCCACCGTCGCAGCGAGTCGGCCGATGCGCATGTCGGTGACGGCAGCCTGTTCGGAAACGCTGTCGCCCGCGAGGAGTCGGGTCCGTCCGGCTACGACGACGAACGTTTCATGGTCCGGCAGATTCCGGGTGCGCGGGCCACGAAGACGTACCGCTGCCCGGGCTGCGATCAGGAGGTGCGACCCGGTGTCGCGCACGTCGTGGCGTGGCCGTCCGACTCCGGTGGCGCGGACGACCGCCGGCACTGGCACACGGGGTGCTGGGCCGGCCGTCGCACACGGGGACTGACGCGTCGCTGGTCCTAGCCGAGCTACTTGGTTCGCGCGGGCAGCTGCTCGTCCGACGGCGAATCGGATTCGTCGGATCCGTCACCCGAATCGGCTGATTCACCGTCCGACGCCGCCGAGGACTCGGCGTTGTCGAGGAGTTCGGACTCGCGGTTGACCGAGGCGAGCATCGCCGGTACCGAATCGAGCTGGCCTCGAATACCGAGCAGCTGAGCGAGGATTCGACTGCGCAACACCCGCAGTTCCTCGGCGAGTTCCTTCGCGTGCGCGATCTTGCGCTCGGACTGTTCGGTGGCGACCTGCAGGCGTCGCTGCGCCTCCCGGCTGGCGTCGGTGAGACGACGGTGGGCTTCGGCCTTGCTGTTGGTCTCGAGTTCCTCGATGGCCGCGAGTGCCTTGGCGCGGCGCTCGGCCATCGTGATCTCGAAGTCCTGCTGGACCTGCGCGCGCTTCGCCTCGGCCTCGGCGGTGAGACGGTCGCGCTCGGCCACGGCCGCTTCGACGATCCGGGTGCCCTCGGCCCGGGCCGCCGTCATGGTCTGTTCGTGTTCGCGTTCGAGGGCCGCACGCCGGTCCTCGAGTTCGCTCATTTTCGTCTCGTAGAGCTGACGGAGTCGCTCGCTCTCCTGCTCGGCGACCGAAACCATCTCCGCGGCATCGGCTTCCGCCTTCGCGCGCACCTCGGAGGCCTCGTCGGAGGCCAGGCGCAGCATGCGAGAGATGCGTTCGCTCATGCCCTCCGCGGTGGTGGGCGGCACCGACAGCCGGTCGACGTCGCGGCGCAGTTCGTCGATCTCGTCCCGCGCGTCCTCGAGCTGAATGGCCAGTTCCCGAGCCTGCGCGGCGGCCGCGTCGCGGTCGGTCGCGGTGAGGCGGAGCTCGGAATCGAAACGGTCGTAGTAGCGCCGAACCTCGTCCTTGTCGTATCCCTTGCGGACGATGGTGAACGGCATGCCGCGGTCGTGATCGTAGGCCATGGCTGCCAATCTACCGGCGACGATGGCCTCGGCGCCCGCGGAGTGGGACCGGCGTCGTCACACCTTGCCCACTCCGCGGCGGCATCGGAAGACTCCGGGTCAGTGTCCGCCGTCGGCTGCCGGCTCGACGAGCTCGATGAGCACGCCGCCGCCGTCCTTCGGGTGGATGAAGTTGATGCGCGAGTCGGCGGTGCCGCGGCGCGGTGCGTCGTACAGCAGACGCACGCCGTCGGCGCGGAGCTGCGCGCTGATCGCGTCGATATCGGTGACGCGGAAGGCCAGCTGCTGCAGGCCCGGGCCACTGCGATCGATGAACTTGGCGATCGTGGAGTTCTCGTTCAGAGGAGCGAGGAGCTGGATCGCGGTGGCGCCGGCAACCTGGCCCGGGTATCCAAGCATGGCCTCGCGGACGCCCTGCTCCTCGTTGACCTCTTCGTGCAGGTTGACCATGCCGAGGTGCTTGCCGTACCACGCGATGGCGGCGTCGAGATCCGGCACTGCGATACCGACGTGGTCGATCGCGGTCACGAGCTCGGAGGTCAGTCCGCTCGCGGCGGTGCTGGGGGAGGAAGATGTCATGTATCAGACGGTAGCGCTACCGTTTGAACTGTTCGCGCCGGGTCACGGCTCAGACCGCCGCCCCGGACCAAGATCGACCGCTGGAGGAATCTTGACCACTTCTGTCATCGTTGCCGGGGCCCGGACCCCCGTCGGACGGCTGCTCGGATCCCTGAAGGACCTTTCGGGCTCCGACCTCGGCGGTGTAGCGATCAAGGGTGCGCTGGAGAAGGCCGGGGTGGCGCCCGAGCAGGTCGAGTACGTGATCATGGGTCAGGTCCTCACCGCCGGCGCGGGGCAGATGCCGGCACGTCAGGCGGCCGTGGCCGCGGGCATCCCGATGAGTGTTCCCGCTCTGACCGTCAACAAGGTGTGCCTGTCGGGTGTCGACGCGATCGCGCTGGCCGACCAGTTGATCCGTGCCGGCGAGTTCGACGTCGTCGTCGCGGGCGGCCAGGAATCGATGTCGCGCGCGCCGCACATGCTCGAGAAGAGCCGTGAGGGCTTCAAGTACGGCGATGTGACGCTGCGCGATCACATGGCGTACGACGGCCTGCACGACATCTTCACCGACCAGCCGATGGGCAACCTCACCGAGCAGCGCAACCAGGACGAGGACCAGCGCATCACCCGCGAGGCGCAGGACGCGTTCGCGGCCGCCTCGCACCAGAACGCTGCCCGTGCGTGGAAGGACGGGCTGTTCGCCGACGAGGTCGTGCCGGTGACGATCCCGCAGCGTCGCGGTGAGCCGATCGTCGTGACCGAGGACGAGGGCATCCGCGCCGACACCACCGTCGAGTCGCTGGCCAAGCTGCGTCCGGCGTTCGCCAAGGACGGTTCGATCACCGCCGGCACCGCGTCGCAGATCTCCGACGGTGCGGCTGCCGTGGTCGTGATGAGCAAGGCCAAGGCCGAGGAGCTGGGTCTCGAGTGGATCGCGGAGATCGGCGCGCACGGCGTCGTCGCGGGTCCCGATTCGACCCTGCAGTCGCAGCCGGCGCGCGCGATCGCCCGCGCGTGCGAGCGTGAGGGCATCGACCCGAAGGACCTGGACCTGGTCGAGATCAACGAGGCGTTCGCGGCCGTGGGTATCGCGTCCACCGGGGAGCTGGGGATCGACGCCGCGAAGGTGAACGTCAACGGTGGCGCGATCGCGATCGGTCACCCGCTCGGCATGTCCGGTGCCCGCATCGCGCTGCACCTGGTCCTCGAGCTGCAGCGACGCGGCGGCGGCATCGGCGCGGCGGCGCTGTGCGGCGGTGGCGGACAGGGCGACGCGCTGATCGTCCGGGTCCCGAAGAAGTAGTTCATACCCCTCGACGGCACCCCGTGGTCGAGACTGTGACGAGTCTCAACTACGGGGTGTCGTAGTTTGTCGGGCACAATGGCGGCCATGGCGAACTTCTTCGATCTCAGCTCGTGGCCCAAACGTTTCCGTTGCGTGGCCGTCCTGGAAGCGTTCAGTTGGGCCGGTCTGTTGATCGGCATGGCGTTCAAGCACATCCCGGAGATCAATGGCGGCCCGGAGATCGGCGTCAAGATCTTCGGACCGATCCACGGTGCGATCTTCGTGATCTACGTGATCGTCGCGCTGTTCACCGCGCGCGCGGTCAAGTGGGACTTCAAGACGCTTGCGCTCGCGATGGTCTCCAGCCTTCCGCCGTTCATGACCATCTGGTTCGAGATGTGGGCCGCGCGCAACGGGCGCCTCGGCGAGCTGTCGACCACGGGTTCCGCGAAGTCCGAGCCCGCTCTCGCCTGACGGACGCTCCGGTGGCGGGCCGGAATGGCTGCCCGCCCGCCACTCGTGACAAACTGAATCCGTGACTCGACCTGGTTCTCGTCCGTCCCCTCGTTCCGCTGCGGCCATGTCCGGAGCCGTCGACCTGTCCGGTCTCAGGGACCGTGCGCAGCAGCCGCCGAGCGCGCCCGCGGGCCCGCCCGCAGGCGACTCGGCCCCCGTGAGCACCACCGGTCTCGCACCGGTCATCGACGTCACCGAGGCCACCTTCCAGGCCGAGGTGCTCGAACGGTCCATGCAGGTCCTGGTGATCGTGGACCTGTGGGCCACCTGGTGCGAACCCTGCAAGCAGCTGTCCCCGGTGCTCGAGCAGCTCGCACACGAGGGCGGCGGCAACTGGGTCCTCGCGAAGATCGATGTCGATGCCAACCCCGGCATCGCGCAGGCGTTCGGTGTCCAGTCCGTCCCGACGGTGGTCGCGATCGCCGGTGGCCAGCCGCTCGCGGACTTCGCCGGTGCCCAGCCCGAACCGCAGTTGCGCCAGTGGATCGCCGCCCTGCAGGAGGCCGTCAAGGGCAAGCTGGCCGGCCCGCCGTCCGCTGACGGCGCCGAGCAGGAGCCCGAACCCGAGGATCCCCGCTTCGTGGCCGCCGAGAACGCGCTGGATGAGGGCGACTTCGCCGGTGCCGAGGCCGCCTACAACCTGATTCTCAACTCCGAGCCCGCGAACGAGCAGGCACTCGCCGCGCTGCGGCAGGTCCGGTTCCTCGGTCGGGTGCAGGAGCTGCCCGACGACGCGATCACGGCCGCGGACGCGCAGCCCGACTCGATCGATGCCCAGTTCGCCGCGGCCGACGCCGAGCTGTACTCGCAGCGGCCCGAGGCCGCATTCGACCGGCTCATCGCGCTCGTCCGTCGCACGGCCGGCGACGACCGGACGACCGTGCGGACCCGTCTGCTCGAGCTGTTCGAGTTGTTCGACCCGGCCGAGCCGGTCCTGGTCGCGGCCCGTCGGAAGCTCGCGTCAGCGCTGTACTGACCGGCGCAGGACCCGCGTCCATCGGCGTTCCTCAGCGGTAGCGGCCGTCGCAGGTCTGCTGTCCGCCGAGGACACCGGTGCGGAACGCGTCCACGCGGGAGAACCCGCTGGGCACGGTGTTGCCGTCCACGTCGCTCGCGGCCAGGCCGTCGGACAACAGGCCGGAGATGGCCTCGTCGAGATCGCCGGGCGACAGCCACACCGTGCGCGTGTCGGTGGGGGCCGCCTGATCCGGACTGAGCGCCGCGGTGACCGCGCCCGACAGGCACGCCGCGCGCAACGCTGCCTGTGGGCCCGACAGCGACAGCCCCGCAGCCTTCTGCACCGCGAGGGTGTAGCGGGAGGCGAGCAGGACGTACGCGCCGTAGTCGCCGGTGACGTCGGCGCTGAGGACGTCGTCGCCGGTCACCGTGCTCGGGCGCCCACGTTCGGCGAGGGCCGGGACGTCGACGCCGATCGTGTTGGTGGCGGGGCAGTACGAGACCGGTTCGGTGGCACTCGCGTCCCGGCAGTCGGTGTCGATCCCGGTGAGATCGAGGGTGGGCGGGTCGGCGAGGGCGAACACCCTCCCGAAGGAGTCGAAGATCGCCGTCAGCGATTCCTCCGTCACCGGCAGCTCACCGTCGTCGTTGCGTCCGTCGAACCGCTGCGGCAGGTCGGCCCGTCGCGACGTGATCTCGTCGGCGTCGATGCGGGTGCACGCGCCCGCCCCGTCGGTGAATCCGATCTGGGCCGCGGTGACGCGTTCGAATGCCGAACCGTGAATCGATTCGGGATCGCTGGGGTCGGTGTCGCGCACCGAGACGGTCGCTGCGAGCACCGAGTTGAGTCCGTCGGACGTGTTGAGGGTGAAACGCGCGGCGCGCCCCTCCGCGACGTGGCGGATGAACGCGCCCGCGAAACAGTCCGCCTGTTGTTCGAACACGATGCCCGGATCGTCCTCGCCCACCAGTCCGGCCTTCTGCTGGATCGCGTGACCGTACTCGTGCGCCAGCACCATCACCACCGACATCGGCCCGAACGTGTCGACCAGGCCCGGCAGCAGGTAGGAGCGGTCCCAGCCGATCGTGTCCTGCTTGACGCAGTACGCCGCGTTGACGAGGTCCTCGGTGGCCATCCCGCAGAATCGGTGGCCGCCGGTGTCGTCGGGGTTCCACGACAACAGATCGGTGACCGGCTGGAATCTGCCCTTGAAGATCGTCGGGTATTCCGCCGTCCAGTAGTCCTCGATGTCGGCGATCGCGTTCGCGGCGAGAGTGTCGATCGCGCCGCCGTCGCCGTCGGTCACGGTGCGGGACGTGTCCGGTGCACCCTCACGGGGTCCACTCGGACCGCCCTGCGCGGGGAGTCCGGCCACCGTGAACGGATCGTCGTAGATGGACACCGCGCGCCCGTCGATGGTCGACGAGCATCCGGCGGCCGCGCTCATCGCCACCGCCACCAGCACGAGGGATGTCGCGACGGCACCTGCCGGTCGCCGAGTGCGTGTCACCGATCCCGCCCAGTCACCGCGTGTCCCTCACCTTTCCAGCCGCATCCAGATGGCCGCACTCGCCGGTAGCGTCACCTCCGCCGACGCCGGCCGACCGTGCCACGGCCGCTCCAGGGCCGTCACCGCGCCGAAGTTACCCAAGCCCGACCCCTGGTACTGCAGCGCGTCGGTATTGAGGATCTCAGACCAATTGCCCGGTTCGGGCAAGCCCACACGATACTTCTCGTGCGCCGACCCCGAAAAGTTGTACAGGCAGGCGACGATCGAGCCGTCGCTGCCGTACCGCAGGAAGCTCAGCACGTTGTTCTCGGTGTCGTTCGCGTCGATCCACGAATATCCGCCGGGGGAGGTGTCCAGCGTCCACAACGGCGGATTGGCGCGGTAGACGGCATTGAGATCGCAGACGAGGGCGTGGACGCCGTGGTGCAGGTCGCCGGTCTCCGGGTCCTCGAGTTCGTGCCAGTCGAGCCCGTGCTCCTCGGACCACTCGGCCCGCTGCCCGAACTCCTGCCCCATGAACAGCAACTGCTTGCCGGGGTGCGCCCACATGTACGCCAGCAGCGCACGCACGCCCGCGGCCTTCGCGTAGTCGTCACCCGGCATGCGCGACCACAGCGTGCCCTTGCCGTGGACGACCTCGTCGTGGCTGATCGGCAGCAGGTAGTTCTCGCTCCACGCGTACATGAGCGAGAACGTGATCTCGTGGTGGTGGAAGGTTCGGTGGACGGGGTCGCGCTGCAGGTACCCGAGGGTGTCGTGCATCCAGCCCATGTTCCATTTCATGGTGAACCCGAGTCCGCCGACGTTGGTGCTGCGCGTGACGCCCGGCCACGACGTCGACTCCTCGGCGACGGTCACGACACCCCGGTGATGCTTGTGCACGGTCGCGTTCATCTCCTGCAGAAACGCCACCGCCTCGAGATTCTCGCGACCCCCGTGGACGTTGGGTGTCCACTGCCCGGACGGCCTGGAGTAGTCGAGGTACAGCATCGAGGCCACGGCATCGACACGCAGACCGTCGACGTGGAACTCGTCGAGCCAGAACAGGGCGTTGGCGACCAGGAAGTTCCGGACCTCGCGGCGGCCGAAGTCGAACACGTAGGTGCCCCAGTCGAGTTGCTCGCCGCGCTGCGGATCCGCGTGCTCGTACAGCGGGGAACCGTCGAACCGGGCCAGCGCCCAGTCGTCCTTGGGGAAATGCGCCGGCACCCAGTCGACGATGACGCCGATCCCGGCCCGGTGCAGCCGGTCGACGAACGCACGGAAGTCGTCGGGCGTCCCGAATCGGGCGGTCGGCGCGTAGTACGACGTCACCTGGTAGCCCCACGAGCCGCCGTAGGGGTGCTCGGCCACGGGCAGCAGTTCGACGTGCGTGAACCCGGCCTCGATGACGTACGTGCTCAGTTCGTCGGCGAGTTCGGTGTAGCTCAGTCCGGGACGCCACGATCCGAGGTGGACCTCGTACACGCTCATCGGTTCCCGGCTCGGCTCCGTGCCGGCGCGGGCCGCCATCCACTCGCCGTCGGACCATCGGTGCGTCGAGGCGGTGACGATCGACGCGGTCGCCGGCGGAACCTCCGTCGCGAACGCCATCGGGTCGGCCTTGTCGCGGACGCTGCCGTCGCGGCCGTGGATCCGGAACTTGTACATCTCACCGGGTCCGACGTCGGGGACGAACACCTCCCACACCCCGGTCGAACCGAGCACGCGCATCGGGAAGGTCCGCCCGCCCCACAGGTCGACGTCGCCGGTGACCGCGACGCCGCGGGCACCGGGCGCCCACACCGCGAACGACGTGCCGTGCACGACGCCGTCGGGGGTGTCGTACGTGCGCGGATGCGCGCCGAGGATGTCCCAGAGCCGCTCGTGCCGGCCCTCCCCGAACAGGTGCAGATCCAGTTCGCCGAGGGTCGGGAGGAACCGGTACCCGTCGGCGGTCACCACCGTGTACGCGCCCGGGTAGGTCACCACCAGGCGGTAGTCCGCCAGGTCGTCGACCGCGACCAGCGCGCTGAAGACGTCGTCGGCGACCCGCTGCAGCGGGTGATCGCGCCCGCCGATCCGCACCGAGACGGATTCGGCGCCCGGGCGTAGCGCCCGGA
Organism: Rhodococcus sp. BE178; assembly: GCF_050433545.1. NCBI lineage: Bacteria > Bacillati > Actinomycetota > Actinomycetes > Mycobacteriales > Nocardiaceae > Rhodococcus > Rhodococcus sp. BE178. The sequence goes on along the minus strand of NZ_JBNPXA010000027.1, from coordinate 19,938 downwards.
TCACGGTGCCGTCGGGGTGCGGGTGCGCACCCAGGACCGCGTGCGGATCGTGGTGGGTGCCCTGCGTGAGCAGAGTCAGGTCACGCGGATCCGGTGGACACACCTCGACGGGCGGGGTCACGGATTGTGCTCCCGGTCGGCGAGGCGTCTGCGCGCCTCGAGGGGGATCGGCGGCAGCGCCAGGATATGCGCCGACGCCCGCCACGGTTCGAGGCGGACGAAGTTGTGCTGCCCCCACTCGTACTGTTCGCCGCTGACCTTGTCGTGCACGGACAGGTGGTCGTGCCAGTCGCGGCCGAGGGCCGGCATGTCGAGGGACACGAAACCCTGCTCGGCGCCGAACGGGTTGAGGTTCACCACGGTCAGGACGGCATCGCCGGTGACGGGATCGAACTTGGAGTACGCGACGAGCGCGTCGTTGTCGACGTGGTGGAAGTGCAGGTTCCGCAACTGCTGCAGCGCCGGGTGTGCTCGCCGGATCCGGTTCAGCGTCGTGATCCACGGCTCGAGGGATTCACCGCGGGCCCGGGCATCGGCGTAGTCGCGGGGGCGCAGCTGGTACTTCTCCGAGTCCAGGTACTCCTCGCTGCCGGGGCGGATCGCGACGTGCTCGAACAGCTCGTAGCCGGAATACACGCCCCACGTGGGCGAGAGCGTCGCCGCGAGCGCGGCCCGCAACGCGAACATGCCCGGGCCGCCGTGCTGCAGGCTCTCGTGCAGGATGTCGGGGGTATTGACGAACAGGTTCGGCCGGGCCTCGTCGGCCTTCGCGGCGATCTCGTGACCGAATTCGGTGAGCTCCCACTTGTTCACCCGCCACGTGAAGTACGTGTACGACTGCGTGAACCCACGCTTGGCGAGCCCGTACAGGCGTGCGGGCCGGGTGAACGCCTCGGACAGGAACAACACGTCCGGGTCGGTCCTCTTCACCTCGTCGATCAGCCACTCCCACAGGCTCGGCGGCTTGGTGTGCGGATTGTCGACGCGGAAGATCTTGACGCCCAGCCGGACCCAGTGCCGGACGACGCGCAGCACCTCGGCATGGATGCCGTCGGGATCGTGATCGAAGTCGATCGGGTAGATGTCCTGGTACTTCTTGGGCGGGTTCTCGGCGAACGCGATGGTGCCGTCGGGCAGCTGCGTGAACCACTCGGGATGCTGTTGCGCCCACGGATGATCGGGGGCGCACTGCAGCGCGAGATCGAGCGCCACCTCCAGCCCGAGCCGCGCGGCGTCGGCGACGAACGCCTCGAAGTCGGCCTCGGTGCCCAAGTCGGAATGGATCGCGTCGTGACCGCCGTCCGCCGACCCGATCGCCCACGGTGAGCCGACGTCGTCGGGGCCGGCGGTGAGGGAGTTGTTGGGGCCCTTGCGGTTCACCTCGCCGATCGGATGGATCGGCGGCAGGTAGACGACGTCGAAACCCATCGCGGCGATGCGGGGCAGGTCCGCCGCGGCGGTCGCGAACGTGCCGTGTCGCGGGGCGCCGTGCGCGTCCCACCCGCCGGTGGAGCGGGGAAAGAACTCGTACCAGGACCCGAACAGGGCGCGCCGGCGGTCCACCACCACGTCGTACGGGCGCGATGCGGTCACCAGTTCGCGCAGCGGCCGCGCGCGCAGTGCCTCCGCGACATCGGACGCGAACGCCGGTGCGACCCGGACCGGCAGCTGCCGGTCCGACCGCAGCGAGGCCGCCACCGCGAGCAGGCGGTCGCGGTCGAACCGGTCCGCGCCGCCGGCCGCCCGCTCGAACAGGCGCGCGCCGAGCTCGAGGTCGTTGGCCAGATCCGCGGGCCCCTGACCGACGCCGAGCTTCGCCTCCACCGCGTGCCGCCACGTGGTGATCGGGTCACCCCACGCCTCGATGCGGTAGCTCCACGTCCCGACCGCGGTCGGGGTGAACGTCGCGTGGAACGAGTCCAGCTGCGGCCCGGGGTGCATCGGAATCCGCACCGTGTCGGACGGTCCGCCGGGGCCCTCGACGACCAGCGTCGCCGCCACCGCGTCGTGTCCCTCCCGCCACACCGTGGCGGACACCGGAAACACCTCGCCGACCACGGCCTTGGCCGGGAAGCGACCGTTGTCGATCGAGGGCAGCACGTCGTCTATGGCGAGGCGACCTGGCACGCGGACTCCGTTCGGTCGGTAGGCGTTTGCCCCGTGGGGGCGATCGTGATGGGTCAACCGTAGTTCAGTGGATCGCGACGCGCGGGGATCGTGCGGACGAATCACGTGTCGTCGGCCCGCGCGCGCGTCAGGAGTGCTGGTCGAGCTTGTCGATATGAACGAGAACTCGCTCGTGCCAATCGATCTCGACCTGAACGCGCATCTGTGCGTGTTCGAGGATCAGATCGTCCGCTTTGCTCTGGTCGGGCCATCGCCGGTCGAGTTGGTGGCTCAACTGGGACTGACGTGCGCGCAGTGCGGCGACGCGGTCGCTGATGTAACCGCGCAGGATCTCTCGGTCGACGTCCGAGCTGACGGCTAGGGCGAGATCGACCGGGTCGGGCTTGAGATGTATCTCGCTGAGTGCTTCGTCCCGAAGCGCTCGTAGCTCGCGGCCGCCTTCGTCGGTGATCTCGTAGATCGTTCTCGCAGGAAGCGTCCCGTCCTGCTCGGTGCGGAGGGGGCGGATGAGTCCTTCCTCTGTGAGCCTGTGCAGTGCCCCGTAGAGAGACCCGGGTTTCACCTGCGACCACAGGTCGGCGCGGTCCACGCGGGCGTCCCGGCGCAGTTGATGCCCGTGCATCGGCCCGCGTTTGGCCAGTGCTCCCAGAACGAACAACCGCGTGGGATTCATTCGTCCTTTGTACACGAGTACTCGTATTTGAGTACTCTCGTTTGGATGACTGTGAGACCCATCGTGATCGCCGGCGATCCTCTTCTGGCAACTCCGGCGGTCCCTGTGACCCGCTTCGGCTCCGAGCTCGCGGCGTTCGTCGCCGACATGTTCGAGACCAACACAGCAGCGAACGGTGCGGGTCTCGCCGCAAACCAGATCGGTGATCCGCGCGCGGTGTTCGTGTACGACCTGATCGACAACGGTGTTCGTCATCGTGGGTGCGTGATCAATCCGACGTTGGAAACCTCGGAGCGGCCGGAGACGATGCCGGACCCAGATGAACTCGAGGGGTGCCTCTCGGTTCCCGGCGAGCGGTTCCCCACGGGTCGCGCCGACTGGGCGCGAGTCAGCGGAGTCGACACGGGAAATCGGCCCATCGTCGTCGAGGCGACCGGATACCTCGCGCGATGCTTCCAACACGAGGTCGACCATCTGGAGGGCCGTCTCTATGTGGATCGTTTGATCGGCCGTCATCGACGCGCCGCTCGCAAGATGATCAAGCTGCGGGGTTGGACCGAGCCGGGTGGCTCGTGGCTCCCCGGATCCACGGACGGCGCCCTCGGCTGAAACGTCGCCACGGAGGCCCACCGATTCTCGCGACATCGGCGGTCGACGGCGCCTATCGTGGCGCGGTGACTGTGACAGCCGAGTTCGAAACCGCGCGGTGTTCGCTCAGCGGGTGGGGGAGGCGTGCGGCATCGACCGCCGACGTGCTCTCGACGCCCGACCTCGACGTGATCGCGTCGGCAGTGCAGCGATCGGGCCCGCGGGGCGTCATCGCCCGCGGCCTGGGACGCAGCTACGGCGACCCGGCACAGAACGCGGGCGGGCTCGTCGTCGACATGACCGCCCTCGACCGCATCCACCACATCGATCCGGCTTCGGGCGTCGTCGACACGGATGCCGGCGTCAGCCTCGACGCGCTGATGCGCGCCGTTCTGCCCCACGGTCTGTGGGTGCCGGTCCTGCCGGGCACGCGGCAGGTGACCGTCGGCGGCGCGATCGGCGCCGACATCCACGGCAAGAACCACCACTCGCACGGCAGCTTCGGCAACCACGTCGAGTCGCTCGACCTCCTCGCCGCCGACGGCACGATCCGCACGCTCTCGCCGACCGGCGCCGATCGCGACCTGTTCTGGGCGACGGTCGGGGGAATGGGATTGACGGGCATCGTGGTGCGGGCGCGAGTGCGCATGAAGCACACCGAGACCGCCTATTTCATCGCCGACCACGACCGCACCGCCGACCTCGACCAGACGATGGAACTGCTGACCGGCGGTTCCGACGACGGCTACGACTACTCGATGTCGGTTCCGGACACGATCTCGACCGGTCCGAAGCTGGGTCGGGCAGGGTTCACCCGGGGATCGCTGGCGACGCTCGATCAACTGCCGCCGAAGCTGCGTCGGGATCCCCTGCGGTTCAACGCCCCGCAGCTGTTCACGGTCCCGGACGTCTTCCCGAACGGGATGGTCAACCGCTTCACCGTGCGTATCGCTGCGGAGGCCGCGTATCGCGTCTACCCGAAGCACGGTCGCGGCACCATCCAGAATCTGACGCAGTTCTACCACCCGCTCGACCTGCTCGGAGAATGGAATCGGGCCTACGGGCGCGAAGGCTTCATGCAGTACCAGTTCTCGATCCCGTTCGGTGCCGAGCAGCAGCTCGCCGACATCGTGCGCAGGATCGCCGAGTCCGGTCACCGTTCGTTCCTCAACGTGTTCAAGCGGATGGGCGACGGCAACCCGGCCCCGCTGTCGTGGCCGCACCCGGGATTCATGCTGAGCCTCGACTTCCCCATGAGGAGGGGACTCGGCCGATTCTGCGACGAGCTCGACGAGCGCGTCCTCGCCGCCGGCGGCAGGCTCTACTTCGCGAAGGACTCCCGCACCAGACCCGAACGCGTCGAGCAGATGTATCCGCGGCTCGCCGAATGGCGCGCCGTTCGGGACCGGATGGACCCGGAGAGGGTGTTCGTCTCGGACCTGGCCCGCCGACTTCAGCTGATCGGTGGTGTCGAAAGTCGGTAGTGTTCGCGGCGTGAAAGCCCTGCGTCGGTTCACCGTCCGAGCCCACCTGCCCGAGCGTCTCGCGGCCCTGGGGCCGCTGTCGACCAATCTGCGCTGGTCGTGGCATCCGGAGACACAGGATCTGTTCGCGTCGATCGACCCCGACCTGTGGACGGCGGTGCGCCACGACCCGGTCCGGATGCTCGGCGAGGTCGATCCCTACCGGCTCGACGAACTGGCGACCGACCAGGCGTTCCTGGCCGAGCTGGACCGCTCGGCCGCCGATCTGGACGACTACCTGACCCGGCCCCGCTGGTACCAGGACCAGCTCGGCAAGGGTGCCGCGCTGGCCACGGGGATCGCGTACTTCTCGATGGAGTTCGGTGTCACCGAGGTGCTGCCGAACTACTCCGGCGGGCTCGGCATCCTCGCCGGCGATCACCTCAAGGCCGCGTCGGATCTGGGGCTGCCGCTGATCGGCGTCGGGTTGCTGTACCGCTCCGGCTACTTCCGGCAGTCGCTCACCGCGGACGGCTGGCAGGCCGAGCACTACCCGGCCCACGACCCGCAGGGGCTGCCGCTGCGGCTGCTCACCGAGAGCGCCGAGAACGGCGGACCCGGCGCGCCGGTGCTGATCCACATCGCGATGCCCGGCGGCCGCGTGCTGCGGGCGCGGGTGTGGATCGCGCAGGTCGGCCGGGTGCCGCTGCTGCTGCTCGACTCGGACATCGCGGAGAACGATCCCGAACTGCGCGCCGTGACCGACCGGCTCTACGGCGGCGACCAGGACCACCGGATCAAGCAGGAGATCCTCGCCGGCATCGGCGGTGTGCGGGCGGTTCGCGCCTACACCCGCGCGCACGGGATCGCCGATCCCGAGGTGTTCCACATGAACGAGGGACACGCCGGTTTCCTCGGCCTCGAACGCATCCGGGAGCTGATCACCACCTCCGCACTGGACTTCGACGCCGCGCTCGCGGCGGTGCGCGCCGGCACGGTGTTCACGACGCACACCCCGGTCCCGGCGGGTATCGACCGGTTCCCGACCGAGTTGGTGCGCCGCTACTTCGGCGGCAGCGAGGGCGAGCAGGAGTCGACGTTGCTGCCCGGACTGGGGGTGGACCGCATCCTCGCGCTCGGCGGCGAGAACGACCCCGGCGTGTTCAACATGGCGCACATGGGACTTCGGCTGGGCCAGCGCGCGAACGGGGTCTCGAAGCTGCACGGCGCGGTGAGCCGGGAGATGTTCGAGTCGCTGTGGCCCGGCTTCGACGCCGCCGAGGTGCCGATCGGCTCGGTCACCAACGGCGTGCACGCTCCGACGTGGGCGGCCCGTGAGTGGATGGACCTCGGACGCCGACTCGTGGGGCCGGGCCTGCTGGAGGGGGCCCGCGGCTGGGAACGGCTGCGGGAGATCGACTCCGGTGAACTGTGGTCGACCCGGAACACGTTGCGTGCGCAGTTGGTGGACGAGGTTCGTCGCCGGGTGCGCGCGTCATGGCTCGAGCGCGGCGCGACCGAGGCCGAGCTCGGCTGGACGACAGAGGTGTTCGACCCGAACGTCCTGACCGTCGGGTTCGCGCGGCGTGTCCCGACGTACAAGCGCCTCACCCTGATGCTGCGGGACCCCGAGCGGTTGCGCGCGCTGCTGCTCGACGACGAGCGTCCGGTGCAGCTCGTGGTCGCCGGCAAGAGTCACCCCGCCGACGAGGGCGGCAAGGCCCTGATCCAGCAGGTGGTGCGGTTCGCCGACCAGCACGACGTCCGGCACCGGATCGTGTTCCTGCCCGACTACGACATGTCGATGGCGCGGTACCTGTACTGGGGCTGCGACGTGTGGCTCAACAACCCGCTGCGCCCGCTCGAGGCGTGCGGGACGTCGGGCATGAAGTCGGCGCTCAACGGCGGACTGAACCTGTCCATCCGCGACGGCTGGTGGGACGAGATGTTCGACGGCGAGAACGGCTGGGCCATCCCCACCGCCGACGGTGTCGCCGACGAGACCCGCCGCGACGACCTCGAGGCCACCGCACTGTACGAGTTGCTCGAGCGGTCGGTGCTGCCACGCTTCTACGACCGTGACGGCGGCGGGCTGCCGACCCGCTGGCTCGAGATGGTCCGTCACACGCTGCAGACCCTGGGTCCGAAGGTGCTGGCGTCGCGCATGGTCCGCGACTACGCCGTCGAGTACTACGCGCCGGCGGCGGCCGCGGCCCGGAAGATGCTGCCCGACAACTTCGCCGGTGCCCGCGAGGTGGCCGAGTACCGGCGCCGGGTGGGTGCGGTATGGCCGGGTGTGCAGGTGGCGCAGGTCGACAGCGCCGGGCTGCCCGACAACCCCGAGATCGGCGCCGATCTGTCGCTGCGCGCGTACGTCCGACTCGGTGGGCTGTCGCCGGAGGACGTCGTCGTGCAGGCGGTGCTCGGCAAGGTGGGCCCCACCGAGGACCTCACCGACGTGACGGCCGTGCCGATGGTGCACACCGGCACCGACGGGCTGGGGGAGGTGTTCGAGGCCACCACACCGTTGCCGGTGTCGGGGTCGGTGGGGTACACCGTCCGTGTCCTGCCGCACCACGACCTGCTCGCCACCGACGCCGAGCTGGGACTCGTCGCGGCGCCGTACGTCTAGGTCGAGACCGCTTCGACACCGCGGGGCATGATTCCCTGCGAGGCCGAACCCGTCAGCTGGCGGGGTCGTACTGGAACGCGCGGACCTCCTGCGCGCACCGGCAGGCAGCCGCGATCTTCGCAGCCCATTCCAGGGCCGCCTCGTGGGAGGGCAACTCGAGGAGCGCGTAGCCGCCTTCGAGCTGTTTCGTCTGCGGGTACGTGCCCTCGGTCACCGTGCCGTCCCCGTCGACCAGGACGGGCGGAACGCTCTCGTCGATTCCGCCGCCGAACACCCAGACGCCGGCGTCCTTCGCCTCCTCGACCACCGCGTGCGCCGCATCCGAAACTGCCTGCAGATCCTCGGCGGGAAAGACCATGGCGCCACTCGGGAACGAGATCAGGTACTTCGTCATCGCGTCGACTCCTTCTTTCGTACTGTCACCGGGACACCCCCGCTCCCCGTCGGACATCCGCTGCTCGCCACGGTATCCTCATCCGTCAGGATTGGATGTCGCGGCGCCGGAACCCGACCAGCGCGAGCACGTAGAGCGCCGCCGCGATGACGAACAGCACGATCAGCGGCACGATGTCGAACGCGTCGGCCGGCAGGTTCGGCGTGAAATGGAACGGCGATGCCCAACCGGTCCAGTCGGGCAGGACCTCGAGGAACATCCCGATCACCAGGGCGTAACCGAGGTACACCCACACCACCGCCAGCAGGCGCGGGAACCACGCGTACACCGCCGCGGTCAGCCCGATGATCGTCAGCGTGGCGGGCAGTCCGTTCGCGGCGGCGCCGACGAGGCGCCCGAACATCGAACCCTCGTGCAGGGTCGCGGCCGCGGTGATGCCCATCGCGGCACCCGCCGCCAGCACGATCAGCGCGGTCGCGACAGTGATCACGGCCAGTTGCGCGCCCAGCCACCGCCAGCGGGAGACCGGGCTCGCCAGGACGTCCTCGGCCCGGCCCGACGTCTCCTCGTTGCGCGCCGACTGGACGGCGGTGAGCGCGTACATGCACGCCATGATGGTCAGGAACACCAGGTACAGCGCGAACGCGCCCTGCGCGGCGTTGGCCTCGCCTCCCGGCAGCAGCCCGGCCAGGCGGGGGTCCTGATTGACGAAGTCGGCGACCTGCTGGCCCAGCGCCCCGATCGGGAAGGCGAGCGCGACGACGCCGATTCCCCACGCCACGATCTGGTTGCGCTGCATGCGCACCGTCAGCGCGGCGATCCCGGTGAGGGTGCTGCTCGCGCGGGGTCGGCCGCCCCGCGGGGCCACCAGGCCGGCGCCGACGTCGCGTCGGCCCACCACCGCGTAGGCGAGGACGACACCGACGACCACCGCGCCGAGGCCCAGCAGCAGTGGCCACCACCGCTCGTCGACGTACGCGCGGGTGGACTGCGCCCAGCCGATCGGCGACAGCCACGACCACACGCTGCCGTCCTCCTTGGCGCGGACGTCCCCGATCGCGCGCAGCAGGTACGCGGCCGCGACCGCGACCAGACCCAGTCCGCTCGCGGTGCGGGCATGCTCGGTGACCTGCGAGAACAGGGCCGATGTCGCGCCGAACGCCAGACCGGCCATGAACACCCCGGCGGCCAGGTTCCACGACCCGACGGCCGGCAGTCCCACCGCGGTCAGACCGAGCCCGAGGACCAGTCCGATCAGCAGGTTCGCCAACAGCACCACCGCGAGTCCCGACGTGATCGGCGCGAATCTGCCGACCACGGCCGAACGCAGCATCTCGGCGCGGCCGGACTCCTCCTCGGTCCGCAGATGCAGGGTCACCAACAGCACCGACATGACCGCGACGGCGATCATCGTCATCCCCGCGATCTCGTTCGCCACCATCGCGCCGAGCGTGTAGTCGGACAGTCCGTAGCCGGGCCCGGCCAGCGCCGTCGCGGCCGGCGACTCGATGAGGGCGGCGCGTGCCTGACGCGATTCCGGGGTGGGGTAGAGGGTCTGGTAGCTCGACGCCAGCAGCACCGTCGAGCCGCCGACCGCGATCACCCACGCCGGCAGCCGGATCCGGTCGACCCGCAGCGCCAACCGGGTGAGCGTCCACGTCCCGGCGAGACGGTCCGTCGTCGAGGTCCCGGCCGGTCCGGTGACCCGTTCGACGCCCGCGACCTGCGCCGTCATCGTCGCTCGATGCCCAGCGAGTCGAACTCGTCGCTGTACTCGCGCAGGAACAGGTCCTCGAGCGTCGGCGGGTGCGCGGTGATCGTCAGCACGCCGAGTCCGGTGAGCGTCGACATGACCGAATCGATCCGGTCGGAGTCGACGTCGAAGGTGATGCCGTTGTCCTGGTCGACGAGCGTCTGCAGGTTGTACACACCCGGCATCGAGGCGAGCCCGTCCGGAGCCTCGCGGGTGGTGGCGGTGATCGTGGTCCGGGTCAGGTGGCGCAGCTCGCGCAGGGTGCCGCTCTGCACCGTCCGGCCGGCGCGGATGATCGTGACCACCCCGCACAGCGACTCCACCTCGGCCAGGATGTGGCTCGACAGCAGGATCGTGCGGCCGTCCCGCGTCGCCTCGCCGATGCACTGCTGGAACACCGCCTCCATCAACGGGTCCAGGCCCGACGTCGGCTCGTCGAGGATCAGCAGTTGTGCATCGGCGGCCAGCGCCGCGATCAGCGCGACCTTCTGCCGATTGCCCTTCGAGTACGTGCGGCCCTTGCGGGTGGGATCGAGTTCGAAGCGCTCCATCAGCTCCTGGCGCCGCGCCTCGTCGAGGCCCCCGCGGAGCCGTCCGAACAGGTCGATGGCCTCGCCGCCGGTGAGGTTGGGCCACAGGTTCACATCGCCCGGCACATAGGCGAGGTGCCGGTGCAGGCTGACGGCGTCGCGCCACGGGTCGGCGCCGAGTACGGACACCTCGCCGCCGTCGGCGCGCAGCAGACCCAGCAGCACCCGGATGGTGGTGGACTTGCCGGATCCGTTGGGGCCGAGGAAGCCGTGGACCTCGCCGGGGCCGACCTCGAGGTCGAGGCCGTCGAGGGCATGGACGTCACCGAAACGCTTGGCGAGGCCACGAACCGAGATCACCGGGTCCATCGCCCGAGCATAGGGCGGATGCGGGGGCGTCGGCCCAGTTTTGCCGGGGTGCGTGCTCAGCCGCGTCTCAGGGCCGCGACGCCGCGATCCGGGCGAGCGCCTGCCGCACCACCTTCGGGTCCGCCGTCTCCCAGAACGGCGGCAGCGACGCCCGCAGGTAGCCGCCGTAACGCGCGGTGGCCAGACGGGAGTCGAGGACCGCGACGACACCCTTGTCGTCCACGCTGCGTAGCAGACGCCCCACCCCCTGCGCCAGCAGCAGGGCGGCGTGGTTCGCGGCCACCGACAGGAAGCCGTTGCCGCCGCGCGACTCGACGGCCTGCTGGCGGGCGATGAGCAGCGGATCGTCCGGGCGCGGGAACGGGATCCGGTCGAGGATCACCAGACTCAGCGACGGGCCGGGAACGTCGACGCCCTGCCACAGCGACAGCGTCCCGAACAGCGTCGTCGCCTCGTCCTCGGCGAACTTCTTCACCAGCGTGCCCGTGGCGTCGTCGCCCTGGCACAGGATCGGGACGTCGAGGCGTTGGCGCATCTCCTCGGCGGCGGCCTTCGCGGCGCGCATCGACGAGAACAGTCCCAGTGTGCGGCCACCGGCCGCGGTCACCAGTTCCGCGATCTCGTCCATGAAGGCGGGGGACAGGCCGTCGCGCCCGGGCGGGGGCAGGTGCCGGGCGACGTACATGATCCCGGCCTTCGCGTGGTCGAACGGCGAGCCGACGTCGAGCGAATTCCAGCGCAGCACACCGGCGTCCGACGGCGCCTCCTTGCCGATCGCGGTCGCGGTGTCGCTGCGCGCCGGCGACTCCGGCGGCAGACCCCAGTTGACGGCTAGCCCGTCGAACGAGCCGCCGACCGTGAGCGTCGCCGACGTCAGCACCACAGTCGACTCCGCGAACAGGCTCGCCCGCAGCAGCCCGCCCACCGACAGCGGCGCCATCCGGACCACCCGGCGGACGTTTCCGCGGTTCTCGTCGACCGACAGCCACACGACGTCCTTGCGTTTGGCCGGGTCGGGCTCGTCGAACGCGGTGAGCACCCGGACCGCGCTGTCGTGGATCTCGTCGATCGCCGACAGTGCGGCGTTGCGGGCGGCCGCGGCCTCGGGATCGGCGGCCGCCATGCCGGGCTTGGACGGCCCGATCGCCGTCCGGACGTTCCAGGCGGCGTCGCGGACCGCGGCCAACGCCATCGAGACACCGTCGGGCAGCGAGTCCCAGCGCCCGGCGGGCAGATCCTCGAGCAGGTCGGCCCAGCCCTCGGCGGCACCCTCGAGCCGGTCGACGTCCTGCTCCTCGACGATCTTGATGCTGCGGCGGGCGGCGGCACTGATCGCCGACGCCGACAGCTCCGCCGTCGCGACGCCGGTGACCCGGTCGACCAGTTCGTGGGCCTCGTCGATGACGACGACGTCGTGTTCGGGCAGCACCGCGATGCCGGAGATCGCGTCGATCGCGAGCATCGCGTGGTTGGTGACCACGACGTCGACCTGTGCGGCCTCGGCGCGGGCCCGCTCGGCGAAGCAGTCCTCGCCGACGGGGCAGCGCGACTTGCCGAGGCATTCGCGGGCGCTGACGCTGACCTGCCGCCAGGCCTGGTCGCTCACGCCGGGCACGAGGTCGTCGCGGTCACCGGTCTCGGTGTCCGACGACCACTTCGTGAGCCGCTGCACCTCGCGGCCCAGACGGCTGATCGCGAACGCGTCGAACAGCTCCGCCTCGGGCGGATCGTCCTGCGCCATGCCCGTGTGGATCTTGTTCATGCACAGGTAGTTGCCGCGGCCCTTGAGGATCGCGAACTGGGGGCGCCGTCCCAACGCCGACGTGAGTGCGTCCGCCAGGCGCGGCATGTCCCGGTCGACGAGCTGGCGCTGCAGCGCGATGGTCGCGGTCGAGACGACGACGGTGCGGCCGGACTCGACGGCGTGGCGCACGCTCGGCACGAGGTAGGCGAGCGACTTGCCGGTACCCGTCCCGGCCTGCACCGCGAGGTGCTCGCCGGTATCGATCGAGTGGGCGACGGCGGATGCCATCGTCAGCTGGTTCTTGCGGGGCTTGCCACCCAACGTCCGGATCGCGACCTCGAGAAGTTCCGGGACATTGGGCAGCTCTCGGGCACGGTCGGACACCGCAACAGGGTACTGCGCGGGGCCGTCAGTCGCGGTCGCCGACCTGCCCGACGAGTTCGACACCCGCCGCATCGAGTTCGGCCAGCGCGGCCTCCACGGTGACGGGGGACACGCCGGCGGTGAAGGGGAGCAGCACCCGCGTGCGGAATCCCTCGGTGGCCGCGTCCAGTGCGGTCGCGCGGACGCAGTGATCGGTCGCGATGCCCACCACGTCCACGGCGTCGATGCCGTGGCGGCGCAGCCAGTCGGCGAGCGACTCACCGCGGGCGGAGACGCCCTCGAAGCCCGAGTACGCGGCGCTGTACTCGCCCTTCGAGAACACCTCCTGCAGCGGCGCGGTCTCGAGCGCCGGATGGAACTGCGCGCCCGGCGTCCCGGCCCGGCAGTGCGGGGGCCATGTGTCGACGAAGTCGGGGTGATCGGAGAAGTGTGGCCCCGGATCGACGTGGTGGTCCCGGGTCGCGACGATCGCCGCGTAGCCCTGGCCGAACAGGTCGTTGACGTCGGTCGCGACGGTGGCGCCGCCGGTGACCGCGAGCGCGCCGCCCTCGCAGAAATCGTTCTGGACGTCGACGACGATCAGTGCCTTCCCGGTCACGGTCGTCCCTCCTCTCACGTCGTGATCGTCGGCTCGGCCGACATGGCGAAACGGGTCGGCACGGCCGGATCGCCGTGCGAGAGCTTGAGCCCCTCCCAGGGCAGGCTCACGAGATTGCTCGCGAGCAGCGCGCGGGCGTTCTCGAGCGTCGGTAGGTCGCCGACCAGGTCGCCGCCGCGCACCATCGGGGTGAGCAGTTCCCGCGCGTCGAGGTCTCCGACCTCCGGGGCCGGCGCGCCGGCGAGGTACAGCACCTCCTCGACGACGGTGCCGGACGGGCGGCTCAGCCGCATCGCCCGCTTGGTGCCGCCCCGCGACTGCTTGTGGCTGCTGCGCTTCTCGACGGGAACGCCGTCGACCTCGACGAGCTTGTAGACCATGCCCGCCGTGGGTGCCCCGGATCCCGTCACGAGCGAGGTCCCGACCCCGTACGCGTCGACCGGTTCGGCGCGCAGAGCCGCGATGGCGTACTCGTCGAGATCACCCGAGACGACGATCCCGGTGCCGGTCGCGCCGAGGCCGTCCAGTTGGTCGCGGACCTGGCGGGCGAGCACACCCAGGTCGCCGGAGTCGATGCGCACGCCGCCGAGCCCGGTGCCCGCCGCGGCCACGGCGTTCTTGACGCCCTGAGTGATGTCGTAGGTGTCGACCAACAGTGTCGTGCCCACCCCCAGCGCGGCGACCTGCGCGCGGAACGCGGCCTCCTCCTGCGGCGCTCCGTCCGCGGTGTGCAGCAGCGTGAAGGCGTGCGCGCTGGTTCCCGCGCCCGGCACGCCGTGACGGCGGACCGCCTCGAGATTGGACGTCGCGTCGAACCCCGCGAGGTACGCCGCGCGGGCGCACGCAACGGCCGACTCCTCGTGCGCGCGCCGCGACCCCATCTCGATCAGCCGACGACCGTCCGCGGCGCTCACCATGCGGGCGGCCGCCGACGCGATCGCGCTGTCGTGGTTGAGGATCGACAACGCCAGGGTCTCGAGTAGGACACATTCGGCGAACGTGCCCCGCACGGACAGGATCGGTGATCCGGGGAAGTACAGCTCGCCCTCGCGGTAGCCGTCGATGTCCCCGGAGAACCGGAAGTCGCGCAGCCAGTCCACGGTGGAGCTGTCGAGGAAGCGCGAGACGATCTCGAGTTCGGGTTCGCCGAAGCGGAAGTGCGCCAATGCGTCCGGGATTCGGCCCATGCCGCCGACGACGCCGTACCGGCGCCCGTCCGGCAGTCGGCGGGCGAAGACCTCGAAGCTGCAGCGGCGGTGCGCCGAGCCGTCGGTGAGGGCCGCCTCGAGCATCGTCAGCTCGTACTGGTCGGTGAAAAGCGCGGTACTCGGACGAAGTCCGGTGCTCTCTGCGGGAACGGTTGCCACGGGCCCAACTTTACGATTCGGGCGCCGGGCGCGGGTGTCGAGTTCCGGAGCCACGCCGTACCCTGGACGCATGGCGCCGTGTTCCACAATGACTTTCCCGACCGCAGTTCCGGTCGGCAAGATGCCCGCCGCAGCGCCCCAGGTCTCTCCTGCCGAGGCGGAAATCGAGGAGATGACCGAGGCCCAGGATCGGCCGTGGGTAACTGTCGTCTGGGACGATCCCGTCAACCTCATGCACTACGTGACGTACATCTTCCAGAAGCTCTTCGGCTACAGCAAAGCCAAGGCGACGGACCTGATGATGCAGGTCCACAAGGAAGGAAAGGCCGTCGTGTCGAGCGGTTCGCGCGACAAGGTCGAGAACGACGTGCGCAAGCTGCACGCGGCCGGCCTGTGGGCGACCATGCAGCGCGACAGCAGCTAGACGATCGAATCCATCCCTCTCGACGGTTAGGAACCCGGGTACAGACGTGCGGACTTGGACCAGGAAGAACTCACTCGGCGGACTGAAACTGCGCTCGGAGATGGACGGCCACGAGGCGGCGGTCCTGCGGTCGCTGGTGACGTCGGTTTCCGGGCTGCTCGAGGAGCGCGCCGCCTCGGCGCCGACGGACGAGCTGGCCGCGCTGACGGGCCTGCGGACCGGCAACAGCGAAACCCCGTCCGACGAGGTTCTCGCCCGCCTGTTGCCCGACTTCCAGCGCGCCGACCCCGACCGGCCCGACGACGATTCCGAGCGCGGCAACGTCAACAGCGCCCTGCGCAGCCTGCACGAGCCGGAGATCATCGACGAGAAGATCGCCGCCGGGTCCGTGGTCCTGCAGACGGTGCCCGCGGAGGGCGGCAAGGTCGTCATCACCCCGGAGCAGGCCGACGCGTGGTTGGCCGCACTCAACGACGTCCGGTTGGCCCTGGGAACGAACATCGGCATCGACGCCGACACCCCGGACGAACTCGAGGAGGGCGACCCGCGGGCCCCGCACCTCGACGTCTACCACTGGTTGACGTGGATGCAGGACTCCCTCGTCCAGGCGCTCCTGTCGTGACGGCGCCCCGGTCCGGGCCGTCGGATTCGCTGTCCGACGTCGCCGGCGTCCTCGTCGGCCACGACCACCTGCTCGATCCCGACGCGACGCTCGGCGCCGGTGCGGCGACCGGATGCACCGTGGTGCTGGTGCCGTCCGGTGCGACCGCGGGCGTCGACGTGCGTGGCGGTGGCCCCGGCACCCGCGAGACCGACCTCCTCGACCCCAGCCACTCGGTGCAGCAGGTGCACGCCGTCCTGCTGACCGGCGGCAGTGCGTACGGCCTCGCCGCCGCCGACGGGGTCATGCGGTGGCTCGAGGAACACGACCACGGGATCCCGATGGGGGCGCCCGGCCAGGTGGTCCCCATCGTGCCCGGCGCGGTGATCTTCGATCTGCCCGTCGGCGACTGGAACGTCCGGCCCACCGCCGAGTTCGGGCATCGTGCGGCGTCGCGCGCGTCGGGCACCGTCGTCACCGGCAGTGTCGGTGCCGGGACCGGAGCCCGCGCGGGCGTCATCAAGGGCGGGGTGGGTTCCGCCAGCACCGTCATCGACGGTGGTCCGGCCGACGGTGTCACCGTCGCCGCGCTCATGGTGGCCAATCCGGTCGGTGCGGTGTGGGATCCCGACACCGGCCTGCCGTGGGGGCTGTCGCTCGCCGACGCCGAACGTCGCGGAATGCGACTGCCGTCGCCCGACGATCTGGCCGCCGCGAACGAGTTGGGGGCCAAGACGACGGTCCTCAACACCACGATCGGCGTCATCGCAACCGACGCGACGCTGTCCAAGGCCGCCTGCCGACGAGTCGCGGTCGCCGGACACGACGGTTTGGCCCGCGCCATCCGTCCCGCGCATTCGCCGCTCGACGGCGACACGATCTTCGCGCTCGCCACCGGCGCCCGTGACGTGCCCGCACCCGACGGTGTCCCGGCGGCCTTCCCGACGGAACTACCGATCCTCGACGCGGTCTGCACGGCCGCCGCCGCATGCGTGCAGTGGGCGATCGTCGACGCGATCCTGTCGGCCACTGCGGTCGCCGGGATCCCGAGCTACCGCGACGTGTTTCCGTCGGCGTTCGGGACTTCCGGCTAGACCGCGCGGTCGTTCGACACCGACCGGCATCGGCGATGGTCGGTACGCTCGGATTCGTGACCGCCGGATCAGAACTGCGCCCCGACCTGCCTCGTGTCCCGCGCCCGCTGTGGCAGCGGGCGGCGATGACCATCGGTGGGTTCGCGATGGTCCTCTACGTCCTCGAGGCCGTCGACACCGTTGCCGGCAATCCGCTGGACCAGTGGGGGATCGAACCGCGCACGCTCGACGGCCTGTGGGGAATCCTGTTCGCGCCGATGCTGCATTTCGGGTGGGGACACCTGTTCGCCAACACGGTGCCGCTGCTGATCCTCGGGTTCCTGGTGCTGATGTCGGGGATCGGTCGCGGTCTCGCCGCGACCGGGATCATCTGGGTGATCGGCGGGGTCGGTACGTGGCTCACCGGCGGCGTCGGTGCGCATCTCGGCGCGTCGGTGCTGGTGTTCGGCTGGCTCACGTACCTGCTGGTGCGGGGGATCTTCACCCGCAGCATCGGACAGATCCTGCTCGGTGTGGTGGTGTTGTTCGTCTACGGCGGCATGCTGTGGGGCGTGTTGCCCGGGCAGTACGGGATCTCGTGGCAGGGGCACCTGTTCGGCGCGATCGGAGGCGTCGTCGCGGCGTGGGTGCTGTCGTCCGACACGCGCAGGCGCCGGACCGCGGTGCCGACGGTCGGCACGTCCGGGATCCAGCTTCCGCGCACCTAGAACCGCCCTCTGATCTGCGGGTCGCTGACTCGGCGATCACATGCTCGACCCGTGCGCCGACGGATCACAATCCGACGGCAGATGTGAGTTCACACAGCCGAAAGTGCCCGAAGCTTTTTGAGAGCGCGGTGGTCGTGGCAGCATGGTTTGCATGCGCATTACGGTCCTGGGATGTTCGGGCAGCGTCTCCGGACCCGACTCGGCTGCTTCGGGCTACCTCGTGACGGCTCCGGGTACCCCGCCGGTGGTCATGGATTTCGGCCCCGGTGTGCTCGGCGCGCTGCAACGATACGCCGACCCAGGTGAGGCCACGATCCTGCTGTCGCACCTGCACGCCGACCACTGCCTCGACATGCCGGGCCTGCTCGTGTGGCGCCGCTACCATCCCAATCCGCCGGCCGGCCGGGCCCTCGTCTACGGCCCCACGGACAGCGCGTGCCGTATCGGCGTCGCGTCGGCCGAGTGCGGCGGTGACCTCGACGACATCTCCGACACCATCGATCTGCGCAGCTGGTCCGACGGCCACGTCGCCGAGATCGGCGAGATCACGGTGGAGGCGCGCCGGGTCAACCACCCCCCGGAGGCGTACGGGTTCCGCGTCACCAGCAAGACCGGCCGGGTCCTCGTCTACACCGGCGACACCGGCATCTGCGAGTCCGTCGTCGAGCTGGCGCGGGGCGCGGACGTGCTGCTGTCGGAGGCGTCGTGGACGCACAGCCCCGACCGTCCCGAGGGCATCCACCTGTCCGGGACCGAGGCCGGGCAGATCGCGACCCGTGCAGGGGTCGGCGAGCTACTGCTCACCCACATTCCGCCGTGGACGTCCCGCGAGGACGTCATCGCCGAGGCCAAGGCCGAGTTCTCCGGACCGGTGCACGCGGTGTCGGCCGGCGACGTCTACACCGTCTGACCGCAACCGGCGCCCCGCCCGCGCACTCCCGCGCGGCGACTAGGCTCTCGGAACGTGACGACACGAGAAGACGGTAGGACCGACGATCAGCTCCGCGAGGTTCGGATCACGCGGGGATTCACCAACCACCCGGCGGGTTCGGTGCTGGTGGAGTTCGGCAACACCCGGGTGATGTGCACCGCGAGCGTCGAGGAGGGCGTGCCGCGCTGGCGCAAGGGTTCGGGGCTGGGCTGGCTCACCGCCGAGTACGCGATGCTCCCGGCCGCCACGCACACCCGCAGCGGCCGCGAATCGGTCAAGGGCAAGGTCGGCGGGCGCACCCAGGAGATCAGCCGCCTCGTCGGTCGTTCGCTGCGCGCGTGCATCGACCTCGCCGCGATCGGTGAGAACACCATCGCGATCGACTGCGACGTGCTGCAGGCCGACGGCGGCACCCGCACCGCGGCCATCACCGGCGCCTACGTCGCGCTGGTGGACGCCGTGACCTACCTGCGCGCAGCCGGGCGTCTGGCGGACCCCCAGCCCATCTCGTGCGCCATCGCCGCCGTCAGCGTCGGTGTCGTCGACGGACGTGTGCGCCTGGACCTGCCCTACGAGGAGGACTCGCGCGCCGAGGTCGACATGAACGTCGTCGCGACCGACACCGGCACCCTCGTCGAGATCCAGGGCACCGGAGAAGGTGCCACGTTCCCGCGGTCGACGCTCGATAAGCTGCTCGACTCGGCGCTCGCCGGCTGCGAGCAGCTGTTCGAGATCCAGCAGGCCGCGCTCGCCGAGCCGTACCCGGGCACGCTGCCGGAGCCGGCCGAGCCGAAGAAGAAGGCGTTCGGCAGTTGAGCGGCAGGATCCTGGTAGCCAGCCGCAACGCAAAGAAGCTCGGTGAGCTGCGGCGCGTGCTCGCCGCCGCCGGTATCGACGGCCTCGAGGTGATCGGCCTCGACGAGGTGCCGGAGTTTCCGGAGACCCCGGAGACCGGCGCGACCTTCGAGGACAACGCGCTAGTCAAGGCCCTCGACGGTGCCGCCGCCACGGGCCTGCCGTGCGTCGCCGACGACTCCGGGCTCGAGGTCGATGCCCTGAACGGCATGCCCGGCGTCCTCTCGGCTCGCTGGAGCGGTGCCCACGGAAACGACGACGCGAACACCGCGCTGCTGCTGGGTCAGCTGTCGGACACGCCGGACGAGCGGCGTGGCGCGGCCTTCGTGTCGGCGTGCGCGCTCGCGATCCCGGGCGCGGGCCCGATCGTGGTACGGGGAGAGTGGCGTGGGCGGATCGTCCGCGAGCCGCGCGGCGACAACGGATTCGGCTACGACCCCGTCTTCGAACCCGATGGTGAGCAGCGGACGTCGGCCGAGTTGTCGCCGCAGGAGAAGGACGCGGCCTCGCACCGCGGACGCGCGCTGGCCCAGCTGGTGCCGGCCCTCGCGCAGCTCGCACGCGGATAGAGACGCACGAAGGGCCCGTCCTGTGAACTGCTCCCCGGAAGTTGGACTGGCTAAGTGAAAGCCTAGGCGGCGAGGGCCTGGGCCCGGTATTGCACCGGGCTCAGGCCCTCGAGTCGTGTGGAGATCCGTTCGGTG
>NZ_JBNPXA010000026.1:0-37379 GCF_050433545.1 Rhodococcus sp. BE178 | reverse complement strand
CACCACCTACGCGAACGCCGACGAGACCCTCGCCGAGCTCGGTTACGCCCCGAACCGTCGCCCCGGCCAGGTCGGCTTCACCCAGCACGCCTGACCCGCTGTCTCACGTCTGCGACAGCACCTCTCGATGGAGCGGGGACGCCCACAGGCGTCCCCGCTCCGTCTGCCCGCCTCGAGATCTTTTGGAGGAAATGCCTTGAGCAGCTCCGTTTCCCCGACCGTCGTGATCGTTCCCGGACTGCGTGACCACGTCGAGGACCACTGGCAGACCCTGTTGGCCGCCGGCCTGGACAAGGTCCGTACCGTCCCGCCGCTCGAGCACGACAAGCTCAGCCTCGACGCCCGTGTGGCCGCGCTCGACGCCGTCCTGGCCGACATCGACGGCCCCGTCGTGCTCGTCGCGCACAGCGCCGGCGTGATGATCACCGTGCACTGGGCCGCCCGGCACGACCGCCCGGTGGCGGGCGCGATCCTGGCCACCCCGTCGGACCTCTCCACCCCGCTGCCGGCCGGATACCCGGCGCTGGCGGACCTCGAGGCGAACGGCTGGAACCCGGTGCCGCGCAGCCCGCTGCCGTTCCCGAGCATCGTCGCCGCCAGCACCAACGACCCGCTGGCCGATTTCGCCGTCGTCGTCGACCTCGCACACGCGTGGGGCGGCCGTCTCGTCGACCTCGGTGAGGTCGGACACCTCAACCCCGCCTCGGGCTACGGCGAATGGCCCCGCGCGACCGAGCTTCTCGACGAACTGTTCACCACGATCGGCGTCCAGACCGCGCCGAGCCACTGACCTTCACGACCGCTGCCCGAGAGAGACGCCCCGATGCTCAATCTGTCCATGTTCCTGGAAGACTCGGCCCGTAAGTACCCGAGCCGCGACGCGCTGGTGCTGGGGGACGACCGGTTCACCTACGCGGAGACCGACGGTCTCGCGAACCAGATCGCCAATCTTCTCGTCGCGTCCGGGATCGAGCCCGGTGACCGGGTTGCGGTCTCCTGCCCCAACCTGCCGTGGTTCCCGATCGTCTACTACGGGATCCTCAAGGCGGGCGCCGTGGTCGTGCCGCTCAACGTCCTGCTGAAGGGACGGGAGATCGCCTACCACCTCCAGGACTGCGGGGCGGTCGCCTACTTCTGCTTCGAGGGCGGACCGGATCTGCCGATCGGCGAGTACGGACGGGACGGCTTCGACGAGGCGCCCTCGTGCCGAACGATGTTCGTGATCGGCGGCGACGGCAGCGTCGCCGCGGGCAGCGATGTGGGAATCACCGCGCTCTCGACGGTGCTGCCCGACCAGCCGTCGACGTTCGAGTCGGTGGCGCGGGAAGCCACGGACACCGCGGTCATCCTCTACACGAGCGGGACGACCGGCCGGCCGAAGGGCGCCGAGCTGACCCAGTCGAACATGGTCATGAACGCCATCGCCTCGAACCGGTTGTTCGACAGCAGCCCGAGCCTGCACGACACCCACCTGCTGACGCTTCCTCTGTTCCATTCGTTCGGGCAGACGATCAACATGAACGCGGGTTTCTCGGTGGGCGCGACGCTCGTGCTGCTCCCGCGTTTCGAGGCGAGCGCGGCGCTGGACATCATGGAGCGCGAGTCGATCACGATGTTCGCGGGCGTGCCGACGATGTACTGGGGCCTGCTCGGAGCCGTCGACGACTCGGTTGACGTGGGCCGGATCGCCGCCAACCTCCGCAAGGCGATCTCCGGGGGCGCGGCGCTGCCGGTGGAGATCCTCGAGCGCTTCGCGAGGCGATTCGGGGTCCAGATCCTCGAGGGATACGGGCTGTCCGAGACCTCACCGGTCGCCCTGTTCAGCGATCCGGAGCAGGCACCGCGAGCGGGATCGATCGGGATCCCGATCTGGGGCGTCGACGTGCGCCTCGTCGATCGTGACTGGAACACCGTCGAGGAAATCGGCGCCGTCGGCGAACTCGCGATCCGCGGACACAACGTGATGAAGGGCTACTACGGTCGGCCGGAGGCCACCGACGAGGTGATGCGCGACGGTTGGTTCCGCACGGGCGATCTGGCCCGCCGCGACGACGACGGTTTCTACTACATCGTGGACCGAGCCAAGGACATGATCGTGCGCGGTGGGTTCAACGTCTATCCGCGGGAGATCGAGGAAGTCCTCATGACGCACGAGGCGGTCTCGTTGGCGGCCGTGATCGGAGTGCCGCACGAGAGCCACGGCGAGGAGGTCCGCGCCTACGTCATCCCGCACGAGGGCTCCGGGATCTCGGCCGACGAGTTGATCGCCTGGTCGAAGGACCGGATGGCGAGCTACAAGTACCCGCGCGAGGTGCGGATCGTGGATCAGCTCCCGATGACCGGCACGGGGAAGATCCTCAAGCGCGAACTGGTGTGAGCAACCGCAACCGTCCGAAAACTCTTACCTGAGGGTGAGTTTCACGGTTCAGACTCCTGCACGGAGGGTCTGAGCCTAGGCTCTCGGGCACTTGGACGGTTGTACAGGAAGGCTCACCGTGCGCGCGTTGCTGTTGCTTGCCCTGACGGCTCTGACCCTGCAGGCAGTCCCGGCTGCGGAAGCGGCTCCGCTCGGCGACGGGTGGACGCTTCCGCAGCTGACGGTCGAAGATCGGACCATCAAGGACGTCGAAGGTCGGACGGTGCTCCTGCGCGGTGCGAATGTGAATCAGCTCAACGACTACGCGCAGAACGGAACCGACCTCCCGACGGTGGCTCCGCTGGATCGAACGGACTTCGCGCGGATGGCCGCGCTCGGGTTCGACGTCGTGCGACTGAACGTGTCGTGGTCGGCGCTGGAGCCGACCCGGGGCGCGTTCGACCAGGCCTACGTCCAGCGGATCCGCTCCGCCGTGCAGGACGCGAAGGACCACGGCATCTACACCGTGCTCGACATGCATCAGGACGCGTGGGGTCCGTTCGTCGGAACCCCCGCCGGGCAGACCTGCCCACCGTTGCTCGAGCCGGGGATCGGGTGGGACGGCGCACCGGAATGGGCCACGCTGACCGGCGGATGGACGACGTGCAACATCGGGGGACTGCGCGAGGCGTCGCCCGCCGTTGCGCGCGCGTTCCAGGCGTTCTACGACGACGAACAGGGAATCCAGGGCCGCCTGGTCGCGACGTGGGCGCGGCTGGCCGCCGAGTTCGCCGACGAGCCCGCGGTCGCCGGCTACGACCTGCTCAACGAGCCGAACCCGGGACTGCGGGACCCGTTCACGGCCGCCGACCAGATCGGCCGTTTCTACCAGCGCGCGATCGCGGCCATCCGGCAGGCCGAATCCGGCGGCTTTCCGCACCTGATCTTCTTCGAACCGAGCGCCGTCTGGTCGGCGTTCGGGATCGACGCGCTCCCGCCGCGCCACTACCTCGCCGATCCGCTCGTAGTGTTCTCGCCGCACCTCTACAGTCAGTCGATCACCGTCAGTAGCGAGTTCCCCTCCCTGGAGACCGGATTCCGGATCGCCGCCGCGGGAGCCGACTGGTACGGCGCACCGCTGTGGACAGGCGAATGGGGCTGGTTCGGTGAACCCGACGAGCAGCCCTCCGCCGTCGACCGGTTCGTCGACGCCACGAACGAGCATCGGATGGGCGGCGCGTGGTGGTCGTGGACGCAGGCGTGCGGCGATCCGCACGCCGTGCGCGACGGCAACACCGAGAAGCCGCAGGGCAACCTCAATCGGATCGACTGCCCGTCGGGCCGGTCGCTGGGGATGGTGGACGGATTCGTGACTCCGCTGGCCCGGGCGTACCCGCGCGCGACCCCCGGATCTCTGACCGACGTCACGTCGGAGGGCTTCGCCGGCAGCGGTCGCGGACGGGTGGAGGCGTGGTATCCCGGCGCCGAGCAGCCGCAACTGGACACCGTGAATCTCGCGGATGTGGATCTTGCGCGGGTGGACGGCGGCTGGCGCTTCACGGCACACGCCGACGGTGACTACTCGGTGAGCAGCCGCTGAGTCGACTCGGATGGAGCTCGGCCTGAGCGATTGCTTAGGAGGTGGGCGGATGTGTGTTGTCACGCATCCGCTTTCACCATTCGTTCTGCGCAGGCCGCGAACGACGCGCCCACCGACTCGGGGGTATGCAGCTCGCGGGACGGGTACCACCGCACCGTGTCGATACACAGCGACAGAACCGCGAGGGTGGTGACGTCGATGTTGTCCACCGCGAACTCCCCGTCACGCGTGCCGTCCGAGATGATCGAACGGACGGTGGCGACGATGTCCCGGCGCAGTTGCACCACCCGCGCGTGGTTCTCGTCGTCGAGAGCGGCGAGTTCGTACTGCACGACCCTGGCGGTCGTGTGGTTCTCAGCGTGCCAGTGTGCGAAGGCATAGACGGCGGCACGCAGGCGTTTCGTCGGAGATCCCGCGGTCTCGGCGCCGGCGCGCAGGGCCGCGTACGCCGCGATGTGCCCCTCGAGGCTCAGCCTGGCCAGCACGTCCTGCTTGGACCGGAAGTGGATGTACATCGCGGCGGGGCTCATGTTCGCCCCCGCGGCGATCTCGCGCGTGCTGGTCCCGTGGTAGCCCTTCGCCGCGAACGCGTCGCGCGCGGAGTCGAGTAGCCGCTGCTCGGCCTCCCCGATGGGGCGGTCCGCGCGCGGTCCTGCTGATTGCGATGACATCTGTCTCCGACCTCCGGCGCATCCGCCGACCCGATGTCGGCGTTTCCGCATTGACTTTCCCACACTCTCGTCGCAAACTAAGCGAGCGCTTAGCCGATGGAGGTTGAGTCGGAAAGGGTACGAAGTGAAGAGAGCAGTTTTCACCGCCGATCACGAGCAGTTCCGCGCGTCGGTCCACGACTTCCTGGCGCGGGAAGTGGTCCCGAACGTCGAGTCCCACAGCGAGAACAAGCTGATCGCGCGCGAGGTGTGGCGTGAGGCCGGCAAGCAGGGCATCCTCGGCCTCGAGATTCCGGAGGTCTACGGCGGCAGCGAGGCCGGTGACTACCGGTTCAACGCGGTCGCGACCGAGGAGTTGGCCGCCGTCAACATGGCCCTGGCGTCGAGCTTCGGGATCCATTTCGACATCGTGACGCCGTACGTGGTCGACCTCGCGTCGGAGGAGCAGAAGCAGCAGTGGCTGCCGCGGATGGCGTCCGGTGACGCGGTGGCGGCGATCGGCATGACCGAGCCGTCTGCGGGCTCGGACCTGGCCAATCTGAAGTCGTCCGCCGTTCGCGACGGCTCCGACTGGATTCTCAACGGATCCAAGACCTTCATCACGAACGGCTACACCGCCGACGTGGTGGTCGTCGCGGCGCGAACCGACCCGACACAGCGTTCCAAGGGCATCAGCCTCTTCCTCGTCGATGCGTCGCTCCCGGGCTTCGAGCGGGGACGCAAGCTCGACAAGGTGGGCCAGCCCGAGTCCGACACCGCCGAACTGTTCTTCGACAACGTCCGTCTCCCGGCCGACGCGCTGCTGGGCGAGCCCGGCACGGGATTCGTGGCGATGATGGAACGCCTCCCGCAGGAGCGCATCGGCGCCGCGGTGACCAATGTCGCGCACGCCAAGCAGATCCTGCTGGAGACGATCGAATACGCCAAGGATCGCAAGGCGTTCGGGAACTCGATCGGTTCGTTCCAGCACAACAAGTTCCTGCTGGCCGAGCTGGTCACGAAGATCGAGGTGGCGCAGGCGTACATCGATGCGGCGGTCGCCCAGCACTCCGATGCCGGGCTCAGCGCCGTCGACGCGGCCAAGGCCAAGTGGTGGTCGGCGCAGGTGCAGAACGAGGTGCTCGACCACTGCGTGCAGCTGCACGGCGGCTACGGCTACATGCGCGAGTACCGCGTCGCGCGCGCCTGGATGGACGCGCGCGTCACGAAGATCTGGGCCGGATCCAACGAGATCATGAAGGAAATCATCGGGCGCGATCTCGCGCTGTGATCCTCGCCCTCCCGATCCGTGGGGCTCGTGCGCCCCGCGGATCGGGAGGCCGGCACCAGTGCGTGTCTCCTGTTCGGCGGCGAGTCCCTCTCCACCTGTGAAAGAGGCCCCCCGCGACAATCGAGGGCCACTGTCGGCCGTCGTATCCCTACATGAAGTTCGCCCCGGCGAAAGTGTGTGAGTCGCCACCGCTTCGGTACCCGATTCGATCCTTCTCGATGGAGAAGGCGTATGCGAGGTCGGCCAGGGAGAAGAAGGCCGCGTGGACCGCCGCCCACCCGGCACGTCTACGGCCGCATCGTCGATGACGCGATACTGCCCGTGCGCCGACAATTTCGTCCCCGCACCGGAATTTGCCTTCAGCGCGCCTTGTGACGGCCGGTGGCGCATCCACCGATCAATAAGCGATTGCTTATTCTGGTGGAGCACATCTAGCTGCTGCAGTGCGGCCCTGGCCGACTGCCCCTCGAGGCGTGACCTCCGTGTTGCACACGCAAGATCAACTGTTCGAACTGTTGTCGTGCTCGGCCAGAACCAGATTCGGTCCACCTGCTTCCGTCTCCGCGGCTGGGATTGACTTTCGCGAGCAACCGCCCCAAACTAAGCGAACGCTTAGCGATCCGCCCTATGGGCGGAGGTCGAGGCGGAACGGGGACCGACCGCGCGGGCAAGCGCCGCGTCGCGCGCGTGGATGACATGTCTGCCCGCGACGACGCTCCCGGCCGGTTCGACCGAGTTCACGTAGGAAGTCACTCTGGCGCGAGTTGGCGCTGTTACCTGTGCCGGCTGCGGCCGGCGGAACGGGAGTTACGAATCATGACCGAAGCAGTCATCGTCGCAACCGCACGTTCGCCGATCGGGCGTGCGGGTAAGGGATCGTTGGCAGGGGTCCGGCCGGACGACCTTGCCGCGCAGATGGTTCGAGCAGCTCTCGACCAGATCCCCTCGCTCGATCCGAACACCGTGGACGACCTGTACCTGGGGGCCTGGGAGCACACCGGTGAGCAGAGCGAGAACATCGCCCGCCGCGTTGCAGTCCAGTTGGGTATGGATGCAGTTCCCGCCGTGACGGTGAACCGGGCGTGCGCGTCGAGCGTGCAGACCACGCGGATGGCGTTCAACGCGATCAAGGCCGGTGACGGTGACGTGTTCGTCTCCGCCGGTGTCGAGTGCGTCTCGCGGTACCCGCAGCAGAACGGCGTCGGGGCCGGCGACGTCCAGTTGCAGAACCCGCTGTTCGCGCCGGCGCAGGAACGGACCAAGCGGCTGGCGGAGACCAACGAGACCTGGACCGACCCGCGCACCGCGGGCCTGCTGCCCGATGTCTACATCACCATGGGGCAGACCGCGGAGAACATCGCCACCCACCGCGGGATCAGCCGGGCCGAGCAGGACGAATTCGCCGCCCGCTCACAGCAGTTGGCGGAGAAGGCGATCGCCGACGGGTTCTTCGAGCGGGAGATCACCCCGGTCATCCTCGCCGACGGAAGTGCGGTCCGCACCGACGACGGACCCCGAGCGGGCACCACGTTCGAGAAGCTGTCCGGACTGCGAACCGTCTTCCGGGAGGACGGCACCGTCACCGCCGGAAATGCGTGTCCACTCAACGACGGTGCCGCCGCGCTGGTCGTGATGAGCGACCACAGGGCCGCCGAACTCGGGCTCACCCCGCTCGCACGCGTGGTGTCGACCGCCGTGAGCGGCCTGTCGCCGGAGATCATGGGGCTGGGCCCGGTCGAGGCGTCGCGTCGGGCTCTCGCGAAGGCGGGCCTGTCGATCTCCGACATCGACCTCGCCGAGATCAACGAGGCGTTCGCGGCGCAGGTGATCCCGTCGTACCGGGATCTCGGCATCGACATCGACCGACTCAACGTCAACGGCGGCGGCATCGCGCTGGGGCATCCGTTCGGTGCGACCGGTGCCCGCATCACGACCACGCTGCTGCACTCGCTGCAGGAGCGTGACCTCCAGTTCGGACTGGAGACCATGTGCATCGGTGGCGGCCAGGGAATGGCGATCATCTTCGAGAGGCTGAGCTGATGACCGAAACGATTGGGACACAGACAACGTCGAACGTGTCGTTCGACTTCACCGGCCAGTCCGTGATCGTGACCGGCGGTGGACGCGGCATCGGGCTCGAGTTGGGGCGCTTCTTCCACGAGACCGGTGCCACCGTGTACCTCGTCGACTTCGACGGCGATGCGGTGACCGAAGCGGCTGCCGAGGTGGGGTGCCGCTGTGCCGTAGCCGACGTGAGCAACAGCGATTCGGTCCAGTCCGTGGTCGATCGCGTGATCGCCGAGACCGGTCGGATCGACGTGCTGGTCAACAATGCCGGCATCCTCCGCGACCGAGTCCTCTGGAAGCTCACAGACGACGACTACGAGCAGGTCATGGCGGTCCATGCGGGCGGGACGTTCCGGTTCAGCCGCGCCTGTGTGCCCCATTTCCGCGAGCGCGGTTACGGCCGCATCGTCAACGTCACCTCCTACACGGGTCTGCGCGGCAATCCGGGCCAGGCGAACTACGCCATGGCCAAGGCCGGGATCATCGGTTTCACCAAGACCGCCGCGAAGGAACTCGCCCGATTCGGTGTGACGGTCAACGCGATCTCGCCCAACGCCGAGACCAGGATGATCGCCTCCATCCCGGAGGACAAGAAGGCCGAGTTGATCGCACAGGTCCCGATGGGCCGCTTCGCCGATCCCCGCGAGATGGCGGCGGCGGTCGCGTTCCTCGCATCGACGAACGCCGGATACATCACCGGCACCGTGCTTCCTGTCGACGGCGGGATCTCGATATGACGGCTCGCTTCGTCGGCCGCGTCGCCGTCGTCACCGGGGCGAGCCGCGGCATCGGTCTCGCGGTGGCGCAGCGCCTGGTCGACGAGGGCGCGCGCGTCGTGATCACGGCGCGCAACCAGGACGCGCTCGCCGCCGCCGTCGAACAGTTGGGCGGCCCGTCGGTGGCGCTCGCCGTCGCTGGGCGGGCCGACGACGAGACCCACCAGGCCGAGACGATCGCGCGGGCCGTCGAGGTCTTCGGCCGGTTGGACGTCCTCGTCAACAACACCGGCATCAACCCGGTCTCGGGGCCGGTGCTCGACACCGACCTGGACGCGGCGCGAAAGATCCTCGGGGTCAACGTGCTCGGCGTGATCGGTTGGGCCAGGCACTTCCGGAAGCAGTTGGATGGGGCGGTCGGCGCGGTGGTCAACGTCGCCTCGGTGGCGGGGCTCCGGCCGGCGACCGACATCGGCGTCTACGGAGTCAGCAAGTCCGCGGTGATCGCGTTGACCGCGCAGCTGGCGGCCGAGAACAGCCCGACGATGCGAGTCAATGCCGTCGCGCCCGCGGTCGTGCGGACACGGTTCGCCGGTCCGCTGTACGAGGGGCGTGAGGAGCAGGTGGCCGCCGACTACCCGCTGGGACGGCTCGGCGAGCCGGAGGACATCGCTGCCGCCGTGGCGTTCCTCGCGTCCGACGACGCGGCGTGGATCACGGGGCAGACTCTGGTCGTCGACGGTGGCCTGACCCTGGCGGGAGGAGTGTGATGGCGGTATTCACCTCTCTCGACGAGTTGCGCTCCGCGGTCGGCACCGACCTCGGCGCCAGCGACTGGGTGACGGTCTCCCAGAACCGGATCGACACGTTCGCAGACTGTACCGAGGACAGGCAGTGGATTCACATCGATCCGGTGCGCGCGGCGGACGGTCCGTTCGGCGGTCCGATCGCCCACGGTTACCTCACGCTGTCGTTGCTGTCACGGTTCTTCGATGATCTGATCCGCGTCGAGAACGTGACCGCGGCCGTGAACTACGGACTCGACCGGGTGCGGTTCCCCTCTCCGGTCCCGGGTGGTTCGCGCGTGCGCGGCCACGCACGGGTGGCGTCCGTCGACGACGTTCCCGGCGGCGTGCAGGTCGCACTCGACGTCTCCGTCGAGTGCGACCGGGCCTGCAAGCCGGTTTGTGTGGCGCGGTCCCTCGCCCGATACCTGGTGGAATAGCCGGGTGGGGCCACGAGCACGTGGGCCTGCCGCGCACGTCGTGCGCGGCAGGCCCGTGGTTCGTTTCGGGGTGTCCCCGGATCAGACCATCATGACTCCGACGAGGGCGATGGCCGCGACCCAGACGGTGGACGCCGCGGCGAGGATGAACGGCCGGATTCCGACCTTCTTGATCGTGGCGATGCGGACGCCTGCACCCAGCGCGAACATTGCTGCGGTCAGCAGCGCAGTCTGCAGTGAGCTTGCAGCCGAAAGAAGTCCGGTCGGGAGGACTTCCGTCGAACGGATGACGACCAGTCCGAGAAACGCCAGGACGAATAGCGGAATCAGTGGTGGGCGTTTGGTCGTGGTGCCCTGGCCGATGGTCCGTCTGCGTTGCATGATGCTGAGGGCAGCCATGACCGGGGCGAGCATGAGGACCCGGGCCAGTTTCACGATCGTTGCCACGGTGAGGGCTGCACCGCCGATGATGCCGCCGGCGGCGACGACCTGAGCGACCTCGTGGATCGATCCGCCGGCCCACAGCCCGGCTTCGGTGTCGTCGAAACCGATTGCACTCGAGATCAAGGGGATCGTCGGGATCATCAGGGTGCCGAAGATCACGACCAGTGCAACGGCGGTGAGGACCTCCTCCTCGTCGGCTTCGACGACGCCGTCCGCTGCGGCAACTGCCGCGGCTCCGCAGATCGAGAAGCCGCAGGCGATGAGCACCCGCTGGGTCCAGGAGAGGCCCAACAGGCTGCCCACGAACATGGTTCCGACGATTCCGAGGACGACGATCGCCACGACCATTGCGATGACGCCCCACCCGAGGCCGAGGATGTCGCCCAGCACGAGCTGCAGTCCGAGCAGGGAAATGCCTACGCGCAGAAGCTTCTTGGACGAGAAAGTGATTCCGGCGCCGAAGCTCGCCGGCAGAACGACGAGATTGGCAGTGAGGGCGCCCAGCACGATTGCGATCAGCAGCGGGCTCAGCGTGGGGACGAAGTGCCTGACGCCCATGGCGACGACGGCAGCGCCGGCGGACAACGCAATGCCCGGCACCAAGGCGCGCGCCGAGTCCAGACGTGATGGGCCGGATGGGGATGGAGACGCAGCGCTGGAGGCGTCGGATTGGCCCAGTACGGATTTCATACTACGACAATCCTTCGTCGACCGGCTGTTCGGTAGAGACCGATTGAGCAACGGGTCATACCGAATTGATATGTAAGCGCGGTCGGCCATACAGTTGTCGCATGTCGCGTCGGTCGCTCGATCACACTGCTCTCGAGTTGCTGGTCGGCATCGCCGACAGTGGAAGTTTGAGTGCCGCAGGCAGGCTGGTCGGGATGGCGCAACCGAATGCGAGTCGCCATATCACCCAGTTGGAGCGCAAGTTCGGGATGACGTTGGTGCGGCGCAGCACTACCGGTTCGGTCTTGACGTCGAATGGCCTGGTGGTTGCGCACTGGGCCCGAAAGATATTGGCCGACATGGACAAGTTGCTCGAAGCCGTCGACGGCCTGCGGGCGGAGCGATCGCGCGGACTTCGGGTCAGCGCGAGTATGACCGTCGCCGAACATCTGATGCCGCTGTGGCTCGTCCGCTTTCGGCAATCGCATCCCGATCTGACAATTCATCTGGAAGTGCAGAACTCGTTGCGGGTGTTCGAACAGGTCTCGGACGGATCGTGCGAGTTGGGGTTCGTGGAGTCGCCCGAGATTCCCAAACAGATCAGGAGTGTTCCGGTTGCCCGGGATCGTCTGGTGGTGGTCGTCCATCCCGAGCATGTGTGGGCCACACGCGGCCGACCGGTCGGTGCTGCTGAACTGGCCACGACACCGTTGATCGTCCGAGAGCCGGGTTCGGGAACCCGCACCACCCTGGATGTGGCACTCGAAAGGTATCCGCGCTGTCCTCCGCTCCTCGAGTTGGGTAGCTCGGGTGCGATTCGCAGTAGCGTCCTGGCTGGAGTGGGGCCGGCGGTGCTGAGCGCGCTCGCTGTCGCCGACCGCGTCGCGTCGGGCGGCCTCGTGGTGGTCGACGTCGAGGGGCTCGATCTCGAACGGACACTGCGCGCGGTGTGGAGTTCGCAAGGCCCACTGCACCCCGCTGCGGGCGAGCTGATCGGGCTGGCAAGCGATTTCGGTGGGCGTCGCCGCATCGACAGTCGGCGGTGACAAAGCGGATCCGTGCACTCGGGACGAGGTCGCGGACGGGGTGGCCCTGGTCGGTGGAGGAAAGAGCAGGACATGGTGCCTGTCGGCGGCGCACAATGTGGGTATTCCGTGACGGGAGGTACCCCGGATGCCGACGCGCACGATCGACGGTCGACGCTTGACGGTGAGCCGGCTCGACAAGGTGCTGTACCCGGCCACCGGCACCACCAAGGGCGAGGTGATCGACTACTACACTGCGATCGCGCCCGCGCTGCTCCCGCACGCGATCGACCGTCCGGTCACCCGGAAGCGTTGGCCCAACGGCGTGGACGAGCCGTCGTTCTTCGAGAAGAACCTCGCCGAGTCCGCCCCGGAATGGCTCAGCCGAAGGGCGGTGCATCACAAGGATCGGACGGTCCGCTACCCGCTGATCGATTCGACAGCGGCGCTCGCGTGGATCGGCCAGCAGGCCGCGCTGGAGGTGCACGTGCCGCAGTGGCGGTTCGTCGACGACGAGCCGGGGCCCGCGACCAGGCTGGTGTTCGACCTCGACCCCGGTGACGGCGTCGGGCTGGCCGAGTGTGCGCGGGTGGCCTTCGCGGTCCGTGACCTGGTCGCGACCCTCGGGTGGGCGGCGTTCCCGGTCACGAGCGGCAGCAAGGGAATCCACGTCTACGTCCCGCTGGACCGGGCGCTGGCGCCGGGTGGTGCGTCGACGGTCGCGAAAAAGGTGGCGACGAGTCTCGAGCAGATGCACCCCGACCTGGTGACGGCGACGATGGCGAAGTCGGTGCGCGGTGGACGGGTGTTCCTGGACTGGAGTCAGAACAACGCCGCGAAGACCACCATCGCGCCGTACTCGATGCGCGGGCGTTCCGCGCCGACGGTGGCGGCGCCGCGCGCATGGGAGGAACTCGAGGATCCGGATCTGCGGCACCTGCGGTTCGACGAGGTACTCGACCGGTTCCGCCGCGACGGCGACCTGCTCGCCGGCCTGGACCCGCCACTGGATCCGCTCGCCGAGTACCGCCGCAAGCGCGACCCCGACCGCACACCCGAGCCGATACCGCGGACGGAAGAAGAAGGCGGCGAAGGAAACTCGTTTGTCATCCAGGAACACCACGCTCGGCGGCTGCACTACGACTTCCGACTCGAGCACGACGGCGTCATGGTCTCGTGGGCGGTGCCGCGGGGTGTGCCGACGTCGCCGAAGGAGAACCGCCTGGCGGTGCACACCGAGGACCACCCGCTCGAGTACGCGAGTTTCTCGGGCAGCATTCCCCGCGGGGAGTACGGCGGTGGCACCGTGAGCATCTGGGACGCCGGAACGTACGAACCGGAGAAGTGGCGGGACGACGAGGTGATCGTCCGACTCTTCGGCAGCCGAGTGCAGGGCCGGTACGCGCTCATCCGCACCGAGGGTGACCAGTGGCTGATGCATCTGATGAAGAGCGACGGCAACGGCGACGGCGCCCGCACCGATTTGCCGCGCGGACTCGCCCCGATGCTCGCCACCGCGGGCACCCTCGATGGTCTCGACCCCGACGAGTGGGCGTTCGAGGGGAAGTGGGACGGCATCCGGTTGATCGTCGAATTCGACGGCGACGCAATACGATTGCGGGGGAGGGAGGGAAACGACGTCACCGATCGGTACCCGGCACTGCAATCCCTTGCGCGGGCGCTGGACGGGCACCGGGTGGTGCTCGACGGCGAGGTCGTGAGTCTGGACAGCCAGGGGCGGACCAGCTTTCCCGCGCTGCAGGCTGGGGGAGCGCCGCAGTTCTGGGCGTTCGACGTGCTCTACCTCGACGGGATCTCCCTGGTCCGCAAGCGCTACGACGACCGGCGTCGCATCCTCGACGCGCTGGCCGCGGCCGTCGACGGGTTGGTGGTGCCGCCCCAGCTGACCGGGTCGGTCGCCGAGGTCCGCGAGCGCAGTCGTGACCTCGAAGGCGTTGTGGCGAAGCGGCGCGACTCGGTCTATCTGCCGGGCAAGCGGGGATCGGCGTGGATCAAGACGAAGAACTGGCTCACCCAGGAGGCGGTCATCGGCGGGTGGCGACGTGGGCGAGGCGCACGGCACGCGGTGCTCGGTTCGCTGCTGCTCGGTATTCCTGAGGAGGCGGGGCTGCGTTACATCGGCAGGGTCGGCACCGGGTTCAGCGAGCGCGACCTCGACCGGTTGACGTCGATGCTGGCGCCCCTGGAGCGAAAGACGAGCCCTTTCGTCGACGACGTGCCGGACGTCGGCCGCGGCGACACGGTGTGGGTGACGCCGAAGATCGTCGGCGAGGTGCGGTATCGGGAGCGCACCGAGGCCGGCCGGTTGCGGCACCCGAGCTGGCGCGGGGTGCGGGACGACAAGTCTCCCGCGGACGTCCGACTCGAGAACACGTGAGTTGCCGATCAGACGTCGCTCGGGGCGGAACGGTCCTCCGCCATGTGTGCGTTCTCGTTGCTCAGGACGGACACCAGGTCCTCGAGCGCGAGGATCTCGCGGATCCGGTCAGGCTCACGCCCAGTTCACACCGAAGACGCTGCCCCCCGGCGGCTCAAGGCGTACGGTCCGGACAGCGGGGCGGATGCGATGCGCAAGAGCATCGCTCTCGAGATCGTCGGCGACCTCCACCGGCTCCGGGTTCAGATCGACGAGATCACCGCCCGGATCAAGACCGAACTCGCCGCCAGCGGAACCCAACTACCGAAGATTCCCGGCGTAGGCGCGGTGACCGCGGCTCGGATTCTCGCCCGCACCCGCGATCCCACCCGGTTCCCGGGTGAGTCTTCGCTCGCGAACTACACCGGTACAGCGCCGGTGGAGATCGCCAGTGCAGACAAGCAGCGACACCGACTCTCTCGCAGCGGCGACCGAATGCTCAACTCCGCGATTCACATCGTCGGGGTACCCAGGCACGGACACCCAGCAGCCTCGGCTATGCCGACCACCAGCGGAAGATGGCTGAGGGCAAGACCTCACGGGAGGCGATGCGCTGCTTGAAACGGCAAGTCGCGAAACGGCTCTGGCGAACGATGCGAGATGACCAACTCGCTCGGTTGACGATGCCTTCAGTCGACACCGCCTGAAGGTGTCAACCGAGCGCACCGGCTGCGGTTCAGTGCATGGGCATCATCTGCATGGGTGGAATGATCCCCATGTCGTGGAGCCACATCATCATGTGATGACACATCATCATCATCTGCTCGGTCATGGCTACTCACCTCCCTTCCTGGCCGGGAGAGTGGCGGTCCCTGAGCAGGCCGAGTTTGCGCTGGTACTCGTCCTCGTCGATCTCACCGCGAGCCATTCGCTGCGCTAGAAGCTGCTCAGGCGTATCGGATGGAGGTGGAGACGGGGGCGGCTGCGCTGTGCTGGTGAGCGCTCGGGCAACGACAATCACCATCAGGACGATCACCACCAAGATTGCGATCATCACGAGGGCCATGAGTGCGTATCCCCAGCCGTTCATGCCGTTTCCGTACCAGAACATCATCGGGGTGCCTCCGAATGATCCGGTCCCCACCCTTTGTCCAGCATGTCACACCCTTGGGGGTATTTACAGGCTGCGGTCGAGCGACGCCTCCCCCTGGGCGTTGCACGCAGTTCTGCGGCCACCGAGGTGCCGTACCCGCCCCGGGCGGAGGGGCCGCGGTAGAACCAGCGCCGCGAGTGGAGTGCTTGCGGGTATCAGTGCTCATCGAATCCTCCGCTTCGTGCAGTGCTGCGGATCGTGCGTCGGAGGTCGATAGCAGCGGTCGGGCTGACGGATCCTGTGATCGAAACCTGTGTCGTCAGTACATAGGTAACCTCTTTCGGCGCCATCAGACCGGCCCTGACTTGCGGAAATCGTCGTCGCGGACGCTACGATCGAGCGGGCGAAACGCAACGGGCGGGCCAATTCGAGTCCCGTGCGCGGCTGCCACCGTGGGTTCCACGGGGGCTACTTCAAGGAAGAGATGAGGGCAAATGCCCCGCACGCAGGAACACGCCGATCGCTACACCGACGCCCTGATTGCGCTCGCGGCCGCCACGCACCGTCCCGCCAATGTCGTGAACACCTCGGGCCGGTACGCGATCCGCGTCGACTTCGAGTTCAATCGCTATGTTCTTGCGACCAACGCGGAGGACGGGCTGACCAACGACATCGACGCGATCGAGGCCTGGCACGTGGCCTTCTTCCAGCAGTCCCACAGTGTCACCGAGGACGAACTGCTCGCCGAGGCCGAGAACGAGTGGTTGGCGGACGCCTTCGATCAGGCGCTCGACACGCTGCGCAACTCGGGAAAGTGGATCGAGTCGGACGCCAAGTTCGGCGAGCTCGTGAAGTCACCTGTCGCAGCTGATCAGGACTGACGCGTTCACGGCGTCATGCGGCGCCCTCGACGATGGTGACGGGGCGGTCGAGCGCGACCTCGACGGGCGACCACGAGCCCTCGAATTCGAGGCGCTCCACCGCGTGCCCGTACGCGGCCACCAGGTCGCGGTCGGTTTCCGTTGCCAGTAGATCTGCCCCGATAGGGGTGCTCTCGTGGATCTCGACGGTCCAGGTGTCGAGGTCGGTGCGGGCCTCGGCCAGGCCCTGATCGCCGTTGGTGGCGAGGAGGAAGCGCCCGAAGCCGGCATCGGCGCGGATTGCGTAGCCCGCGGCGGTCCGCACGACGGACGCCGGCAGGTGGGTGAAGGCGGCGAACCCGATCAGGGCGTCGGTGTACAGGTCTGTGAAGTACTCGTGCTTGCGTGCCATGACACTCGTCTCTCTTTCGGGCCACCGAACCTCGCGGAGTGGTCTCGCGGATCTCGGAAGCGATGTACCGAACCTCGGTGGTACCGGGCCGGCGGCGTTTTCCTCTCTCGATAGGAGCATCTTGTCTCCTGCAAACTGGTTAGTAAATCTATACCAGACGGCATAGATAACTGCTCGGCGAAGAAGCCGCCGTGGTTGACTACGCTCGTGCCCACTGGCGTACGAACTGCTGAAAGCAGTTGGAATGCAAAAGCTTCGCCACCTACCGATGTCTTCCGACGCAGTCGGGCCTTCGGCTCTACGCTGGTGCCGAACGATGGAGGTGAGGCGATGACGGACGGGGTGGAGCCGAGTCGGCAGTGGTACGACCGGGACGGACGACCGATCCCACCGGAGGAGGCCGAGCGGCTACTGGGACGGCCGGGGTACGACCGGATCCGGGCGACAACGGTGATGGACATGGCCGACCTGGACTGGATACGCGACATCTCCACGGTGTGGGTGGGCGTCGACCTCGGGGAGGTGGCCGAACCTCCGCTGATCTTCGAGACCGCAGTGTTCGATCGCGATCACACGACACTTCGGCATCGCCGGTACGCCACCGAGGCTCAGGCGTCGGAGGCGCACGAGGCGTTCGTCGTCGCTGCGTGCGAGGAGGCGAACGATCCTGTCGTGCTGGAGACGACCGATTCGGTGACGTGAGTGCACCGCTTCCCGCCGCTTGACACGACCGGCGGCCACCCGTGCAAACTGGAATCGGGTGCCTGATCGGGAGTGCCGACGGAGAGGTGCGCGCGATGTCGGACAGTGAGATCGTCGTCAAGCCACTGCCCGGTCTGCGGGTGGCAGAGCTCACCGGGGTCGCGGCCGGCTTCGACCCCGAGCATGTCGGTCCGGTCGTCAAGCCATTGTTCGACGAGCTGATGGATGGTTTGGCCCGCGACGGAGTCCGGGGCATCGGGCCGGCGCTGGCCTACTACGAGCGCACCCCGGCAGGGGCGGACGTCGTCGTCCATGCCGCGATTCCCGTCGGGCCCGACGAGCGACCGGGACGAGATTTCGCGGTCGTGGATCTGCCCGAGATTCCGCGTGCGGCGACGCTCGAGCACCGCGGCTCGATGGAGAACGTGCTCCCGGCGTGGGCGTCGCTCGAGCACTGGATCGAGGCGAACGGCTACCGCGCCGACGGCCCGGCCCGCGAGCGGTACCTCGTCTACTCGGAGAACACCGACGACTGGGTTACCGAACTGCAGCGGCCGGTCACGCGGGACTGACACCGATTCGCCCGGGCTCCGATCTCGCTCAACGGAATCGACACGTCCGTGCCGCTCATCGACGTGCCGCCGTGGGCTCGGTGCATCCGGAAACCCTGACGGGCATCCTGGACGTCGATGTAGAGCGAGAAGCCGCGGGCGCACCACTTCACGCCATCCGACCGCCACTCCGGAAATTCGAGTTCACGACGCTCATCGCGAATCCAGCGACCGCCGTGGCATTCGAGGAAACCGGCGACGGTCTGGTGTCGGTACGTTCCGTGGATACATTCTGCGGTGAACGGGGCGCTCACCTGCTGCTGTGTGGTTGTCATTCCTCGCTACCTGAACTGC
This sequence comes from Rhodococcus sp. BE178, assembly GCF_050433545.1. Taxonomy (NCBI): domain Bacteria; kingdom Bacillati; phylum Actinomycetota; class Actinomycetes; order Mycobacteriales; family Nocardiaceae; genus Rhodococcus; species Rhodococcus sp. BE178. The sequence continues at coordinate 18,987 of NZ_JBNPXA010000026.1, read as the reverse complement.
TAATCGCGGATCGTGTTCCGCGTGACTATCGGGGTCATTGATTCAATAGTCGGGCATTCAGTGCTTAAACTCCGCTAAAGGGTCGCAATAATTCAAAGACGAAAAACCCCCACTTATCGGGCGATATTGCCGGATAAGTGGGGGGTGTTTCCGGGTTTGGGTTGCGCCAGGTGAGATTCAGTACGCTGCGTTGGCTCCGTACTCGGCCTGCGCACTCGTGAAGCCTTCGAACTCCAGCTGCTCGATCAGTCCTGACTTGGAGAACGACGTCATCTCGAGGTATGTCTTTGCGCTCCGCGCAGCCTGCTTGTTCCAATCCGCGTTCAAACTGTCCACCGCGTACGTCGCATCATCGGTGGAGAAGCCTTCGAACTCCAGTTGCTCGATCAGTCCGCTCCGCGAGAAGCCGCTCATGTCGAGGTACGTCTGGGCAGATCGGACGGCGTTCCGCTGACTGGAACTGATCTGCGGCTTGGCTGGGGCAGGTGCGGCGGCGGGAGCCTTGGGAGCCGGGGCTGGGGCCTGGTGCGTGATGGACGCCGATACCTCCACCTCTTTGAGCGACGGGGCAGGAGCGGGCATCTGGGAGGTAGCGGACGCCGGTGCCTCCACCTTGGTGGACGCGGCAGAAGTGGTCGAGGGAGCGGCCACATTGCTCGACTGACTTGTGCCACTTGATGCGGCCGGTGTGGCTTCGTCCTTCTTGTCGTCCTTCGGAGCGGCGATGCCGATGATTACGAAGAGGGCGACGATCGCGCCGACGATCCACGGCCACTTGCGCTTCTTCTTCGCCGCGGGTTCGGGTTCGGGTGTGGGTTGCATCTGCTGAGTCATGGGTGTGAGCCCCCCCCAGGGGTAGTGCACCTGAGCACGCGCTCGGCGCAATTGGACAAATGTCCAGTAGATAGTAGACCAACCGGTCGACTTGAAACACCTAATGTGACCGTCTTCCGCCTCGGGCGGGTGAAGACGAACGAGAAGTGCCCCGAGATCGTGCGAGCATCGCCCGGCGGGTGCTTCAGCTAGACGTCCGCCGACGGGGGAGGGGGCAACAGGGTGCTCGCCCACTGGTACTCCGCCGTCACGAACTTCGGAGAAATTTTCCGAGGACGGGGACTGGTGCGTTTCGTTCCTTCTTTAGTGGATCGCCCGTTCGGTGTTGCTGATTCTCGGTGGGTGTCGACTGACCGGAATGCGCTGATCCCTGATGGGAATTGGACGCAGGCACAGGTTGATAGTCAGCTTGGTGTGACGCCGGGTCAGGGTGACTGGATGTCGGCACTGTCCAAGAATTTGGAGGGTGCGCCTGCTGAGGTTGGGGAACTGTTGAAGCGGGTCAAGGTGTTTGACAGCGGCGGTTGTTTGAAGCCTGGCGAGTTGGGTATCAATCTGTCGTCGCGTCCTGAGCCGATCTTCACTTCGCCGGATCAGTTGCAGCGGTTCGCGGGGGCGTTGAAGCCTGCGCCGCAGCCGTCCGAGCCCATCGACAACTCGATCACCATTGGCGATGTCACGACAGCAGACATCAAGGAATTTGAGCGCGTACTACGGCACAAACAGTGGAACCGTGTGTCCGCGCTGATCGAGAGGTGAGCATGACGGCCGAAGAGGAGATTGATGGTCCTCGCGCGCTCGAACTATGGCGTGGGTCCCTAAGGCCGGGCCCACTCTGCGGGACGGACCGGGCTGGTGCGATGTCTCCCACGAGGACGCCGCCCTCGACTGGTGGCGGACGAAGGAAGCCAAGGAACGGGCTCGTCCAATGTGGTTGGGCGGCAACGCCCATTGAGTGAAAGTGCCCCCTCGACTACCTTCAAGTATCGAGGGGGCACGCAATGAACACGCCAGACCACATCGCTGAGATGCGACTGTATGAGCGCATCCTCGATGAGCTTGACCGCGATCTGGGTAGCGGCGACGTTAGTGCTGGTAGTGCTGCGGATGCCGGCGAGTTTGATGTTGCGGCGTGGCTGGCTATCGAGGCCGCTAACACGATCGGCGGTCGTTGAGCCGCTCGTTGATGGATCAGTTTCGTGCTGAGCATCCGTTGCGGGTTGAGGATCCGGATCTCTGGCAGATCGTTCTGGAATGGCTGGATGCCATCCCGGTGAAGGCCACGTAGGCAAGGAAGCGTTCCCCGGCTGTTGAGAGGCAACCGGGTACTCCATGCCTAGGGACGGCTACTGCCCGCCTTGGCTGTCACCTTCCCGCCGAGGATCTGCTTGATGGGCTGGCGGCCGGCGAAATGCGCTGCTGGAACTGCGGTGGAAAGAACTTCACCGAGTAGCGCACCTTCCGGGCCAAGGCGATCGCTGTCACTGTTGGCGTGGCCACGCTCGGTGTGGCGGGTGCGGTGACGCTGTTGGTGACGAAGAAGAAGTTGAAGTGGCAGTTGTGCGATGAGTACAACGACACTGGGTCTGCGAAGCCGTATACGGGTCCGGAGTCGAAGAAGTGGCGGAAGTTCCACGAGAAGAACGGGACGCTCTGACCCGGATGTGAAGGTGTCCCACCTGGCCATAGTTGCCGGGTGGGGCACCTTTCGTCGTTTCAGGGCAAGCTTCGATCGACCTTAGCCGGGGCTTCGAACTCGACTGGACACTCCTCAGCATTGCGCAGGAGGTCGCGGTCGCACCTGTATCCGCAGACGGCGATAGCGAGTTGAGCGAGGTAGCAAGCGCTGCATCTGATTGCGCAGATGCTCTGGATGTATGAGTGCACGTCAAGGTCCATTCTTTCCGGCGGCCTGACGAGCGTGCATACGGGATAACAGATCGGTCGGTTTGGTACCCACACGCGCTAGGGACACCCAAGGGTGGCGGGGTCTTGATCCCCTCCCCGGAGCTCCCACGGACCGAATCCCCTCACCGCGTCAGGTCACGACGAATAGCCCTCCCGTGCATGACGGAAAGGCTTGCCCGGACCTCCACGAAGCCAGGCCTGACATCAATGTGGAGGCGTCCCCACCGGTTCGGGGCATGAGAACACCGGGTGCAGTCGGTTTGCGTCTTACTGAACTTGAGTGACGTGTTGCAAGGCATTTCAATCAGGCGATCAAGAACCCGGCAGGCTAGGCGCGGGCATCTACAAGAGATGCCCGGCCCAACCAGTCGGGAACTACGCGGCAGCCCGAACGGACGTTGCCGCCAACCACTTCGCGTGCATCACCCGAAGGCTCTCGATCAACTCCGGAATGTCCTGCGGGCGTACAGCAGTCGACTCGTTGTGGAACCACACCGACCACTGCGTGTAGTACACAGCCCCGTCCTCACCGTGGGTTGTGCAGGGGTGTCCGTGGAGGTTGGGGTGGTTGGAGATCAGTCGATCGATGATGTTCATGCGGCACCGCCCGAGATCCAGTGGCCGAGGCGGAGGGCTTCGATGGTGGCGAAGTAGCCGGTGGTGAAGACGAGGATGACTGCGGCGTAGTCACGCCGGGTCGTCTTGTCGGTGGGGGTCGATACACTGCCCATATGGTTCATTCGGAGGTCCATTCCGTGTGTGCCGGAGGCCCGGATGAGAGTTGGCGCTCTCACTGGGGCCGTTCTATTTGGCGACACGAACCCAGCCATCTGGCACGAATTAGGCAAGAAGCCTGACTGGGAGAGGCAAAAAGCAGCCCCTGAGCTGCTGAAACGGAAGTGCCCTCGGCAGGATTCGAACCTGCGACCTACCCTTTAGGAGAGGGTTGCTCTATCCCCTGAGCTACGAAGGCTGGCAGACGCAGAGCCTACCCGATCAATGGCGTGCCCCACATGTGCCCCACGCGGAGGGCGTTTCCGCTGGTAGATGGTGATGCCGCCCGGCTTCAGGAGAGCCGTGCTCTATCCCCTGAGCTACGAGGGCGGGGGCGAAGCGAACGCGTGGTCGAACATCGTTCGCGCTGTTCCGCAGTAGGGAGTGTAGCGGCCGGGGGCGGTCCGGGATGAATCGGTCGCACGGTCGCAGGATCGGCGGGTCGGACATCGCAAGCGCCGACACGCCGGAGCTTGCGGACCGCCCGGGAAGCCCGATCGTCCTGCGTACGCCCACACCGGGCCGGAGCAATCCAGATAAAGATCCGGTAACGCTGGTCACGGCCTATATGAATTTGTTACCTTGGCCCGGCAGCAAGATCGAGTGCACTCCGGAGTGTGCGGCCGAAGAAACCGATTGACGAGGTAATTGACTGTGGGACGCCATCACCGGACGTCAGCCGACGCTGTTCTCATCGAGCTCGACCCGACACTCCGGCAGGGGCGTCACCGCGGCGAGAGCGCAGGCCCCGGTGCAGGTCTGAAGGCCGCCACGGTCGCCGCCGCAACGGGCGCGATCCTCACCGCCGGTGCGCAGCTCGGCGCGGGCAGTGCCGCTGCCGACCCGGTGGCCGCGCCCGCCCAGGTCCAGCTTCCCGAGGGGCTGCTCCCCGCAGGGCTCGAGCTCCCGGCCCTGCCCCAGCTCCCGGCCCTGCCGCAGCTGCCCACGCCGGATCAGGCGATCGACTCGTTCAAGGCCGTGCAGTTGCCGGCGGAGCTGCCGCAGCCGGTCCAGCAGGCCGTGCGCGACCTCACCGCCGCCGCCGAGGCCAACTTCGGATCGCTCGACAAGGTCAGGAACCGCGCCGTGAAGCCCGTCTCGGGCACCCTCACCTCCGACTTCGGTCCGCGTTGGGGCAGTCATCACGGAGGCCTCGACATCGCCGCCCCCATCGGTACGCCCGTCTACGCCGCCGCCGACGGTGTCGTGGTCGACGCCGGGCCGGCCTCGGGATTCGGGCTGTGGGTGCGCGTCAAGCACGACGACGGCACCACCACCGTCTATGGCCACGTCAACGACTACCAGGTGTCGACCGGCCAGCACGTGGTCGCCGGTCAGCAGATCGCGACCGTCGGCAACCGCGGCCAGTCCACCGGACCCCACCTGCACTTCGAGGTGTGGAACGCCGCCGGCGCCAAGGTCGACCCGTCTGCGTGGCTCGAGGAGCGCGGCGTGGCGGTCACGTGGCGCGGCGCCTCGGCCACCATGTGAGTCGACCTCCGAAACGAGCGAAGTCCCCGTCGGGTGTGGTGAGCACCAGGCGGGGACTTCTCGTTGTTCGGGTTCGGGTTCAGGCGGCGGGGGCGGCGGTCCTGCGGGCGGCGTAGGACAGGCCGCATGCGGTCATCACCTGGCCGAGGCTCAGTTGCCCCTCGTCGCCCTGCGCTCGGGAGAAGCGGCCGTCCGGGCGCACCCACAGCCGGATCGACGCGTTCACGGCGTCCACCCGCCCGAGTACGTACTCGTCGCAGCCGTCGGGGCAGGGGAGCGTCTCGCGCACGACGTGCCGGGAATATGCGAGTTCGATCAGGTCGTCGATCACGAAGCTGCTCCTAACACCCCGGTTGCGCGGGGACCCGACGTCACCGTTCGGTAACGATGATTAGGTTAGCCTTCGCTCCCGTCCTGCTGTCAACCCCTCATTCCGTGCGTGTGAGCAACAACTCCGGCGGCGACCTAGCTGGTCGACAGCGCCACCGAGGCCTCGCCGGTGTACGTGAGGAACGTCAGCGACTCCTGGAAGTACAGATCGACCGTCTCGGAGTCGTGCGACAGGTAGCCGATCGACAGGTCCTGGCCGATCTGCAGATCGAAGTCGCCACCACGGGAGGCGAGCACGAACGCGCCGTCGATCGCCGGCGCCCAGATGATGTCCCCGTCGATGAGTCGCTTGATGTGCTCCCGGATCGGGTAGCCGTGATCGGACGTCTCGCTCACCTGCGTGTAAGCCTCGGCGCTCAGCAGCACCGAGTACGGGCCGTCGACGCCGGCCAGGCGCAGCTCGGACAGGGCCTGGCTGATCACCTCGGGCACGTCCCGCACGTCCTCGGGCAGTCGCAGCGGCGGATTCGACGAGCTCGCCCGGATGCCCTCGATGCCGGCGGCGGCGTAGCCCTCGAAGATGGCGCGGTCCTCGGCGAACGCGATCTTCTTCGCGGCCTCCTTCACGGCGTCCCAGTCGGAGTCCTGCGCGCCGCGCTCGACGTTGTCGATCTCCTCGCGGGACAGCGTGAACGGCACCCGCAGCTCCACCAGCGGCGCGACGCGGCGCTGGCGGGCCAGCACGCCGGAGCCCGGAGCCTCGATGGTCGTGGTGCGGCCGAGGCCGACCGCGGAGAAGTCGGTGCCGTGCGGACCCGAGACGTCGACGACCGTGCGTCCCGCGATGTGCCGCTTGAAGGTTCGGGTCGCCTCCTCCTCGATGGACGCCCACGCGGCGTCGGTGATGGGGGCGAGACCGCGATAGAGATTGTTCATATTGTGGAACTCCTTCTCAGACTGCCAATTCCGAGTGATCCGTCAGCGGCGGGGGACGGGCTCGTGTCGTCGTCGGCCTGCCGGATGCCCGGCGCCGGCGGGAGGTCGCCGAGGAACTCGACGGTGGGGGAGAAGAACAGGCCGCCGGTGACGGCGGTGGAGAAGTCGAGGATGCGGTCGGTGTTGCCCTCGGGCTTGCCGATGAACATGTTCCGGAGCATCTCCTCGGTCACCGACGGGGTGGCGGCGTAGCCGATGAAATAGGTGCCGAACTCGGCGTCGCCGAGGCTGCCGAACGGCATGTTGACCCGCAGGATCTGCCGTTCGTCGCCGTTCTCGTCGGTGATCGTGTTCAGTGCGACATGGGAATTGGACGGCTTCACGTCGTCGTCGAACTCGATGTCGTCGAGCTTGGTGCGGCCGATGACCCGCTCCTGCTCCTCGGTGGAGATCGCGTTCCAGGAATCCATGTCGTGCAGGTACTTCTGCACGATCACGTAACTCCCGCCGACGAAGTCGGGGTCCGCGTCGCCGACGAGAGCCGCCTGTGCCGCCTCGATGTCCTCCGGGTTCTCGGTGCCGTCGACGAAGCCGAGCAGGTCGCGTTGCTCGAAGTAGCGGAAGCCGTGCGTCTCGTCCACGACGGTCGCGCCGCCGCGCAGGCGTCCGACGATCTTCGACGCCAGTTCGAAGCACAGGTCCATCGACACCGCGCGGATGTGGAACAGCAGATCGCCCGGCGTTGCGGGGGCGCGGTGCCGGGCGCCGTCGAGTTCGACGAACTCGTGCAGTTCGGCGGGGCGGGGGCCGTCGAAGAGTCGGTCCCATGCGGACGAGCCGATCGAGGCGACGCACACGAGCCCCGAGTCTGGGACCCGGAATCCGACCGCCTTGCGCAGGCCGTCGAGATCGGAGAGCAGATCGCGTGTCACGGACTCGCCACCCTCGTCGATCGTGAGCACGAGAAAGATTGCCGCAGGTGTCAATGGCGTCAGGATCAACTGGGGTCGGGCCACACCTCACGGTAGAACACTCGCACCCCGCCTGCCCGGGAACGGCGGCCGTCGGCGACGTGATGTCGCCGACGGCCGCCGTTCGCTCGCTCGGGCTACGCGGTCGCGCCCGCCCAGCTGTCCGGGCCGAACACCTCGTAGTGGATGTTCTCCGCCGGCACGTCCCGTGCGATGAGCGACTCCTTCATGGCCAGCATGAACGGCAGCGGGCCGCACAGGAATGCGCGGGTGCCGGGCTCGAGTGTCACCTCCGACAGATCGGCGCGCCCCACGCGGGTCCCCGCGAACGCCTCGCGCGCACCCAGATCCTCGTACCAGCGGTGCATCACGCCGGACGGCAGGCGATCGACCAGTTCGGTCAGCTCCGTGCGGTGGGCGTGCTGCGCCGCCGAGCGGTCGGCGTGCAGCACGGAGATGCTGCGACGGTCGCCGGTGGCCGCGAGGTGGTCGAGCATGCCGATCATCGGCGTGCAGCCGATGCCGGCCGAGACCAGCAGCAGCGGCGCATCATCCTCGGGCAGGACCAGATCGCCGAACGGCAGCGACACCGTCAGCTCGTCACCCTCGAAGACGTTGTCGTACAGGAAGTTCGACACCTCGCCCGCCGGGGAGAGGGCGCCGTCGGGCAGTGCCTGGGCCGAGATCCGCTTGACGGTGATGCGCCACTGGTCGTCGGCGGGCCCGCACGCGAGGCTGTACTGCCGGATCTGACGGGCGCCGTCGGGCAGGTGTACCGCGACCGAGATGTACTGTCCCGGCGCGAATGACGGGAGCGTCTCGCCGTCGGCGGCGGCGAGCGTGAACGACACGGTGTCCGCGGACTGGTGTGCCCGCCCGGTCACCCGGACCCGACGCCACACGTCACCGGCCTCGACGCCCGCCTTCTCGTACAGCCCGGCCTCCATCGCGATGAGGGTGTTCGCCATGAGCCAGTAGACCTCGTCCCATGCCGAGGCCACGTCCGGGGTGACGGCCTCGCCGAGGACCTCGACGATCGCCTCGAACAGGTGCTTGTGCACGATCCAGTACTGGTCCGCGGTGATGCCGAGCGATGCGTGCTTGTGCGCGATCCGGGACAGGATCGTCTCCACCCGCGCCGGATCGGGGTCGAGCTGCAGCGTCGCGAACGCGGCGATGGCCCCGGCGAGCGCCTTCTGCTGCTCGCCCTGCTGCTGGTTGCCGCGATTGAACAGATCGCGCTCGAGCTCGGGATGTGCGTCGAACATCTTGCGGTAGAACAGCGTCGTGATGTCGCCGATCGCGGCGCCCACCGCGGGCAGCGTGGCGCGGACGGTTTCCTTCGAGGCCTCCGAGAGCATCGGATTCTCCTGTCGTTCGGGGGAGTTACGGTTCGACCACTGCCGGCACGGCGGGTGTCGGCAGCACGGTTGCGGGGACGGACGGTGTGAGGTCGCGGACCGTCATGGCGTCCAGTGCGGTGTAGAAGGCTTCCTGTGCGTCGCGCAGTGCCGAGCGCAGGCGGCAGCCGCGACGCAGCGGGCACGGCTTGTCGCCCTCGCACGTGACCACCTCGCCGTCGCCCTCGAGTTGCCGCGTCAGCCAGCCCACCGACGCGGTCCGGCCGAGTTCGGTGATGGCCAGGCCGCCGCCGCGTCCGCGTCTGGTGGTGACGACGCCGAGTTCGCTCAGCCGTGCAACCACTTTCGTCGCGTGCGTGTAAGACACCGCGAGCTGCTCGGCCACCGCGCGGGTGCTGGGAGCGTCGGACGCGGGCTGTTCGGCCGCCAGTCGCATGACGATCCGCAGGCCCAGGTCGGTGAACTGCGTCAGTTGCATGACTCGACCGTATAAAATTGGAATCCTGGATTCCAATTAAATGTGATCCACGTCGCGGGCCTCCGGCCGAAGTCCCGACCTTCGGCATCGGGATGTAGGGGCTTAGGTCCCGAACCACTCGGGACCGAAGCATCCCCGCGCAAACCGGTTCGAGTGACTACCGTCGGAAGCGGCACCTCGACGTGCGGTCCGGGGCCGGACCGCACGCGAACGCCGCACCGATTCGTCGCTAACGGAAGAGGGTGAGCGGGATGACCGCACAGGGCACGGAGAAGGGCACCAAGGAGCCGTCGATCGCACGGGACGCGAACTCGGTGGTGGTCGGCGTGGACGGGTCGCCGGCCGCGGAGGCGGCAGTGGTGTGGGCCGCGCGGACGTGCGCGGCACGGGATCTGTCGCTGCGGATCATCCATGCCCTCAACTTCTCGCCCTACACCTACGGGGCGCCGTACCTCGACGTCGCGGGCATCTACGACTGGATGGAGGACGAGGGCAAGGAGATCCTCGGCCGTGCCGCCGCGGTGGCCCGGGAGGTGTCCGGTGATCTCGACATCTCCACCGAGATCTCCACGATGGGCGGCGCCCGTTGGCTGGTGTCGCTGTCCGAGGACTCGCGCGCGCTGGTCCTCGGTGCGTCCGGCAGTGGCGCGGCCGGCGGCATCGGATCGACCGCCGTCAACGCCGCGAGCCACGGTGTGTGTCCGGTGGTCGTCGTCCACGAGCGTGACGGCAAGGTTCCCGACGAGGGTCCGGTCGTCGTGGGCATCGACGGCAGTCCCACCAGCGAGCGTGCCACCGGGGTCGCGTTCGAGGAGGCCGCGCAGCGCGGGGTTCCGCTCGTTGCCATCCACGCCTGGAGCGACACCCCACACGGGACGCTCGCCGGCGGGCGCAGTGCCATCCGCGATCCACGCGCGTTCGAGGACGCCGAACGGGAGGTGCTCTCCGAGCGGCTCGCCGGATGGTCCGACCGGTACCCGGACGTGGACGTCCAGCGCGAGCTCTACATCGACGGCCCCCGCACCCATCTGCTCGCGTGGTCGCAGAAGGCGCAGCTGGTGGTGGTCGGCAGCCGCGGTCGCGGTGGTTTCCGCGGCCTCCTGCTGGGGTCGACCAGCAACGAGCTCGTGCAGAAGGCGCAGTGCCCGGTGATGGTGGTTCGGCCCGAGCGGTCGTAGAGTCCACTTTGTCGTAACGTCCGTCACAGGTAATACGGAATGGGGTCGCCGAAGTGCGCATCGGTATGGGCTTGAACTACAGCGGAGGTTTCGCGGAGACCGTCGAAGAGGTCGCCGACCTGGAACGGGCCGGGCTGGACATCGTCTTCGTCCCCGAGGCCTACTCGTTCGACGCCGTCAGTCAGCTCGGCTTCCTCGCCGCGAAGACGTCGACGATCGAACTGGCGTCGGGCATCTTCCAGATCTACACCCGCACCCCGAGCCTGACGGCGATGACGGCGGCCGGTCTGGACTACGTCTCGAACGGCCGGTTCGTGATGGGCATCGGGGCGTCGGGCCCGCAGGTGATCGAGGGCTTCCACGGTGTCAAGTACGACGCCCCGCTCGGCCGCACCCGCGAGCTGATCGACATCTGCCGCCAGGTGTGGCGCCGCGAGAAGGTCCAGTACCAGGGCAAGTACTACCAGGTCCCGCTCCCCGCCGATCAGGGCACGGGCCTCGGCAAGCCGCTCAAGCTGATCAATCATCCTGTGCGTGAGCGGATTCCGATCGTCATCGCCTCCCTCGGTCCGAAGAACGTCGCGATGACAGCGGAGATCGCCGAGGGCTGGGAGCCGATCTTCTTCCACCCGGAGAAGGCGGAGTCGGTGTGGGGCGAGGCGCTCGCCGCGGGCAAGGCCAAGCGGGACCCGAGCCTGGGCGACCTGCAGATCTACGCGGGCCCCGCGCTGGCGATCGGCGACGACGTCGAGCCGATGCTGCAGTGGATCAAGCCTCATCTCGCGCTGTACATCGGCGGCATGGGCGCCAAGGGAAAAAACTTCTACAACGACCTCGCGTGCCGCTACGGCTACGAGGAAGAGGCCGAGAAGATCCAGGACCTGTATCTGGCCGGCAAGAAGGAAGAGGCCGCCGCGGCCGTGCCCGACGAGCTGGTGCGGGCGGTCTCCCTGATCGGGACCGAGAGCTTCGTCAAGGAGCGCGTCGCCGCGTTCGCCGCGGCCGGCGTGACGACTCTCAACGTGACGCCGATGGCGGCGGACCGCGCCGGGCGAGTGAAGCTGATCGAGCAGTTGCGCGCCATCGTCGACTGACGGCAAACACCTCGGCGAGAGCCCCGGAGTCCTTCTCGGACGTCCGGGGCTCTCGCGTCTGCGCCGGGCGCCGTGCTGCGCGTCACCCGCGGCACGGGACCGAAGACCCACACGCCGGACCATCGAAACCGGGACAATGGTCCTCGACCGGTCCGTAAGGGTGAAGGAGAAGCTGAATCCAATGAGCGCAACCGAAGCGATCGTCGTCGCCGTCGACGGATCCGAGGCGGCATCGAACGCGGTGGTGTGGGCGGCTCGTGCCGCCTCGGTGCACCAGCGGCGCCTGCACATCGTGACCGCCGTGCACATCCCCGCGTTCTACTACTCCGAGCCGTACCTGGCCCGCAGCTTCCAGGACGAGCTGCGCGACACCGCGCGCTCCCGCCTCGACAGCGCACAGGTCCTCGCCAAGCAATCCGTCGAGGACCTGCCGTCGATCGAGGTCACCACCGAGCAGCTCGAGGGCCGGCCCGCGCCCATGCTGATCGACCTGTCGGAGCAGGCGTGGATGGTGGTCCTCGGCTCGCACGGGCACGGCGAGATCACAGGCCTGGTCGTCGGCTCCGTGACCGCCGCGGTGGCCGCGCACACCGCCTGCCCCATCGTGGTCGTCCGCGGCCGCACCCTCGACGGGCGCCCGCCCACCGAGGGGCCGATCGTCGTCGGCGTCGACGGCTCGGAGTCGTGCAAGCCGGCCGTCGCGGCCGCGTTCGAGGAGGCCGCGATGCGCGATGCCGCGTTGATCGCGGTCAACGTGTGGAGCGATGTGAGTGTGCAGCCGTCGCTCGGCGCCACCCCCGACGATCCGCACTGGAGCAGCATCCAGACCGGGGAGGAAGTGGTGCTCTCCGAGCGGCTCGCGGGCTGGCAGGAACGCTACCCGGACGTCGACGTCGAGCGCGTCGTCGCGCGTGACCGTCCGGTGCGCGTGCTCAGCGAGTACGCCGAGCAGGCGCAGCTGATCGTGGTCGGTACCCGTGGTCGCGGTGGTTTCAAGGGCATGCTGCTCGGCTCCACCAGCCGCGCGATGCTGCACACCGCCGACTGCCCGGTGCTGATCGTGCCGTCCGGAAACGTCGACTAGAACTACCGACTCCGACACTGGGGCCGTGGAACCGTCGGTTCCACGGCCCCAGTGTCGTTGCTGCCTCGCCCCATCCCATTGCCACGGTTTGGCTCGAAGCCGTGCACGACAGCTCGCCTCATCCGCCCGAGCGTCGCACGATTGCTCGGTACTGCCGAGGATTCGATCGCGACCACAGTCGCGGCGGGGCAGGTCAACTCGCCCGCAACCGCGGGGCGCGGGTAGTCGGCACCGAGTCGCCGCGAAACCACGAGCACCTGGCCGCCTTCGGTGCGACCCCGATCGACTACACCGGTGACTGGGAGCAGGCTGCGATCGACGCGGAGATCGCCGCGGCGCAAGATCTCTCCGCCGCCGGACACGTCCGCGGCAAGCTGCTCCTCGAGATCGTCCCGCAGTAGGACCCACCTGCCGTACCGGGGCTGCCGGGGTCGACGAGTGGTTCGTCAGGTCCCGGACAGCGCGAGCATCCGATAGCCCGACTCGTTGAGCGAGTGGTGGTGCGGCCAGCGGGTCGCGGTCCACTCCGGATCGTTGTGAGCGGCCACCAGCGCGGCGGTCGTCGCCGAGTGCAGATCGAACTCGAGTCCGCGGCGTAGTTGGCGTGCCTCGCCGGGGTCGGGTGCGGCGTCGATCTGTTCGATCGTGGCCGCGACCCGGGCGTCGGCGTCGTCGAGGATCCGGCGGTACGACATCGGCAGCACCGTCCACAGCACGACGACGGCGACGACGACGCCGATCACCGTCTCGAGCAGACGGTCGCGGGTCACTCCGGTCAGGTCGTCCGGCGACCCGAGCCCGCCGAGCAGCAGGGCGAGGATCGTGATGAACACCATCGCCAGTCCGTAGTTGCGGACGAGGTACGCCTGGATTCCTGCCATCGACGCGGCCAGCACGAGCACGAGCGCCACACCGTTCGGGTCGATCGGGGTCAGCGCGGCGAGGATCACCAGGCCCAGCACGGTTCCCGCGAAGCGGTGCACGGCCCGATAGGTACCCAGGATCCGGTCCGGGCCCTGGTGCAGGATCATCGCGGCGGTGATGACCGCCCAATCCGGCCGGGCGACGCCGAGAACCATTGCGAGGGCCCCGGCCGCAGGACACGCGACGAGCAGGCGCACGACGATGAGCGCCGACCGGCCCCGCAGGTGTGCCGCCCGGCCGAGCCGGAATCGGATGGTCGGGCGCGGGGCAGGGACTCGTCGCGACAGATCCTCGGCGTCGGCATCGAGAATCGCCGCGCTGCCGTGCAACAACGAGACACAGCGGTCCTGGGCTGCGAGCAGATCCAGGGTGAGGGGGTGATCCCGGGCGGCGATGCCGGCGTCGTGCAGACACTGCCATGCCGCGTGGACGGCCTTGACGGCTGCGTGCCGCCGCGCCGCCGATCCCTGATCGTGGTCGAAGGCGTCGACCGCCGCGATCGCCGATGCGATCGCCGCGCGTTCGGGTGTGCGCGGCCGCAGCAGGCACCCCGACATCGCGATGGGCACCGCGGTGGCCGCTCCGACCGCGGTCCAGGCGACGACGTGGCCGACGGGAACACCGGCCGCGGGCAACGCCGACGCGATCTCCACCGCGAGCAGTGGGAGGAAGGCGCCCGGTGCACCGATCCGGAGCGCGTCGACCGTGAAAGCGGCAACGGCCACGAACACCGACATCGCGAGCACCAGCGCCATCGGCCACAGTGCGGACCCGCCCGAGGCGGCCGCATCGTGGACCGCGCTGCCGACGACCGCGCCGAGGGCGGCCGCGACCACCATCACGCCCGCAGCCGCCGAGACCGCCCGCCACCGCACCCGGTACGGCCGGCCCTCGCCGTACACCACCGCGAAGGCGCCGAGCGTCGCCGTCGCGGCCGCCAGGTCGTGGCCGAGCGCGATCCCGGCGAGAGCGGGCAGGGCGACGGCCACGGCCGCCCGCGTCGTCCCCGGCCAGTGTCGTCCGACCCGCGGCACGCGCACCAGCGCGGGCCACGCGCGGGCCGGCGTGGGAATCGGGGGAGGGACTTCGATCGACACGGCTGCTTACGTTACGAAACGATCCGGGCAGTGATCGAATCAGACAAAACGGCGCCCTCGGTCGGTGCCCGCGGGCACCGGTGACGGGAGTCCGTTCGGATGGTGTGTGCCGAGGCGTGCGCGAGCCTCCCCGCCTTCGTGATTCCTCCACTCATCGGACCGGATCGGAGTTAAATAGATTCGGCCAGGCGCAAGGGATTTCGACACGAGCAAGCACAGCCAAGTCCACCGCCCACCCGCACCGGTCCGGTGCCACCTGCGGGAGGCAGATCGTTTCGGGGATGCGCGATGAACGAAGCAGCCTTGGGAGTCCACGCGAGCGGTAGCAAGCCCGCCGTGACCCGACCGGAACCGTCCGAACCGACCGACGATGACTCGGGTGGCGGTCTCGATGTCAGCGGTGCCGGCGTCACCTTGCCGACACTGCTCGCGGTCGCGCGACTGACGCCCCCGCAGGCCGCGCAGCTGGTCGCGGACCTGGTCGGGCAGGTCGAACTCGCGGGCACGCGCCGGGGCCGCCCGGTGACATTGCAAGACGACGCCGTCATGGTGTCCGACGGTGGACGGCTCACGATCGACGGCGTCACGTCCCGCATCGAAGTGGACGACGCGATCGTCGGCCTGATCCGGAGTATCGCGACCAATTGCCGGGGGTCGGGTTTCGGTGACCTTCTGTCCGAATCCGTTTCGGGTGCAACGGATCCGGAAGGACTGATTCGCCGGGTTCGTCGGGTGATCGATCCCGAGCTCGACCCGGTCGGCGAGTCCCGGCGGAGGCGTCAGATCGGCGAACTCGTCCGGGCGACGACGGGACGGTCGCGGCCGGGAAGTCGGGCAGTGGACGATCGGGAAGCTTCGACCGATGTACCGGACGGTCCGTCCGTGCCGGCCGGATCGCTCGTGACGAGTACCGGTTGGTATCCGCCGGTCCGAAGCCCCTGGCACAGTCGTCGGCGTCGGCCGTCCCGTCGTCAGGGCCTGTACGTCGTGCTTGCCCTCGTCGTTCTCGCCGGGTCGGCCGCGGCGGCTCCGCGCGCCTGGGATCAGTTGAGCCGGGGCTGGGACGCCTTGGTCCATCCGGTGAACACCTCGTCCGCGCAGAACCGCATCGAGCCGGTGTCGCCGCCGCCCGCGCCGGCGGACCCGGCCGCGGGAGGCGGTGTCGCGCCGGCGCTCGTCGACATGGGTGCTCCGCCCGCCGCTGGTCAGATAACCAGGGTCACAGCAAGTTTCGCCGACGGGTCGTGCAGCCCCGGCAAGCCGTGCGCGGTACGGGTGGACGTCGGTCTCGATCCGTCGACGGTCGGTGCGGTCACCTGGAAGCTGAACGTTTACGACCGGTGCACCGGTGAGGTGCGCGAGGGCGGGGACGTCACCATCCCGGCCGAGCCGGGGCGGGACGGTGTCTACGGTCTGAGCCGGACCACGCTGCCGGACGCTTCCGCCCTGGGCATCGCCGCGGTCACGAGCGCGCCGGCGGTCGCCGCGTCGGAGCCGCTGTACGTGCCCGCCGAGAACGCGGTCTGCCGATGAGCGGCGACGGCGGCCGGGTGCGGGGACACGATCGCGAGTCCGACCCCTGGATCGTTGCGGCGGCGGTCGTCCTCGCGGTGCTCGGCCTGCTCAACCTGGTCTCGATCGGGTTCACGTCGCAGGCGATCCGCCATGCGTTGTTCACCGTGATCGGACTCGGGTTGATGTGGGTCGTCTCGCGCATGCGGGTGAACAATCTGGCCCGGTTCGGATGGGTGACCCTCGGGGTCTCGGTCGTGATGCTGGCGGCCGTGCCGCTCGTCGGCGTCGCGGTCAAGGGCGCTCAGCGATGGCTGGACTTCGGCCTGTTCACCGTTCAGCCGTCCGAGATCGCCAAGCTCGGTCTGGTCGTGGTGTCGGCAACCATCCTGGCCGGCGGCTACACGTTCGGCCGGTTGACGGCGGCGTTGGCGATCGCGGGTGCCGTCGTGGCACTCGTCGCGTTGCAACCCGACCTGTCGAGTGCCGTGGTGCTCGTCGCGATCGCGCTGTTGATGCTGGTCCTGGCAAGGGTGCCGGCGGCGCCGCTGATGCCGTTGTTCGCACTGGGGATCGCCGCGCTGCCCATCGCCGTGCTCTTCCTCCGCCCGTACCAGCTCGAACGGATCCAGACGTTCATTTCGAGCGATGCCGATCCGAGCGGGTCGGGTTGGGCGTCGATGCAAGCCGACATCGCGATCGGCAGCGGTGGTCTGTGGGGCCTGGCGCGCGACCCCATCTACGACCTGCGAGCGGCCTACCTTCCCGAAGCCGAGCACGACCTCGCGTTCGCGAGCGTCGTGTACGGGTGGGGGCTGTTCGCCGGTATCGCCGTCATCGCGGCCAGCCTGGTGATCACGTGGCGTGCCGCGCTCGCCGCGCGCCGCGCCCGGACCCGGGAAGCCGCACTCGTGGCGGCGGGCGTCGGCGGGCTGTTCGGGATCCACGCGGTGCTGTCCATCGGGGCGAGTCTGTCGGTGCTGCCCCAGACCGGCATGCCGCTCCCGATGTTCAGCTACGGCGGCACCGTCGCGGTCGTCGGATTCGTCGCGATCGGGCTCGTGCTCGCGGTGCGCCGCGACGGCGTCGGCCGGCCGCTGTGGGCTCAGCCCTCCACCCGCCGGCGACGGCCGCGGGGCGTCACGGCGGGTTCCCTCGCGGTCACCGCGCTCCTCGTGGCGATGTCGGTGTTCGCCTGGCAGTTGCAGAGCGACCGCGGTCCGGAATTGCGCGCGTTGAGCGATACCCAGATGACCCGTTGCATCCGTCTGCCCGCCGAACGGGGCGAGATCCTGGACCGGAACGGTGTGCCGCTGGCGACCAACGTTCCCGAGTACTCCATCTCGGTGGTCAGTCGTATGTTCGACGAGGACGACTCCGGGGAGCGCAGCTTGCTTGCCGGGCTGCTGGGTGAGCCCGACACCGAGCTGGCGACAACCCTGGCGGACGGCGGCGAAGGGGAGATGCAGGCCGTCGTCGGCCAGGTTCCGCCCGATCAGGCGCGTCGGATCATCGATGCGAAGCTGCCCGGCGTGCTCGTCGTCCCCTCCGGGAAGCGGCACTATCCGTACGGCACCACACTCGCCTCCGTCCTCGGCTACGTCGGCGTCGGTGATCCGCAGGACATGGAACGTTGGCCGCAGCTCGCACTCGGGTCGAGGGTCGGCCGAGCGGGTCTCGAGAAGCAGTACGACGCGCTGCTCCGCGGCACCGACGGCAGGCAGTGCGTCTACGTCGATCCCGCCGGAAACCTGGTCGGACCCGCCGAGCGCGTGGATCCGGTACCGGGCCACGACCTGCGCCTCCATCTGGACATCGGGCTGCAGACCCTGGCGACGGATGCACTGGCCCAGGCGGTCCGCAGCAGCGGAGGCGACCTCGGCGCGGCGGTGGTGATGGACGCGCGCACCGGTGGGGTGCTCGCGCTCGCCAGCGTGCCCGGGTACGACAACAATGTCTACGGTCCCCCCGTCGACGCCGTCGCGCTGGCCGCCCAGACCGAGGGCGCCGGGCCCGGACGGATGCTCAACCACGCCTACCAGACCGCCGCGCCGCCCGGCTCGACCTTCAAGATCGTCGTCGCGTCGGCGAACCAGGAGGATCAGGTTCTGGACCCCGAGCAGGTGATCGAGACCGGCGCCGCCTACAGCTACGGCGGGCACACGTTCGCGAACTGGCAGCCGATGGGGCCCAACAAACTGTTGGGCGCGATCCAGTGGTCGGACAACGTGTACTTCTACAAGCTCGGCGAGCTCCTCGGTCCCGAGCGGATGGCGAAGACCGCCTCCGAACTCGGAGTGGGCAGCCGATCCGGGATCGACCTGCCCGGCGAGTCCGCGGGGTTCCTGGGCACACCGGAGAACGTCGGCGACATCGGTGGCACCTGGTATCCCGGCTCGACGCTGTTGATGGGTATCGGGCAGGGCACGGTGATCGCAACCCCGATCCAGGTGGCGCGGTGGACGTCCGGCATCGCGACCGGAGCGATCGTCACCCCGCAGCTCGCCGCCGCCGATGCGACCGGCGACGGGGCACCGATTCCGACGGGGGAGCCGCAGCGGCTTCCCTTCGCCGACAAGCTCGGTCCCGTCCGCGCGGGGATGCGGGCATCCGCCTCCGCAGGCACGGCCGGACAGCTCGCCACGCTGCCGGTGACGGCCGGCGCCAAGACCGGCACGGCGGAGGATCCGTCGGCGCCAGGCGGTCTCAACGCCTGGTTCTCCGCGGTGGTGCCCTTCGAGTCCCCCGAAATCGTTGTCACGGCGCTGGTTCGTGGCGGTGGATTCGGATCGGCGACGTCCGGTCCCGTGGTCAAGGCGCTCCTGGAGCGTTACCTCGCGGGGCGACCGGCACCGGCGCCGGGTCGGTGATAGCTGTTGTGGGTGATCCCCCGCTGCGGATCGGACGCTGCGGGGGATCAGAGGATGTGGGAGATCAGCCGCTGTAGGCGGCGACGACCTCGGGGTGATCCAGGCAGGCCGTGGCGCCTTCGGCGACGCATGTGAGCGGTCGCTC
>NZ_JBNPXA010000025.1:0-40902 GCF_050433545.1 Rhodococcus sp. BE178 | reverse complement strand
GCCTGGGGTTGTGAGCGGCGGGGGCCGGGGGGGGGGGGGGGGGGGGGGGGGGGGGGGGGGGGTGGGGGGGGGGGGGGGGGGCGCGGCCCCCCCCCCCCCGCCCCCACGTCTGTGTTCGGGTCAGTGCGCTCGAGCGGACGCCACCCTTGAGCGCTGGCACTCTCATGTATAGAGTGCTAGTCGACACTGAGCGAGTCCCGGCACCCGCGACGACGGGGCGCGTGAAGAGTCACTGTGGTGACTGAATTGATGGTGGTCCGAGGAACAGCCTCGGGCCCGACAACCCCTGAAAGTGGAGGGCTCATCGTGGCGAGCGTGAACATCAAGCCGCTCGAGGACAAGATCCTCGTCCAGGCCAACGAGGCCGAGACGACGACTGCCTCCGGCCTGGTCATCCCCGACACGGCGAAGGAGAAGCCCCAGGAGGGCACCGTCGTCGCAGTTGGTCCCGGCCGCTGGGACGAGGATGGCGAGAAGCGCATCCCCCTGGACGTCCAGGAAGGCGACACCGTCATCTACAGCAAGTACGGCGGAACCGAGATCAAGTACGCCGGCCAGGAGTACCTGATCCTGTCGGCTCGCGACGTTCTGGCTGTCGTCGCGAAGTAAGCCTTACGCCTCCCGCCCCGGAGTTCCGCATCGGACCCGGGGCGGAGTGCGTTCCGGCCGACACCCTGACATCCGTTCCGGGACGAAAACCCTGAGCCAGGAGTAGCTGAATCAATGTCCAAGCAAATTGAGTTCAACGAGAAGGCCCGGCGCGCGCTCGAGCGTGGCGTCGACCAGCTCGCCGACGCCGTCAAGGTCACCCTCGGCCCGCGCGGTCGGCACGTCGTGCTCGCCAAGGCATTCGGCGGCCCCACCGTCACCAACGACGGTGTGAGCATCGCCCGCGAGATCGAGCTCGAGGACCCGTTCGAGAACCTCGGCGCACAGCTCGTCAAGAGCGTCGCCACCAAGACCAACGACGTCGCGGGCGACGGCACCACCACCGCCACCGTTCTCGCGCAGGCGCTGGTGAAGGCCGGCCTGAAGAACGTTGCCGCGGGAGCCAACCCGATCGGCCTCGGCATCGGCATCAGCAAGGCCGCCGACGCCGTGTCGGAGGCGCTGCTCGCGGCCGCCACCCCGGTCGAGGGCAAGGAGGCCATCGCACAGGTCGCCACCGTGTCGTCGCGTGACGCGGAGATCGGCGAGCTGGTCGGCGAGGCCATGACCCGAGTCGGCGTCGACGGTGTCGTCACGGTCGAGGAGTCCTCGACCCTGCACACCGAGCTCGCCGTCACCGAGGGTGTCCAGTTCGACAAGGGCTACCTGTCGCCGTACTTCGTCACCGACATCGACGCCCAGCGCGCCGTTCTCGAGGACGCGCTGGTGCTGATGTACCGCGACAAGATCACCTCGCTGCCGGACTTCCTGCCGCTGCTCGAGAAGATCGCCGAGTCCGGCAAGCCGGTCCTCATCATCGCCGAGGACATCGAAGGCGAGGTGCTCTCCACGCTCGTCGTCAACGCGATCCGCAAGACGCTCAAGGCCGTCGCCGTCAAGGCGCCGTTCTTCGGTGATCGTCGCAAGGCCTTCCTCGAGGACCTCGCCGTCGTCACCGCCGGCACCGTGATCAACACGGACATGGGCATCACGCTCAAGGAAGCCGGTCTCGACCTGCTCGGCACGGCACGCCGCGTCGTCGTCACCAAGGACGAGACCACCATCGTCGACGGTGCCGGCACCGAGGCCGACATCGCCACCCGCGTCGCGCAGCTCAAGCGCGAGATCGAGAACACCGACTCCGACTGGGACCGCGAGAAGCTCGAAGAGCGCCTCGCGAAGCTGGCCGGCGGCGTCGCCGTCATCAAGGTCGGCGCAGCCACCGAGACGGACCTCAAGGAGCGCAAGTTCCGCGTCGAGGATGCCGTCAACGCTGCCAAGGCTGCGGTCGAGGAGGGCATCGTCCCCGGTGGCGGCTCCGCCATCGTGCAGGCCGGTCAGGTCCTCACCGACCTGGCTGCGTCGCTCTCGGGTGACGAGGCCACCGGTGTCGAGGTCGTGCGCACCGCGCTGCGCGCTCCGCTGTTCTGGATCGCCACCAACGCAGGCGTCGACGGTTCCGTCGTGGTCAGCAAGGTGTCCGAGGCGCCCAAGGGCCACGGCTTCAACGCCGCGACCCTCACCTACGGCGACCTGCTCGCCGACGGTGTCGTCGACCCGGTCAAGGTGACGCGTTCGGCTGTCGTCAACGCGGCATCCGTCGCGCGCATGGTGCTCACCACCGAGAGCGCCGTCGTCGAGAAGCCCACCGAGGAAGCAGCGGACGCCGGCCACGGCCACGCTCACTGATCTCCTCGGCACCAGCTGAGACGAAAGACCCCCGGACGGTTTCGTCCGGGGGTCTTCGGCTTTCGGGGACCCGCATCGGATCAGGTGAGCGGGATGGACGCGAACATGTCGCCCGTCGGGGACGTCGACCCGCCGGGCGGCTCCACCGTGAAACCGAGCTGGGTGGCACCGTCGATGCCCTCGAGCACCGCGGTCGTGGTGGGGGACACCTGGTCGGGGCCCATCGTGCCGGCCGGCACCGGCTCGTCGCCACGTACCAGCCACATCTGGTAGACGGTGTCCGACTTCGGCGGCGTGACACCGTTCATCACCAGCATCGCCGCGTTCGCTTCCTTCGAGTACATCGTGGTGGCCGTGCCGCCACCCGGAATCTCGGCTGTCACCGAGTGCATGTCGGGTGCGTCGAGGATCTGCGCGGTGACCGACGGTGTCGGCGGGGCCTCCGTGATCTGGCGACCGATGACCACGCCGCCGGCGAGCAGTGCCACCGCAGCGGCAACGGACGCGATCGCGATCCGCCATCGGCGCCCGGGCGTCCGACGGGCCGCGAGTTCGTCGCCCGTGACCTGACGGATCAGATTGTGGCGCAGGGATGCCGGCGGCGTGACTGCGACGAGGGAGCTGGCGGCGGCCATCGTCTCGCGGGCCAGCCGGACCGCGGCGTCGAACTCGGCGCGAGTCGCCTCGTCCGCCTCCGCCAGTCGTGCGTCGAGGTCGCGTCGCTCGGAGTCGTCGAGGGCGTGCAGCGCACAGGCATGCGCCCATTCGATCAGATCGTCGTCCATCTCATATCACCCCCAGACAGCCTCTGAGCCTTGTCAATCCGTCTCTGATCCGTGACTTCACGGTCGGCACCGCCACCCCGAGTTCGGCCGCCACCTCGCGGTACGTCCGGCCGCCGTAGTAGGCGAGCGTGACCGATTGTCGTTGAATGTCGGTCAACGCCTGGAGGCAGTCCAGAACTGCCTGCCGTTCGGCGCGGTGCTGCACCTCCTCCGTGACCTGATCGAACTCGTCCACGCGGTTCGCGGTCTCGTAGACCACCTCACGATCGGAGTGGGACTGTTCCGACCGCACCCGGTCGACCGCGCGGCGGTGGGCGAGCGTCATCAGCCACGAGAGTGGTGATCCGCGTTCGGGATCGAAGTTGCCGGCCGATCTCCACACCTGGAGGTAGACCTCCTGAGTGGTCTCCTCCGAGAACCCGGGGTCACGCAGGACCCGCAGGACCATGCCGTACACCCGCGCGCCGGTCCGATCGTAGAAGTCCGCGAACGCAGCGCGGTCACCTTCGGCGATGTCCGCCAACAACTTTCGCAGGTGAACCGATTCCTCGTGGCGGGCGGCGACGAGCTTCCCGTTGTCGACGGGGCATGCGTCATCGCCGCCGGAGGATCCGGCCGAGCTCACGTGTCCTCGTTCGAGTGCATCGAGGACCACCGTAGCGTCCATCGGCCGGATCCTCCCGGAGTGGGCGGCTCGTCGTGGCATGGTCGTGGACCGTCGTGACTATGACTACTGCGGCATCAGCACCGAGTCCACGAGGTACACGGTCGCGTTCGCCGTCTGCACGCCGCCGCACACGACTCCGGCCTCGTTCACCTTCAGGTTGTCTCCGGACCCGGTGACGGTGACGTCGGAGCCCTCCACCGTCGCGTGGGTCCCGTCGACCTGGCTGGGGGCCAACTGTCCCGGAACCACGTGGTACGTGAGGATCTTGGTCAGCAGGGCGTCGTCGGTCTTCAGCGTCTCGACGGTCGCCGGATCGAGCTTTGCGAACGCCGCATCGGTGGGAGCGAACACCGTGAACTGGCCGCCGTTGAGCGTGTCGACGAGGTTGACGTCGGGATTGAGTTGGCCGGACACCGCGGCGGTGAGTGTCGTCAGCATGGGGTTGTTCGACGCGGCGACCGTGACGGGATCCTGTGCCATGCCGCTGACCGAGCCCGGGCCGTCGGGAACCATCGCTGCGTACTCTGCACAGCCCGGACCGACCGGGTTCGCGGCCGCGGCGGTGGCACCCGAGGACATCATTCCGGACTCCGCCGAACCTGATGTCGTGGTGCTCGTCGTCGGGGCGTCGCCGGAGTTGTCGTCGGACGAACACGCAGCGACACCGAGCAACGCGATCGATGTGGTGGCGGCTACGGCGATGAGGCGGGACGTCTTGATGTTCATGGGACTGCCTTCCTGACGGGATGGTCTTCAGCACTGTCGGAAAGGCATTCGGAGTACCGGACGCCGCGGATGGGTCGACGCGGACACGACTGCGCCCGGGGAGACCTCGACGTCGAGGTCTCCCCGGGCCTGCGCGTGTACTCGTCACCTACGGGTGACGGGCACCCCTAAGCGATGCGGCGGCGCGACTGCCTGGTCAGCATCTCGCGCTCGGACTCCGACATCCCACCCCAGATCCCGTACGGCTCGCACACCGACAGCGCGTGGTTGCGGCACTGTGCCAGCACCGGGCACTGTCGGCACATCTCCTTCGCGCGGCTTTCCCGCTGGGCCCGAGCACGGCCACGTTCGCCGTCCGGGTGGAAGAACACGGCGGAGTCCACACCACGACACAACCCGTGCATCTGCCAATCCCAGATATCGGCATTCGGGCCGGGAAGATGATTCGGAACAGGCATCAGGACTCCTCTGTCAGCAGGCTCGCGGTGACGCTGCGAGCGGCCCGCCACCCCCCGGGATGACAAGACCTATGAAATCGGTTACGCCCCGCAACCGTAAAGGGGCATATGAAATCCCGTCAACACTTACGCTGAGTGGTGATTTCCATATCCCTGGAGCCAAGAATTAACGCCCTGGACATTTACATGGGGCGGCGGCTGTGATTGCGTAGCGACACGGGGGTCGATCGCTTCCGCGTTGGCCGACGTCGCCCTCACCTGGACGATCGTCCTGATTCTCCCCGACTGGTTGGTTACTCTGGAGTATTGTTCGGCGATTCTCGTTAACCTCGACGCCACATATTCTTCAAATTTGAATCATGTTCGCGCGGCGAATCGCCTTTACGGTGCACGAACATTATTAACAGGTCGTCCAGTTGGAGAAGTTTCAACGGTTCATCGTGTGTCTTCAGTCGCGTCTGCAATGGCTATCGGGGGCTATCGGGGGCTATCGGGGCGGGATCGGACGTCGGCCGACCGGTATGCGGAATGGCGTCGGCGCCCGCAGTGGCATGATCACCGGATGCCGCACGACCCGCACGACCCGCACGGCTCTCACGACTCACACGACTCGCACGGTCTTGGGGGCGCCGCCTTCGGTTCGGATCCCGGACGGAACCCGTTGCCGGTACCTGCCGATCCGCTGGGGCGCTGGTTGCGCGCCGTCGCACTGGGTGGACAGGGGCGGTACGCGCAGGCCCGGGCCGAGCTCGAACCGCTGCGCCGGATGTCCGGGACCGAGCCGGCGGTGGCCTCGCTCGCGGCCAGCACACAGGCATCCCTGCTGCGGCAGCTCGGCGCCCACGCCCTCGCTTCCGGCTACGACGGTGCCGCGCTGGCGCTGATCGGGATGACCCGTACCGGCGACCGGTGGTGGCACGAGGCACGCTGCGATGCTCTGACGGGACTTGCTGCCGACGCGCTGGGATGCGGTCGGCTGGCGTTGGGGCGCACGCTCCTCGTCCGCTGCGAGGCGTACCTGTCTGCGGTCGGCGAACCGGACACGCTGTGGCGTCAGTACGTGAGACTGCACTGGGTGACGGCCGAGATCGCGCTCGCGGCCGGAGACTTCGCCGCCGCAACCGTCCATGCTCAGGCTGCGGTCGACCGCTCGGCCGACTGCCCGTCCGTGCGGCATCGGATCAAGTCCGAGCTGCTGTTCGCGGCGTCGGCGACCGGAAGGCCCGAGCCGGACCTCGCACTCGAGACCGCGGAGCGGGTGCTCGTCGACGCCGGTGCACACGGACTGCTCCCGTTGCGATGGGCGGCAGCGATGTTGGTGGACGGCGTGCGCCCGGATCCGGCCGCACGAGCGATCCGTGACGAATGCGCCGATGCGATCGCTCGCCGGGGCGGGAGGTTCTCGAAATGACCGCCCGATATTCGAACGATGCACTGACGCGTCGGACTCTGTCGTTACTCTTACAGACGTTCCGCCGTGAGGCGGAAGCACACCCGGCTGGGGGGACGTGCCACTGTAACGCCAGGATTCGCGCTGACGATGTCTAACACGGGTGAGGAGTTGAACTCCGCCGTCGCTGCCGCAGCGCAGGGCGATCGGAATGCTCTGGCCCAGGTCCTGAAGAGTATTCGCCCTCTGGTCGTGCGCTATTGCCGTGCCAGGGTCGGCGCCGCGGAGCGTGGGCAGTTGTCCGCGGACGATGTGGCGCAGGAGGTGTGCCTCGCGGTGATGACGGCACTTCCGCGCTACCAGGATCAGGGTCGTCCGTTCATGGCTTTCGTCTACGGCATCGCCGCACACAAGGTCGCTGACGCTCACCGAAACGCTGCGCGTAACAAATCCGATCCAGTTGCTGAAGTACCAGATGTCGTTTCCTCCGACGACAGTCCCGAAGAGCGGGCGCTGAGTTCGGAGACGAGCCGACAGGTGAACGCACTGCTTCAGACGCTTCCCGAGAAGCACCGCGAGATCCTCGTCCTTCGGCTCGTCGTCGGTCTGTCGGCGGAGGAGACGGCAGCAGCAGTCGGAAGCACCGCTGGCGCGGTGCGGGTGGCTCAACACCGAGCCATTGCCAAGTTGAAGAAGGAAGTGACGAGAGCAGGTGAGAGGCATGGCTAGGGGCCAGAATGGCGAGCCGGGCGATCCCCACGCCGATCTCGCTGGAAACGGCACGCCCGTCGACGTCGCCGCGGTGCGTCGTGACGATGCGCTGATCGACGCGATCGCCGGCGACCGTCCCGTCGCAACCGACAGTCCCGAGGAATACCAGGTCGCCGCGCTGCTCGCGAACTGGCGGACCGAGATCCTGGCGCAGCCCCTGCCGGCTGAACCGGACCTCGACGACATCGTTGCCCGCGTCAACCGCGAACTCGAGGCGCAGGACTCACTGTCGACCCGGTCGCGGTCCGGGCGCAGCCAACTCCGACTGCTCCGACCGATCGCCGCGGCCGCCGCCGTCGTCGCGATCGCGATGGGCGGCATGAGCATCTTCTCGTACAACGCCGAACCGGGCGACCCGCTGTGGGGCGTCAAGCAGGTGGTCTTCACCGAGCGGGCGGCCTCCACCGTCGCGAAGATCGACACGACGTCCAACCTCCAGGAGGCCGAACGTCTCATCGCGTCGGGTGATGCGGTCGGCGCGAAGGCCAAGCTCGACTCGGCCGGTGCGCGCGCGAGCGCGGTCAACGAGGCCGGGACCCGGGACGAGCTGAACGTGTGGCGCGACCGACTCCTGACCGAGTTGGGGAAGGTCGTGCCGCCACAGGCTCCGATCGTGCCGCCGGCGACGACCCCGCCACCCGCCACCGCCGGCGACTCGTCGTCCACCAGTCCGGGGCTGGAGACGTCGGTTCCGGTCACGGAGTGGCCGTCGCCCACGATCGACCCCCGCATCCAGGGCGTGATTCCGGGCACCTCGACAGCGCCGTCACAGTCGCCATCGCCGTCGGCGACCTCCTCACCGAACCCGGCGACCGCGACGTCCGAGACGCCGCCTCCCACGACGACCACGACGACGCCGCCTGCGACGTCGACCACACGGGCCACGAGTGGCTCACTGGGCGGACAGCCGCCGGTGACGCCCTCGCCCTGACGATTCAGGGATGGATCCCGCACGAACGAGTACGGCCCGGCAAGCAATGCTTGCCGGGCCGTAGCCGTCGAGGGGTGACTCTCAGAGTTCGAAGCCGTCGCCGTGGAGGGCGTCGTTCATCGAGGCATCCGCGTAGCCGCGGCAGTAGTCCCAGGTGACGTACGCGTCGGGCGACGGGTCGTACGCGGGCTCGTGCGGGCGGACCGTGCCGTCGACGAGCAGCTGGAGCAGGTTCGCGCGCAGCATGTCCCAGTCGTGGTAGTGGTCCTGCTGGCAGTCCTCGCAGCACACGACCAGTCCGCGAATTCCACGGTGGCCGAGCAGCGCCTCGTAGACGGCGAGGTCCGCGAGGTCCTCCTCCACGGCGAGACGCTCATGGGGATCCAGCGGCTGGCCCGGCTCGATCGCGTCGAGCGCAGCAGACGGGTCGGCAGGGTCACCGGCGAAGGGGTCCGGCGGAAGACCGGGAGGCAGTTGATCGCGCACAACACCACGGTACGCAGTTCATCCCGGTCTGCGCTAGCTGATAGCCGTGGGTGAGTCGCCGGGACGGCCCGCGTGCACTTTCGGGCGAGCCGATACCATGGTCCACGGAGGTCTGCGCACGGCAAATCCCGCAGGGGAATTTTTCGTCGGCCCAGACTCTTCTTCCGTAATCAATATCAATCGACGCTTCATGGAGGGCCCGAGCCGCATGAGTAGTACCGGAGGGCACGTGCACACCGGGGGAGACGACCCGAACAAGGTTGCGATGCTGGGTCTCACCTTCGACGACGTGCTGCTGCTGCCGGCGGCTTCGGACGTCGTCCCCAACCAGGTGGACACCTCGAGCCAGCTGACCCGTGAGATCCGCCTCAACGTCCCGCTGGTGAGTTCGGCGATGGACACCGTCACCGAGGCCCGCATGGCCATCGCCATGGCGCGCGCCGGCGGCATGGGTGTCCTGCACCGCAATTCCGCCGTCGAGGCGCAGGCCGGATGGGTCGAGACCGTCAAGCGGTCCGAGGCCGGCATGGTGACCGATCCGGTCACGTGCAGTCCGTCGGACACCCTCGCCGAGGTCGACGCCAAGTGCGCGCGGTTCCGTATCTCCGGACTGCCCGTCACGGACGAGACCGGCACCCTCGTCGGCATCATCACCAACCGCGACATGCGGTTCGAGGTGGACGAGAACCGTCCGGTCGCCGAGGTGATGACCAAGGCGCCGCTGATCACCGCGCGCGAGGGTGTGACCGCCGAGGTCGCGCTCGGCCTGCTGCGTCGTCACAAGATCGAGAAGCTCCCGATCGTCGACGGCCACGGCAAGCTCACCGGGCTCATCACGGTCAAGGACTTCGTCAAGACCGAGCAGCACCCCAACGCCACCAAGGATCGCGACGGACGCCTGCTCGTCGGTGCGGCGGTCGGTGTCGGTGACGACGCCTGGGTCCGCGCGATGACGCTGGCCGACGCCGGTGCCGACGTCCTCGTCGTCGACAGCGCGCATGGCCACCAGGTCAACATCTTGCAGATGATCGCGAAGCTCAAGGCCGAGATCGGCGACCGCGTCCAGCTCATCGGCGGCAACGTCGCCACCCGCGCCGGCGCTCTCGCTCTCGCCGAGGCCGGCGCGGACGCCGTCAAGGTCGGTGTCGGCCCGGGCTCCATCTGCACCACCCGCGTCATCGCCGGTGTCGGCGCCCCGCAGATCACCGCGATCCTCGAGGCCACGGCCGCGTGCAAGGCGCTCGGTGTCCCGGTCATCGCCGACGGCGGCCTGCAGTTCTCCGGTGACGTCGCCAAGGCGCTCGCCGCCGGCGCGTCCACCGCGATGCTCGGCTCGCTCCTCGCCGGCACCGCCGAGTCCCCGGGCGAGCTGATCCTGGTCGGCGGCAAGCAGTTCAAGAGCTACCGCGGCATGGGCTCGCTCGGCGCGATGCAGAGCCGCGGACAGGGCAAGTCCTACTCCAAGGACCGCTACTTCCAGGACGACGTGCTCGCCGAGGACAAGCTGGTCCCCGAGGGCATCGAGGGCCGGGTTCCGTTCCGCGGCCCGCTGTCGCAGGTGATCCACCAGCTCACCGGCGGCCTGCGCGCGGCCATGGGCTACACCGGCTCCGGGACGATCGAGCAGCTCCAGGAGGCGCAGTTCGTGCAGATCACCGCGGCGGGCCTCAAGGAGAGCCATCCGCACGACATCACCATGACCGTCGAAGCGCCGAACTACGCTGCCCGCTAAGCACTCATAACAATCGAGAAAGGGGCGCGCGTGCGCGACCTCGTCGAAATCGGCATGGGCAGAACTGCCCGACGCACCTACGAGTTGGACGACATCAACATCGTTCCCTCTCGCCGGACCCGTTCCTCGAAGGAGGTGTCGACGGCCTGGCAGATCGATGCGTACCGCTTCGACATCCCCGTCCTGGCTCATCCGACCGACGCGCTGGTGTCGCCGTCGTTCGCGATCGAGCTCGGCAAGGCCGGCGGTCTCGGTGTCATCAACGGTGAGGGCCTGTGGGGTCGGCACGCCGACGTCGAGGTCAAGCTCGCCGAGCTCGCCGAGATGGCCGAGAAGGAGATCGATCCCGACGCGGCCGTCGCACGCCTGCAGGAACTGCACGCCGCGCCGCTGCAGCCCGAGCTGCTCGCGGCAGCGGTCGCGCAGGTCCGCGACGCCGGTGTCACCACAGCTGTCCGCGTCAGCCCGCAGAACGCTCGCGCGCTCACCCCGGCGCTCGTGAAGGCCGGCATCGACCTGCTGGTCATCCACGGCACGATCATCTCGGCCGAGCACGTCGCGCACGGCGAGAGCGAGCCGCTGAACCTCAAGACGTTCATCTCCGAGTTGGACGTCCCGGTCATCGCCGGTGGCGTGAGCGACCACCGCACCGCGCTGCATCTGATGCGTACGGGCGCGGCCGGCGTCATCGTGGGCTACGGCTCCACCGAGGGCGCCACCACCACCCGTGAGGTGCTCGGCATCGGCGTGCCGATGGCGACGGCGATCGCCGACGCCGCCGCGGCTCGCCGGGACTACCTCGACGAGACCGGCGGACGCTACGTCCACGTCATCGCCGACGGCGACATCACGTCGTCGGGCGACTTCGCGAAGGCCATCGCATGCGGTGCCGACGCGGCCGTCATCGGTGCGCCCCTCGCGGTGGCGCAGGAGGCTCCGGGCGGTGGCTGGTTCTGGCCGTCCGCGGCCGCGCACCCGTCGATGCCGCGTGGCTCGCTGCTGCCGGTCTCGTACGGCGAGCGTCCGGCGCTCGACCAGGTCCTGAACGGGCCGTCGGACGACCCGTACGGTTCGCTCAACTTCGTCGGCGGCCTGCGCCGCTCGATGGCGAAGTCGGGCTACTCCGACCTCAAGGAGTTCCAGAAGGTCGGCCTGAGCGTTCGCGCCTGATCCACCTCGTTCCTGTGGCCGAATGTCACATCCGTTCAGTTGAACTGAACCGGTGTGACATTCGGCCACAGGCGTTTCGGGGAACCGCCACCGTTCGTGCGACCGGTGGTTACAGTTAGGGCACCCTTGTGGTATGAGTCACAGGACTGCGGTGCATACTGGCGAGTAACAAATCCGTTCATGGTGGAGGTGTCCTATGGGCAAGCAGCGCGCGACCGACTACGACGTGCTGATCGTCGGCTCCGGCTTCGGTGGAAGCGTCACCGCGCTCCGGCTGGTGGAGAAGGGCTACAAGGTCGGTGTGCTCGAGGCCGGGCGCCGCTACGCCGACGCCGACTTCGCGAAGACCAGCTGGGACCTCAAGCGCTTCCTCTGGGCACCGGCGTTGGGCTGCTACGGCATCCAGCGCGTGCACCTGCTGCGCGACGTTCTGATCCTCGCCGGCGCGGGTGTCGGCGGCGGTTCCCTGAACTACGCGAACACCCTCTACAAGCCGCCGTCGTCGTTCTTCCAGGACCCGCAGTGGCGCGACATCACCGACTGGGACTCCGAACTCACGCCGCACTACGAGCAGGCCCGCAAGATGCTCGGTGTCGTCCAGAACCCCCACATGACCCCCGCCGACGAGGTCATCAAGTCGGTCGCCGAGGACATGGGCGTGGGTGACACGTTCATCCAGACGCCGGTCGGTGTGTTCTTCGGGGAGCCCGGCAAGACCGTCTCGGACCCGTACTTCGGTGGCGTCGGCCCCGACCGCACCGGCTGCATCGAGTGTGGTGAGTGCATGACCGGCTGCCGCCACGGCGCCAAGAACACCCTCATCAAGAACTACCTCGGCCTGGCGGAGAAGGCCGGCGCCGAGATCATCCCGATGACCACCGTCGAGTCGCTGTACGAGCGGTCGGACGGCACGTGGGACGTCGCGACCCACCGCACCGGGGCGAAGGTCCGCAAGAACCGCAGGACCTACACCGCGCAGTACGTCGTGGTCGCGGCCGGCACGTGGGGTACCCAGCAACTGCTGCACAGGATGAAGGACACCGGGACGCTGCCGCGGCTGTCGAATCGCCTCGGCGAGCTCACCCGCACCAACTCCGAGTCCATCGTCGGTGCGGGCAAGTACAAGATCGATCCGGCGATGGACCTCACGCACGGCGTCGCGATCACGTCGTCGTTCCATCCCTCGTCGGACACGCACATCGAGCCCGTCCGGTACGGCAAGGGCTCCAACGCGATGGGTCTGCTGCAGACGCTCATGACGGACGGTGGCGGCAGCACGCCGCGCTGGATCAAGCTGCTCAAGGTGATCGCCGCCAACCCGCGACAGATGCTCCGGATGCTCACCGTGAAGAACTGGAGCGAGCGCACCATCATCGCACTCGTGATGCAGAACCTCGACAACTCGATCACCACGTACACCAAGAAGGGGGTCCTCGGCCGCCGCAAGGTCACCAGCAAGCAGGGCCACGGCGAGCCCAACCCCACGTGGATCCCGGCCGGCAACGAAGCCACCCGACGGATCGCCGAGAAGATCGACGGTGTCGCGGGCGGCACGTGGGGCGAGGTGTTCAACATCCCGCTCACCGCGCATTTCCTCGGCGGTTGCACCATCGGGTCGGATGCCGACCACGGAGTCATCGACCCCTACCACCGGGTGTACGGCTACCCGACGCTCAGCGTCGTCGACGGTGCCTCGGTCTCCGCGAACCTCGGCGTGAACCCGTCGCTGACGATCAGCGCGCAGGCCGAGCGGGCGGCGTCGCTGTGGCCCAACAAGGGCGAGCAGGACAACCGTCCCGCGCAGGGCGCCGGCTACTCCCGGATCGCCCCGGTGGCGCCGAAGAATCCTGTGGTCCCGGCGGGTGCGCCGGCCGCGCTGACCCTGCCGATCGTCGAGATCCGTGGCGGTCGGACCGGTGGGCAGCCGGAGGGCACCGAGGCTGGGAGCGGGGTCGCCTAGGCCGGGGACGGTGCGGGAGCTGCGCATATTAGACTGTTCTGGTGTCAGAAACCCAGCAGGACAGGCCGGTTCTCGTCGTCGACTTCGGTGCCCAGTACGCGCAGCTGATCGCTCGCCGCGTCCGTGAGGCGAAGGTCTACTCGGAAGTGGTGCCGCACACCACGACCGTCGAGGAGATCGCGGCGAAGAAGCCGCTCGCCGTCGTCCTGTCGGGTGGGCCGTCCAGCGTGTACGAGGAGGGTGCGCCGCAGCTCGACGCCGCCCTGTTCGACCTGGGCATCCCCGTCTTCGGTATCTGCTACGGCTTCCAGGCGATGGCGAACGCGCTCGGCGGCACCGTCGCGCACACCGGCGGCCGCGAGTACGGCCGCACCGAGATGACCGTCAGCGGCGGCGTCCTGCACGACGGCCTGCCTGCGACGCAGCCGGTGTGGATGAGCCACGGCGACGGCGTCACCGCCGCACCCGAAGGCTTCGAGGTCACCGCGTCCAGCGCCGGTGCACCGGTCGCGGCGTTCGAGGACCGCGCCCGCAAGCTCGCCGGCGTCCAGTACCACCCCGAGGTCATGCACTCCCCGCACGGCCAGCAGGTGCTCAGCCGGTTCCTGCACGAGATCGCCGGGATCCCCGGTGCGTGGACGGCAGCGAACATCGCGGAGTCGCTGATCGAGCAGGTCCGCGAGCAGGTCGGCGACGGCAAGGCCATCTGCGGCCTGTCCGGTGGCGTCGACTCCGCTGTCGCGGCCGCGCTGGTGCAGCGTGCGATCGGCGACCGCCTCACCTGCGTGTTCGTCGATCACGGTCTGATGCGCGCCGGTGAGCGCCAGCAGGTCGAGAAGGACTTCGTCGCCGCGACCGGCGCCCGCCTGATCACCGTCGACGCGTCGGAGACGTTCCTGCGCGAGCTGGCCGGCGTGTCCGATCCGGAGACCAAGCGCAAGATCATCGGCCGCGAGTTCATCCGCAGCTTCGAGGGAGCGGTGTCCGAGGTGCTCGGCGAGAGCGCCGCGCACGGCGAGACCGTCGACTTCCTGGTGCAGGGCACCCTGTACCCGGACGTCGTCGAGTCCGGCGGCGGCACCGGTACCGCGAACATCAAGAGCCACCACAACGTCGGCGGTCTGCCCGAGGACCTGCAGTTCAAGCTCGTCGAGCCGCTGCGCCTGCTGTTCAAGGACGAGGTGCGCGCCGTCGGTCGCGAGCTGGGTCTGCCCGAGGAGATAGTCGGACGCCAGCCGTTCCCCGGGCCGGGCCTGGGCATCCGCATCATCGGTGAGGTCACGCAGGAGCGTCTCGAGATCCTGCGCCACGCGGATTCCATTGCGCGCGAAGAGCTCACGTCCGCCGGCCTGGACGGCCAGATCTGGCAGTGCCCCGTCGTGCTGCTCGCGGACGTCCGCAGCGTCGGCGTCCAGGGCGACGGCCGCACCTATGGGCACCCGATCGTGCTGCGCCCGGTCTCCAGCGAGGACGCGATGACCGCCGACTGGACCCGACTGCCGTACGAGGTGCTCGAGCGCATCTCCACCCGGATCACCAACGAGGTCGCGGACGTCAACCGCGTAGTCCTCGACGTCACCAGCAAGCCGCCGGGAACGATCGAGTGGGAGTGATCCCGCACTGAACGCACGACAGCGCCCCGGCCACCACACAGGCTGGGGCGCTGTCGTCTGTGCGGCTAGCGCCGCCGACCCGGGGAGAACACCAGCGCCGCGCCGATGCCGACCGCGACGATCACGAACAGCCAGCGGGCGCCGACGTTGGCGAGCGGGTCGAGGGTGAACGGGCCGATGATGGCCCACGCACTGACCAGCAGCGCGGCGATGCCGGCCAGGAGCAGGCCTATAGATGGGAATCGCGACGGTGTCGCGGTGGACTGCTCGTCGGTGTCCGACATGCGTTCGGTGGTTTCCTGATTGTCAGCGTATTCAGCCACGGTAGACCCTCACTTCTCCGAACTTGTTGTCGACCTTCAGGTCCAGGACCGGGCCGCTGGTGCCGTCGGCGCCACCGTCGACGAATCCGTCTCCGATGCAGTCGGTGGTACCGCCGACGACGGAGCAATCGGTGCGGACGTTCATGTTCTCGGGCACGATCACGGTGTAGTTACCGAACGTGCCGTCGAGGCGCATCTCCCGGTTCTCGGTGAGATCGAGCTGGCGTAGGTCGACGGTGAAGTCGCCGGCCGTGCCCTCGTAGACGGCAGTGAGTTCGCCCATCGATCGCGGGGTCCAGGTGTGTTGGCCGACCTTCGACCCGTCCCAGTTCAGTGGTCCGATGATCGACGAGAGGATCACGAACCCGGCGAGCGGGAATCCGACGACGAGCAGTCCGTAGCCGCGCCGCAGGAAGGCTCCGACGAGCAGTCCGGCGCCGATCACGGCGAGGGCGATGCCGCCGATCCGGGCGGGCGTCAACCATTCCGCGCCGGTCGCGGCCCACACGCCGGTCGCGGCGGCGGCAGCCAGGACCGCGAGGCCGAGGACGACGGACGTGAATCGGCTGCGGGGCTTGCGTGGCAGCTCCGCGGGCAGCTCCGGTGCGCGGGCCGGCTCGGGCAGGTCCCACGCGAACGGCGCGACGCCGAGCGGGTCCCAGGCCGGGGGAGTCGGCTCGGGTGATGTCGCAGCCACCGGATCCGTCGGGACGGTCGGCCGATCCGGAGCGGCCCCGGACTCGGACTCGGACGCGGGCTCCGACTCGGGCTCGTAGTGGTCGGGCAGTCGCGTGTACGGCGTGTACGCGCTGTACCCGGTGTACGGCTGGCCGGGGTACGCGGCCGTCGGCGCCGTCTGGAACGGCGTCACCGGGAACCCGGCGACGGTCTGCGGCACCCCCGCCGGCAGCGCCGGCGGAATCGGCCGGCGCTGGTACAGCAGCCACAGGCCGCCGAGCATGAGCGCGAAGCTGATCAGTCCCGACCCGCCCATCCCGACACCGATCGGGCCGAGCGTGCTCGCGGCGATCGCGAGCGCCACGAGCAACACCACGGTCTTGGTGCCGGATTGCGAACTCTGGCCGCGTCCGAGCAGTGACTCGGCGGGCGAGACCTGGTCGCCGGGCTTGCTGAGCAGCAGCCAGCATGCGAGATACAACACGATGCCGGCGCCGCCGAAGATCGTCGAGACGACGAACGCGACCCGCACGAGGACGGGGTCGATGCCGTAGCGGTGGCCGATGCCCGCCGCGACGCCGGCGATGTGGCCGTGCGCCGGTAGCCGGATCGGGCGGGTCCGCCACAGGTCGTGAAGCTGATCGGAGAAGCTCCCGGTGGTCCCTTCAGTGCTCATACAACCATCGTCGCGATCGGCCACTCGCCGCACCATCGGGAACTACCCTGATCTTTCCCTGAACCCGGGTCGGAGCGTCCACGGATATCAGGGTCGGACCCTGATGCCGGACCGCGGGAATCCGTGCCAGGATCGGGACTGTGCAACCTCTGGTCGACCCCAACCAGGTCGTGAACACGGCTCTGGAT
This sequence comes from Rhodococcus sp. BE178, assembly GCF_050433545.1. Lineage (NCBI taxonomy): Bacteria > Bacillati > Actinomycetota > Actinomycetes > Mycobacteriales > Nocardiaceae > Rhodococcus > Rhodococcus sp. BE178. The sequence goes on along the minus strand of NZ_JBNPXA010000025.1, from coordinate 24,011 downwards.
CCCGTGCGGGACGAAATCCTCCACCCCAGGCTCGAGCGTCGAGTCGGGGGCCGCATCGTGGGCGGTGTCGCCGGCGGCCTCGCCGATCATCTCGGCGTCGACGTCTTCAAGGTGCGGGTCGCGTTCACACTGCTGGCCGCGCTCGCCGGTGCGGGCATCGTCGCGTACGGGCTGCTGTGGATCTTCACGCCGCCCGGCACCGACACCGAGAAACCCAGCGCCGCCGAGCGTCGTCGCGCGCTGGGCCTGGCCGTGATCGGACTCGCGATCAGTGCGGGTCTGGCCTGGATGATCAACGGTACGGCGGCGTCGGTGATCACACCGTTCGTCGTCGTAGCGGTCGGTGCCGCGCTGGTGTGGCGGGAGTTCGACACCGACGGTTCGCGTTCGGTGCTGGGTCTGCCGCACCGCCCGACGGTGCTCACCTGGGCGCGCGTCCTGGGCGGTGTGACGCTGATCGTCACGGGCCTCGGTGTGGTGATCCTCGCGCAGGTCGACATCGATGCGCTGCGGTCGTCGCTGCTCGCCGTCGTCGTGACACTGGTCGGTGCCGGTCTGCTCACGGTGCCGCTGTGGCTGCGGCTGTGGCGGGCGCTGGGCGAGGAGCGTGCCGCCCGCATCCGCAACGAGGAGCGCGAGGAGATCGCCTCGCACCTGCACGACTCGGTGCTACAGACGCTCGCGCTGATCCAGAAGCAGGCAGAGTCGCCGCAGGAGGTGACCCGGCTGGCGCGCGGGCAGGAGCGGGAGCTGCGACGGTGGCTGTTCGGTGGCGGCGAGACCGCGCATACGAGCCTGTCGGAGGCACTGCAGACCATCGCCGGTGAGGTGGAGGATCAGCACGGGGTGACGGTGCGTCCGGTCACCGTCGGCGACGTCGAACTCGCTGCCGACGGCAAGGAGGGGCCCGGGCTGTCGCGGGAGTGCTTCACCGCGCTGCTCGGCGCCACGCGGGAGTCGCTCGTCAACGCCGCCAAGCATGCGGGGGTCTCGAGCATCGATCTGTACGCGGAGACCGAACGCGACCAGGTCAGCATCTTCGTCCGCGACCGCGGTGTGGGCTTCGACCCCGACACGGTGCCGGAGGACCGGCAGGGGCTGGCCAAGTCGATTCGTGCCCGGATCGAGCGGCGCGGCGGTCGGGTGGAGGTCCGCTCGACGGTGGGCAAGGGCACCGAGGTGCGGATCCACATGCCGCGCCCGGTCTCGCCGGACAGTGAAGACATTGCTGCCCCGGACGTCGCGAGCGAAGCCGAACCGATGTCCTAGGGTGGGGCCGTGACTTTCTCGGCCTCCTCTGCACCCAGCCCCGACAAGTTCCGGGTATTCCTCGTCGACGACCACGCGGTGTTCCGGGCCGGGGTGCGTGCCGAACTCGGTCGGGAGTCCGACATGGAGGTCGTCGGTGAGGCTGGCGGCGTCGCCGAGGCCGTAGCCGGCATCAACGCGCTGCGTCCCCAGGTGGTGTTGCTCGACGTGCACATGCCCGACGGGGGTGGTGTCGCGGTGCTGAACGGAATCGACTCGGGCCCGGTCTGTCTGGCGCTGAGTGTGTCCGACGCAGCCGAGGACGTGATCGCCGTGATCCGGGCCGGTGCCCGCGGGTATGTGACGAAGACGATCTCGGGTGCCGAACTGGCGGACGGTGTCCGCCGCGTGGCCGGAGGCGACGCGGTGTTCAGCCCGAGGCTCGCGGGTTTCGTGCTGGACTCGTTCACCGGACGTTCGAATGTTCCGGAGCCTCCTCTGGATCCGGAACTGGACTCGCTCACCCCGCGTGAACTCGAGGTGCTGCGCCTGCTCGCCCGCGGGTACACCTACCGTGAGATCGCCGAGGAGTTGGTCATCTCGGTGAAGACCGTGGAGACCCACGCGTCGAACGTGCTGCGAAAGACACAGCAGTCCAATCGGAATGCGCTCACCCGGTGGGCGCACCGGCGCCGCATCGACTGAGCCGTCGCTACTGGGACGCTGTCTCAGAGAACCAGCGCGACGATCAGCACCACGACGAACGCGAGCACGATGATGCCGACCATGACGGCCATCGCGAGCGGCGCGGCCGCGACGATCTTGCCGCGCGTGTCGGTCGGGGCCTGCGGGCCGGTGAGACCGTCGGTGAGCTGACGGAGCCACGCCCGCCCCGCGGGACGCGGAACCGCGCCCAACGGTGTGTTCGATTGCGCGGCAGGAAGATCCGTCGCAGTGGTCGAGGCCATGCGGCGGCGCGGGATCGGTGCCGGGGCCGACCGGTAGGCCCAGTTGGGGACCGTGCCGTCGGCCGCCTTCACCGGTGCGCCGATCAGCGCGTCGGCGGCGGCCGCCCCGGTCCCGGCGTCGGATCCGAGTGCGACGGCGGCGAGGGCGTCGCGGGCCTGCGCCATCGTGGGGCGGCGGGCCGGGTCGGGCTCGAGTAGGTGCAGCAGCGTGTCGGTGAGCGGACCGCTGAGGCTCGGTCGGTAGATCTCGGCCTTCGCGACCCGGTGCAGCAGCGCGATGGGATCGGTGTCGAGGCCGAACGGGGGTTGGCCCTCGACGACGGTGTACAGCGTCGCGCCGAGCGAGAAGACGTCGCTGGCCTCGGTGGGGTCGTCGCCACGGGCGACCTCGGGGGCGAAGTAGGCGGGCGTTCCGGTGATGACCCCCGGCTTGCCGCTGGGCGCGTCACCCTTCGCGCGGGCGATCCCGAAGTCGCTGATCTTGACGATGCCGAGGGCCTCGCCGCGGTCGGCGACGAGGATGTTGCCCGGCTTGATGTCGCGGTGCAGGATGCCGGCCGCGTGCGCCTCCGTGAGCGCGGCCGCGATCTGCGCACCGATCTGCGCGACCTCGAGGGGCGGCAGGGTGTCCGCGAGATTCATGGCCTCGGCGAGGCTGCGCGACGGCAGGTACTCCATGACGAGCCACGGCTCGCCGGACTCGACCGCGACGTCGTACATCGCGATCGCGTGCTCGTGGGACAGCTGCGCGGCGTTGCGGCCCTCGCGTAGGGCCCGCTGGCGGACCGCGCGGGCCTCCGCCTCGTCCATGCCGATGGTGGAGGTGACCTGTTTCACGGCGACCTCGCGGTCGAGCAGCGTGTCGTGCGCGAGCCACACCGCGCCCATGCCGCCGCCGCCGAGCTTGGAGCGCAGCCGGTATCTGCCCGCCATCAGGTAGTCCGGCCCGATGACCGCCCGGCTTCGTCGGCCTGCTCGGGTGGGTTCCTGATCAGTCACGTATTCGAGGTTAGTGGATCGGCGGGGTTCGTCTTGACGTGCTGACACGCAGGAGCTTTACTGGAACTGATTCGAAAACATGTTCGAATCGACTGTGTGCCGCGTCTTCCCCGTGCGCGCCGAACATCGGAAGAACCAGAAGTGTGCCCCGGGGAGCAGATATGACCGAACCAGCCCAGCTGCCTGTATCCCCGCCTTCCGTCTCCGCCGAGTTGTCGGGGTTGTCGGGCCTGACGCGTCAGCAGCGCCTGGAATACCTGCGTCGGCGGATCGCGGCGGTGCCGGCGAAGGGCGAATCGAGTGCCGTCGACGCGGCAGGCGAAAGCACTGCTCGACGCCGAACACGTGGCGCCGTGCCGTCGGCGAAATCGCAGTCCCGCACGGCGCATGCAGCGAGCCGAGCAACGTCACAGCGGGCGGGGAGGACTGCCCGGTCCGCTTCCGCTGTGTCGGCTGTTCGCACTTCTCGACCGATGAGTCCTACCTGCCAGACCTCGAGGCATACCTCGCCGACTTGCTGCGCAGCCGCGAACGACTTCGCGGCACGCTTGTTGCCACGACTGGGCCAAGGCAGAGGCCATGCCGTCGGACGAGGAGATCACCCGTATTCGCCGCCTGATCTCCCGTATCCAAGCCGATATCCGACGCGCTCGCAACCAGGTTGCCGGTCTCGCATACCGGATCCGCCAGCGAGTTCCCGACATCCGGCCAGACAGGGGGGCGTGACCGATGGCCGATCCGATAATCGAGGGCCGCCGCGCGGACTCCGCGCGGCGACGGCAACGAGTGATCAAGGCACTCAACGCCGCGGGTGCGGAAGGGACCGAGATCAGCGTCTCTGCGATCGCCCGTGCTGCCGGTGTCGACCGCACCTTCCTCTACCGGCACAAGGACCTGCTCGCCCAGATCCACACGGCTCAGACGGCGCCGCCAGCGACTGCAGGAAGCCCGGCACCCGTGACGCGCGACTCCCTGAAAGCCGACCTCGCCGACGTCCAACAGCGCATCACGCGCTTGGCCGCGCACAACAGGCAGCTGCAGCGCAGACTGTCCGAACTGCTCGGCGAACAGGCATGGCGCGAATCCGGACTCGGTGCGCCGACCGACATCGACCAACTGCAGCACCCCATCACGATGCTCGAGCAGCACGTCGTCGAACTCACCGGCCTACTCGAGGAACGAAACCAGGAACTCGATGCGGCCCGGGCCGCGAACCGAGAACTCTTCGCGAACATGAACAGGCCGGGGATCACCCGCTGACGTGGACGGTAGCGAACTCTCAGCGATAGCAGTTCACCGGTAATTGGTGCGGGTCGACGGGATGCCGACCCGCACCGCTCCTCGAGACCGCACCGTTGTGTGCAGTCGTTGTGGATGCCACTCGTATACCGGCCTGATCAACGAGTGGCGCGGTCGTCGCATCTGAAGGAACGACCGAAGCGCGGCGCCGCGCGGCCGCGGCGCAGGCCAGATATCACACCGGCCCGTTACTCGGGCGTGGTTCCTCGCGCGGGCCCGGCATCATATTGGTCTGCTTCACCTTTCGGTGCTTGGGGTGATCAGGCCGTAGTGGCCGTCGTAGCGGCGATACAGGATGTTGCCGCGCCCGGTGCCGGCGTCGAGGAAGAACAGGAAGGGCCGGCCGAGGGCGTTGAGCTGTTCGACCGCCTGCTGTGTGGTCAGCCGAGGCGCGGTGTGCGGGCTGATCGTGAGCGGCACTTGATACGCGGCGAGGTCGGATGGCTGTGGGGGCGTCAGCTGAGCCAGCCGGTATCCGGTGGGCTCGTCGCGGTACAGGACGCTGTCCCGGCCGGTGCCTTCCTCGGTGAACAGGTGGAAGTCGTAGTCGAGCATGTCCATGTCGAACGCGGCCTCGTCGATGGTGCAGGTCGCCAGCGTGTAGGCCTTGTGCCGGACGATCTTCCGTTGCGCCTCGGGTCGGGGAAAGTAGTCGGGCCGATGGGTGGGTTCGGATATGTGCCGCCATTCGTGTGGCTCGGCTGACGGCCCCTTGCCGCGCTTGGCCTCCCAGTGTTCGGCAGCACGTTCGAGTTGCCGCCGCAGGCGAGCTTCGAGCTTGTCGACCGTTTCGCGGGTGTTGGGGCCGGCTGCCTGCGCGCGCACCGTCTTCCCGTCGGCATCGAGATTGGCCTGGGCGAGCACCGGTTTCTCCAGCGCGGGGTCGGTGTATTTGGTGAGCTTGACGTGAGCGGACAGCAGCGGCCGGTGGGCCAGACGGCCCAGGCCGCCGATCTTGTAGTTGACATAGTCCTCGGCGCCCGGCAGATCGCCGTGTTTGGTGACCTCGATCGGGAACGTCGGGGGCAGCTCGGGTCGGTGTCTCATTGGGCCATTGCTACGCCGGGCGGCGCGGCACCGGAAGGGCCGAACGGCCCGAGCGCGGCTTTTGGGCCCGGTTTGCACGGTACGTTCGCTGGTCTGACCGAGCCGGCCCCGTCGTGTCGCCGGTGCCGCACCCTCGTGTGGATCTGCGCGCTTCTGGCCGTGTCCGCGGTGGCGGTCGCCGCGCCGCTACGGCTGTGGGATGCGGAGGCCTTCCCGGCTGGCATGCCAGCGAGTAGCGCTACATCTTGGGGACCGGCCCACATGATGGGCGTGCCCCTCGCAGTCGCGGGCGCGCCCATGCTCGTGCTCCGGCCATCTACCGGTCGCTGGTCACGGATGGGCAGCAATCGCCATGCCGCGCACGACGGTGCGCACGGATCCGGGGGACACCGTCCGACAACAGGTGCGACGCCTGCACAAGATATGTTGATGCGCAACATGATCGGTGTAGCGTCGACGCTGCTTCCCGGCGGATGGTGACCATTTCCTCAATAGGGGCGACGGCCCGCAGCATAACCAAACGCATCGTGCCCGGTGGGGTTGTGGGTGTCGGGCGGTACGTGACGGGTGCGCTACGTGGTGCCGTTCCGTGTTCACCATGCGCGTTGCGGTGTTTGTGTCACGTTCCGAGCGCAGGTTCGTGACATTGCTCGTCCTGGCTGCCGGCGGGTGCCTATGTTGTGTTTATGGCGCAGGAACGGGAGATCATCGCGTTCGATGTCGTCGAGCGTGGGGATGTCGGTGTGGGCGTGGTGGAACGCCTCGCGCAGGAGGTGTGGCGGTCGATGTCGGCGGACCAGGAGGGTGCGTGTGACCACCCTCGGTGGATCACCAGCGGTCCGGTCCCGGATGTCGAGGGCTACACCTCGCACCGATTCGAGGGCACCGTGCACGCCGACAAGTAGAGGCATTCGACGACCCTTTTGCGGGCTCGGATCCGCCGGCATTTGGGACTGCCGCGCGAAAGGGAGGCAGGTTGTCACCTATTTGTGCAGCTGTCCCACGATCGTATCGTGCCGGAACGATCCGGGCATCGCCCGAAACGCCCAGATCGTCATGCCGCCTGTTCCGCTATCGCCCCTGAGTTCCCTGCAATTCCGTTGCAGCAGTGTGGATTCGTGTAGGAGTGGCATGATCGAGGTCGGCATAACGACTGTAGAATTCGGTGACGTCGACCGGGGTCAATCCACGCCCGTACTCGGGGTCAGCTCAGAGACCATCCGGTTAACGAGGTACCGGGAGCATTCCGGGATACGCAACAAAGGCGGCCGACCGGGCACGTGGGCGGTACGCATGCTTCGACCAGGTCCCGAGTAGTGACGGCCAGGCATACGGGTACGCCGCCGCCTTCGGCGCCGGGAAGTCCTGCGAGACTGAGGTTGTCGACCAGCTGCGGGAGCTGCAGCGCCACGCCATCGACTACGTCCGAGCTGACGGAGTCACCGCCGAGGACGAGCAGTTCTATGCCGAGCACAACGCCTGGAGCGTCCGCAACGCCGAGGAATACTATCGGGCGATGTTCCGGGGGCACGTAACGTCCTGGAACCTCCGCGACCTCCATATGGCCGACACCCTCGACGCCCTGATCACCCACCTCGACCGCCACCACGACAACTCGTCACGCGTCACGCGTCATCGTGTGGGCCCACAACTCCCACGTCGGCGACGCGCACGCCACCGAAGCCGGCGCCCACGGCGAACTCACACTCGGGCACCTGATCCGTGAGCGGCATCGAGACCAGTGCCGACTCATCGGGTTCACCACGCACCACGGAACCGTCACCGCCGCAAGCGAATGGGGAGGCATCGCCGAACGCAAGATCGTCCGCCCCGACGTCACCTCGATCCCGAAGGCGCGGTCCGCGAAGGAGTAGTTCATGAGCGACAAGACCTGGATGATCGATGTCACGATCGACGAACATGATCGTCGGACCCGGGCGAAGGCATCCCTGACGATCGGTCCGTCCAGGCTCGTCGGCGTCGGATTCACGAGGCGAGATCCAGCAGACCCGGAGGTGCCGGTGATCGGTGACGAACTCGCCACTGCGCGGGCTCTCAGGGATCTCGCGAATCAACTGGTTGCGACGACATCCAAGGACATCGAGAACGCTACGCATCAGCCCACCCGGTTGATGCGATGATCGTCGCGGTTCCAGGTGATGCGTTCGGCTGGATCCGCGGCGAACGTTGAGCAGAAGCGCTCCAGCCCGGACCCGGGTCGGCGAGGGGGATCGCCCGACGGCGCCGGGCGCGTACGCAGGTCTGGACGGGCGACCTCCGATGGTGCAAGGCTGAGGGGAAGCCCGCTGGGTGCGCGCCGCGGAGGTGCCTGATGGAGTTGATGTCGCCCGTCGACCTGGCGTTGCTCGTGGGGGAGATCGGTTCGCGCACCCTGCACGTAGCTGCCCTGATGGTGTTCGATCCGGCCGAAGACCAGCACGAGACCTTCGTCGAAGCGGCCTACCGGCAAGCCCTGACCTATACGAGTGTGCACCCGGCGCTCATGCGCAGGCCCGTCGCGAGACTGTCCACGGCCGGCATACCCACGTGGGAGACGGTCGACCGTCTGGACATGAGCTGGCACCTGCGGTGGTCGGCGTTGGCTCCTCCGGGCGGAGACGCGGAGCTCCACCAGCTGGTCGCACGACTGCACGAGAGCCAGCTCGACCGCTCCAGACCGCTGTGGAGCGCCCATCTGATCGAGGGTCTGTCCGGAGGGCGATTCGCCCTTTACGTGAAGATCCATCACGCGCTCCTCGACGGCATGTCCGGGATACGTCTCATCGAGCGTTCGCTGAGCACCGATCCGCTCGAACGCGGCAAGCCGGTTCCTCTCACGCGCGACGGTGAGGAGCCCCTGACGAGTCCCGCCCGAGACGGATGGGGGTCGTTGGGCCGCTCTGTCCGCCGGGCCCGCGACCTTGCCGAGGGGATGGTCGCCGCGGTGGAGATTCTCGGCAAGGCCCTGTTCGGAGAGGCGGGCAAGGTCGCCGCGGGTCTGAGGTCGGAGGCCACCGTGTTGCCGATGCAGGCCCCTCGGAGTGTCCTGAACGCAAAGATCACCTCAGCGCGGACGTTCTCCGCCCGTTCGTGGCCGAAGGCCAGGATCAGGTCCGTTCAGGATGCGACCGGAGCTTCCTGCGGTGATGTGATCCTCGCGATGTGCGCGGGCGCGCTGCGGGCCTGGCTACTCGAGCGGGGCGAGTTGCCGGACGCGCCGCTGGTTGCCTTGGTGCCGGTTGCGCAGCGCAGACGCACGGACGCCGATTCGGGTGGTAATTCCGTGGGGGTGGCGCTGTGCAACCTCGGAACGGACTTGGCAGACCCCCTCGACCGACTGGACCTGATCGTACGGTCGATGACCGACGCCAAGAAGCGGATTCACGAGCAGGGTTTGTACCCGTCGCTGGTAACGGCCGTGCCGGACCTCGTCCCGAACCTGACGACGATATTGCCGCTCGACCCTCACCTGCGGCCCACGTTCAATCTGGTGATCTCGAACATTCCGGGTCCCCGGCAGTGGTTGTACTGGAACGGCGCGCCGCTGCGGCAGCTGTACCCGGTCTCCGTCGTCTTCGACGGCATCGACCTCAACATCACGGTCTGTCACTACGCGGACGAGCTCCAGTTCGGTTGCATCGGCGCTCCGGAATCAGTTCCGCACATCGAGCGTTTGATTGAAGCGCTGGAGGAAGCGTTGTGTGACCTCGAGACCGCGACAGCACGGGATGGATCATGAACAATCCAGCCGTTCATCCCGACCGTCCCACCCTGGTGCCTGCGCCGCCGCTCGTGACAGGCGCGATGCGCATCGACTCCCGATTCCGGGCACTAGCTGCCCAGTTCTTCGACCTGTTCCACGGATCCCGCGACGGCGGCGGCGCACTCGCCGTCTACCTGCACGGGGAGCGGGTGCTCGATGTGTGGGGCGGTTGGGCGAGGCCGACCGGTGGACGAAGGACACCGTCGCACTGTCTTTCTCGACCGGAAAGGGCGTCGCCAGCACCGTGCTACATCGTCTGGCGGAGCGCGGGATCATCGACTACGACGCCACCGTCGCTCGGTACTGGCCCGAGTTCGCCGCCGCGGGCAAGGACGCGATCACCGTCCGGGATCTGATGAGCCATCGTGCCGGGCTGCACCGGGTGCGGGGCCTGGTTTCCGGTCCGCTGGGATTGATGGACCATGCCGCCGTCACCGCGGCGCTGGCCGCCAGCGCGCCGGATCCCCGCAGTCCGATGCTGCCCGGGTACCACGCGGTCACCTACGGCACGTTGGTTGCGGAGCTGCTCGCGCGAGCCACCGGCAAGCCGTTCGCCGAGTTGGTGCGCACCGAGATCGCCGAGCCGCTCGGCGTCCCCGAATTCTGGTTTGTCGTTCCGCCCGAGCAGCGATACCGGATCGCCAAGTCGTTCCCACGGATCAACCCGTTCCGACTGTCGTGGGATACGACCTCGTTTGTGCTTTCCCGGATACCGGGGCTCAGGGGCGTCGCCGATGCCGGAATGCCGCGGGGATTCGACGAACTCGTCCGCAACCCAGCCATCCACGACGTCGCCATGCCGGGATGGAACGGCGTCTTCAACGCTCGTGCGCTCGCCAAGATGTACGGGGCGCTCGCCAATGGCGGCAGCGTCGAGGGCATCCAGTTCCTGCGATCGGAGACTGTCGCGCAATTGAGCGAGGTGCAGACCACCGACCGGGACTTCGTCCTTGGCATCCGGACGAACTGGCGGCTCGGTTATCACGCCGCCCTCGTCGCCAGCCGGACGCAGTACGAACATGCCTTCGGCCACTACGGACTCGGTGGGTCCGGCGCATTCGCCGACTCCAAGTCGGGTCTGGCACTGGCCTTCGTGACCAATCGGATGGGAAACGCGCTGACCCCGTTGACCGACCTGCGGATGTTGCGGCTGGGTGCGCAGGCCCAGTCGATCGCACGACGACTGTGACCTCGTCGGTCACGGTCCCGGCGGCGCGAGGGTTCTCACTTCCCGCGTGAACGGGTCCGGCCGACCACGAGGAGCGTCGCGACGGCGGCGGCGCCGAGGGCGATCAACACTGCGGTCTTCGGAACCCGGTTCGCGCTCGGCTCGTCCGATCCCGTCACCGTCATGGTGCGCACCTCCGACGTCGACGGGGTGGTGCCGGGGGCGCCCGAGTACACCGCCCCGATCTTGTGCTCACCGGCATCGGCGAAGGTGTGTGACACCGACGCCCGTCCGTCGACCACGCTGACGGGGCCGTCAAGATCGACGCCGTCGATCCGGAACTGCACCGTGCCGCCGCCGGGCGCCGGCGAGACAGTGGCAGACAGGGTGACCGACGTCCCGGTGGGCACCGACTCCGGTGCCGACACCACCGTCGACGTCTTCACATCGGTTGGACTCGAGATGGCGACAGTCGCCACGGGGTCGGCCCCACCGTTCAGCGGTCCGGTGGTTGTGTCTCTCGGCGAACACCGGGTCGCGGCCCAGTGGGTCCCGAACAGCGATGCCTTGGCGAGTGAGGTGTTGAAGTTCGCATCGTTGTCGAAGTCGCCGGCCGCGCCCGCAGTCCTGAGCTTCGGTGCGATCACGCCGGATTCGCCGGCGATCATCGTGACCTCGACGGCGGGCATCTGGAACCAGGTGTCCCCGTTGGGGTTGGTTGAGCCGTCGAGGTTCTTGGAGTTCTTCGGAACCCGGATGCCACCCTCGCTGTCGGTGCTCGACGATGGACTGTTTCCGATCACCTCGTTGTTCCCGGACAATCGCAGAACGCCACCCGAGACATCGTTGACGACACCGTTGTCGTCGACGCGAAGCACGTTCGGTGCGACGTTGTCCAGGTTGATGCCCGTGCCGGCCACTACCGTGGCGCCGACGAAGACCGCATTGGCCGGGATCTCGAAGTCGTTCTTCAGTCGGGAGACGCTGATGGTGGTCGCCCCCGAGCTCGAGGAGGGGTAGGACTGCGGACCTGTCTGAATTCGATAGGTGAACCGCTGTCCCGGTTCGACGGTGGCCGGTGCCTCGACGGTGACCATGTCCGTTCTGAGATTGTCGACGTCGACGACGGAAGACGCCCGGCAGGATTCGTTGAACGACACCTCAACAGGTGCGGCGAATGCGATGGACGATCCCAGTATCAGGCTCGAAGCGATCGTGGCCGCAGTAACCGGGGGCATCCAGCGTCGTGGCGTCGAGAACACGAATCGCTCCTCCTCTGGCTCTCCCGTCGTACCGAGCGGAGGAACCGCCATAGGTGCACTGATGGTGACTTGGCTGACGTTAGTTGTCGTTCGCCGGTCTCGGTGTCACTTCGACCACTTGCGGGGACAGGCTGGGCCGGACCGGCATCAGACCGTGCACTCCAAGTTGATTCCTGTCGTAACGGCGAGGTCGGCGATCAGGACAGTGACGACCGCCGGACAAGTGCCTGGCGGGCTCGAGCCGGTGACGTCCGACCGCTGCCACCGAGTGCTTCCTCACGGCTGATCTGGGCGGAGGGGCAACGTGATGGTGAAGGTACTTCCCGTTCCCGGTCCATCACTGGTGACAGTGATGTGACCACGCGGCGCCTCGATGAGCACCTTGGCGATCGCGAGGCCGATCCGGGCTCCGCCATGCCCGCGGTCGCGTGCCACATCGAGCCGGTGAACCCGTGCGAATGCATGCGGGAGGTGTTCGGCGGAGATCCCGTCGCCGGTGTCGGCCACCATTTTCATTGCCCAACTCGGCTATCCAATGTGAGCCAAACGATCTGGAGCTGGATCCCTCATGGACCAGGATGTGTGGCCGGAGCTGGTGCTCGAGAGAACCAGGCGTCCAGCGCGAGGTCGAATGCCCTTGCCGGAGACCCGAACATCTAGGTGAATGGACTGGATGCGGCCGACTCCGCCTTCGATTCCGCCGTAGGCGGCCGGTCTGGAATCCAGTCGAAGATCAGGTCCGGGCCAGTCGCCGCTGGTGACCACCAACACGGAGCGGTGGCTGCGGACACGCGCTACGAGAGGTCGGGAGCGGCTCGGTGATATGGCGGCACCGGAAAGGTCGAGTACCACCATGTCGAGCCCGTCAAGGAGCACGCCGAGCACCTTCAACGCGTTATCTCCAGCGTCAGGGATGTGCGCCAGACGGGACAGGTCCGCGCCCATCTCCACCGCGGCAAGCCAACAGAGCTGGCGGTACCCGATAACCGCAGCGAACGTCCCATCCTGGGTGGCTGCTGCCAGCATGCCGAGTAGGAGCGAGGTGCCAGAGCACGCAACGACGGTGCCCTTGGGTAGACCTCTGGCGGGTAGCAGTTGCTCCAGGCCTCCGGGTGCCGCGAGTACATCTCTTCCGCACTGGGGATTCAGTGCCTTGTGATCAGTTGTGCGCGAAGAAATCGCGGCCATCTGCGATCGCAGCCTCTCGAGCTGTTCTCCCAAGGGCAGTGCGGCAAGCGGCGTACTCGTCTCCGCTGTGGTGGCGTTTCCCCCTAGCCCTTCGTTCGAACGCATGTTCTAATTATTGCATGCGTGTGGTCACGCTTGTCCAGCACTTTCCTGGCGTGCATCCGTTGCCGGCGTGCGCCTGGGTTCGTATCTGCGCTCATCTTCAGTGCCACGCCTGTGGTGATCTGCTACCTTCTCCGGAGGGTGCACTGAGCTGCGAAAACTCCTCTGAAAGTGTCGCGCCACAGCCTTGGACCCCGAGAGAAGTCGCGGCGGTTCTGCTCGACGGCATGGACCTGGTGGTTCTGGGGTTGGGTGGGATGTTGGTGCCGCCGTCGCGGGCCCGGGCCGTGGTGGCTCGCGCGCGCAGCAAGCAGTCCACGTTGGTGGTCACCGACGGGCACTGGGGCGGGGCGGAGGTCCGGCTGGACGCGCAGGTGCGCGGCTACGACGGGGTGGGGCGCGGCGCGGACGTCGGACGTGGCCGGGTGTGTTCGGTCCGGTTGGCGGTGCGGGCGCAGGGGCGGGCGCAGGGGCGGGCCTTCCGGCCGCGGACCACGTGCCTGGATGTGTGTTCGATGCAGGGGCGCGTCGAGTGGGTGCCGGAGGCGGTCGCGCTCACGCCGGACGTGGTGGCGCTGTGAGCTCGCGGGTGCTGGCGGTGTGGTGCCCGGACTGGCCCGCGGTGGCCGCGGCCGCGGCGGCGGATCTGCCGGCCACCCGGCCGGTGGCGGTGTTGCTGGCCAATCGGGTGATCGCGTGCTCGGCGCCGGCCCGGGCGGACGGGGTGCGTCGTGGGCTGCGGCGTCGGGAGGCGCAGGCGCGTTGTCCGGAACTGCATGTGGCGCAGGCCGATCCGGAGCGTGACGCGCGGCTGTTCGAGCCCGTCGCTGCCGCCGTGGACGAGGCCGCGCCCGGGGTGGAGGTGCTGCGCCCCGGTCTGCTGGTGTTGGCGGCTCGCGGCGCGAGCCGGTACTTCGGCTCGGAGGAGGCCGCGGCCGAACGGTTGGTGGACGTGGTGGCGGCGGCCGGTGCGGAGTGTCAGATCGGCATCGCCGACGAACTGTCCACCGCGGTGATCGCGGCGCGCCACGCGGCGCTGGTGCCGGCCGGGGAGGGGGCGCGGTTTCTGGCCCCGCTGCCGATCGCCGAGATCGCGGCCGAACCCAGCCTCGCGGCAGCGGACCGGGCCGACCTGGTCGATCTGCTGCGCCGACTCGGGCTGCGCACCGTCGGATCCTTCGCGGCGCTGTCCGGGGTGGATGTGGCGTCGCGGTTCGGCGCCGACGCCGTCCGCGCGCACCGGACTGCCCGCGGCGAACCGGAACGCCCACCGTCGGCGCGGGCGCTGCCCCCCGACCTGGAGGTGGAGCAGCAGTGTGATCCGCCGATCGACCGGATCGACGCCGCGGCCTTCGCGGGCCGGGCCATGGCCGAGCGACTGCACGCGAAACTGTCGGGCGCCGCGGTCGCGTGTACGCGACTACAGGTGTCGGCGACCACCGGCAACGGTGAGCACCTGACCCGGACGTGGCGGTGCGCCGAACCGCTGACGCCGGAGGGCACCGCGGACCGGGTGCGTTGGCAGTTGGACGGTTGGCTCACCGGCCGCAGCGGGTCCCGGCCCACCGCGGGGATCACCGTCCTGCGTCTCGAACCGGTGGAGGTGGTGGCTGCCGGGGCCCTGCAACTGGGGCTCTGGGGTGGTGTCGGAGAGGAGGACGAACGAGCCCGCCGGGCCCTGATCCGCGTGCAGGGTCTGCTCGGCGGCGAATCGGTGCGGGTGGGTGTGCTCAGTGGCGGTCGGGGGCCGGCGGAACGAATCACGTTGGTGCCGTTGGGAGGCGAGCTGGTACCGGAATCCGACCCCACCGCGCCGTGGCCGGGACGACTCCCCGAACCGGCGCCGGCGACGGTGCTGCCGAACATCCCGACGGTGTCGCTCGAGGACCGCGCGGGTGGTGCGGTGCAGGTCACCGAGCGGGGGGAGTTCAGCGCCGTTCCCGCACGGCTGCGGTGGGGGAGCCGGGACTGGGAGGTACAGGGGTGGGCGGGACCGTGGCCGGTGGACGAACGCTGGTGGGACGTCTCGGCGGCGCGGGCGGCCGCGCGCGCGCAGGTGCTGCTCGCCGAGTCGCGGGCGTTGCTTCTGATCTGCGAGGGAGGAAGGTGGGGTGTGGAGGGCATCTACGAGTAGCCGATCCACCCTTGCTCTATACCCATGGGGGGTATACCTTCAGTGGGTATGAACCCAAGTGGAGAAGCAGTTCACGAACACCACGCGGCGGATACTTCCGGTCACGAGGGTTCGGAACACGCGCATCATTCAGGTCACGCCGGTCACGGCGGGCACGCCGGTCACGGTGATCATGTCGCCCAGTTCCGCACGCTCTTCTGGATCATGCTGATTCTGTCCGTCCCCGTCGTCGGGGCGAACATGATGTTCGCGGATCTGGTCGGCTACACGTTGCCGGACAACCCTGCGGTGGAATGGATTTCGCCGCTGCTCGGCACTGTCATGTTCGTGTGGGGCGGCCGCCCCTTCCTGACCGGCGCGGTGAGCGAACTCCGTGCCCGGCAGCCCGGGATGATGCTGCTGATCGCGCTCGCGATCACCGTCGCATTCGTCTCGTCGTGGGGGTCGAGCCTCGGCATCCTGGGCCACGACCTGGACTTCTGGTGGGAACTGGCCCTCCTCATCGTGATCATGCTGCTCGGGCACTGGATCGAGATGCGGTCGCTGGGGCAGGCCTCGAGTGCGTTGGATTCGCTCGCCGCCCTGCTGCCCGACGAGGCCGAGCGCATCGGCGACGACGGCGCGGTCACCACGGTCTCGACCGCCGATCTCGTGGCCGGCGATGTCGTGATGGTGCGCCCCGGCGGCCGCATCCCCGCCGACGGCCGGATCGTCGAGGGCGCCGGTGACCTGGACGAATCCATGATCACCGGCGAGTCCCGCACGGTGCGCCGCGGGCTGGGCGACACGGTCGTCGCGGGCACGGTGTCGACGGATTCCGCGCTGCGGATCGAGATCACCGCGGTCGGCGACGACACCGCGCTCGCCGGCATCCAGCGTCTGGTCGCCGAGGCGCAGAACTCGTCGTCGCGGGCGCAGGTCCTCGCCGATCGGGCCGCGGCCATGCTGTTCTGGTTCGCGTTGGGCGCCGCGGTGGTCACGCTGGCGGTGTGGTCGATCTTCGGTACCCCCGACGAGGCCATCACCCGGACCATCACGGTCCTGGTCATCGCGTGCCCGCACGCTCTCGGTCTGGCGATTCCGCTGGTGGTGTCGATCGCGACCGAGCGCGCGGCCCGTGCCGGTGTGCTGATCACCGACCGGCGTGCGCTCGAGGCCATGCGCACCGTCGACACCGTGCTGTTCGACAAGACCGGCACCCTCACCAAGGGCGAACCGGCGCTGGTCGCGGCCACCGCGGTCGCCGGACGGGACGACGACACCGTCATCGCGCTCGCGGCCGCGGTGGAGCGCGACAGCGAGCATCCGCTGGGCCGCGCGATCGTCGCGGCCGCCGAGCATCGCGGGTTGCGCGTCCCGCAGGCCACCGAGTTTCAGGCCCGCAACGGCGTCGGCGTCACGGCTATCGTCGACGGCGCGAGCGTCAGCGTCGGCGGGCCCGGCATGCTCCACAGCCACCGTGCGTCCGCCCTGCCCGAGACGGAGGAGTGGGCGTCGCACGGCTCGACGGTGCTGCACGTGCTCCGCGACGGTCGGGTGATCGGTGCGGTCGCGCTGGCCGACGAGATCCGGCCCGAGTCTCGCGACGCGATCGAGGCGCTGCATGCCCGCGGGGTACGCGTCGTGATGCTCACCGGCGATGCGGAGGCGGTCGCGCGGGCCGTGGGCGACGACCTCGGCATCGACGAGGTGATCGCCGGCGTGCTGCCGCAGGACAAGGGCGCCAAGGTCAAGGAGTTGCAGGCCGCGGGGCGCAGGGTCGCGATGGTGGGCGACGGCGTCAACGATGCGCCCGCGCTCGCGCAGGCCGACGTCGGCATCGCGATCGGTGCCGGCACCGACGTCGCGATCGCGTCGGCCGGGGTGGTGCTGGTCAGCGACGATCCCCGTGCGGTGGTGTCGGTGATCGAACTGTCCCACGCGACGTACCGGAAGATGGTGCAGAACCTGGCGTGGGCGGCGGGCTACAACGTGATCTCGGTGCCGCTCGCGGCCGGTGTCCTCGCGCCGGTCGGGTTCGTGCTGCCGATGGAGGTGGGCGCGATCCTGATGTCGGCGTCCACCGTCGTCGTCGCGGCGAACGCACAGTTGCTGCGCCGGTTGAAGCTCGAACCGCAACGGCTGACCCGCTCGGTTCCGGAACGGGAGCACGATTACGCTCGATGATCGTGGAGATGACCGAGACGACAGTCACCCGGAGTGGCCACACGATCGCCTACCGCGACAGTGGTGCCACAGGATCTGCTGTGGCACATCCTGTTCCGGTGATCCTGGTGCACGGGATGGGCGGCGACAGTCGCACGTGGGACCGGTTCGCGCGGGCCGTCGCCGGTCGTGGGCGGCGGGTGCTGGCGGTGGACCTGCGCGGTCACGGCCGCAGCGCGCACGCCGAGTCGTACCTGTTCGGGGAGTTCGGCGACGACATCCTCGGCCTGTGCGAGGACCTCGGCTTCGGCAGCGTGGACCTGGTGGGGCACTCGCTCGGCGGGCACGCCGTCTCGCTGGTCGCGCAGCAGCGTCCGGACCTGGTCCGTCGCCTCGTGCTCGAGGAATCACCGTTGCCGTTGCGCCCCGGCGATCCGATCCCGAACTTCGGCGGCAGGCTGCCGTCGTTGGTGGAACTGTGGCACGCCGCCTCCAGCATGTTGCGCAGCCCGCGGGCGGTGTGGGCGTTCGACCGGTCGATGACGGCGTCGGCGCTCACCCAGTTCCACGAGCCCAATCCGTCATGGTGGCAACGGCTCCCGGACATCGAGGCGCGGACGCTGATCCTGCGCGGTGGCCCCGCCGGCATGGTGGATCCGGTGCTGCTCGACGCCGCGGTCACCGCGATCCGCGACTGCGAGGTGGTGTCGTTCACGAGCGGGCACAGCATCCATCGCGACCGGTACCGGGACTTCGAGGCCGCGGTCCTGCCGTTCCTGATGGCGCACTGACGTCGGTCCCGCGTGGCAGTATGCGGGACATGGCATTCCTTCGTGCAGATCGGAAGCTCATCGCGTGGTCGGTGGCGTATGTCGTGTCGCAGGCCAACATCGCGCGCCTGCTCGGCCCGGTCGGGGTGAAGCTGCTGAAGACGCAGACGGCGCCGTCGGCGCGGGCGTACCGGGCGGTGCTGGACGGCATGGACGCGGGCGAGATCGCGCGCTACCGCAGCCACTTCTACCCGGACTTCGTGCACCCCGTCATCTACGCCACCGCGCTGCGGGTGGGGGCCCGGCGGCTCGACGAGCTGACGCCGCTGTCCCCGGCGACGAAGCGGATGCTGCTCGCGGCTCCCGTCGCCGCGGCCGCGGGCGACTACGTCGAGAACGTCGCCGGGCTCTACCTGCTCGATCACCGGGACCGCATCAGCGACACCACCGTGCGGGCCGCCACCGCGGTCAGCACCACCAAGTGGGTCCTCGGGCTCGGCGCCTTCGCGTATCTGGTGCAGGGTTTCGTGCGGGTCTGGGCGAGGCACTGATCGTGGCGGCCGAACTGCCCGTCGAGTACTTCGCCGACCAGGCCGAGTTCCGAGAGTGGCTGTGCGCCAACGTGTCGTCGCCCGGTGTGCTCGTGAAGATCGCCCGCAAGGATTCTCGGCAAACGTCCGTGACGTACGCCGAGGCGGTCGAGGTTGCGCTGTGCTTCGGCTGGATCGACAGTCAGGCCCGCAGGCTCGACGAGGACTTCCGGGTGCAGCGGTTCACGCCGCGCACCGCCCGCAGCCCCTGGTCCGAGCGCAACAGGGATGCCGTGGAGGCGTTGATCGAGCGCGGCCTGGTGGAACCGGAGGGGCTGGCGGCGGTGGAGGCGGCCAAGGCCGACGGCCGGTGGGACCGGGCGTACGCGGGACCGAGGACGGCACAGGTGCCGCAGGACCTGCTCGACGCCCTCGCCGCGAACCCGGCCGCGGAGGCGTTCTTCGCGACCCTCGACAGTCGCAACCGGTTCGCGGCGCTGTACCGCATCCAGGACGCGAAGCGTCCCGAGACGCGGGCCCGGCGGATCGCCACCTTCGTCGAGCAGTTCGCCGAGGGCCGCAGGTTCTACGAGTGAGCGCCGGTACACAATGGCGGGGTGAGTGAATCGGTACCGCAGGCCGGCCCCAACACGTGCTCCGTGCTGTCGGCGGACGAACCGCTGCCGGGCACCGCGGCTCAGGTCGCGGGCTGGGTGTGCATCGAGTACCCGGGCGCGTGGGGCCGCGACGTCCTCGACGGCACCGCGCTGGGCGCGGAACTGGCCGGTGAGCTGGCGGACCGCGCCGACGCGGCGGGGGTGCGCATCATGTTCATCCGCCGTCCCGGACGCAGCGAGGTGGCGCGCGGCGGTCGCACGGTGCTGTTGGCGAACTCGCACCCGGACCACTCGTGGTGCGAGCGCCTCGAAATCGGAGATGTCTCCGACCTGCTCGACGTCGATCTGATGCAGGTTCGTGGCCGCGCACCCGGGCTGGGGGAGCGGGTGCCCGGGCCGGTGGTGCTGGTGTGCGCGCACGGCAAAAGGGATCAGTGCTGCGCGGTGCTCGGACGTCCGGTGGCGGCGGCGCTCACCGCGGAGTTCGGCGACGCCGTGTGGGAGTGCTCGCACACCGGTGGCCACCGGTTCGCGCCGTCGTTGATCCTGCTGCCCAGCGGCAACACGTACGGGCGGCTGGGCCCGGACGACAGCGCGCGGGCCGTCCGGGCCGCCGCGGACGGTCGGGTGTACCTGCCGGGACTGCGGGGACGGAGCATCTGGAGCCCGCGCGGCCAGGTCGCCGAGGTGACGGTGCGACAGGACGTGCCGGCCCGTACTGACGAGCTGGTGGTCGACGAACGGACCGCCGATCCGGTGGTGGCACACCGCGACGGTCGACGGTGGCGAGTCTCACTCGAGCAGCGGGAGCTCGCGGCCCGCCCCGCGAGCTGCGGCGCCGAGGCCAAGCTCGTGCGGCCGGTGGTGGCGGTGAGCATGCAGGAACTCCCCGCCGAGGTGCCGGCGGGGAGTTCCTAGCGACGTCGGCTCAGCCGGACAGTTCGGTCGAGCGTTCGGTCCGCGGCGGGTGCGCCCGCGTGATCCGAGGTCCGATGGGCGTCACGTTCCGCGGCGCGGGTGAATCCTGCTTCGCCGAATCGCCCGTGCCGAAATCGTTGTTCAGGAACGATTCCGCGGAATCGTCGAGAATGTTCAGCCACTCGTCGTGCAACGGCGGGGCAATCGTGCCGGTCAGCGTCGACACGTAGCTGCAATTCCGGTAGCCCATGATGTCGGCCTTCTTGTCCTTCTTCCACTGCTTGAAAAGCTCGCCCTGCTTTTCGACGTGGAATTCGGGGTAGTCGGTCCGATCCACCAGATCGCGAATGTAAGCGGCCTGGAAATCGATTTCCTCGACGGCAGTCGAAAGTTCTTCCTCGCGGGCCCGCCATTCCTGGATATCCCGTTCCCGCGTCTCGGTGTCTGGCAATTCGATCCGGCCGAGAATGACGTCGCGCGCAAACCAGGCCTGCGCATCGAACATGTTGAACGTGAAGTACTGGTCCTGCATGCCGAGGAAGAACAGACGCGAGTTCTCCTGCGAGACGACGCCCTTGTACATGCCGGTCGGGTACAGGCGGTTGTTCGTGCGCAACGCCAGCTCGTCGGGCAGGAACGGGAAGTGGTGCTGGTAGCCGGTGCACAGGACGATCGCGTCGACCTCGCGGGTGCTGCCGTCCTGGAAACGTGCGGTGTGGCCGTCGATCCCGGTCAGCACGGGCACCTCGGAGAAGCCCTCGGGCCAGTCGTGGCCCATGGGCGCCGAGCGGTAGCTGAAGGTGACCTCGGCGGCGCCGTACTTGAAGCACTGCGTCCCGATGTCCTCGGCCGAGTAACTGCTGCCGATCAGCAGAAGCCGTTTACCTGTGAATTCTCGGGCGTCACGAAAGTCGTGAGCATGCAGCACGCGGCCCGGGAAGTCGTCGAGGCCCTCGAAGTGCGGAACATTCGGAGTGGAGAAGTGTCCGGTTCCGACCACGACATAGTCGAAGAGTTCGGTCTCGAGCGAGCCGGACTTGTGGTCGGCGACGGTCACCGCGAACTTTCCGGTGTCACCCTCGCTCTCGGGTTCGACGTACTCCACCCAGCGGACGGCGGTGTCGAAGCGGATGTACTTGCGCACATCGCTCTGATCGACCCGGCCCATGATGTAGTCGTGTACGACGGCACGCGGCGGGTACGACGGAATCGGTCGGCCGAAATGTTCCTCGAAAGAATAGTCGGCGAACTCCAGGCATTCCTTCGGTCCGTTCGACCAGAGGAAGCGGTACATGCTTCCGTGCACTGGTTCGCCGTTTTGGTCGAGCCCGGTGCGCCACGTGTAGTTCCACATGCCGCCCAGATCGCTCTGCTTTTCGTAACAAACAATTTCGGGCATCGACCCAAGACCTGATTTACGTGCCGACTCGAATGCCCTCAACTGTGCGAGGCCACTCGGACCGGCTCCCAAAATCGCGATCCTTGGCGTCAAAGTCTTCTCCCTATTTTCGTTGGTCCCCTATCTTGCTTAGCACAGCGAAAGACGGTTTGGCGAACTCGGCGGCTCGTTCGGAATCGAAATTCTGTGCGATTTTCGGGGCGAAATAGGGCGGTTCACCAGCGCATATGCGTCACCAGTGCACGCCCGGAACCAGTCGGGTGAGACGACGGGCGAAGCGGGCCGCCGACGCTGTCGGACCGGTCGGTCGGCGGGCGTCCCGCGGGGCCTCGAGGAGGGGTACCGGCCGGGGTGCGGGGCCGGCCTCGCCGCGGGCGGCCGGGGAGTCCGGGAAGGCGTGATACATCCGAGATAGTGCGAGGTCCTTCATTCGCGGCGCGAAGATGGCACCGAACTCGGCCAGGGTTCCGATGGGGACGTCGATGCGCTTGGGGCGTTCGATCAGGGCGCGGACCACCATCGCCGCAGCCTTCTCGGCACTCACCGCGCGGCCGGCGTTGTACTGCCCGGTCGGCGCGATCATCGGGGTTTCCACGAGCGGCATGTGGATCGTGGTGAACGTGATCCCGTCCGACAGGGTCTCGGCCG
Organism: Rhodococcus sp. BE178; assembly: GCF_050433545.1. Lineage (NCBI taxonomy): Bacteria > Bacillati > Actinomycetota > Actinomycetes > Mycobacteriales > Nocardiaceae > Rhodococcus > Rhodococcus sp. BE178. The sequence continues at coordinate 1,806 of NZ_JBNPXA010000025.1, read as the reverse complement.
CGGCCACGTCGGCGAAGGCGTCGAGCGCGGACTTGCTCGCGACGTAGGCCGCGAACCGCGGCGTCCGGGCCTGGACGCCGGCGGTGCTGATGTCGACGATGTGGCCGAAGCGTCGCTCGCGCATGTGCGGTAGCAGCGCGAGGACCATGCGGACAGCGCCGAAGTAGTTGACGGCCATGGTGCGCTCGAAGTCGTGCAGGCGGTCGGTCGAGCGGTAGATACCTCGGCGGATGGACCGACCCGCATTGTTCACGAGCATGTCCACGTGATCGTGTTCGGTGAGGATCGACTTGACGGTACGGTCGACCGCCTCGGTGTCGGTGAGGTCGCACGGGTACCCGAACGCGGACCCGCCGGCCTCGCGGATCTGCGACACCACGGCGTCCAGTTCGTCGGCGCGACGAGCGAGAAGCAGCACGGTCGCGCCCTTCGCGGCGGTGGCGATCGCGGTGGCCCGTCCGATGCCGGAGGAGGCGCCGGTGATGACGACGTGACGGTTCACGAGCGGACCGGCCGGATCGTCGCGGCGGGCCCGGTCGGGGTCGAGGTGCTCACGCCAGTACGACCACAGCCTCGCCGCGTACGACGGGAACGGGGGTACGGCGATTCCGCTGTCCTGCAGTGCTTCCTGGGTCTGGTCGGTGGTGAACCGGGTCGGCAGGGTGAGGTGGTCGAGCAGCAGCGGCGGGATGCCCATGCGACGCAGCACGAGGTTGCGGGTGGGCCGTATCCGATCCGGTGGGTTCAGCAGGGGCGCGGCCAGGGCGCCGGGTAGATCGGCTACCGGTGTCGGCGCGTGGGCGGCGTCGGCGAGCGCGGCGTAGATCTGCCGGACCGGTTGTGACTCGGGAGAGACGAGGTGGAAGGCGCGGCCGTCGAGGCCGGGGCGGAGCATGAGTTCGACGATCGCCGCCGCGACGAAGTCCACCGGAACCACGTTGGTGTATCCGAGTCTCGGGACCGCGACGGGAAGGACGGACGGAAGCTTCGCGAGTGCGGCGAGGGCGGGGAAGAAGTAGTACGGCCCGTCGATCTTGTCCATTTCGCCGGTGACCGAGCTGCCCACCACGGCCGCCGGCCGGTAGATGCGCCACGGCACCGTCGACGCGCGCACCAGCCGCTCGGCCTCGAACTTGGTGCGGTGGTACGGCGTCGGGAATCCCTGGCCCAGGTCGAAGTCACTCTCGGTGAACCGTCCGCGGTGATCGCCTGCCACCGCGATCGACGAGACATGGTGCAGCGTCGCGCCGATCCGGGCGGTCAGCTCGATCACCGATCGGGTGCCGTCGATGTTCGTCGCCGCCTGCTCGTCCCCGGCGGTGAGGTCGTAGATCGCGCCGAGATGCAGCACGTGGTCGGCGTCCGGAGGTGGGGCGTCGAGTCCCAGTCCGGGCTCGGTGAGGTCCCCGACCAGCGCGTGGACGCGGTCGCCGTCCGGCCACGAGTGCGACATCCGTTCGAGCTTCGACACCGACCCGGGGCGGACCAGGACGTGGATCTCGGCGGCGGGATCGCGCTCGAGCAGCCGTTCGATCGTGTGTCTGCCGAGGAACCCGGTGCCGCCCGTGACGATGTACGTGGCCATACCCGGAACTTACTCCGAAGTAAGGAGTGGTGCCAGGGTAATCGGGGCGGCTTTCGGTGGTCGGAACGGTGGCGGCCACGGCGACTAGCGGCGGCCTCGCCGGTTCATCGACGCGGCCGCACGACTAGATCCGCTCGATGATGGTGCCCGTCGCGAGTGCGCCGCCCGCGCACATCGTGATCAGGGCGGTCGAGCCGTCGCGGCGCTCGAGTTCGTGCAGC
>NZ_JBNPXA010000024.1:0-43252 GCF_050433545.1 Rhodococcus sp. BE178 | reverse complement strand
CGACAACCGCTCGAGCACCACCACACCGACACCCTCGGACCAGCCCGTCCCATCAGCACCAGCACCGAACGACTTACACCGACCATCCGGAGCCAGGCCGCCTTGCCTTGCAAACTCCACGAACATGCCCGGAGAGGAAAGAACGGTGCAACCACCGGCGAGCGCCAACGAACACTCACCACTACGCAACGCCTGCACCGCCAAATGAATCGCCACCAACGACGACGAACACGCCGTATCCACCGTCACCGCCGGACCCACCAACCCCAACGAATACGCCACCCGACCCGACACCACACTGGTGAGGGTGCCGGTGATCTGGTACCCCGCCGGGCTGTTGTGCTGATCGCGCGAAACGGGATGCAGTCCCACGCCGTAGTCCTGCGAGCTGATGCCCGCAAAGACACCGGTGCTGCTGCCCTGCAACGACTCCGGATCAATCCCCGCCCGCTCGACCGCCTCCCACGACACCTCCAACATCAACCGCTGCTGCGGATCCATCGCCAACGCCTCACGCGGCCCGATCCCGAAGAAACCCGCATCGAAATCACCGGCTTCGTACAGGAACCCGCCGACCTGGGGATGTGGTTGGCCGTCGTCGTCGCGCTCGCCCCCGTACGGATCGGCGGGCCAGCCGCGGTTCGTGGGGAACGAGCCGAGTACCGTTCCCTCATGCTCCAGCAGATCCCAGAGCTGTTCGGGGTTGTGAATGCCTCCCGGGAACCGGCAGGCCATACCGACGATCGCAATCGGATCATCGCTCGGGCCGCCGTGCGGTTCGTGGTCATCCCACTGCGCGGCCCGCTCGGCTGCAGTCGGATCGCATACGTGGCGGACGAACGCCTCGGGCGTCGGGTAGTCGAAGAGGTCGGTCACTCGAAGATCCAGTCCCGTTGCTGCGCTGAGCCGGACACAGAGCTCCACCGCCATGACGGAGTCGAGCCCGAGCTCCTTGAACGTCTCGGACGTGTCCGTGGCGATGTCGTCGACGGCGAACCCGAGTAGCGCCGCGACCTCACCACGGACACGGTCGAGCAGTTCCCGCTCATCGAGCTTGTTCTGCCGTTCAGCAGCCGGGGGCCGCCGATCGTCTGACGAATGCTCGGAGGGCGCGGTCGTCTCGCCCGGATCGGTCACATTCGCGGGCATAGGGATCGGCTGTCCGCCCCGATCAGCAGCGTAAGCAGCCCACTCGACCGGTACCCCGTTGACATGGGCCTCCGCAGCCGCGATGACAGCTCGATCGAGGCCGCCCTGGTTGCGCCGGAGAGTGCCGAGAAACGGCACGTCGTCGGAGAAGATCTCCCGAACCCAGCCAGCCATCAGTGGATGGGGGCTGATCTCGATCACTGCTTCGTCCCCATAGGACACCACTGCGGCAAGGGCATCGCTCAGACGCATCGGCCGGCGCAACGCCGAGTACCAGTGCTCCGCATCGAGCCCCTCAGTCTCCAACAGGCCGCCGGTGCAACTCGAGTAGTACGGGATATCCGATGTGCGCGTTCGCACTCCCGCAAGCTCCTCGAGAAGTGTTCCGCGCATGGTTTCGATGTGTTCGGTATGTGCGGCCGCGCCGATACCCAGCGTCCTGGCGCGCCCTCCGTCACCGCGGATCGCGTCGACGAAGGCGGTGACCGCATCGGTATCACCCGCCACCGTCGTCGATGTCGGTGAGTTGGTGCCCGCGATCCACACACGGCCTTCCCACTCGCGCAACTTTTCCCGGACCTCGTCAGCGGCGAGGACCACGATCGCCATCTCACCCGATACCGTGAGATCCCGCTGTGCGTGGGCCCATGCCGTCGACATACGAGCCGCATCGTCGAGGGTGAGAGCACCCGACACATGTGCTGCGGCAATCTCGCCCATACTCTGCCCGAGGACCGCGCACGGCTCGACGCCGAACGACCTCCAGACCGCGTCGAGCGCGACGCTCATCGCGAACAAGGTCGGCTGTGCGACCTCCAGCCGTTCCAGCGCTTCCGGACCCGCGGCCCCTTCGACGACGTCGATCAACGACCAGTCGATGAAGGGCCGCAGCGCGTCACTGCAGTCCATGATTCGCTGACGGAACACGGCGGACTGCTGGAACAGGGCCCTGCCCATTCCATGCCACTGACCTCCATGACCTGGGAAGACGAAGATCGGACGACGCTGGATGCGAGATGTCCCGCGAACAACGTTGAACGTAGACCTGTTCCGGAGCAGTGCATCCACACCGGACGAGAAGTCCGCGACGTGTCGACCGACCACCACTGCCCGAGAGCTACCTTCGCCGTGCGCATTCGCCAGGGACAGACTGACATCAGCAGTCTCCAAGTCCGGGTATTCCTTCAGCCACCGCTCGACAGCGATGGCCGAGTAGCGCAATGTCTCCTCGCTGCTACCGGACAGCAGGCACGCGAACGGCTCCTGCTCGTGACCCTGTGCCGGACTATTGGGGAAGGCTTCCGACGAAGGGAGCTCGTTCATTTCGTTCCTCTTTCTCGATCGCTGAAGGGCGAAGGAAGTTGATTCACAGCCGGAGCGCGGGGGCTCGAATGAAGGTGGGAAGGTGTCGGTGTACGACCGGGGTCGTCTCGTACCCGGCTGTTCGATGCGCGTAGCACACAAGGGGACAGCTGCGTGACTGCAGTGGGTGAGAGACCGGTACGGGTCGTCGGCGCCGACGTTCGGAACTCAGGGGTGTATCAACACGTCGGGAGGTTCGATTCCGAATTCCGACAGTCGTTCACAGTATTTTGCGATGTTCGCCAGCTTGATGTCCTCGTACCCCCGGACGACATCAGCGAGGCGTGCAACCCCGACTGCATCGGCGTAGTTCTCGGCGGTGAGTTCGGCAGCCAGTGTCGTCACCAGGTCGGTGTAGTGCGACAGCAGCTTTCGTTCGACCCGGCGGACGCGCGCGTAACCGAACGGATCGAGTCGGGTACCGCGCAGCACACGGCCCTTCGCCAGAACTCGCAACGCCAAGTGGACGCGAGGGGTGAGAGCAATCTTCTTCCCCAAGCCCATGGCCCGGAACACCGGCGGATGCAGCCTGTAGGTGAGCTGCACGGCGCCGGGGAGCTGTGTCTGTACGTCCGCGACGAAGCCGGGATCGGTCAGAAGTCGAGCGACCTCGTACTCGTCCTTGTAGGCCATGAACTTGTACAGCCCACTCGAAACGGCCTCGCTGAAGGCCGTCGCTTCCGTCACCGCCCGTTCGGCATCCCATACCTGCCGCACGATCTCGACGTACCGACGTGCCATTCGTTCACTCTGGTAGGGCACCAGCTCCGATGCACGTATCTCAGTACGGCGCAGTGTTTCCCCGGTCAGAATGGTGTCATCGAACAGATCCTCGACAGCGTCGTTCGATCGTTGCTGGACCTTCGGCATTGCAGCAGCCTCGAACACCTCAGGATTCGCGACGGCCGCGCGTCCCCAACGGAAAGCATCGATGTTCTCTTGCACGGCGACGCCATTGATCGCTATGGCCTCTTCGATAGCGGCCGCAGGCAGCCCCAGGGACCCCGACTGGAACGCCGCACCGACGACGAGGAAGTTCGCGGCCGTCGCATCGCCAAAGATCACGTCAGCCGCAGCCAGCGCGTCCATCGTCGTCAGTGCTGCACTGACTCGGCGCAGCCGGTCCAGCAGATACCATTCTTCCGGATACGCGATGCTCCTGTCGTAGACCATGTCCCCGGTCGGTGTTCGGCTCGTCGAAGCCACGACAACCGTTCGCTCACGGGCCCCGTACTCGAGATTCTTGATGTCCGCTGCCGCGAGTAGGTCGAACGCAAGAATGCAGTCGGCCGACCCTGGCGACAAACGGTTGGCCGGCTCGAGGGCGCCCGCCGAGAACCGCAGGTGGGATACGACCGGACCTGCCTTCTGGCTGAGTCCGATCTGGTCGAGCCCCGCCACCTCGAATCCCGCACGCAAGGCGGCGGTTGCCAGTACCTGGTTCACCGTCACGATGCCCGTACCACCGATACCTGCCAGGAGTACGTTCCGCGTTTCGATCGAACGAGACACCACAGGTTCGGGAACGACCGGTGGGACCGGCGGATCCTGTCGCTCAGGTCGTCCGGCGAACCCCGACGACGGCGAACTCTCCCGACGCGAGTTCTCCTCCGGCACGTGGACGGTCACGAATGCCGGACAGTCACCGTCGAGGCACGTGTAGTCGGTGTTGCACGACGTCTGATCGATCCGAGTCTTCGTGCCGAATTCGGTCTCGATCGGTTGAACCGAAAGGCAATTGGACTTGACACCACAGTCGCCGCATCCCTCGCACACCGCCTCGTTTATGACCACACGCGTACTTCTGGGCGGCAGTTCCCCACGCTTGCGCTTACGACGCGCATCGGCTGCGCAGTGCTGGTCGTAGATCAGCACCGTGACCCCGGCGACGTCCCGGAGTACCCGTTGGGCATCGTCGAGCCGGTCCCGCTCCCACAGCAGTGTTCCCTCCGCCAGGTCGCGTTGGCGGTAGCGTGGCGGTTGATCCGCGCATACGATGATCCGTGCTACGCCTTCTCGCTTCAGTTTGTGCGTCAGGTCCGGAACCGTCAGCATCCCCGCGGCTTCCTGCGCGCCGGTCATGGCGACGACCTCGTTGTAGAGCAGCTTATAGGTGACGTTCACCCCGGCTGCAACACATGCCTGGATCGCCAGCTGACCCGAATGGAAGAGCGTTCCGTCACCGAGGTTCTGAAAGGTGTGACCCACCTCGGTGAACGGCGCCTGCCCGATCCACTGGGCCCCTTCCCCGCCCATCTGGGTCAGTCCTGTGACCGCGCTGTCGGCACGGCCGGACATCGTGACGAGGATGTGGCAACCGATGCCGCCGGCCCCGATCGATCCCTCCGGCAGTCCCGTCGACCGGTTGTGAGGACATCCACTACAGAAGTAGGCGGCGCGCTTGGCCGGGAGCGGCTCCAGCGGAAGGGGCGGTGGGAGCGGGCTGCGCAGGCCGGGCCGAAGCCCCAGCTGACGCCGCAGTGGTCGCACCAGACGACCGGCAGTCAGCTCACCTCCCGACGGGATCAGCTCGTCTCCAGCATCATCCAGCTTTCCGACGACAATCGGTGCGGCCTCGTGCCCGTAGAGGATCTCGCGTATCTGCGACTCGATGAAGGGCGTCTTGTCCTCGACAACGAGGAGCGTCTCGAGCCCCTTCGCAAACGCCTTGACCGTGGAAGGCGATAGAGGCCAAACCATTCCGAGTCGCAATAGGCGCACGCGGCTCGATCGGAGCCTTTCGTCGTCGAGACCGAGGTCGACGAGAGCCTGACGGACCGCGTCGTAGGTGGTACCACTGGCGACGATGCCGAGGGTTGCGCGATCGTGGCTACCCTCGACATGTCCGAGGGCGTTCATACCGATGTACGCGTCGACGAGGCGGCGTCGCGGGCCGACGAGGTCCGCCTCCGCTTCCATGATCTTCTGTGGCGCAACGTCCATCGGACGTTTCCGATACTTGTACCGGACGCCGTCCACCTCCACTTGTGGGACAGCGATTTTCACGTTGCGCAGGTCGTCATCGGATAGGGTCCAGGCCCCGTCTGCGACGTCTGCCACGATCTTGAGCGCCACGAGACATCCGGATGCCCGCGACAGAGCGATCGCGTGCAATCCGTGTATCACAACCTCACGCGCATTCCTCGGGTAGAAGACCGGAACGCCGATGGCGGCCAGGGTGCGCTCGCTCACAGCCGGCACAGTCGACGACTTCGCCGCAGGATCGTCACCGACGACAAGGACCATCCCGCCCCGCGGGTCTACGCCGTAGGTATTGGCGTGCCTCAGGACATCCATCGCGCGGTCCAGGCCTGGACCCTTTCCGTACCAAACTCCGATGACCCCATCGAACTTCGCTCGATCCGGGATGTGTTGACTTCCCCACGCAGCCGTAGCGGCGAGTTCTTCGTTGAACCCGGGCACAAAGGTGATGTCGTGTTCGGCCAGGACATTCGGCATGCCGAGCAACATCCTGTCCACCCCACCCAGAGGGCTTCCCTGGTATCCCGAGACGAACGCCGCTGTATTCAACCCGGCACGCCGGTCGCGCACCCTCTGTTCCACGAGCAGACGGGCAATGGCCTGCACACCGGTCAGCAGAACAGGCCCTGAACCGTGCCGGTACCTATCGGCAAGATCGTAGCCAGTAGCCGGATGATGCCAAACCTCGTTTGATGACATGCGGACCCCGATTCCACACCATGCTCGTTCCAATTGCAGCGGATGCGCTCCACACACCGACCGGCTACTCCGTCGCGAACGGCCGCACGGGTAGAGCGTTCCGAAACTCTGTCACACATCTCCACGCAGCGCAGCACGAGACGACGAATTCGTATTTACTCCAACATGTCTCGATGATTCATCGACGAAGGTCGGACGTCGCCCGAGAACCAGACGAGTCAGGGTTCACAGCCGCGCACTGACACGCACGACGGTGTCCGCACACTATGTGGCTCGCAAACTGCGACGCTCGTTAGATCTCGATGCCACTGGCGGATGGAGCCCACTCCAACGGCATCCGGAAAGTGCAGTCGTCCAGCCCGCTGCAGCACTTCAGCTGACTTGCTCAATCGACATGCCCGGCTGGGGACGACAGTAAGTCGATCGTTGTCCCCAGCGGGCACCCGACGTTACTGCGTTGCCGGAACTGGTGCAGTTGGGCTCTCGCCAAATGACGAACAGCGACGGCGCTTCCCGTTCACGATGCTCAGGATTCCTCGGAAATGCGCACGATCAGCTTGCCGTTATGTTCACCTCGGAACAGTCGGTTGAGCGCTTTCGGCGCCACTTCCAGTCCGTCGACGATGTGGTCCTTCCAAACAATCCGACCTTCACCAATCCATGAGGCAAGATCCGACACCGCCTCGTCGAGGCGTGAGAAGTAGTCACTGACAAGGAACCCGCGAACTGTCAGTCGGTGCATAAGGATTCGGCCGAAGTCCGTAGGACCTGCCAACGGACCTTCATCGTTGTATCCGGAAATCAAGCCACACAGCGCCATCCGCCCGTGAGTGTTGAGTCGCGAGAAGACGTCGTTCATGATGGCACCGCCGACATTTTCGAAGCTCATGTCGATGCCGGAAGGACACAGGCGGTCGAGCGCCGACCCAACGTCCTCATTCTTATAGTCGATCGCCCCGTCGAAACCGAGTTCATCGACTAACCAGCTGCACTTCTCCGGGCCACCCGCTATGCCGATCACACGACTACCCTGCATCTTTGCAATCTGGCCAGCGATAGACCCAACAGCACCTGCAGCAGCAGAGACGACGATGGTCTGATCAGGTTGGGGGCGGCAGATGTCCTTCACCCCGAAGTAGGCTGTGATGCCAGTCGTGCCCAGAATGGACAGGAAGGACGAGAGAGGTAGGCCGCTACTCCCCGGTATGCGTCGCGCGGAGGCCGAATCCTCAATGGAATACAATTGCCAGCCACCAAACACAATGAGGACATAGTCACCTGGAGCGAAGTCTGCCGACCTACTTTGCTCAACACGTCCGATAGTCGTGCCGCGCATGACATCTCCAACCTGGACAGGAGGCATGTACTGGTCGCGATCGCTCATCCATAGCCGATTTGTAGGATCGAGCGACAGATACAAGTTCCGGACCAGGATCTGATCGTCCCCAACAGCATCGACCGGCATTTCGACGAGCTTGAGTTCATCTCCCACAGTACTCGTCGGCCGATCTGCCAGTACCCATGCCTGGTTGATGAGCGTCATAATTCTCCTCCACTTCCTGGTTATCTTCATTGCCCCGACGTCGCCGACAGTGCGATTGCCTGCAATGCAGGTATCACGACCTCACGCGCGCGTTCCTCGGATAGAAGACCCGAACGCCTGGCGGCCAGTGTGCGCTCGCTGACAACCGGGGCCGCCGGCAACTTCGCCGCAGGATCATCACCGACGACAAACATTCCGCTCCGCGGGTCCACACGGTACGTACTGGCATGCCTCAGAACATCCATGGCGCGGCATCCCTTCCGCACCAAACACCCACGACCCCATCGAACTTCGATGACCGACGATGGCAGACATCGTGAGATGACATGCGGACCCCGATTCCACACCATGCTCGTTCCAATTGCAGCGGATGCGCTCCACACACGGACCGGCTACTCCGTCGCGAACGGCCGCACGGGTAGAGCGTTCCGAAACTCTGTCACACATCTCCACGCAGCGCAGCACGAGACGACGAATTCGTTTTCACTCCAACATATCTCGATGATAGATCTACGAAGGCCGGAGGTTTGCCAAGGACCAGACGCCTCTGGGTTCACAGCTACTCCATTGGAGGAAGCACGATCGTTCGCAGGGGATGGAACCCGAGGCTGGCCTCCTCGACGACGGACGCACGTGAACGTGGACTGAGGCGCCGCCGAGGCCATCGGCGCGGTCACCCGACCGTCAACGCCGTCAGAGTCAGCTACAGAGATGAGGTGCGTCGCGGACTTTGCGGAGCACCCCGACGCGCCGGCCCTTTGGTCTTTGCGACTGGACAATCCAACTCCTTTCGCGCGTGAAAACCCACTGTCCCCCGAGTAAGCCCAAGTCGAGACTTCTCATCGCCTTAGCTGATGCTTGTGAGGCACCGAATCGCGGCACGGCACGACCTCGACGGTAACTGCCCAAAATGCACCACTCCCGTCCGTCCGCGCAAACATGCACGTTTGCACCTAGCCGGCCCGCTCGGTGTATCCGACGGCTGGCCGCACCGTCTCTTTGCGACCCACCTTTGATGTCTGTGCCGTGCGCACGCAACCCCGTGGCACGAAAGAACACATACGTTGACGCAGAACAGCACTTTGCACTGCTGAGCGTCAAACTCTCTGATTCCCAACGTGTCCGTGTTGTTCGAAGGTCCTCAAGGTTCTCAAGGTTCTCACGATCGGATACGGAGGTGCCGCCGCCAACGACGAGGAAGCTCGATGATCAGACACAGACAAGGCCAGCGCTCCAGCAACCGACTGCTGATCCTCGTCCTGTTCGCCTTTCTCGCGACCGACAGCGGATTGATCTATGCCCGCAATCTGCGCCGCCGGCAACCCTCTCGCCGTGGATACCAGGTCCCTTTCGATGCCGACCAAACAGCCGACACAGGTACCCCGTGGGCCCCGCACCCAAAGGATTCAGGCGCGAGGACAACAGTGCCGCAGACCTCGGCTCGATCTGGCCGCTCTCGCCATTCGCCCTGCGACACACGGGTACCAATCTGCCTCACGGACCTCCACGGACCTACCGGTGCAACACCGCCGCCGCGCCACATCCGGTAGATAATGGGCACGCCCGTCGCACACCGGACACCACCCCGGGCCGTGCCGAAGGGCCGTTTTGCAGGAGTTGCAGTCGTGACCGTCGGTGCCACGCTCGCACGGATCGAAGGATATCGATGGTCACGGAAATCGTCCGGGCGTCCGGCCACGCGGCCGGGAGTGTTCCTTCCCCCGCGCGACTCCTGTCCCGCCTCGGCAGGAACTGCCCCCTCGTCGTCCTCCGGGCGCCGCACGGTTTCGGCAAGTCGGCGCTGGTCACGGGCTGGCTGGAGTCGGGACCGAGCACGGGATATCTCGGCGTCCGGATTCCACCGCCGAACAGGCCGACCGACACGGACGGCTACTGGGAACTGATCGCGGCCCGACTGCTGTCGGCGGGCGCGGTCGGCCCCGAACACGTGCGCCCGGGTAGCGAGCCATGGGCGGATACCGTCCGGCACGCCCTCGAGGACACCTCCACACCTGTCCGGCTCGCTCTCGAACGGGTCGATCTGGTCGATGCTCCAGACCTCGAGCAGCAGATCCTCGACTTGGTCGAAGCATGCCACCACGTCGACGTCGTCGTGACGATGACCGGTAGGCCGATCTTTGCGGACTCGCACCTGATGGATCCTGCCCACGACCTCCTCGACGGTGACAGTCTGTCCTTCGCCAGGGACGACATACGACACTTGTTCTCCGAGAACGGACTTGACCTACATGAGGAGGAGATCGACCTCGTCCGGCGACTGACCGGTGGCCTACCCTCGCTGATGCCGAGCGCCCTGCGCGTAACCGCGGAGCTACCTGCACTCCCCCACCGACTCGAAATCCTCGAACGCTACCTCGCCGCAGCAGTGACCGCCCAGATCCGAACGACGATCCTTGCCGATCCCCGGGTCGCACCGCGCCGCGAATTCCTCCTGACAACCTCCACCGCGCATACCCTCTCCTCCGAGGTCGCCGCCTTCCTCGGCGGTGGTCCGAACTCGATTTCACACCTGGAGGCACTCGAAAGTTCCGGTGTCGTGGAACATCTCGGGACAACGGCGAAGGGAGATTTCTGGCGCCTTCCGTCGGCCGTGCGCGCCGCCCTTCTCGAGGCACAGCGAGAGGCGGGCATCGATCCGGGGGCCGACCTCACCCGACTCTCGCAGTATCACCTCGATCGGAACGACAAGGCGGCGGCACTCCGGTGCGCCGCTGAAGCAGAGGCCTGGCCTGCCGTCGTGCGCCTGCTCACGACCCGGTGGTACGAGCTCCTGGGATCCGATCTGACGGCGGTACGCGAGGCGATCTTCAAACTTCCCGAGAGCGTAATCACCGCCTATCCGCGGCTGCGCGAAGGTCGAGAACTGTTGGCGGGTCTGGACGGCGCCGTGACCGGACACGTACCTGAACTGGAACACCAGGACAAGCTGGATGAGACGAGCACAATCCGCACCGGTTCACACCGGGCGATCATGCTCCGCCTGGCCGGCGAATACACCCGCGCCGCAGCGGTCACCCGGCAAGTCGGGGAGATTCTCGACCGCGCGCTGGCAGATCAACCCGACGAGCAGATCACCTATGGGCTGGCCTTCACCCGGCTCCAACGCGGACTGACCTATCAACTCGACGGCAACTTCGGTGCATCCATCGGGGAACTCGTGCGCGCGCACCAACTCGGACGCTCCAGGGGGATCGACTTCACCGCCCGGAACTCGGCATACAACATCGCACTCAGCTGGGCGCTCGTCGGCGAGCCGCAGCGTGCACAAGAATGGCTGGCACACCAGCGAGACGGCTCGACGACGGATTCGATGACCGAACGGCTCGTCGAGGTCGGCGGGCACGCCGCGCGGGCACTCGTTGCACTGGACACCCTCGACATCGACTCCGCACGAGCCGCGCTGGGCAGGCTACAGCGCCTTCCCCCCGTGACCGAGCTGTGGCCATTTGTCGTGTATGCACGCTGCCGGTACGCCATCGCCTCCGCAGATCCCCACATCGGCCTGCGCGCCCTCGATCAGTGCTCCGAACCGCGCTCACGGGCGCGCGGCAGCTTCGTCACCGCCCTTCTCGACGCCATCGAGATCGAGGTCCACCTTGCAGACGGGAATGCCTGGCGCGCAATCCAACTAGCCGAATCGACTCCGAAGAACACGCCGTGGTCGGTGGCAGCGTCGGCACGAGCGCGCTTCGTCACCGGTGACCACGATGCCGCGATCGTCACGTGCCGACGCTTCAACTGGTTCAGCGGCCCCTACACTCGTCCTCATCTCGAAGCACTCGTCGTCGAGGCCGCCGCGCTGTACTCGACCGGCAACGAGAAAGCAGCCGTCCAACCCTGGACCCAAGCGTGCGGGATATCGGAGCGCACCGGAATCCGAAGCACATTCCTCACGGTGCCCAGACATGTCGTCGCCGCATTGCACGACCTCACCGGCAGCTCGTCCCACCACGTCACCGAGGCCTTGGCATCACGTAGTGCTGAGTACTACCCGGCGGCTCTCTCGTTCCCCGCACTGACGGAACGTGAGAACGAGATCCTTGCAGGCCTCGCGGAAGGGCTCACCTCGCGCGAGATCGCGTCGAAACTCGTCATCTCGCCCGCCACCGTCAAGAGCTTTCGCACGAGCCTGTACGGCAAACTCGGCGTTCACACCCGCCGGGACGCGGTGGACACCGGCCGAAGGCTCGGCATCGTCGCGAGCCCCGCGGATCCACCGGCACGGGCACACTTCCAGTCGCCCAGGCCGTGAGATTGCCGTCACTTCTCGCCACGTCGAACGGCACGGTTCGACCGGATTCCTCGAGCCGGGGCGGAACCGGTCTGCAGTCGATCCCGACCCACTGTGTCACAGTGACGTAATTTATGCGCCCCCGAGACCGGAGAGACGGCCTCACCTCGACATACGCCGCGGAAGTCGACCAAACCCATCGGTCCGATAGCGCGAAGCCCGGGCCGCCCGCGTGTCCGCTTTGGGGCCCATGAGGCTTTGACCAGGGGGTTTCCTCGAAACCGGTCGGTACATAACTCATCAAGGTAAAGATTCGATCACGGTGGACGAGTTGATACCGCTTTGTTACATTTCCGTGACGAAAGATCCGCGGTCGCGGTTCCCGACCGGGCCGACCAGAGACACAGATGAGGTATCCACTGTGGCCAATCCCCACAGGACGATGAGTTCCCACACCCTGACGTCCCTGCGCCGCCGCTCCGTCAAGGCCGCAGCGGTCGCAGTCGCCACCGGTGCGCTGCTCGCGGGAAGCATTCAGATCGGCGCCACCACCGCGTCGGCGGCGCCGCTGCGTCTGCCCACCATCGGCAACGTCCAACTCCAGCTTCCGGCGGGCCCGTTCCTGCCCGGCATCGACATCCCGGCGTTTCCTGCCACGCCCGAGGCCGCCACGACACAGTGGACGCCGCCGTCGGCCGAGAAGTGGACGCCCGCCCCCAAGCTGCTGGCGCCCGCGCCGGCGCCCGAACCGCAGGCCGCACCGATTCCGGCGCCGATGCCCGTACCCATCATCGTTCCGGTACCGCCACCCGTCGTCCAGCCTGTGGCCGGCTTCCTGACCTCCAGCTACGGACCGCGCTGGGGCACCCACCACAACGGCATCGACATCGGCGCCAACCTCGGCACGCCGATCTTCTCGGCCGCCGGCGGTGTCGTCATCAACGCCGGCCCCGCGTCCGGCTTCGGCCAGTGGGTGCGCGTGCTGCACGACGACGGCCACATCACCGTCTACGGGCACGTCGACACCTTCACCGCCGGTGTCGGCGACCGCGTGGCCACCGGTCAGCAGATCGCCACGGTCGGCAACCGCGGCCAGTCCACCGGACCACACCTGCACCTCGAGGTCTGGGATCCGGCCGGTATCCAGGTCGATCCGCTGATCTGGCTGCACGACAGCGGCGTCGTCGTGAACTGGTAGTCCCTCGCCGCTTGCACCACAGACAGCGTGACTGGCCCGGCCCCAACGTAAAACCGTTGGGGCCGGGCCATTCACGTCGTCAGTTCCGGCCGATGCTAGACCGCGTCCAGCATGGTCCGGAGTTCCCGCTTGAGGAGCTTTCCGCTCTGGTTCCGGGGAAGCTCGTCGGCGAAGCGGATCCGCTTGGGCACCTTGAAGGGCGCGATCTTGCCCCGCACGTGCTCGATGAGCGACTCCGCATCGACGGCATCGGCGTCACCCCGCAGCACCACGACCGCGGTGATCGCCTCCATCCACTTGTCGTCCGGGGTGCCGACCACGGCCACCTCCGCGACGGCGGGATGTGTGTAGAGCGCATCCTCCACCTCGCGGGACGCGACGAGGATCCCGCCGGTGTTGATCACGTCCTTGATCCGGTCCACGACGGTCACGAACCCCTCGGCGTCCCGCGTCACCAGGTCCCCGGAATGGAACCACCCGTCACGGAAGGCCTCCGCCGTCGCCTCGGGGTTGTCCCAATATCCTTGGCACAGTTGCGGAGAGCGATAGAGAATCTCACCCGGCTCACCGTCCGCGACGTCGTTGCCGTCGGCGTCCACCACGCGGGCCTCGACGAAGAACACCGCCCGCCCGCACGACGACGGCCGCCCCTCGTGCTCCTCCGGCCCGAGGACCATCGCGAGCGGTCCGATCTCCGACTGCCCGAAGCAGTTGTAGAAGCCGAGGGCCGGATACCGCTCGCGCAGGCGGTTGAGCACCGTGACCGGCATGATCGACGCCCCGTACTGCGCCTTGGTGAGCGACGACAGGTCGCGGGTCTCGAGGTCGGGGTGACTCGCGAGCGGGACCCATACGGTGGGCGCGAGGAACAGTGACCCGATCCGGTCGGCTTCGATGCGGCGCAGGATCTCCGGAATGTCCGGGGACTGCATGAGATTGACCGTCGCGCCCACCGACAGGTACGGCAGCATGAACACGTGCATGCCCGCGGAGTGGTACAGCGGCATACAGATCAACGGATTGTCGTCGGCGGCCAGTCCGAGCGCGATCACCGACGACACGTACTCGTGGACCAGCGCGCCGTGGGTCATCATGGCGCCCTTGGGCTTCGATGTGGTTCCCGAGGTGTAGAGCAACTGCACCAGATCGTCCACCGCGGCCCCGGGCCGGTACTCCGGGACGTCGCCGGCGGAGCTGGACGCGAGCAGCGAACCGGCGTCGTCGCGCAGCGGGATCACGTGCTCGACGACGAGCGTGTCCCGCACCGTGTCCAGCGTCGACGCCAACTTCGGATCGACGAGCACGGCCCGCGCTCCCGACTGCGCCAGCAGGTAGTGCAGTTCGTCGCCCGTGAGCGCGTAGTTGACGGGGACATGCACCAGGCCGGCGCGGGCACAGGCCAGGAAACCGATGACGTAGGCGTCGGAGTTGACGCCGTACGCGGCCACCCGGTCGCCCGGCGCGAGACCGAGCGCCCGTAGGCGCGCGGCGCCGCGTGTGACAGCATCATCCAGCTCTCGGTATGTCCAGGTGCGGTCGTCGAAGGTCAGAGCAGTGCGGCCGGGCTGCCGTGCGGCAGCCCGGCGCAGCACGCCGTCGACGGTGTCGGTGCGCGGATCCTCACTCATGTGACGCAGGTTATAGGACGTCCAACTATTGCGTAAGGGGTTTCTTTCGGCGCATCCGTTGTGTAGTTTCGCGAGCCTGCGCGGCGCCCGGTCAGCCGCCGAACGCGGCGGTGATCGCTCCCATGTCGAAGTAGTCACGCCACACGGCGATCTTGCCGTCCACCACCTCGAAGACACCCATCACCGGCAACGGGGTCTCCTTCCCCATGCCGCGCAGCACGTCGGTCCGCTCGTTCATCACGGTGCCACCGGACGCGACCTGCTTGTGGATCCGGAAGTCGATCCCGTCGAAGGCCGCCACGAAACCCGAGATGAACTCGCGGATCTCGTCCCTGCCCTTCACTGGATCCATCGGAATATTGTGGTATACAGCATCTTCCGTGAAGTAGCTCACCAGCACGGCAGGGTCCGGGTCGGCCCACAACCCGCAGAACTCCGTGACCAGATCCCCGGCAGCGCTCATGTGTTCACTCCTGTTCTTCCATCCAGTTCCCGAGCGGTTCGGGTGAGTTGTTCGATGTAGTGCGCTCGCTCGCCACGCGACGCCGCGGAGCGCAACGGCCCGATCTGCAGCTCCCACGCGGCACGGCCGTCCGCCGCGAAGACCGGCGCCACGAGATAGCTGACCGGGAGCGCGTCGTCGCTGTCGAGATCGGCTGCGCTGTAAGGCCGGCCGCTGATACCGCCGAGCAGCACCAGCACCCGCTCCCGCAGGGCCAGTGTCGAGCCACATTCGTTGTCGCGCAGGATCGGCGAAGGCGATCACGCCCGCACCCGCGGGGGCCCGCAGCGGTAGCCCGGTGCCGATGGTGATGCCTGCGGGCAGTCGTCCACGGCCGGCGTTGACACCCACGAAGGTCAGTTCCGTGGCCGACACGACACCGAGCGCCGCACCGCAGTCGACCGCCTCGGACAGTCGCGCGAGGGCGTCGTCGACGCCGTCGGGCGCCCCCAGCGCCGTGCGCGCGGCCTCGCCGACCCCCGCCAGTCGGGGACCGAGACGGTAGCTCAGGTTCGGCTCGCGGCGCACCCAACCGCGGACGTCGAGCGCCCCCAGGATCGCACCCACGGTGGATCGACTCAGGGACAGCGTGTCCGCCACCTCGGCGATGGTGCACGGAGCGCCGCGTCCGGCCATCAGTTCGATCACCGACATCACCCGGTCGGTCGGCGGTGATCCGCCGGCGCTCCTGCCACGGTCCATGCGCCCTCCTGCCACGGCACAGTAACCGATACTCGCTCAGGGCGACACGAATATTCGTGTCGCCCTAAGCTGCCCGCATGAACGTTCGGACGGGTGTCACGCTCGCCATCGGAATCGCCCTCGCCGCGGCGTGGGCAGCCTGGGCCCGGCTGCGACTCGACTCGCCGTTGGGTTCGCGGCAATGGCAGTCCGACGAGATCGGCCCGGACGAGTTGGCCGGGTGACCTCGGCCCCGACCTCACCGCGGCAGGATGCCGTGCAGCACGATGTCGACCAGCGCCGCCGACAGCCCGTCCTGATCCTGGACGTCGCGGACCGACTGCGCGAAGATCGCCGTGCCGGCGATGACGTCCAGCAGCGTGTCCGGGTCGACGCCGTCCCGCAGTTCGCCGGCCGCCGCGCCCGCGCGTAGGCGCCGCCCCAACTCCTCGCGGATCACCTCGAGCTGATCGGTGAGCAGCGCCTGGCGGAGCGTCTCGTCGGTGCGGACCTCACTCATGAGCGCGGGCACCGCCTCACGCGCGGCCGGGCCGCCGAACAGTGCCACCGCGCCGTAGGTGAGCCGCTCGACCTCCTCCCCGATCGGGAGGTCCGACACGTTCTCGGACTCCGCCACCGGGTACACCGCATCGTGGACGATGTGCGCCTTGGACGGCCAGCGTCGGTAGATGGCCGGCCGCCCCACACCGGCGCGCGTCGCGATCGCGTCGATCGAGGTCCCCGCATATCCGTTCTCGACCAACAGCTCACGTGTGGCCTGCAGGACGGCGTCGTCGATCTCGGGGTTTCGTTGCGGCCCAAGACGGTGCTGCGCTTGCCGCTTCTTGGACATCGGTGAAACCCCTTGCGTAGAGATGTGACGGGCGTTACATTGTGTCACGTCGTAGTCGATACGGAATGTATCGGCTAGAGCTTTTCCCGCCCCGCCGACACACCGGGGCCGTCGACCTACCCGCTCTTCCTGCCGTACCCGCTGCACCAGTTGGACCGCACGAATTCACGCATGCGAGGCGTCGCGCGCCTCCCGACGTCGAAGGGACGTCATGAGTTCCGAGAACACGACACAGGACCAGGATTTCTCCGAGGTCGCCAGGCCCGGTCAGTCCCGCACCGATCCTGCCGAACTGGGCTCTCGCCTGCAGAAGTGGCTGCGCACCAAGCTGCCCGCAGACGCCGATCCACAGGTCACCGACGTACAGGTGCCGGCCGCGAACGGAATGTCGAACGAGACGGTTCTCTTCGACGCCCTGTGGAACGAGGACGGGCAACAGCGTCACCACTACCTGGTGGCGCGCATCGCCCCCGCCCCGACCGGGGTCCCGATCTTCCCGTCGTACAACATCGCCCAGCAGTTCGACGTGATCAAGAC
This sequence comes from Rhodococcus sp. BE178, assembly GCF_050433545.1. Taxonomy (NCBI): domain Bacteria; kingdom Bacillati; phylum Actinomycetota; class Actinomycetes; order Mycobacteriales; family Nocardiaceae; genus Rhodococcus; species Rhodococcus sp. BE178. Next base: position 25,866 of record NZ_JBNPXA010000024.1, on the reverse strand, counting down.
CGTCGGCGAACACTCACCGGTCCCCGTGCCGCGCGTGTACTGGTCCGAACCCTCCCCCGAGCCACTCGGCGGCGAGTTCTTCGTGATGGAGCGCGTCGACGGCCTGGTGCCGCCGGACGTGATGCCGTACAACTTCGGGTCGTGGGTGTCCGAGGGATCAGACGAGGACCGTCGCCGCCTTCAGGATGCATCGGTGCGCGTGCTCGCCGACCTCCACGCCATTCCCGAACCCGCCCAGCTCTTTCCGAGCCTGCGCGACGATCTCGGTTCCGGCGCCGTCACCGCCGACGCCGCGCTGCGCGCCCACGTCGACGGGCAGCGGCGCTACTACGAGTGGGTCGTCGAATCCGGCCCGCGGGTGCCACTCATCGAGCGCGCCCTGGACTGGCTCGATGCCCACTGGCCCTCGGTCACGGGACCGGCCGTGCTGTGCTGGGGTGACTCGCGCGTCGGCAACGTCATCTACCGCGACTTCGAGCCGGCGGCCGTGCTCGACTGGGAGATGGCTGCCCTCGGGCCTCGGGAGATCGATCTCGGTTGGATGATCTTCCAGCACCGGTTCTTCGAGGACCTCGCGGGCGTCGCAGGACTTCCCGGCCTGCCCGGCTTCCTGCGCCGCGAGGACGTCGTCGCGAAGTATCGGGAGATCAGCGGCCACGAGGCCGCAGACCTCGATTTCTACACGCTGTACGCCGCACTGCGGCACGCGATCATCATGTTCCGGGTGCAGAGCCGCGCGGTCGCATTCGGACAAGCCCCGGCACCGGAGGACCCGAACGACATGATCCTGCACCGCAAGACCGTCGAGGAGATGCTCGACGGCACCTACTGGGACCGCGTGAACGGGCAGGGGGTCGCCTGATGCTCTCCCCCATGGACGATTTCCCGGTGCACCAGATCGCCGAGCCGATCCGTCACGTCGGCACCTCCGACCGCAACTTCTACGACCGCTACTACTTCAACTGCCACCCCGGGCTCGACTACGACGGCGAACCGCTGTTCCTCATCATCGGGCTGGGCCAGTACCCCAATCTCGGTGTCACGGACGGGTTCGCGGTACTCCGCCGCGGCAACGACCACATCGTCACCCGCACGTCGAAGGCGCTCGGCTCCGATCGTATGGATGTCACGGTGGGACCGCTGCGCATCGAGGTGCTCGAGGGTCTGCACCGGCTGCGCGTCGTCCTCGAACCCACTGCGGAGGCGCCGGACCTGTCGTTCGACCTCGTCTTCGAGTCCGACGTGCCGGCCGCGTTGGAGGCGCGACACTTCCACCGCCAGCTCGAACGGGTCACGTTCGACACGCAGCGGTTCGTCCAGACCGGTACGTGGAGTGGCACTCTCACCGTCGACGGCGAGACGATTCCGGTCACCCCCGACACGTGGCGAGGCAACCGCGACCGGTCGTGGGGTGTCCGTCCGGTCGGTGAGGCCGAGCCGCCGGGACGTCGCGCGGACCCGTCCCTCGCGGGCGATCAGAACTTCTTCTGGATCTACGCGATCATGCAGTTCGACGACTTCTCGATCGTCGCGATCATGCAGGAGGACCGGCAGGGCCGCCGCATCATCCAGGACGCCACCCGCGTGTGGAGGGATCGCACCCGCGAACCCGAGTGGCTCGGTCGTCCCGAGCACGACCTGACCTTCATCTCGGGAGGTCGCGAGATCGCCGCGGGCACCCTCGAGTTCCACCGCCCCGGTGGATACGGAAAGCCCGACGAGATCCTCACCGTCGCTTGCGAACCGGTACTCCCCCACTACCTCGGCGTGGGCACCGGCTACGGACTCGAACAGGACTGGCGCCATGGCATGTGGCAGGGCGAACTCGTCGTCCAGGGCCTGCGCGAGAAGGTTGCCGACATCGAGCCGTGGAAGAAGATGTTCTGCCCGGTCGACAACCTGTCCCGGTTCACACTGAGCGAGAACGGCGAGACCATTGTGGGCTCCGGACTTTTCGAGGTGGCGGTCATCGGACCCTGTGACCGCTACGGCTTCACCGGCGCCGGCGACGTCGCCCCCTGATACACCCCACCACGAAAGGAACACGAGATGAAGGTTGGTTCCAGCCGGTTACGCACGCGGACCGCCCGGTCCGCCACGGCACTGCTCCTCGCCGGAGGACTGTTCCTCTCCGGCAACACGATCGCCTCGGCACTGGATCTGGGCCAGCTGCCGATTCCCGAGGGCGCCCTCGGATCGCTCGGGACGGCGTCGTCCGACGTCCACCTGGCTCCGACGCCGCGCCTGGCATCGGTTCCCAACTTCCGGGATGTCGCCGGAAACGAGGGTGGCGGCTACGAGGCCCTCGCCGGTCGCCACCTCAAGCGTGGCGTGCTCTACCGCGCCAACGCACTCTCGTCCGCCAGCGAAGAAGATCTCGCGACCCTGTCGTCGCTGAACGTCACGCACATCTACGACCTCCGCGGTCAGTCCGAGATCTCCAATCCGATGGTCGGCGGCCCCGACAAGATTCCGGCGGGTGCCGATTACACGCACATCCCCGTCGAGTTCGGGGACCTGATCACGCTCGCGCAGACGATCCAGTCGCCCGAGCAGGGCCGGCAGTTCATGGAGGACGCCAACCGCAGCTTCGTCACCGATCCTGCGCGGCGCGAGGGCTTCAAGCAGTTGCTGACGCAGATCGCCGAGAGTGACGGCCCGGTGCTCTTCCACTGCAGTGCCGGCAAGGACCGCACCGGCTGGATCGCCGCGCTCCTCCTGAGCATCTCGGGGGTTCCCGAGCAGGCCATCTTCGACGACTACCTGCTCAGCAACGAGTACCTGGCCGAGTCGAACACGGCGACACTCGCCCAGATCCGGGGCGCCCTCGGCGACCAGGCCGCGCTCAACCTCGAACCCGTCCTGGCCGTCGATCGGAGCTACCTCGAAGCCGGATTCGAGCAGATGCGCGCCGACTACGGCGGCCCGGTCTCCTATCTCGCCGATGGGCTCGGTCTCGAGCAGATGACCATCGCAAAGCTTGCGCGCAAGCTCGTCTTCTGACGACTGCCCGCAATACACCCGGACGGTCCTGTCCCCGACCAGGACCGTCCGGGTTCTTTCGTTTCCCACTTGCCACCGACTCACGCCTCCGTTATTAATTAAGTGACTACTCAATTTATTAATTTCGACCCGGGAGCAAGCTTGCGAACCGTCGACGAGGCCGCACGGCGGGCCAAACGGACCGAACTGCTCGACGCCGCGGCCCGGTGCTTCGCCGAGCGCGGCTATCACGCCACCCGCACCGCCGACATCTGCGCGCTCGCGGGCATGAGCTCCGGAAACCTCTTCCACTACTTTCCGACCAAGCAGGCGGTGTTGCTGGCGCTGATCGAGCGCGACGGCACCGAGACCGCGTCGGCGGTTGCGGAACTCGGCGCTTCGGACGACCCGTTCGGTGCGCTGCTGCTCTTGCTCGATGACGTCTGCCGTCTCGCCGCGGATTCCACGTACTCCGGTTTGGCGCTGGAAATCTCGGCGCTCGCCCACCGAGACGACGATGTGGCGGTGCTGTTCAAGGCCAACGACCTGAGTTTCCGGAAGGCGCTCGAGGATCTGTTGGAACGTGCCGACGACGCGGGACAACTCGACACCGACCTCACAGCCGAGGATGCGTCGACCTGGATCGCAGCGCTCGTCGACGGCATGTTCGCCCGCGTCGCGGCCGATCCCGACTTCCAGCCGGAGACACAGTCCGCGGTGCTTCGGCGCATCGTCGCACAACTCCTCCGAGGGGCGGCCTCGTGACCGGCACGACGTCGCGGGCCCCGGAGCGTGCCCGACGTCTGCAGAACGTCGACGCGCTGCGCGGGTTCGCCCTGCTCGGCATCCTGGCCGTGAACGTCTGGGCCTTCGCCGACCCGTACTACGCATCGACGGAGACGAACCCCGGCTTCGACAGCGGGCTCGATCACGCCGTGCGGTTCGTGGTGTCGCTGCTGTTCGAGACCAAGTTCTACCTGCTGTTCTCCTTCTTGTTCGGGTACAGCTTCACCCTGCAGATGGCCGCCGCCGAGCGTGCGGGGCGTGGGTTCGTGCCGCGGATGCTGCGGCGGCAGACGGGACTACTGGCCATCGGACTCCTCCACGGCGCGTTCCTCTACTACGGCGAGATCCTCTCGACCTACGCCGTGCTGGGGCTCGTGCTGCTGGCGTGCCGGAACATATCCCCGTCGACCGCACTCCGGCTCGGCGCGGCGCTGATCGTCGGGTCGTCCGCGGTCTGGATGCTCCTCGGCCTCGCGCAACTGGCTGCGGGCGAGATCACCGGTTCGGCCGCGGGTGACGCGGCCGGGAAGCTCGCGGCGTTCCAGGGCGACGCGGCCGCGACGCTCGGGTTCCATTCGGGGCATCTCACGGACACCCTCGGCGCACTCGCTGTGCTGCAGGCGCCGAGCGCGATGGCGATGTTCTTCTTCGGCTTCGCGGCCGGTCGCGTACGGATGTTCGCGAGCCCGGAGCGATACCGCTTCGCCGCCGATCGGGTCCTGCGCTTCGGACTCCCCTTCGGACTGATCGGTGCCGGAGCGTACGCACTCGCGGCCGCCTACGCACCGGGCGGTGGGCTCGAGACGGTGGCGTTCGGATTCGGGCAGCTGACGGCGCCGGCACTCACCGCCGCGTACGTGGTGGCCGCGATCCTGCTGTTCCGGACGTCTTTCGGTGGGCGCGTCGAGACGGCATTGGCCCCGATGGGCAGGATGGCGCTCACCAACTACCTGCTGCAGTCGCTCACACTGGGTGTGCTGTTCACCGGCTACGGCTTCGGCTTGGTCGATCGGCTTCCGCCGGCGGCGGTGATCGCCGTCGTGCCGATCGTGTTCGCCGCCCAGATGATCGTCAGCCGACTGTGGCTGCGTGCGCACCCGTACGGCCCGGCGGAGTGGGCGCTGCGGGCCGCGACACTCGCGGCCGTCCCGCCGTGGCGCTCTCCTCGAACGACCCCGTCACCGAATGATCGGCGGTAGCGTCGAAGCCACGAAGAGCAGTTCCCGCGTCATCGATCGGCAGTATCCGCGACGACCCCAGGAGCATCCCGTGGCCTCTCGACTCAATCCCTACATCAGCTTCGCCGGCAACGCGCGCGAGGCGATGGAGTTCTACAAGAGCGTGTTCGGCGGCACGCTGAACATGAGCACCTTCGGCGAGTTCGGCGCGCCGGGTGACAACGACAAGATCATGCACGCCATGCTCGAGACCGGCAGTGGCTTCACGATCATGGGAGCCGACACCCCGCCCGGCATGGAGTACAAGGCCGGCACTGACATGGCGGTGAGCCTCAGCGGCGACGACGCCGACGAACTGCGCGGCTACTGGGACGCGCTGTCGGGGTCCGGGACGGTCCAGGTTCCCCTCGAGAAGCAGATGTGGGGCGACGTGTTCGGCGCCTGCGCGGACCGCTTCGGCGTCTCCTGGATGGTCAACATCACGGAACCGTAGGGCTGACCTGCATCAAAAGTCCAGGTGAGTTGCCATCGCCTCCTTTCATGACCAGACTCGCCTTTGCCGAAGACGACTCCGTGATCATCAGGAAGGCACCATGGACAGCAGTTCACCGAAGACGACGGTCGTTGTACCCACATACAACGAACGCGACAACCTCCCGAAGATCGTCGAGCGGTTGGCGGCGTTGGAGGTCCCGAACCTGCACCTGCTGGTCGTCGACGACAACTCCCCCGACGGCACCGGCGAGGTCGCCGAGAAGCTCGCGATCGACTCGCCGTTCCCCATCGGGGTGCTGCACCGCACCGAGAAGGACGGCCTGGGCCGCGCCTACGTCGCCGGCATGACCCGGGCGCTCGCCGAGGGCGCCGACATCGTCGTCCAGATGGACGCCGACCTGTCGCACCCGGCAGAGGTCATACCCACGATGATCCGCACCCTGACCACCACCGATGCGGCCGTCGTGCTCGGTTCGCGATACGTGGCGGGGGGTGCGGTCGCGAGCGACTGGCCGTGGCACCGCAAGGCGCTGTCGGCGTGGGCCAACTTCTACGTGAACGCGATCCTGCGACTGGGCGTGAAGGACGCGACCGCCGGGTTCAAGGCGTGGCACGCCCGCACCCTCGAAGCGATCGACGTCGCGGGAGTCCAGAGCAACGGTTACGCCTTCCAGGTGGAGATGAACTACCGGACCACCAGCCGCGGCATGAAGATCGCCGAGGTGCCGATCCGTTTCGAGGAGCGCATCGAGGGCGTGTCGAAGATGAGCCTGGCCGTGCAGCTCGAGTCGGCACTGGTGCCGTGGAAGCTGCGGTTCGGCAAGCGCTGAAAACTCACGGGCCTTCCCGGCCCGGATCTGCCACCATCGCAGGTATGACGCTCGACTCCGCGATCACCGTCCGCACGGCCACCGACCAGGACTGGCCGGCCCTCGAACTGCTGGACGCGGTGGCGTTCGGCTACCACCCGACCGATCCGGACCGCACCCTCACCCGCGCGCTGACGCGGACCGAGGACGTCGTCGTCGCGACCGACAACGGCACCCCGATCGGGTTGGCGATGGATCTGCCGCTGGAGTTCACCGTGCCGGGCGGCGCCCAGGTGCCGGCGCGCGGCGTCACGTGGGTGTCGGTGGCGCCGACGCACCGTCGGCGCGGTGTCCTGCGGGCGCTGTTCGAGCACCTGCACCGCAACATCGCGGCCACCGGGACCCCGCTCGCCGCGCTCACCGCCAGCGAGGCCGGGATCTACGGCCGCTTCGGCTACGGACCGGCCACGGTGGCCGCCGACGTCACGATCGACAGGCGGTTCGCCGCGTTCCGTGCCGACGCCCCCGACCCGGGCGGTGTGACGCTGACGGACACGCAGACGGCCGCCGAACGCCTGCCCGACATCTACGAGCGCTGGCGGCGGATCACGCCCGGTGCGCAGAACCGGCCGCAGGCCCAGTGGGACTACACCTTCGGCGACCCCGAGGTGTACCGCGACGGCGGATCGGCGCTGTTCTACCTGACCCACCCGGACGGCTACGCGATGTTCCGTCGGCGCGGCAGCGACGACGACATGGTGGCAGCCGTGGAGGAGCTGGTCGCGGTCACCGCGGACGCGCACGCGGCACTGTGGCGCGCGCTGTGCGGGCTGGACCTGATGAAGCGCATCGAGGTCACCCAGCACCCCGACGACGCGCTGCGACTGATGCTCACCGACTACCGCCTGCCCCGCACCACCCGCCTCGCGGACGACCTGTGGCTGCGCATCATGGACGTTCCGGCCGCGCTCGAGGCCCGCTCGTACCAGGTGGACCTCGACACGGTGCTCGACGTCCGCGATCCCTATCTGGACTGCGGCGGCGTGTTCGCACTGACCGTCCGGTACGGCCGGGCCCGGTGCCGCCGCACCGACGCGGCGCCGCGCATCTCGATGGACCTGGACGCGCTCGGCAGCCTGTACCTGGGCGCGCACCGGGCGCGGGGACTCGCGGCGGCGCACCGCATCACCGCCGCTTCCGAGCGCGATCTGGCACTGCTGGACCTGGCATTCGGGGCCGATCGCGCGGCCGTCCTCGGCTGGGGATTCTGAGTCTGCCGCGACCACCACGGCTCACCCGTTACGGGTGAATCTCTCCGCGTCGGCGCTCGTTCGGCTCGCATGATGCCGACCGGTCGTCAGTCTGGTCGGGAACCTCTCACAGCTGGCCCCACATATCGTCGACACGAAGGGGATTCACATGAGTCTGTTCCGAAACTCCATGGCAGCAGCCGGATTCGCCGGCGCAGTGTGTCTCGCGTTCACACCCACCCCCGTGGGCGCGGACGGAACGTCCCCGATCCTCCTCGAGATCACCGAACCCGACGGCGATCTGCGCACCCTCGATGAGCGGGGCGATCTGGGACAGGTGGGTTTCGAGGGCGAAATGACGGGTGTCGAAGAGGTGGAGCGTCGCGTCGGGCACATCGTGGTGAAGCACACGAGCCCTTGAATCGATCACAACCGACTCCTCGAATTGTGATTGATACACAGACACGTTCAGGTCCAGCGACCGCGCCCTGGCGCGTCAACGGGGGTCGACGCCGGTGGTCCGTCCCGCGCCGAGGGGCCGACGCAACCAGCACGACGATCCGGCCGCGAGCGAGCGGCCGGATCGTCGTTGTGATGTTCGGGATTCGTGTCGGGTCAGCGCCCGATGAGCGCCCGCCGCTCGATCTCGGCGAAGTCCGTGCCGGCGGCGTCGGGCTTCGACCGTCCCACCAGCGAGCCCACGTAGGCGAGCAGGAACCCGGCCGGCACCGACACCAGCGCCGGGATGGTGAGCGGGAAGATCGGGTCGACCCCGTGGATCAGCCCGGTCGGTCCGAGGATGTTCGGGCTGATCGCAACCAGGCCGAGGCTGACGATCAACCCGCCGACGAGCGCCCACGTGGCGCCCACCCGGTTGAAGCCCTTCCAGTAGATGCTCAGCAGCAGCACCGGCAGGCTGGTGCTGGCCGCGACCGCGAACGCGACGTTCGCGAGGAAGCCGAGGTTGAAGCCCTTGGCGCCGAGCGCGAGGAACATCGCGACGATCGCGATGCCGAGCAGCGACATGCGTGCGACCTTCAATTGCTTTTCGGCCGAGGCCTTCCCGTTCTTGATGACGTGCGTGTAGAGATCGTGCGCGAAGGCACCGGAGGTCGCGATCGCGACGCCGGCGAGCACCGCGAGAATCGTCGCGAGCGTGATGCCGATGATGACCGCCTCGAGCACCGGTCCGCCCAGCTCGCGGGCCAACTGCACCACCGCGAGATTGCCCTGCGGGTGCGCCTTCACGATCTCCTCGGAGCCCAGCGCACGCAGCGCGCCGTACCCGATGAACGGCAGGACGACGTAGAACGCGCTGAAGATCCACAGCGCCACCACTCCGGACTTGCGGGCGGCCTTCGCGTCCTTGACCGTGAGGAAGCGGACCATCACGTGCGGCAGACCCATGACGCCCAGGGCGAGCGCGAGCTGCTGCGAGATGATGTCGAAGGTCTTGGTGGTGCTCTGCTCGTGCGACGAGACCATGGCATCCGGGAGCGCGTCGACCACGTGCAGCGGACTGGGGCCGTACCGCATCAGCACCAGGAACAGGATCAGCGCGGTGCCGCCGAGCAGCAGGCCGGTCTTGAGGACCTGCACCCACGTGGTGGCCAGCATCCCGCCGAACATCGTGTACACCACCATGAGCAGGCCCAGCACCACCACCGCGACCCAGAACTTGATGCCGAGCAGGGCCTGCACCAGCAGGCCGGCGCCGACGAACTGGATCACCATGTACATCGCCGAGATGACGATGGTGGTGACGGCCAGGCACGCGCGCAGCCCACGCCCGGAGAATCGGGCGGCGACGGCGTCGGCGAGCGTGAAGCGGCCCAGGTTGCGCAGCGGCTCGGCGATGATCAGCAGCACCAGCAGGTACGCCAACGGCACGGCCGTCGCGAGGTAGAAGCCGTTGAAGCCCGCCAGCCCGATCAGGCCGGTGATGCCGAGGAACGACGCCGCGGAGACGTAGTCACCGGAGATGGCGAGACCGTTACCGATCGGCCCCACCTGCCCCTCGGCCACGTAGTGGGAGTCGGTGGAGGTGTTGCGCTTGGCGGCCAGATACGTGATCGCGAGCGTGACACCGATGATCGCGACGACGATAGCGATGCTCAAACCCATTGTCACTCACCATCCTTCGTGTCATCGAGTGATGCGAGGTGAGTGTCGATGATCGCGTCCATCCGACGCGCCCAGCGGACGTAGATCTGCGCGACGACGAGGATGCCCGCGAAGATGGCGAAGCCCACCCAGTACGCGACGCCGAGGCCGCCCCAGCGGCCGGACAGGACGGTGGTCGACGTCGTGAGGGCGATGTAGCCCATGAACACGGTCAGCAGGACGGCCGCCGACCCGAGGGAAACGCGGCGACGACGGCGCGCGACATCGAGGATCGCGTCGAGTGCGGGATCGACAGGAGGGGAGTCTGGGGGCGCGGCATCGGCCGGGGACAGACCAATCGACATGGGTCACCTCGAGGGTATGAACGGAGTATGTGATCAATCCTTTGATCACTGAGTGTCGGCATACCGTAAGTGAGGGTGCTCACAAGACGCAAGGACCCGGCGCGAAATCGCCGGAAGTCGACCGATCGGTCCGGTCAATCCCGGGTGTGGATCTCCACCGATGACGCCGTCGCCAGCTTCTCGAGCAGGCCGATCAGGACCATCCGCTCCGGCTTCGTCAGCGCGTCCGCCCAGACCCGCTCGCGCCGGTTGTGGTCGGCGTACGTCGTGGTGATCGCGTCGAGGCCGGCGTCGGTCAGGCTCAACTCGACCGCGCGTCGATCGACCTCGGAACGCCGGCGAATGACGTACCCGTCCCGCTCGAGGGTGTTGACCAGCGCCGACACCGCAGCCCGACTCATACCCGACAGCTTCGCGACCTGCTTGGCCTCGCTCGGACCGGCGAGCCAGAGCACGAACAGCACCCGGAACCCCGGCCAACTCCAGCCGCCCGGCCGGTGGACGGTGGATTCGAGGTCGTAGACCAGTGCGCTGGCCACCCGGGTCAGCTCGAGGACCAGCTTCATCGAGATCGGATCGACCGTCGGCATCGCCCGCGTCGTCTTGCGCACGGCGAAATCCACGAAGGACAGGAAGTCCAGATCGTCCACATTCTCAGGGGTCGCGCGGCCGTCGCCGCCCTCGCGTTCCGCGTCGGTCATGCCGCCAGGGTAGAGCCCGCACCTGCCGTTTCCCCGAAACTTTGGTCAAAGGCTTGCATATCGCGTGTGACACCGCTTACCTTGTCCAGATATTCAGTCAAAGCTTTTACTATTCGAGGTGACCCCATGTCCGCACTGTCCTTCGCCTCCTCTGCCGACCTCGGCGAGAAGGAGCAGACCCTCGAAGTGCTCGCCGACGGCGTGTACGCACTCACCGCGGAGGGCGACCCCAACCTCGGCGCGATCGAGGGCGAGGACTTCGTCGTGTGCTTCGAAGCCCTCGCGACGCCCGTCGCCGCACAGGATTGGCTCGCCAAGCTGCGCCAGCACACCGACAAGCCCGTCCGGTACCTGGTGCTCTCCCACTACCACGCCGTCCGCGTCCTGGGCGCATCCGCGTTCGACGCCGAGATCATCGTCGCGCACGAGAACACCCACAAGCTGATTGCCGAACGCGGCCAGGAGGATTGGGCGTCGGAGTTCGGCCGCATGCCGCGCCTGGCCAAGGGCGCCGAGTCGGTGCCCGGCCTCACCTGGCCCACCATGACGTTCTCGGACCGGCTCACCATCGATCTCGGTGGCGACCGTGGTGAACTGGTTCTCCAGTACCTCGGCCGCGGCCACACCGAGGGCGACATCGTGGCATGGCTGCCGAAGCAGAAGATCCTCTTCGCCGGTGACCTCGTGGAGGCCCAGGCCGCGCTCTACACCGGCGACGCCTTCCACCGCGATTGGGCCACCGGCACTCTCGACGGGATCAAGGCCCTCGGCGCCGAGGCGCTGATCGGCGGCCGCGGCGCCGTCAGCCGCGGCCGGGACGAGGTCGACGCCGCGATCGAGCAGACTCGCCACTTCCTCGACGTCATGCTCGCCGAGGTCGGCGCCGTGCAGCAGCGCGGCGGCACTCTCAAGGAGGCGTTCGAGGCCACCCACGCCGCCCTGTTCGAGCAGTACGGGCACTGGCCGATCTTCGAGCACTGCCTGCCGTTCGACGTCTCGCGCGTGTGGGACGAACTGTCGGGCATCGAACGCCCCGTCATCTGGACCGCGGACCGCGACCGCGAGGTCTGGGCCCAGCTGCAGGGCTGAGCCGGATACAGCGGTAACAGGAGGATCTTTCGATGGGCGTCAACCACATTCACACCGGCACCGTGGCCGTGATCGGCAACGGACCGGTGGGCCAGACCACGGCACTGCTGCTGGCCCGCTGGGGCGTGCGCGTCGTCCTGCTCGACGGCCGCGCCGAGCGGGACCCGATCGGCTCCAAGGCGATCTGCCAGCAGCGCGACGTGCTCGAGGTGTGGGCCGCGATCGGCGTCGGCGAGCAGATCGCCGCGGAGGGCGTCACGTGGGACACCGCGCGCACCTTCCACCGCGGACACGAACTGTTCTCGCAGCAGTTCGTGGACCATGGGCAGTCGCCGTTCCCGCCTTTCGTCAACGTCTCGCAGGCCCGCACCGAGGAACTCCTCGACGCGGCCATCGCGCGGCAACCGCTCATCGACGTGCGGTGGGGGCACCCAGTCGAGCAGATCGAGCAGGACGGATCCGAGGTCCGGCTCGGGTGCGCCACCGAGTCCGGCCCGGTGACGGTGGCGGCCGACTACGCGGTGCTCGCCACCGGATCCCGCAGCAGCGAACTGCGCCGGCAACTCGGCGTCGGGTTCCCCGGCCGGTCGTTCGATGACAAGTTCCTCATCTGCGACATCCAGGCCGACATCCCGGGCTGGGCCAACGAGCGGCGCTTCTACTTCGATCCGGAGTGGAATCCGGGTCGGCAGGTGCTGATCCACCCGTGCCCCGACTCCACCTTCCGCATCGACTGGCAGGTTCCCGGCGACTACGACCTCGACGCCGAGGCCGAGAGTGGCGCGCTGAACGACCGGATCCGACAGATCATCGGCGACACCCCGTACCGGATCGTGTGGAAGTCGGTGTACCGCTTCCACGCCCGCCTCGCCGACCGCATGCAGGTGGGCCGGGTGCTGCTGGCGGGCGACTGCGCCCACATCGTGTCGCCGTTCGGCGCGCGGGGACTCAATTCGGGTGTCGGCGATGCCGAGAACGCGGCGTGGAAGCTCGCGTTCGTGCTGCGCGGCTGGGCCGATCCGGCACTGCTCGAGACGTACGACCTGGAACGCCGCGCCGCGGCGGCCGAGAACCTCGCGGTCACGTCGGCGACGATGGACTTCCTGGTGCCGCAGACCGACGAACAGCACGCCCGCCGCCTGTCGGTGCTCGAGGCCGCGGTCGCCGATCCACAGGCCCGGGCCGAGGTGGACTCCGGTCGACTGGCGGAGCCGTTCTGGTACGTCGACTCCCCGTTGACCACTCCGGATCCCCAGCGCCCCTTCGCCGGACGCCCGGCCCGCGGCGTCGCACCGGACCCGGTGCCCGGCGTCCTGGTACCCGACGTCCCGGTGACCGTGCGCGGCCAGAGTTGCGCACGCCTGCGGGAGATCGCCCGACACGGTGTCCTGCTGCTGCACGGAGCCGACGTCGATCCGACGGCGGTCCGGGAGGCCGCCCTCACCGCCACCCACTCCCCGATCCGGATCCACGCCCTGAGGGACATCGACACCACCGGGCTGCTCACGGCGGCGACGAAAGCCGGTGCGAACGACGTGTGGATCGTGCGCCCGGACGCACACATCGCGGCCGTCGTCGACGGCAGTGACCGCCCGGCCCTGGCGGCCGCCCTGCGCCGGGCGGTGGGCGCCGAGGTGACCGCCGGCGAGCGACAGGTCGGCTGACTCACCGCCGGACGCGGTGGGCCTCGGCCAGCGCGCAGTCCCGCAGGACCCGCACCAGCGGAGTCACGCGGGAAGCGACGTAGACGAGGCTCACCGCGGTCGGTGCGGCGTCGGCGATGTCGACGAACCGTACGTTGTGGTGGTGCACGCGGCGTCGGGCGGCGATCGGCACCGCCCCCACCCCTCGATCGGCGGCGACCAGTTCCAGCCACTCGTCGAAGTTGGTGCAGGTCACGATCTCTCGATGCGGGTCGGGTTCCGTCCAGGACTCGGCGCGGGTCGTCCCGGTCAGGGTGTTGACCACCAGTGGGTGCGTTCCCAACTCGGCCCACGTGACCGTGTCCCGCTCCGCGAGGGGTGAGCGGGCGCTGACGGCGGCAACGCGTGGCTCCGAGAACAGGTGGTGGACGGCCAGCAGCCCGCCGGCGACGTCCCCGCGCATCACCGCAGCATCGACGACGCCGTCACGTAGCGCGGCGAGCGGATCGTCGCACCGCTGCAACAACACTCGCGCGCCGGAGCGTTCCTCGCAGGCGACGATCGTGTCGTGTGCCCACGGGTCCGGAAGCAGCCAGCTGAATCCGAGTCGCACCGTCCGATTGGCCTGCGCGGACGCGATCGCGGCATCCAGGTCGCCCAGGACGTGGCGAGTACGTTCCGCGAACGCCCGCCCGTCCTCGGTCGGCGCCATCGACCGCGACGTCCGCTCCAGCAATCGGGTTCCGAGCGTCGCTTCCAGTTGCTGGATCGTTCGGGTCAACGCGGGTTGGGTGATGTTCAGCCGTTCGGCGGCGGCCGTGAAGGTGCCGGCATCGATCACCGCGATCAGTGCCCGCAGATGCCGCAGCTCGACATTCATAACCAACGAGCATAGATACCGTCGAAACGGCATTTCCGTACGCCCGGCGGCCGCGCATAACGTCGTGACGACGAAGGGGGACCACGTGAACCTGCCGACCCGGACCGACACGGGGGCTCCGCCCCGGCACGCCCGCGCGACGGTGGTGCGCGCCGCCGCCGGACTCGCCGCGGCGATGGGTGTCGGCCGATTCGTGTACACCCCGCTGCTCCCGCTCATGCAGGAGCAGACCGGGCTCGCGCCGTCCGATACCGCGCTGGTCGCGACCGCCAACTACCTCGGGTACTTCCTGGGCGCGATCGCGCTGGCCGCCCATCCGTCCGGCGCGCGCTCGCGGGCCCTCTTCCGCTCGTCGATCCTCGCCCTGATCGCGAGCGAACTCGCGATGATCATCGGCACGGACGTCCGCCTGTGGCTGGCGGCGCGCGTCGTGGCCGGCATCGCCAGCGCCGCCGTCTTCGTGTACTGCGCCACGGCGGTGGTCGGCCATCCGTCGGCGGGCGTGACGTTCACCGGCGTCGGGGTCGGCATCGCGACGTCGGGCATCCTCGTGATGGTTCTCGGACCGGTCGTGTCGTGGAACGTGCTCTGGGCCGCCGCTGCCGCGATGACGGCCGGCTACGCCGCGATCGCCTGGAGCCTGCCACCCGGATCTCCTCCCCCACTGGCCCACAACCGATCTCGGATGCGCGCGTCACCTTCGACGCGCTGGTGGACACTCGGCGCCTGTTACTTCCTCGAGGGCCTGGGCTACATCATCCTCGGTACGTTCCTGGTCGCGGCGGTCTCCGCCGGGGGTGCGCAGTGGACGGGCCCGGCGGCATGGGTGATGGTCGGGCTCGCCGCGATCCCGTCTCCACTGTTGTGGGCGAAGGCGCTGCGCCGCTGGTCCGCGGAGTCGCTGCTCGCGCTGGCACTTGTGCTGCAGGCCTTCTCCGCACTGCTTCCCGCACTGGTCGCCGGTCCGGTGGCCGCCCTGATCGCCGCGATCCTGTTCGGCGGGACCTTCATGGGCATCACCCTGCTCGCCATGGATTCGGCGCTCGGACTGGGCATTCCACGCGCCGCGGCGGCGTTGACGGCGGTGTACGGGCTCGGGCAGATTCTCGGACCGCTCGCGGTGACCCCGATGCTGGGTGACGGATTCCGGGCGGCGTTCGTCTGTGCCGCCGCCGTTCTCGTCGTGGCCGCGCTACTGGCGGGTGCGACCCGACGCCGGTAGCAGCAGATCCACCACCCGCTCCGCGGTGTCGGCGTCGACGAGGCCGCCGGTGACCACCTGACGGTAGAACACCGCGCCGGCAAGCGCGTCCATGAACAGGTCGACGTCGAGATCGGCCGGCAGGTCGCCGCGCGCCACTCCCCTCTCGATCACCGCGGCACAGTTGGCGCGGCGTTCGGCCAGGAATGCGGTGCGGAAGGCGTCGAGCCCCTCGGGCGTCGACGCCAGATCGCTGACGAGTGCCGGCATCGCGGTACCGAGGGGCGATCCGGCGTAGTTGCGCACGGTCCCGGTCAGCCACGCCACGAGATCGGAGCGGGTGTTGCCGGTGTCGGGCACCGGCCCGGTGTCCATCAGCGTCGCGAGGGCGTCGGCGACCAGTTCCGGTTTGCCGGACCACCACCGATACAGCGTGGTCTTGTGCACCCCGCTCGCCTCCGCGATGCGCTCGACCGTCAACTGCGCGTACGACGTCGTCGTGAGTTCGTCGACGACGGTCTGCAGCACGAGGTGACGCTTGCGGGGGCCGCTCCGGCCCGCAGCGGGAGTGGTTACCGGCACTCCCACACCCTGTCACGAGGTAGAGTGCAACGCAACGTCGCGTTGTATTCAGGATTGGAAGCTATGAGGATCACCGCGTTCATGGGATCGGCCACCGGCCACGACCCGGCCCACCTCCGGACGGCGAGCGCCTTCGGGACCGACCTGGCCGCGGCCGGGATCGGCCTCGTCTACGGCGGCGGCCGGGTCGGGCTGATGGGCGCCGTGGCCGACGCGGTCGTCGCCGGCGGCGGGGAGGCCATCGGCGTGATTCCACGGCATCTCGCGGACAAGGAGATCGCTCATCCCCGGTTGACGTCCCTCGAGGTCGTCGAGTCGATGCACGCGCGCAAACAGCGCATGGCCGCGCTCGCGGATGCGTTCGTGGTCCTGCCGGGCGGCGCCGGGACGCTCGACGAGTTCTTCGAGATCTGGACGTGGCAGCAACTCGGGCTGCACACCAAGCCGGTGTTCCTGCTCGACACCGGAGGCTTCTGGCAGCCGCTCGTCGCACTGATCGATCATCTCGTCGACACCGGATTCGTCGGCGCACACCAGCGGGATGCGCTGCAGATCGCCGGTGATCTCGACGCGGTGCGCGCCGCGATGACGGGGTGGGCTCCGCCGGTGCCGAAGTGGACTACAACCAGCGGCCCGACCGACACGGACCTCGAGCCCGCATGACCGCCGAACGCCCCAAGGTCGGGGTCGGCATCGTCGTGGAGCGCGCCGACGGGCGAATCCTCTTGGGCCGCAGAGTCAAACCCACCGAACCTGAGACGTGGTGCCTGCCGGGCGGCCACCTCGAACCGGGCGAGACGGTCGAGGCGGCGGCTCGCCGCGAGTGTCTCGAGGAATCCGGCCTCTCCGATACGACGAACGCCGCGGGGTTCGTGGCCGTCGTGGACACCGGCTCGGCTGGTGGCGGTGTCGTGTTCGGCGTGCACGCGCGCAGCGGCGGAGTGCCGACCGGACCCGGTGAGCCGCACATCTTTCCGGAATGGGTCTGGGTCGACCCGACGGACCTGCCCCGCCCGCTCTTTCCCGCGAGCGACGCGCTGCTGCGCGCGTGGACCGGGGCGGAGCCCGATCCGGCGTGGCAGGTCCTTCGCGTCACAGCCGGGTGACGTCGAGGCTTCCGTCGTGGAAGTCGGCGCGCAACCGCTTCTTGTCGAACTTGCCGACACTGGTCTTGGGCACCTCCTGGATCACCGCCCAGTTCTCGGGCAGCTGCCACTTGGCGACCTTGTCCGCCAGGAAGTCCCGCAGCTGATCCAGCGTGGCCTCGCTGCCCTCACGGAGCACCACCGCCACCAGCGGACGCTCGTCCCACTTCTCGTCCGGCACACCGATCACCGCCGCCTCGGCCACGGCCGGGTGACCCATGACGGCGTTCTCGAGATCCACCGAGGAGATCCACTCGCCGCCGGACTTGATGATGTCCTTCGTCCGGTCCGACAGCGTCAGATACCCGTCCGCCGTGATGGAACCGACGTCCCCGGTGCGCAGCCAGCCGTCCCGGAACTTGTCGGGAGCGTCGACGCCGTAGTACGACGACGTGATCCACGGACCCCGGACCTCGAGCTCACCGATGCTGCGGCCGTCGTGCGGCACCCGGTTGCCGTCGTCGTCGATCAGGCGGGCCTCCACGGACGCCGGGAACCGGCCCTGCGTGTAGCGGTACTTCCAACGCTGATCGCCGGTGGCCTCGGCCGGCGGGCGGCCCACGGAGCCCACCGGGGAGGTCTCGGTCATGCCCCACGCGTGCAGCACCGACACCTGGTGTTCGTCCTCGAAGGCGTGCATCAGCGCCGGCGGCACCGCGGCGCCGCCGATCAGCACCTCCCGCATCGACGAGATGTCCTGCGGATGCTGCTCGAGGTACAGGTGCAGGCCCTGCCAGATCGTCGGCACCGCGGCGGCGAACGTCGGCTTCTCCGACGCGATCAGCTCGGCCAGTGGCGCGGGCTGCAGGAAGCGGTCGGGCATGATCAGCGATGCGCCGATCATGAATGCCGCGTACGGCAGACCCCACGACATCGCGTGGAACTGCGGCACCACCGCCAGGGCACGGTCACCCTGCTTCAGGTTGGGACCGTCGCTCATGCACACCTGCATCGAATGCAGGTAGATCGACCGGTGCGAGTACACGACGCCCTTCGGGTCGCCGGTGGTACCCGACGTGTAACACATTGCCGCAGCGGACCGTTCGTCGAGCTCCGGCCAGTCGTACTCGGTCGGCAGGCCCGCGATCAGACCCTCGTAGGTGTGCACCTGCATCCCCTCAGGTGCCTCCAATCCGACCGTCGAATCACCGGTGACGACGATGTGTTCCACCGTCTTCAGCTGCGACAACTGCGGCGCGAGCAGCGGGATCAACGTCGCGTCGACGATGATCACCCGATCTTCGGCGTGGTTGGCGACGTGCACCAACTGCTCCGGGAACAGACGGATGTTCAGGGTGTGCAGCACCGCGCCCATCGACGGGACCGCGAGGTACGCCTCGAGATGCTCGGCGTTGTTCCACATGAACGTCGCGACCCGGTCGTCGCCCTCGACTCCCAGTCCGCGCAGCGCGTGCGCCAGCGCGGCACACCGCCGCCCCACCTCGGCATATGTGCGACGGCGCGGCCCGGCCTCCGTCCAGGTGATCACCTCGGCGTCCGCATGGACGGTGCTCCCGTACCGCAGCAACTGCGCAATGGACAGAGGCAGATCGTTCATCGTGCTCAGCATGGACGGCTCCTGGATCGATGCGTGCCGGTGTGGCGAGGTCATTGTGCGCCGAAACTACGCCACGAGGGAGACCTGGGTCACCCTCCCCCCACCTCGGCGTTTCGAACCAATCGGTCACTTGACCAACGGCCGACCTGCATCAACCGATGGGTCGGGACCCGAGTCGATAGGCGCGCCGCGCGTTGTCCCGGGCGATCATCCGGGCGATCCGCTCCGCATCCTCGGCCTTCCAATGCTCCTGCGCCACCGCATCCTCGAGCACATTCCCCAACGCCCGACGGAACAGCACCGCGCTCACATGGAACAACTCGGGCAGGCCGCAACCGTCGGTGGAGAACAGCACCGACCCGAACGGTGCCAGCTCGAGCAGCTCGGCGAGGATCCTCGTCGCACCGCGGGCTCCGACGTTCTGCACCGCGAGGCCGACGTCGACGAAGACGTGGTCGAACACCTGCGCGAGGTAACCGGCGTGCCGGTGGAACGGGTAGTTGTGCAGCAGCATGATCGGCACGCCGCGGTCCGCGGTGGCGCGCAGCAGCGGCATGAGCAGCAGCGGGTCGGCGCGGGCGAGGTCGGTGTCGGCGTCGCCGTACCCGACATGGAACTGGATCGGCAGCCCGGCGTCGACCGCCGTCCAGATGAGGAACCGGGCGAGCGTCCCGTCGACCAGTCGCGCCGGCGCGCCGCCGTCGATGTCCGCCGCCCACCGCACCGCGGCCGTGAAGACCGCCGCGTCGGAGGGGTGTTCGGGCGGCAGATCGAGCCCCACCCGATAGGCGGCGATCGTCTTGAACGCGACGGCGGACCCCGCAGCACTGCGAACCTGTTCGCGGAACCGGTCCGCGAAGTCGGGCGGGCCGTGCTCGACGATCACGCGCTCGGCCAGTGATTCCAGGCGCACCACCTCGTGCGCGGTCCCGCCGGTGTACGCGGCCAACTCGTGGGGCGTCGTCAGGCTCTCGGGCCGAAACCCGGTGTCGACGAGGTACTCGGCGATCCCGGCCGCGCGCAGCAGCCGCCGGGCCACCTCGTCGGCACCGAGTTCGGCACGACGCTCGAGGTAGTCGTCGGGTGCGACGTGCGACTCCAGGCCCAGCGCGGGCGCGCACAGCCGCCGCACCGCGAACCCGACCTGGGTGTCGAAGAGGCTGCCGTGCCACGGACCGGGCGCGGCCGCCTCGCACAGCAACGCCTCGAAGGCGGGACGGTCGAGTGGTTCGCGCACGATCCCGTGGCAGTGATGGTCGACGAGGGCAATCCTGTCGACCAGCTCCGCAATCGGGTTCTCGCCGGGCGGTCCCGGCGTATCGTCTGGGAACGGCGCCATCTACGCCATTGTGCCGCTGATCAGGCCCGGCGCGAGGGAGATGCGATGGATCGGCACGAACGTGACCGACGGGCTCTCGAGGCCGCGCGGCTGACTCGGCGGCTCACCGCGCGCGGCGTCGTCGGCGTCGCCCTGACCTGGGTCGACAACAGCGGCGTCAACCGGATGAAGGCGGTGCCCGTCGAGCGGTTCGAACGGGCCGCGACATGGGGTGTGGGGGCCTCCCCCGTGTTCGACGCGTTCACCCCGGACGACACCATCGTCGCCGGACGCTTCGCCGGCGGCCCGGTGGGCGATCTGCGCCTGCTGCCCGACCTGGACCGGGTCACGGTGCTGACCGCGCTGCCGGGATGGGCGTGGGCACCCGTCGACCGGTACACGCAGGACGGCGACCTGCATCCCCAGGACTCACGCGGCCTGCTTCGCCGCGCCGTCGCCCAGCTCGTCGAGGACGATCTGACGGCCAGAGCCGCATTCGAGATCGAATGGGTGATCGGGCAGGACGAGAACGATTTCGTGCCCGCCACCCGCGGGCCCGCGTACGGGTTCGCCCGGCTCGTGGAGCGGTCCGGGTATCTCGCCGACGTGCTGTCCGCGCTGCGCGAGCAGGACGTGCGGGTGGAGCAGATCCATCCCGAGTACGCGCCGGGACAGTTCGAGGTGTCGGTGGCCGCCGAGGATCCGCTCGGCGCCGCGGACACCTTCGTACTGGTGCGCGAGACCATCCGCGCGGTAACCACACGGCACGGCCTGCGGGCGTCCTTCTCCCCCAAGGTCGAGGCCGCGGGCGTCGGCAACGGCGGACACGTGCACCTGTCGCTGTGGCGGGAGGGGATCAACCTGCACAGCGGAGGCGACGGGCCGTGCGGGATCACCGACACCGCAGAGTCGTTCGCGGCGGGAATCCTGGAACGGTTGCCGGCGCTGCTGGCCGTCGGGGCGCCGTCCGTCGCGAGCTATCTGCGGCTGGTGCCGGGTGCGTGGGCGGCGCCGTTCCAGGTGTGCGGGTACGAGAACCGTGAGGCTGCAGTGCGTTTGATCACCGGCAGCACCGGCGACGAGGACCGCGCGGCGAATCTCGAGGTGAAGGTCCTCGACCAGTCCGCCAACCCGTACCTGTGCATGGCCGGCCTGCTCTTCGCCGGGATGTGGGGCGTCCGCGCGGGCCTGCGCCTGCCCGCACTCGTGGACGTCGACCCGGCATCGCTGTCCGAGGAGGAACGAGAGGCACGCGGAATCCGTCGTCTCCCAGCATCGCTCGCCGAATCCACCGATGCGTTCGAGGCCGACGCGCTGCTGACCCACGCATTCGGCACCGAACTCGCCGGCACCATCGTCGACGTGCACCGCGCCGAAATCGAGCAGTTCAGCGGCGCGACGGACGAGGACATCGCCGCGGCGCTCCGGTGGGCGTTCTGACAGACGCCCACCGCGGCCTGGTCTTGACCCTGACGTAGCGTCATAGTTGATGCTGGTCTCATGCGCATCAGCGACATCGCACAGGCGGCAGGAACCACACCGCGCACGGTCCGGCACTACCACCGACTCGGCCTGCTCGACGAGCCCCGGAGGCTGGCGAACGGGTATCGCGAGTACGATCTCGCGGACCTCGTCCGGCTCATGCGGGTGCGGTGGCTCGCGAGTGCGGGGGTGCCATTGGGCTCGGTGTCGTCGATCGTGTCCGCCACCACCGACGAAGCGGCGGCCGACGACCTCGAGTTGGACCTGACCGCGTTGATCGACTCCATCGAGGCGGAACGCCAGGTATTGGCAACCAAAAGCAGCCGTTTGCAGGAAATGCTCGCCGCCCATCGGGCCGGACGACCGGTCTCCCCGCTTCCGCCGGGCCTGGCGCTGATCTTCGCCGATCTGATCGGTACCGAGTCCGATCCCGCCGTGCGGGCCGAGTTCGAACGGGAGCGCGACGCGTTCGAGTTGGTGGCGATCTCCGGGGCGGCCCCCCAAGCGTTCTTCGACTCCGCCGCGCGTCAACTCGCCGACGAGCGCGCGAGGGACCGGATCGTGAACCTGTACCGGCGGTTCGCCGCCCTGAGGGGCCACGATCCGGCCCAGTGCACGAGCGAGATCGAATCACTCGTCGAGGCAACGGAAACCACGATTCGGCCGGTGCTGGCGGAGGCGGGCATCCTCGAACAGTGGAAATCCGCTGTCCCGTCCCTGGACGGATCCACGGTGTCCGTCACGGACCTCGTCCCCGATCAGGCCCAGGGCGCCGTTTTCACCCTCCTGTTGCAGCGACTCGGCATCGTGCCCGAGGTCTCGCCGTGATCCGGTCGCTGTGGTTGTGGTGCCGCGGACGAGTCGACGGAGCCGGCGACGGCGTCTCCACATTCGGGTACACCGCTGGCACGCTGGGCATCCCGGTGGCGTTTCTCGTCGCCACCGGCGTCGAGGCCACGGCCGTGCACCTGCTCGTGCCGTGGCAGTGGCTGCGGGTGGCGCTCCTCGTACTCACCGTCGCGTCTGTCGCCGCTGCGGCGGGCTGGCTCGCGACCCGCGCCGTCCATCCGCACCTGGTGACCGCCCAGAAGCTCATCCTGCGGTCAGGCCGGGCGACGATCCTGTCCGTCGATCGGGGTCGGATCGCCCGGGCCCTCCCCAGCCGGCGGTTCCAGCACACCTCCCCCGGCATCCACCACGGCCGGCTCTATCTGCCGGGTCCGGACGGAACCGTCGTCGACATCGACTTCGACGTGCCGGTCCCCGTCGACAAGCTCACGGCCACCACGCAACTCGAGTCGTCCCTGGTCACCGGGGTGAGCCTGTACGTCGACGCGCCGAGGGATCTGTGCGCCCGACTGAGCATGAGGTGCTGACGAAAACCTTCTCGTCACAAGGAGTTCAGAGCGACCACTCGTCCGCCAGCTCGACGACGATCTTCTTGTCGTTGCCGGGGTCGGCCGGGTCGTACCAGAGTCGGGTCTGTTGGCCGTCGACAACGGGGGTGGCGGCATGGACGACCATCCGCCGCTGCACCCATCGTTGGGTGTTCCCGCTGTCGGTGAACGAGAACGTCACGGCGGTGAAGATCCGGTCACTCTCCCGAAAGACGCTGTATCCCTTGTCGCTGACGATCGCCGTGGTGACCGTGCCGGTGCGTTTGGTCTGGTGGTCGCCGGCGCGTCGGGCCCGCCGTCCGCGCGCTGCGTTCAGTCCACCGATCAGACAGATCGCCGCTATCACGAGGCAGCCGTATCCGATGCCGGTCACGATCGGGCTGTCACCGATCTGCCGCCCGGCGGTGATCACGCCGATGCCGGCACCGGTCCACCAGGCGGCGATACCGTAGAGCAGTCCGAGATGGCGGGCCTCGAGGGCGATCGACGCCCAGAGGATGAACCCGGCGATCGCCAGCGGCAGACCGGCGAGGGCCCCGACGAACGCGAGCGCAGGCGGATCGAAGGACTCCGGCTCCATGCCACCGCCGAACATCCTCGGCCAGCCGTACCCCATGCCCGCGCCCCCGGCGAACAGCAGCATCAGGGCAAGCGAGACCCGCCCCACACCCGGTGGACGGTTCAGTCGCGCGCGTCTGGCGGCAATCGGATCGATCGTGCTCATCGAAACTCCCCCTCACGCCACTGGATGGCGTGCTCCTACAGCGAGCATAAGCGGTCGACTCTGCCCGGCGTGATCAGGAATCGAGTCGACCGAAACCGACAACGGCGGAATCGGATTCCCAATCGAGGTCGTGGACCCGGATCTTGCCGAGTTCGTTGCCACCGACGGTGGTGGCGTTGTCGCCGTCGACAGCGACGACGAAGTTGGTGTGCTGACCGATACGGAACTCGTTGTTGTACAACACCACGTCACCGGTCTTGGGACGGTAGCCGTTGCCCATCGGCTCGAACCGCCCCTCGGCCTCGTAGTACTCCTGGAGCGTGTAGACGCCCGGGATCCGCCACGACCCGGAGTTCGGATTCGACAGCGGCTCCCCCGCCTCGCGCATGATCCAGCTGACGAAGTTGGCGCACCACGGCTCCTTCGCGCCGTCGGAATAGAAGGTGCCGGGCCGCTGCTCGCGGTGCTCGGCCTCGAGGAGGTCGACCACCTTGGCCTGTGTGGGAGTCAGCGTCGCGGTGTCGACGTCCGGGAAGGCCGCGGTGTCCCACGGCAGGTACCGATCGGGCGCCCACCACAGCACCGCGCCCGCAGCCAGCACCAGCACCGCGATCACGGATGCGATCCACATGGCGAGGCGACGACGACGGGCGACGGGCTGTGCGCTCATGCCCTCGAATGTAGCCGGAAACGACACGGTGCTCGGGTGGCGGCACCCGAACGGTCAGCGGAACTCGATGATCAGCTGGGGCGGATCCTCGACGGTCACAATTTCGAACTGCGCAGGCTCGGCGCGAAGACCGATGAAGGACTGGGTGGTTCCGTTCACGTCTCGTGTGTCGGGCAGCAGGAAGAGTTGGGTTACGCGCGACCGGTCCGACCCCACCAAGGGAGTCGCGGTGTCGTAGAGACGACGCGCGGGCAGCGCGGTACCCATGATGTCGACCTGCATGATCGCCCGTCCCGTGACCGGCAGGGTCGGACCGCCGCCGTAGGGGACCGCCTCGGCGACATATCCCGCCTTCCAGAAGGGAACACCGGAACCGTCGAACAGATAGACAACCCTCTCGATGCCGGTGTCGGCGTCGATCTCGATCCGCACGTCGTCCACTGCCGCAGTGGGACCACCACCGTCGGGCGACGGGACGTCGGTGGCGGGCACGGCGGGCACGGGGGGCTCGAGCGTCGCCGGGGGTAGAGGAGTCGCGCCGAACTGGATCCTGCCGGTGCGGTCGGCGGGAGTGGACGTAGCTGGCGGTGCGGGCAGCGAATCCGATTGTGGCGATCCCGAATCGGCGCCACAGCCCGCCAACATGATCGCACCTGCCACTGCTCCGATGGTCGCAGACTTCACCCTCGACACGAATTCCCCCTCGCCTGACTACCCCGCCCGCGTCGACTCTACGTCGCAGGACACGATCGTCTGAGACACTTCGAGGCATGGATCAGCCCGGATACGACGTCATGGCGAATCTCTACGCCGAGACGTTTCCATCTCCGTACCTGACGCCACTCGAGCGTCAGGTCATCGCAGCGTTCGCGGATCTCGTGCATGACAGTCCAGGCGAGGGCGCGGTGTTGGATGTCGGGTGCGGTCCCGGCGATGTCGCCGCCGACCTCGCGAGCAAGGGACTCGACGTGCTCGGCATCGATCCGAGCGTCGCGATGCTCGGGATCGCCCGACGCAGCTATCCCCACCTCCGATTCGTCCACGGTGACGCGCACCTGGCCGGCGACGAGCTCGCCGGCGTAACGGTCCGAGCCATTCTGGCGAGGTTCAGCCTCATCCATGTCCCACCCGCGGAAGTTACTGCAGTACTGCATCACTGGTCTGCACTGGTGGCCCCAGGCGTACTCGTCGCGGTTGCCGGTCAGACCACCGATGCCGTGGGCGAGGTGATCGAGTTCGACCATGCCGTGGCGCCGGCCTGGCTCTGGCATCCGGACCGCCTCGCCGCTGCGCTTGCCGACGCCGGCTTCGACGAGGTGTGGCGGACGATCAGCAGGCCGGATGCGAACCATCGATTCCCCGAGGTGCACCTGGTCGCGCGACGACGCTGAGGCTCGAGTCTCGGCGACCAATCCATTGACTCGAACATCAGTGGCGCTCCTCGGGTTTGCGTGGGCGCCTTTCCCCTGTTCAGGGCGGGTTGTGTTGTTGGACGCATTGATCGGCGT
>NZ_JBNPXA010000023.1:0-52446 GCF_050433545.1 Rhodococcus sp. BE178 | reverse complement strand
GCAGGCCAGGGCCGACCGCGAGGCTGACCCGTTCCACCAGCTCGCGAGCGCCATCGAGCGAGGTGCGTCATGACCCGCAAGACCCGCGTCATCGTCGACGCCTCGCAGATCTGGTTCCTGGCCCCCGGTGCCCGCTTCCGCGAGCTCGGTGCGCTGGGTCGGACCTTCACCGTCGGCGCCCGAGAGGGCCAGCTCTGGCTCGGCGAAACGCCCTGCCGGGTTGAGTCCGTCGAGTTGCCGGTGGTGATCGCGTGATCGACATCCGCGACGGATTCACCCAACTAACCGCGATCGGCACACTCGCCGGCTGGCCCCGCAGCGGTCGCGTCGTGCGCCTTCAACTGGCCGACGACCGAACCGAACTCGCAATCGAACTCACCGGGGAGCAGCTGCAGCAGGTCGCGGCGCTCCTCGACGACCCCAAGGATGACGAATGAGCATCGAATCCATCGTGACCGACCTCGCCGCGATCGCCGCGGTGAAGAAGATCGTTGCCGACGCCGAGGCGGCGAAGAAGGTGGAGCTGCAGGCCGAGCTGACACGCGGCACGGTCTACGCCTACGCCGACGACGACAAGTCGGTGCAGCTCGGATATGCGTCGGTGCCGAAGCCGACACAGCCCAAGCCGACCGTCGAGATCGAAGACGAGGCGCGCGTGCTGCCCTGGGCGCTCGACATGTTCGGCGAGTCTGTGGCGTCGTTCCAGTTGACCGAGCAGGGGCGCAAGTCGGTGATCGAGTACGCGCTCGCCGATCACATGCACGCGGGGGCGCCGGCGGAGTACGACGGCGTCGAGGGTGTCCGGGTGCGGGTTCCCGAGGCGCGTCCGTCGACTCCACGGTTCACGCCCGAGAAGAACGTCGTCGAGTTGGTGCAGGGCATGGTCCGCAGTGGCCGCCTGTCACTGTCGACGATCCTCGAGCTCGACGGCGGTGCAGCATGACCGACCATGACGGACTGAAGAAGCTCCGTGAGCCCTTCCCTGAGCATCAGGTGAACAAACTACCGAAGCCGTACAACAAGAACGCCGAGAAGGGGAAGTGTCGGGAATGTGGCGGGTACCACGGCCTGCCTGCAGTTCACCTCGACTACGTCGGTCACGCCGCGCTCACGGACCGCTTCCTCGATGTTGATCCGGAGTGGTCGTGGGAGCCGCTCGCCATCGGCACAGACGGCCTGCCCGCTCTCGACCGCAACGGCGGCTTGTGGATCCGGTTGACCCTCTGTGGTGTCACCCGGCTTGGCTACGGAGACGCGGACGGCAAGTCCGGAGGTAATGCGATCAAGGAGGCGATCGGTGATGCGCTGCGGAACGCCGGGATGCGGTTCGGTGCGGCACTCGAGTTGTGGCACAAGGGCGATCTCCACGATGCAGCGCAGGCGAAGGGGCAGCCGCTGTCGCCGGCGGATGAGGCACGGAACGAACTGCTCGAGGTGCTCGCCGCGAAGGGCGTGGATCCGAAGCATGCGTCGGAGAAGTTCCGGCTCGACTTCGGTGCGGAGCTTCGGGACGCAACGAATGTGGATGCAATCAAGTCGCTGGTCATCCACTTCCGGGACCTGGCATGAGCGCGCCACAGAACGCGAACGAGGTCGCATCGAACCTGGCGAAGCTGTCCAGGCAGCTCGACGAGGTGAAGGAGGCACTGAACGCCGCTGACATGGAGGCGGTGAATCTGCGCGAGGACGCGAAACTCGCCGAGGCGAAGGCGTTCCTGAAGGCCGAGGGCGCCATGGACTTCCGGAAGCAGACCGCGATCGTGCAGACGCACGTCGAGCGCCTGGCGGCGGAGGTCGCCGAAGCGAAGGTCCGCGGCCTCACCCGCTCGATGCGGACCCTGCAGTCCCGCATCGACGTCGGCCGCTCTATCGGCGCGGGCGTCCGAGCGGAGGCATCACTCGCCGGCTACGGCGGTGGGTCATGAAACGCACTCCAATGAAGCGGACGCCAATGAAGGCTGGTCAGTCGAAGCGGAAGCGTGATGCGACAGCGGCGTTGGCCAAGGCCGCACCGGTCGCGGTAGCCCGCGCTGAGGGTCGGTGCGAGCGGTGCGGGCTGTATCGCGAGACGGTGCTTCATCACCGACTGCGGCGGATGTCAGCCGATCGTGAGCGTCCGTCGAACTACCTGATGCTGTGCCCGGAGTGCCACAACATGGGCGACGAGTCGGTGCACGCGAACCCTCAGCGGTCGAAGCGGTGCGGATGGATCGTCGAGGCATACCAGGAGCCCTCGGAGGTTCCGGTGGTGCGGTTCGGCCGCACCGTCCTCCTCGACGACCGGGGCGGCGTACACGACCAGGAGCTGTCGTGACCAGCGCCTATGACCTGTACGGGTTCTCGACTTACGACCCCGAGATTCTCGATCAACGGCACACGCTGCTGTGCCCCGGATGCTGGAGGTGCAAAGACCTATGACTGAACAGGATTGGCGCGACAGTGCCGCATGCCGTGGCCACGACCCCGAGCTGTGGTTCCCGGACATTAAGGAGCGACTCGCTCAGGCTCAGGCTCAGGCGAAGGCGATCTGCGCCGCGTGTCCCGTCCGCGCCGCCTGCGGGGAGTGGGCCGACGAGTCGAGGCAGCGGTTCGGCATATGGGCGGGCGTCGACTACTCGAACCCGAGGACTCGGCCCGCGCGGGCGCGTAGGACCCAAACGTCCGAGTACCGCGAATCTGTCACGTCACTGTCTCGCGCAGGGTTGACCGCGCGTCAGATCTCCAACCAGCTCGGCATCTCCGAGCGCCAGGTCACCCGCCTGCGAGCCTCCGCATGACCCGCGCCCAGCTCTCCGCCTTCACCCTCGCCGTCGGTGTCACGGCGGCGGGGGTGGCGGTGGCAATCACCTTGGCCGCCGGCGAGATCGTCGCGGCCGCAGACCCGAGGCGGTGGAGATCTGATGCGTGACCGCTGGATAGACCCCGATCTGATCGCCGCCAAGCACGCCCCGCACGTCTTCCAGCCCCGCACCAACCTCCCCGACCCGTGGGGATGGCCCGCACGCGGCATCCCCAACCCCGACAAGGAGACCCAGCGATGAGCGACAGCACCCGCGAGCAGCTGATGGACCTGCTCGAAGCCCTCGATGGAGGCGACTACGCGGACATCGCCGACGCCATCCTCGCAGCCCTGCACCCTGAGGTCGCCACGATCGAGGAGGCTTCGCAGCTGCTGGAGGGGACGGTCATCAGCGACCGTGCCGGCGTAGGTGAGATCCGCAGCGCACGTGGACAGCTATGGATCTGGTGGATCCACGGCGACCGCTTGTGGCCTCTCGACACCATCGCGTTACCTGCGACCATCCTCTACCGCCCCGAAGTCGAGGAGGCCCGATGACCGACACGATCAACACGTACGGCGACCCGCGAGCCGATGCACCACACGAGTGGCAGCGGCCGGCGCTGGAGGTCACGCCTGCATCGCTGCGGGCACACGCGGACTGGATGCGTGATGGGGGATTTCCCATCACTGCAGTGAACATGGAAGACCAGGCCGCCCGTTTGGAGGCTGAGTCTGCCCGCGACTTGTACCTGGATGAGCTTGCCCAGCACGCCGAGCGGGTGATCCCTGGCGCGTATGCGTGGGATCACGACGACCGCGGCATTGCGCGTCACGCGATCGAGGCGGCCTTCAATCGGCTTGCGGCTGATGGGCGTCTACTCCCCGAAGGCGGGACGGTGTCAGAGGCGATGGAGAAGGCGCTGACGGACACGCTGGACACGGTCTTGTCGGCGTTGGGCCTGACTGCCGAACATGTCACCGAGGGTCAAGCGCGTGACATGCAGTCAGCAGCGTGGGATGACGGCTGGAATGCCTGCAATCACTGGTGGCACGACGGCGAGGTTCCCGGCGAGGAGTCGAACAACCCGTACCTCAGCGCCCCGCCTGCTGCGTCTGTCCCAGACAGCGGTCCGGATGGCACACCGGAGAAGCCCTGGAAGACATGGCAGGACGTGCCCGATGGGGTGGAGGTTGCGTCGGCGAAGTATCCACATCTCGAACCCACGATCAAGGTCGATGGGCGACGGTACTACGTCATTTCGTCCATCACGCAGGCGGACGTTGCCGACCTCGCCCCGTTTGTGCGTGTGGACGGAGACAAGGCGTGAGCGCCTACGAGGTAGTCGTCACGAAGACGCTGGACTGGGTGATCACCGTTGAGGCGGACAGCCCCAAAGAGGCGGAGGAGAAGGCGTCCGAGTCCCACGCCTGGCCCGGAGCCTTGTGTGGCCAGTGCGCCCACGAGGCAAACGACGGCGAGTGGGATGTCGATTCAGTCCGCGAGATCGAGGGAGGCCGGTCGTGAGCACGGAACAGCAAATAGACACAAATGTGCACTCAAATGTGCAATCGGTGAGCACTGCGGAACAGATCATCGCCGAGCACCGGGTCACCTCGTACCGACCGAACAGCACGTCGCGCTGCCTGTGCGGATGGGTCGGACCCGTCACCGCTCACGCCGCGCATGTGGTGGCTGCACTCACCAACGCCGGCAAACAGATCGTGGACCAGGACAAGCTCGACAGTGCGGCGGCCTCACTGGACGCCGGGGCCACGATCGTCGGCAACCACGCGTTGATGCTCGCGGACCTTGTGATGGATACGCCCAAGGATCAGGAACTCACTGATCGGCTCGTTGAGCTGGCGCACAAGTCGGCGCAGAACCTCCGGGCGGCTGCTGCTCGTGTGGCGGAGGGCGGTGAGCGACGTGGCTGAGACGATCCCTCGCCGCCGGGTAGCCCGGAAGTCGCACTACTGCTGCGGGCAGTACCGCATCCAGCCCGGCGACGTGTACCTCGAGCACACCGAGTTCCCAGGAAGCGATGCCGGTTACGCGGATGCTGCCGGTCATCCCGTGCGGCATCGCGAGTGCTCGGAGTGCGCTCTCCGCTACGGCCGCGGCCACCTCCTCGCGGAGGGCGGTGACCAGCCGTGAGCTACGAACTCAAACCCTGTTCCACGTGCGGGGAACCACTACGGAAGCTGTATGCCGCAGCTAAGGAATCCATCGCCTGGGGGCACACGTCGTACCCCGCCGCCGACATGTGCCGGTACCGCCGCCCGGACAACACCTGGCCGACCCCGAAGGAGACGCCGTGAGCCAACGAGACGAACTCGCCAACCTGGTCTACACGCACGGGCTCAATGGCACCCCGAACAGTGTCGCCGACGCGATCCTTGCTGCCGGCTACATCAAGGCCGACAGCGAGGAGTGGGGTGTGCAGCGTGCCCCGAGGTTCGGCGGCACTGTCTCGGCGATGCACACCAGAGGCGAGGCGGAGTCATGCGTTAGGCAGTGGCCCGGTTCCACCCTCGTTCGCCGCAGTGTCGGTCACGGCCCGTGGGAGGTGGCATGAACCAGCAAGACGAACTTGCGCGGGACATCCGAGCGGTGGACGGTGGTCACTCACTCGGGGCTGCCGAGCTAGCGGAGCGCCTGGCCGAGCGCGGCTACTCCCGCCCGCGTGTGGTGGAGACCATCACCGCATTGCGTGCACTGCCGATGGGAGCCGTCGTGCGCACACCAAACGGTCTGGTGTTCCAACGCTTCCACTCCTACTGGGGGCTCACGGGTGACCCAAACGAGTTCCCCACGCAGGACATCACCCTCCCCGCGACTGTCCTGCACCTGCCCGAGGAGACGCCGTGAGTGACCGTTGCCCAGCGAGCCTTGAGGCCCGGGTCCCCGACACTGCCGGCTACCGGGATGCGGTGGTCGTCATCCAGTGCGGACGCGACCAAGGCCACCGTGGCGTACACCGCCACGCCGACGAAATCACCTGGACAGGAGGCACGCCGTGAGCGACGCCGACACCATCGCCCGCGTCCAGGCCCTCGCCGACTACTGGCGTGAACGAGACGGGGAGGCAGCGAAGTTCGGGCAATGCCTCGCCGACACGCTGGAGGGAGTAACGCCATGACGCCGACTTGGACCGATCTCTTCAGTGGCGCCGGCGGCAGCTCGGAAGGGCTCACACAGGCCGGGCATCACGTAGCGGTGGCTGCGAACCACTGGCCGACAGCGGTTGCGACGCACGAGAAGAACCATCCCGACACCGAGCACCGGATCGCGAACCTATCCGAGGTCGACTGGCGTTCGTTTCCGACGACGTTCGGCCTGTGGGCATCACCATCCTGCGTATGGCACGCACGATCTGGCGGCCGGAAGCAGCCGCCGGCGGAGCTGGAGCGACTGCGCGCCGACGCTGGAAGTGTGGACCGGGCAACTGCGTTCGCCGTGATCGCCGCGGCCGAGGTGCACCAGTACGAGGCGGTGATCGTCGAGAACGTGCCCGAGTTCCAGGCGTGGTCGCTGTACCCGTGGTGGCTCGATGGAATGCGGGCTCTCGGCTACCGCGAGCAGATCGCGATCATCGACGCGGCAGACCTTGGGGCAGCGCAGCGCCGCGTCCGGTACTTCGCAGTGTTCACCAGGCACGGCGCCGTCGACCTCACGCTGCCCGGGCTGGCGCCGAAACCCGCGTCGACGATCCTCGACGAGAACCCGGGCAAGCCCGTCACCCGGCGCCTGTACGTCGCCGACCAGCTCGAGCAGATCACCGAGCGCAACGTGCCGCACCTGGTCACCTATCGGCGCAACGCGAAGGCTCGCCGCGCCGACCAGCACCCGCTCGCGACCATCACTGCCGGCGGCAACCACCATGGCGTCGCGACGCTCACGGAGGACGGCTACCGCTTCCGGATGCTCACAAACCGCGAATGCGCGCGCGGGCAGGGCTTCCCGGACAGCTACGAGTTCCATGGGAAGACCGACGAGGTGAAGAAGCAGATCGGCAACGCCGTGTCGGTGGACGTAGCTCGCTGGCTCGGCACTCGTGTGGCCGCATCGCTCACGGTGGCCGCATGACCGCCCGCTGCCCCGTCTGCTGGCGCACCGTCGCCAGAAACCCCGCCGGCCGCGTCTGGCGGCACAAGGACAAAGCCGGGCGTCAGTGCCCGATGGGAGGTCAACAGCTTCCCGATGACGAAGAAGAAAGGGGGTGCGCCTGATGGGCTTGCCCTGGGTCCGCCTTGATACTCAATTCGCGAGCAACCCGAAGATCCTTGCGCTGCTCGCCGAGAAGAAGTTCCGCGCCTCGTTCGCGTACGTCGCGTCACTCGGCTACTCCGGCGCTCATGGCACGGACGGGTTCCTTCCGGACCTCTGCCTCGCCTTCATCCACGCCACCCGAGCAGACGCGCGGGCCCTCGTCGATGTCGGCCTCTGGAACGAACACCCCGGCGGATGGGAGATCAACGGATGGACGGAGTTTCAGCAGTCCTCAGACGAGGCGGCGCAGCGAAAACAGCGAGCGAAGGATGCAGCCCGCAAGCGATGGGAGAAGACTGGATGATCTGCGCGACATGCAACGAAGACAAGTCGGCAAGCGAATTCGCTCCATCCGCGCCGTTGTGGCCCGACCGCGCTCACCACTGCCGCCCATGCGATCGCAGGCGTATCCAGATCCGCCGGCATGGCCTCACTGCGGACCAGAGGGCCGAGATTGCGGCCGCACAGGGAGGCTGCCGGATCTGCGGCCATCCCGAGCCCTCATTGAAGGGCTGGGTCATCGACCACGACCATAGCTGCTGCTCCGGCGAGCGGTCGTGCCCGAGATGCCGCCGCGGAGTGCTCTGCCAATGGTGCAACACGCTGCTTGCCAACGCATTCGATCGCCCGCAGATTCTTCGGGCAGCGGCTGAGTATCTCGATGCGGCCCGCACATGCGACTGGCATGTACCAATCGCATGTGATCCGGGCTTGTGCGACGGGGATGAGCGCACGGCATGAGCACGTACGGAGAAGACGTACTTACGAAGAGGGTTGATTCAGAGAAGAGTTCATCTCACGTAAGCAACGCACGCAGGGGGGCTGCAGGATTCGCATCAGATCGAGTCGTCGCTGATGCCGGTCGAGGCGAGTTCGTCATCGCCTCGCACGCCCTCGACGGCGTTATCCACAGGCCTCTGTCGGTGATTGCATGACCACCAAGCGATGCAAGGACTGCGACCCGACGTCGAAGCGCCCGACTCCACATCCGGGCCCGCGCTGCACTACTCATCACCGCGCCTTCGCCAAAGCCTCCAAGCAGGCCGCACACGGCCGCAGGGTTACAACCACCTACGGAATCGGCCCTGAGGCCTACACGGCGATCCTGGGGGCCCAGAACGGGCGTTGCTACATCTGTCAGCGAGCGACAGGTGCCACGAAACGCTTAGCCGTCGACCACGACCACTCCTGTTGCCCAGCCGGCGGCTCGTGCGGGAAGTGCGTTCGAGCGCTCCTCTGCTCGCCCTGCAATCGGATGCTCGGTCACCTCCGCGACGGCACCGACGCCCTCCGCCGAGCAATCGCAGTCATCCGGGACCGGCCCGCGCAGGCCGTCCTCAACGCCCTCGACACCAAGGACCACGAATGACGAACATCGACCTCGACAAGCTTGAGCAGCTCAAGGAGGCGGTCTGCGACGCGGACAGCGCCACGGAATGGATCAATGCGCTGAACAACGCCACACCAGCCCTCATCGCCGAGCTGCGGGAGGCGCGGGCAACCATCGAACGCCAAGCGGCCGAATACGACGGCGCCCTCCGCGAGCTCGACAGCATCCGCGACGACCTCCGTGAAGCCCTGGACGGTGAGCGATGAGTCGCTCTGAGGTCATCCGCCGCGAGGACGCGCTGTTCATCGCAGACGGGCCGCCGATGCTCGCTGGCCGCGACTTCGCCGCTGGCAACCGCTGCCACCCCTCCGACGGCTTCTGCTGGGTCTGCGAGCAATTCGTCTTCCAGGTCCGCCTGAACCCCGCCTGCGGGCCCCACTGCCTCCCGAAGGACACCGAATGAAGCTCTTCGTCGACGACGAACGCCCCGCGCCCAAGGGGTGGGTGCTCGCGCAAACTGCAATGGCCGCGCGCGATGTCCTAGTGCCGAGCTGGATTGCTAGACGCCGACTTGAGGCGCTATCGCTCGACCACGACCTCGGCGGTGACGAGACCACGCGCCCGATAGTCCTGTGGATGTGCGAGAACGACTGGTGGCCGCGAGAGGTTTACGTACACAGCGGGAATCCAGTCGGCGAGGAGTGGCTCGTAGCGATGGTGCGACGGTATGCGCCCGCCGGGACGCTGAAGGGGTACGGGCTGAACTTCTGGGGATCGGGCCCGGACACGCAGATCCAGAACTGGGAGGCCGGCCGGCCATGACCCACCACTGCAACGACTGCGGACGGCCCACCAGCGACGCCGTCGCATACCTGACCGCCTGGATCTGGTACTGCCAGCGACACCACCCGAGGGGGAACTGATGACGTCACCACATGGTCGACTGGGTGGCACCCGCAGCCGCCAGGAGGAACTCATGACCAACACCAACCCGATCGTCGGATACGTCGTCCTGGCGAAGCGGAAGCTGATCGGCGGATACGACTACCAGGCCGTCGGCGCAATGTGGCCGACCCGGAATCGCATCGCCGAAACCTGCGCCGACCTGCAGGCCATCGCCGAGCGCAAGGGCTACGACATCGAGTACATCATCGGCGAGATCAGGGGGTGCGCATGACGGACCAGTGGACTGAGATCGGCCCCGGCGTGCACTTCGCACCACTCGGGACACCACCGCCAACGTTCGCCGAGCTACCCGCAACCCCACGCCAACGCGTCGCACGGGCTGTCGGTGAGTGGATGCGATCGGAAGGACTCGCCCATGACTGACCAGTTCTTCATGACCCGCGCCGACATGGAGAAGCTGCAGGAACTCCTGCGCGAGATACCCGACGTGGTGGAGGATCTGGCTGTGCAGCTCACTCGCCAGAGCGCATGCGCTGTCGACGGGTCGGGCATCGGCTCCGGATCAGATGAGCAGCCGCTGCCCTTCAATGTCGCCGCGGCTGATGCCAGAGACCTACTCACAGCCACCCTCGGTTCATGGGCGCGCCACGTCTGCGAGCACCGAGCGCGCAGCTACGACGGCGGCGGTGAGGCAATCGCTATCGCCGCGTGGCTGGATCGGTACGTGACGTCGCTCGCCATGACGCCCGGTTGCGAGGAGGCCGAGGACGAGATCCGGTACGCGGTGCGGCAGTGCAGGCGAGCGTGCGACATCCCCGAGGACCGGGCGGTGCTCTACATCGACCCCGCTCTGATCCCGAAGCTCGAAGCTCTGGAGCTGTCGGCGAAGGACTGCGCCAGTACGGCCACGAACGCGGGGATCCCGATGACCAAGCGAAGGGTCGACCAGCTGAGCGAGTCGAAGAAGGTGAAGCCGGTCAGGGTGGGCGACAAGCGGGGCGAGTTCATCTACCGACTCGGGGATGTGTTGGACGCCAACGGCACACCGCTACGCGCTGACCTCGGACGGGAGGTTCGTATGGTAGGCTGACGCCTGCAAGGGTGCGAGAATTGACCGATCAGGTCGTCGCACCCTTTCGGCGTATCTGGGGGAAGATCCCGGATGCCTCAGCGCTGATCCGATCCACTGATCGGGGTAGGCGCTAGCTGTGGGTCTGCCGGTTCCCCGCCCAAGCACGTATCCGGCCGTCAACCCGCCTCACCGCCAACGCGGTCGGGGCGGGTCTTGCTTCCGGGACACCTTCAGTCGCTGCCGCTTCCCGGCGCGACCAGCCGCCAACGCGGCAGTC
Source organism: Rhodococcus sp. BE178 (assembly GCF_050433545.1). Lineage (NCBI taxonomy): Bacteria > Bacillati > Actinomycetota > Actinomycetes > Mycobacteriales > Nocardiaceae > Rhodococcus > Rhodococcus sp. BE178. Next base: position 41,809 of record NZ_JBNPXA010000023.1, on the reverse strand, counting down.
CCGGCCACCCCGCGAGCAGCTTGCCAGCGCCCGGGGATACCGCGCCCCACCGATCGTCCTCCCCCGAGGATCGGTGGGGCGCGCAGACTTCCGCCCACGCAGTCATCGACATTGGCCTGACGAGCGCTGCGTGGGCGGGACACTCTTCCACCCGGGTTCACGTCACCTGCCCACGGCCAGATGCCGCGGGCGGGAGCGAAGCCGCACGCCGATCCGCTGCTTTTGCCGGCAGTGGTGGTGCGGCTGCTCGGGTGGGTTCAACTTCAGGAGGTGGTCATGGCCGGCAGGACCACCACCGAGCGCGGCCTCGGCTATCGACATCAGGTGCAGCGCAAGCGACTCCTCGCCGGTCACATCGACGGATCGCCGTGCTACTGGTGCCTCCAACCGATGTACCGCGAAGCACGAGCGAACTTCGACGGCGCACCACTCGAAGCCGACCACAGCATCGCCAGATCCAAGGGTGGAACTGAGGCCGATCGGCTTCTACACCGGCACTGCAACCGCAGTCGGCAGTCTGGGGACGGCGACCACCTACGGCCCGCTGTAGAGCCCGCTAGCGCCCCTGTGGAGCGGATTACGACGCGGGATTGGTTCGGCGCCAGGCGCACGGGGTAGGGGCCTCAGGATCGCTGGAAGGCCCTGACCTGCTGACTGCCTACGGCCGCCGAGTCATCCATTTTTACCGGGCTCGAAACTCACGTGCGAAGGCGGTAGCGGTGGACGACGAACTCGGCGATGGCGGAGCGAAGATCTTCGACCAGCTCGCAACGCCGACTGACCCGTACGAGCTGACCGCGCTGATCGTTGAGGCCGGCCGGATCAAGGACCGGCTAGACCAGCTGCACCGACTGATGACCGGCGAAGAGGAGCTGTGGATGCGGCTGGTGCCGACCCGCGGCGACTCTGAGGTACTCGAGATCCGGATCGAGTCGGCGGCCCAGGAGGCGCGCCAGCTCGCGACCGTGTTCCGCCAGATGTTGGCGGACATCGAGAGGAGGCGCGGTGACAGCGGCGACTCTGGTGAGGCCGACGCCCTCGATTTCTGATTGGCCGACACTGACGGGCCGTCAGGAACCGCACATCCTCTCATCGTTCCCTGGGTCGCTCGAGCACGGCGCCAAGGCGGCCACGCTCGCCGAGCGGGCAAGGGCGCGCCCAATGCCATGGCAGCGGGACACCCTGCAAGCTCTGCTCGCTCGTAACGATGACGGCACCTGGACGCATTCCGATGCCTGCATCATCTGCCCGCGCCAGAATGGCAAGAGCCTGATTCTGACACTGCGGATCCTCTACGGCCTCTTCGTTCTCGGTGAGACGATCATCTTCACCGCGCAGCGTTGGACGACCGCCGAGGATATCTACCTGCGCACGTGGGCGTTGATCGAGCCGCTGCCATCTCTGGTGAAGCGGGTCAAGAAGACGACGTGCTCGCAGGGTCGAGGGGTGATCGAACTCAAGTCCGGCGCGAAGGTTGTGTTCACGACCCGCTCGGCGGACGCCGGCCGTGGCCTAACGAAGCTCGACCTTGTCATCTACGACGAGGCGTACAACCTCACCGACGGCGAGATGTCGGCGCTCGGTCCGGCGCAGCTAGCCGCCAAGGATCCGCAGACGATCTACACGTCGTCGGCGGTGAATCAGGACGAGCATGTGAACGGCCTGGTGCTTACCGCCATCCGGGCCCGCGGTATCGCAGGCGAGCGTGAGCTGTACTTCGCTGAGTACTGCGCACCCGAGGATATGGACCGCGAGGACGAAGCCACGTGGCAGTACGCGAACCCGAGCTATGGCGTCATCCAGACAGCTTCGAAGATTCGGAAGCTGATGCGCGGCTTCGCCACCAAGGCAGGGCGCAAGAGCTTTGACGTCGAGATCCTCGGACGTGGCGATTGGCCGGTGGAGTTGGACGCAGCCGAGTTTGAACCAGCTATAGATCTAGACCTCTGGGCGTCGCGCCGGAGGGCGAACCCCGACCTATCCGACGGCCTACCGGCGGTCGGCTTCGACATGTCACCAGACCGATCGATGTGCACGATCGCTGCGGCGACTCCGCGCGCTGACGGTGGCGCTCACCTCGAGGTGATTGTCCGGGCATCGACACGAGAAGCGATCGCCGCGCTGGCCCGTGTGCGGGAGGTGCAACGACTCCGCGCCGTAGTGCTCGCGAAGTCGTCGCCAGCCGCGTCGCTCGAGCATGAGCTCACCGACGCGGGCATTGAGATCACCTGGGCGTCCGAAGGCCAGCTCGCGCAGGCGTGCGGTGCCATCGACGACGACCTCGACGACGACCTGCTATCGCACACCGGCGACCAGGCGTTCGTCGATGCATTGTCGACGGCCGAGAAGAAGAACGTCGGAACCGCCGGCGCGTGGGCGTTCGACCGACGCAGCGAGGACGACATAACGCCGATCGTCGCTGCGGCCCTAGCTCGCTTCGGACTTTGGGCCGAGGCCGAAGAGCCACAACCAGATTCGGTCTACGAGGACTCCGATTTCGTCATGCTGTAGGAGGCAAAGCACATGGGCATTGCGTCCTTCTTCGGCTTCGGCACTAAGGCTCAGGCAGGAGCGTCTGCAGGATCGGCACCTGCGGTCGTCGTCAACCTCGATGGCCTACGCGGACAGTCGGTCGAAAAGCTGTGGCGCGACCAGCCGAACCTGCGCACGGTCGTCAACTTCCTTGCCCGCAACGTCGCCCAACTCGGCCTACATTCGTTCGAGGCATCGCCCGACGGTAACCACTCACGGGTACGAGATGGCGCGCTCGCTGCGCTTATCGCCAAGCCGAACCCGCAACAGACCACGTATGAAATGCTGCACGACCTGGTCGCAACGCTGGCCCTGTATGACACTGCGTATTGGGTGGTCACCGAAGACTCCAAGTCTGACTCGGGCTGGACCATCCGGCCCATCCCCCCGACGTGGGTGACCGAGGCCAAGGCTGACGGACCGTTCGCGATCGCGCACTACGAGCTCGCGCTACCTGAGATCACCGAGACCGTCATCGTCCCGGCTGAGGACATGCTCGTCTTCCATGGCTGGGCGCCAACGGACTCACGCATTGGCGAGTCGCCGGTCTCCGCCCTCAAGGCGGTCCTGCGCGAGCAGATCTCTGCGCAGCAGTACCGGCAGCAGCGATGGGACAACGGCGGCCGCGTCGATGCCTACATGACCCGCCCAGTTGGTGCGCCGGCCTGGTCGCCTGAGGCTAAGTCGAAGTTCGCCAAGCAGTACCGCGACTCGTACTCGGGCGACGGCCGCAACGCCGGCGGGACGCCGCTGCTCGAAGACGGGATGGAGCTCAAGAAGCTCGGCTTCTCGTCGAAGGAAGATGAGTACGTCGATGCGGCGAAGTTGGCCCTGACCACGGTTGCGAGCGTCTACCACGTCAACCCGGTGATGGTCGGGATCCTCGACAACGCGAACTACTCCAACGTCAAGGAGTTCTCGCGGATGCTCTACTCCGACACGCTCGGCCCGACGCTGCGGATGATCCAGGACCGCATCAACACCTTCCTCGCGCCGCGTATCGCGCCGGGGCAGTTCGTCGAGTTCAACGTCAAGGAGAAGATGCGCGGCTCCTTCGAGGAGGAAGCAGCGTCACTGCAGACCGCTGTCGGTCGGCCATGGATGACTGCAGATGAGGCTCGCGGTACGCAGAACATGCCAGCACTCGGCGGCGATGCAGAGAAGCTCATTACCCCGCTGAACCTAGCTGTTCCGGAGGGCGATCAGGCCGAGAAGGTCTACACCGCCAGCGACCTCAAGCTCCTCATCGATGCCGCCTCAGCGCTCATTCGATCCGGATTCGACCCCCAGGGCGCACTAGCCCTCGTGGGACTGGATCCCGTCAAGCACCTCGGACTGCTGCCGGTCACGGTCCAGAAGCCTGTCGAACCCGACGGCGTGGTGGACGAGTCCATCACAGAGGACCTGACCGGCGAACCAACTGACACCGAGGAGGTGCAGCCGTGAAGCTCAAGGACTTCGCGATCCGCGTCAAGCAGGATGAGACTGACGGGCTCGCCGAGGGTGAGTTCATCGGCTACGCCAGCGTATTCGGCAATGTCGACTCGTACGGCGAGGTGGTCGCCAAGGGCGCGTTCACGACCACCCTCAAGGAGTGGTCAGAGTCCGGCGGCGTGCTGCCGGTCCTGTGGGGTCACAACATGTCCGACCCCGATTACAACGTCGGGTCTGTCCTGTCGGCCGTCGAGGACGAGCGCGGACTCAAGATCCACGCGCAGCTCGACATGGAGTCGCCGAAGGGCGCCCAGGTATACCGACTACTCAAGGGCGGCAGGGTTGGTCAGATGTCGTTCGCGTTCGACGTGGTGGCCAAGCACGACGTCAAGGCGGCCGACGGCCTGCCCGACCATGTCTCGCTCGACGAGGTAAAGCTCTACGAGGTGTCCGTCGTGCCGATCGGCGCGAACCAGGAGACCGAGATCCTGGCCGTGAAGTCGGCGACGGATGCGCTCGCCGCGAAGGCTGGCCGCGTCCTCTCCGCGAAGAACGAGACCACGATCCGCGAGACAGTCGATCAGCTGCTCGCCGCTGCCGCCTCACTCAAAGCCGTACTCCCCCAAGAGGGCGAAGACCAGAAAGACCAGGACCAGACCAGCGGTGCGGAACCGCCTACCGGGACGACCAAGTCGCCGGACCAGGCCACGCCAAGCCCGTCCGTCTCCCTGGCGCTCACCATGCAACTACTCAGGCTCCATGAGCCAGAAGGGGGTTCACAGTGAACCTCAAGCAGAAGCGCGCCGAGCTGATGGCGAAGGCGCAGGAAACCATGGACGGCGCGAAGGCGGCCGGCGTCGAGCTGACCACCGAGGAGGCTACGGCCGTCCAGGAGCTCATCACCGAGGTTCAGGGCATCGACGAGAAGCTGGCGGCTCAACTCAAGGGCGATCAGCTCCTGTCCGCACTCGGCGCCCTCGGTGGCAGCTCGGGCGACGGCGGCACCCAGCCCATGGATCCGGGCGGCGACGGCGCCCCGAAGCGTGGCGGCGCCAAGGTGAAGGCCACCTCGCTCGGCGACCACTTCGTCAAGGAGGCGGCCGACGCACTGCTGGCCGTCAAGGGCCAGCGATTCTCCATCACATCCGAGACCGAGTTCAAGGCCGCGGCCGACAGCCACGTCGTCACCGGCTGGGCCGCGGGCGTTCCGCTGCTCACCGACTACGACAAGAACGTCGTCCAGGCGTACCGGCCGAAGCTGACCATCGCCGACCTGCTCGGTAAGGGTCAGATCAGCGGCAACGCGATCAGCTACCTCGTCGAAGGTGCGCGCGAGGGCGGATTTGCCACCGTCGCCGAGGCCGGCGCAAAGCCTCAGATGCACTACGTCAACCCGACGGCTGTCGTCGACGCGCTGAAGAAGATCGCCGGGTTCATCAAGCTGTCCGACGAGTTCATCGAGGATGCCCCGTTCCTCAAGTCGGAGATCGACGGCCGCCTGCTCTACGACCTCGCCGCGTTCGAAGAGGCGCAGCTCCTCAACGGCAACGGCACCGGCCAGAACCTCACCGGCCTGCTGACCCGACCGGGCATCCAGACCGAGGTTGGCACCTGGATCGGCGACAACCCAGACGCAGTGTTCCGCGCGATGACCAAGATCTCGACCGCCTCTGGCCTCAACGCCGACGGCATCGTGATCAACCCCGTCGACTACCAGACCTTCCGCCTCTCGAAGGACGCGAACGGCCAGTACTTCGGCGGCGGCTTCTTCGCGGGCCAGTATGGCGTCGGTGGCGTCCCTGTCGATCCGCCGCTGTGGGGCATGCGGACGGTCGTCACTCCGGCCATCGCCGCGGGCACGGTCCTGGTCGGCGCGTTCGCGCAGTCCGCGACCCTGTACCGAAAGGGTGGCGTCCGCGTCGAGGCGACCAACTCGCACACCGACGACTTCACCAACAACCTGGTGACCATCCGAGCCGAGGAGCGCGTCGCGCTCGCCGTCCGCCGGCCGCTGGGCCTGGTGAAGCTCACCCTCGGCACTGCGGCCGTCAAGCCGTGATGCGCGAGTACCTGATCGAGATCGCCGGCATCCCCCACACGGTGCAGCTCGACGATGCCGAGGCCGCGCGCCTCGGCGTCGAGCCGTACGTGCGGAACTCGGCGCCGGCGACGAAGGCGCGCACCCGCGTCCGCAATAAGGGGGCCTGACATGGAACCGCTCATCAGCGTCGACAAGCTCGAGGAACTGCTGAGCGGCCAAGGGGTAACCCAGGTGCAGGTCGACGGGGTGTCGGCGGCCATCCGCAACTACTGTGGATGGCACGTCACCCCCGTCGTCAACGAGACACTGACCGTCGACGGCAATGGCGGAACGATTCTGGATCTGCCCACCCTGCACCTGGTCTCGGTCTCCGAGGTTCGGGTACGGGGTGCGGCAGTTCCGGACGTCGAGTGGTCCTCGGACGGCACGTTGCGAGGCAGCTGGCCGGACCGGTACCGCGGCGTCGAGGTCACCATTTCGCACGGTTACGCCACGGCGCCCGATCTGATCACGGTCGCGATGGACGCAATGGCTCGCGCCGCGCAGTCCGAACTCGGCGGCGGTGAGGAGACGATCGGCCCGTTCTCGTTCGGCGCGAGCCAGGGCGGCGTGAGCTTCTTCGCGCACGAGCTAGCCGTGCTCGACCGCTACCGGCTACCGAGGCTGCCATGAGCGAGACCGTCTACCGGATTCGCACGAGCCCCGGCGGACTGGACTCGAACAACGATCCGATCCCATCGACTGAAACGCGCGAGCCTCTGCAGGCCAAGGCGATCGCACCGGGCGCGTCCCGGCGCAACTCATCGATGGCACGCAACGGCGACTCCATCCAGTACACCGCCTACTTCATGCCCGCACCGGACCTGACCGACGACGACCAGCTCGAGATCAGAGGCCTGGTCTGCGACGTGCGGATCCTCGATTGGCGCAGCGCGTTCGGCACTGGCCGCCGCGGGCTCGAGGTGCTGGCGGTGATCGAGAGGGGATGACATGCCAAAAGCGGTCAAGTTCCAACTCGACCACGAGGGCATCCAGAAGCTACTGAAGTCGCAGGAGATCGTCGCGATGGTCGACGGCATCGCATCCGACATCGCCGCGAACGCGCGCGGGCTTCTCGACGACGACGTGGAGGTTGGCATCGACACGTACACCACGGACCGTCACGTCGCCTCGGTCGCGATCAAGCATCCCGGCGGCCGCGGGATGCAGCTCAAGCGAGGCGCTCTCACGAAGGCTGCGGGCATGGTCGGGCTCGAGGTGAAGTCGCGATGAGGGCCCGCAGGATCCCCGTCGATCACGTTGTGCCGGTGAAGGACTTCCTCGCCATTCAGATGGCCGGCAACCAGGGCGTGACGGTCGCACAGAACCTGCCGCCGAAGTGGACGCCCGACTTCCCTCCCGCGGTGGTGGTCGGCGGCGACGGCGGAGGGGTGGATGAGTGGCCGGTCTACACCGGCGACCAGGTCCGCGTCACCGTCTACGCGGCCGGTCGCACGGAGGCACGCCGAATTGCAGGCCTCTGCATGGGGTGGCTGCTCGCGATTCGAGTGCCAGGCATCGGAGTACGGCCCGGTACGGGACTCCTCGACGACCGTGACCCCAGCACCGGCGGGTTCATTGCCGGATTCACCGTGCGCACTCGCGCACGCACTCAACCGTTCTGACCGCCGCGCGGCGGCCCGTTCCCCGGAAAGGGGCTATTTGTCATGGCTGTCATCAACGCCGACAACGCTTCCGTCTTCGACGAGGGTGAGATCTACATCCTCGACCCCGCCTACGCCGGCCCGCTCTCGGCCGCCATCCCCACGCCCGGAGATGCGCCCGGCTCGATGTGGCTCGACTTCGGCCTCCTCGGCACTGAGGGTGTGACCTACACGCCCGGCGTCGAGAAGACGTTCTACGACGGGTGGGGCCACCCGCGATTCAAGGGCAAGACCAGCAAGGGCACCCTCGAGCTGTCGTTCAACGCGCTCGAGCGCAACGCGATCACCGCGGGCATCGCCTACGGCAAGGATGCCGGGTTCATCTCCGTACCGAAGGGTATCGAGCGCACCCTGCTCATCGTCACCCGCGAGGACGGCGTCGAAGAGGTTGAGTACACCTGCCGACCCGCCCTGTTGACCACGGGTGCGTGGACCAAGTCTGAGTCTGGAATCCGGACCTTCCCGATCACCGCGGACATCATGTCCGATGCGGATGGTCACCTGCTCGGCACCGCGAACCAGACCGGCGGAGACCCGACGAGCTGGACCGTCACGGTGCCCGCCGGAACGACCGCCGGCACTTTCCCGCTACGTGTCGACATGCAGACCGTCGTCGGTATCGCATTCGACGCCACCAGCGCCGCGGTCAAGACCGCGCTCGAGGCGATCGTGGGCGCCGGGAACGTGACGGTCACCGGATCCGCCGGCGGCCCCTTCACCGTCACCCTCAAGAACGGCGGCACTCTCGCGAGCCCGTCGGCAGCGCTCACCCCTGCCGGCACCGTCACAGTCGTCGCCGCGTAGTGCCCCGGCCGCCCGCGGTGTGCAGCCCGCGGGCGGCCGGTTCCATCTCTCGCTGCACAGGGGGACACAATGCCGCGCATCCCATCCGACGCTGAGATCACCGCGGCCGCCCGGGAACTCGGTATCGAGGGACCGATTCGCGGCGCTCAGCGCTCCAAGGTCGCGAAAGCGATCCTCCTCGCCGAAGCCATGCCTGACGACGAGCCTGGCGAGCCCGGCCGATTCGTGGACCAGATCACCTCGACGCACGCCCGGCTCATCGAGGCCGGGCTCAACACTTCCGCCGCCGACCGCGTGGTCGCGGCGATCGCACCCGCCGTCTGGCGGGACACGAACTAGGAGCTGCACACTCATGCCTTACGACAACGACTTCGACGACTTCGAGAACGACGAACCCGAGGCAATTGGGCCCGACGTGGACGAGGAGAGGGACGAGCTGCTGCGACGCCTCGAAGCCGCCGAGTTGCGCGCCGAGGAGGCTGAGCGCACGGCCGCCCGCCGGATCCCTGCCAACGCCCCGAGGCCGCAGGACCGCAAGCCGAAGAAGCCGAAGAAGCCGAAGAAGCTCGCCCAGCAGGCCGAGGTTGAGGACGTCGAGATCATCGTCACTGCATTCGGTGACGAGTTCCGGATCCGCCGCTCTGCGCTGCAGGACAACTGGCAGTTCTTCGCCGCCAGCGCCGTCGGCAACATCCCCGGGATGCTCGTTCAGGTCCTCGGCCAGCAGGGCTTCGTGACGTTCTGTCAGCGCGCCATGGAGGCCGGCAAGAAGCCGACCGAGGCCGCCCGCGAGATGTGGGACCTCGTCGGCGAGGAGCTCGGTACCGGCGGCTCGGGAAACTCCTAGGGCTCCTGCGGCTGATTGCCGAGAAGGCGGACCTGGTCGAGGCTGATCTCGACCAGTTCTACCGGCGCGACCTCCGCGACCTATGGCGTACCGACGACGAGGGTCGGCCACTGCTGACGCTGCGGCAGGTCTGGGTTCGCCTCCAGAACGGCCTGCCGCGCGAGTCTGCCCTCGCCATCGACGCCAACGGCGGCCGGATGCCGTGGTCGATCACCGATCATCTCCTGGCCGACCTATGGGCGCTGCGCGCCAACTCGGGCAAGAAGCGTGGAGCCAAGCCCACCGATCACCCATCTCGACCGAAGTCCGCGAAGAAGCAGGCGCAGGTCACCGACAAGCAGATCGCCAGGGCGGAAGCACGTTTCGCTGCTCGGCGTCGCAAGCTGAACGGAGACACGTAGGTGGCAACCTCAATCGGCTGGGCCTCGGTGCAGATCGTGCCCGTGATCCCGGGCATCGCCTCGCAGGTGTCGAGTCAGCTACAGGGGCCGATGGGCCAGGCTGGGCAGCAGGCTGGCCAGGAGCTCGGCAACGGCATCGCGGACGGTCTCGCGAAGGCCGAGGCTGCAGTTAAGACCGCGTCGCGGAAGATCGAGCAGTCCCGCCAGGCCGAGATGAGCGCGGCCGCGAAGCTGAACGTCGAAGAGCTGAAGCTGCAGGAGCTCCGCGACTCAGGCAAGGCGAAGACGTCGCAGCTGGCGGCCGCGGAGGAGCGCGTCAGACAGGCGCGCGAGAAGCACAACCAGACTGTCGGGGCGTCCGAGGCTGCACTGAAGCAGCTAGAGCGGGCGCAGGAGCGGGTCACCCAGGCCACGGAGGAGGCTGGCGATTCCGCGCAGCAGGCCAGCCAACAGCTCGTCGGGTTCTCAAACTCGGTCGAGGATATGGGCAGCGGTGTCGACAACGGCATCGACCAGCTCAAGAACTTCGCGATCGCCGCAGCCGGCATCGGCGGTGCGGTCGAACTCGGGATGCAGGCACTCGACAACCTGAACATCGAGTCACGTCTCGGCGCACAGCTCGGCGCAACCCCGGAGCTCGCTAAGGAGTACGGCGACGCCGCCGGAACTCTGTACAAGCAGGGGTTGTCCGGATCGATGGAGGACGCGGCAGATGCGATCGCTGCGGTCGCGTCCACGTTCGAGGTGGCGGGTTCCGAGGGCGAGAAGTCCATCGACCAGATCGCAGCCGCTGCGGTGACGTTCTCGGACACCTTCGGAACGGACGTCGCTGAGTCGGTCCAGATGGCGGATCAGCTCATCACGAATGGCCTCGCCGCGAACAGCACTGAGGCGTTCGATCTGATGGCCGCAGGCTGGCAGCGAACCGACCTCGCAATGCGTGAAGAACTTCCCGACCTGATGAACGAGTACGGCCAGTTCTTCGCATCCATGGGCATGAACGGGGAGCAGGCGTTCGGCCTACTCGCCAACGCTGCTGACGGCGGCAAGATTCAGATGGACAAGGTCGGCGATGCCATCAAAGAGCTGTCGATCAAGGCGACTGACCTCGGCGACACAGGAGCGCAGGACGCGCTGAAGGAGCTAGGGCTCGCTGGCGATGAGACCGCGAACGCCCTATTGCAGGGCGGGGATGCTGCGAACAAGGCCTTCAACGACATAGTCAACGGCCTTAACGGGATGGACGACCCTGCCGAGCAGGCGGCCGCCGCGGTTGCGCTCTTCGGTACCCCGCTCGAGGATCTTGGCAAGGATCAGATTCCAGGATTCCTCGACGGGATGGCGTCGGCCGGCGAGACGATGGCGGGCTTCGAGGGGACGATGGGGACCGTCTCCGATGCCGTCAACTCCGGCCCGGGCTATGCACTCGATCAGCTGAAGAACACCATCCAGGGCGGACTGACCGACGCGCTCGGCGACATGGCGACGTGGGTCATGAATAACACCGACACTCTGAAAACGCTTGCACTGGTGGCGGCTCCGTTCTTCGGTGCGCTCGCTGGCTACGCAGCCACGGTGAAGATCATCCAGATCGCGACCGTGGCATGGAACACGGCGCAGATGCTCCTCAACGGCACGATGATGCTCAACCCCGTCGGGCTGATCATCGCCGCGATCGCGGGCTTGGTCGCGGCGGTCGTGCTGATCGCCACGAAAACGACCTGGTTCCAGGATCTCTGGGGCGCAGTCTGGGGTGCCGTCACTGCAGCATGGGACTGGGCCTGGGGTGTCCTGTCTTCTGGCTTCGAGATGCTCAAAGGCGCATTCGGTGCAGTCGGCGACAAGGTCGGCGAGGTCAAGGACTGGATCGTCGGCAAGTGGAACGACGTCGTCGGCTTCGTGACTGGCCTGCCAGGCAAGATCTCCTCGGCCGCGTCGGGCATGTGGGACGGGATTAAGAACGCCTTCAAGGGTGCGATCAACTGGATCATCCAGGCGTGGAACGCGATCGAGTTCCGGATCCCTGGCTTCGAGGTCGGGCCGATCAAGTGGGACGGGTTCACCCTCGGACTGCCAGATCTGCCGATGCTCGCGGCCGGTGGCCTCGCTGGCCGCCGAAAGGACGGCATGCTGTGGGGTCCGGGTACCCCGACGTCGGACTCGATTCTCGGTGTCGACGCGTTCGGGATCCCGACCGCCCTGGTGTCCACCAAAGAGATGGTCGTCAACGCGCAGGCCACCGCCGCGAACCTGCCGCTGCTGCAGGCGATCAACGCAGGCTGGACTCCGCCGGCCGAGTTCCTCCACGCGCTCACCGGAGGCGAGTTCCGATCGAATCCCTTCGGGATCGAGGAGGACTCGCCGCTCATCGCTGGTGCACTCGGTGCTCGGTCGCTGCTCGCGGAAGGCGACTACACCAGGAACCTGCGGGACGCATTCGGGGTCGACGAGGACCATCCGGTCGTCGGGTCGATCCTCGCGTTGCGGGATATGATCTCGCGGCTACCGCGCTTCGCCGACGGTGGTGTGGTCTCGCCGGATCAGCTTGCGAACTTCGCCAAGGGCGTCGAGGGCACGCAGTACGTACTGGGCGGCGTGAACTGGGGTGACTGCTCCGGCGCCGTCTCAGCCCTGGCGAACTACGCGACCGGCCGGGATCCGTTCGCGACGCGGTTCGCGACGATGACCGAAGGCGCCGAACTCGCCGCCCGCGGGTTCAAGCCGGGTCGCGGCCCGTCCGGGTCCCTGCAGGTGGGCTGGCTCAACGGCGGCCCGGCCGGCGGCCACACCGCGGCCACACTGCCTAACGGTGTGAACTTCGAGATGGGCGGCGCACGCGGGAATGGTCAGTACGGCGGCCCCGCAGCCGGCGCCAACGATCCGATGTTCACCGATCACGCGCACCTGCCGATGATGGTGGCACAGCTGATTCAGCCGAACGTGCAGCAACTCGAACCGCTGACCGGATTCCCCACCGACGCCGGCGGTGGGGCGATGCCGCCGATCGACCCCTCTGGCGCATCGACGCAGCAGCCGGAACGGGCGTTCTCTGGCCGCGAGCGAATCCGCCAGATGGGCTCCGACATCGGTGGCATCTGGGCGGACTCGGCAGTCGAGATACTCGGGATCGGCGACATTCTCGACACGGCGGACCGGTACACGATCACGCCCGACACCACGGCCGGCGCGGCAACACCCGCACCGACGGCGGTCGAAAACGGCATCGACGGCGACCCGAACATCATCCCGTGGATTGCGGACATGAACGCGTTCTTCAAGGGCACTGGCCTGTTCGACAACGGTGGCTGGCTGATGCCGAACTCGTTCTCCTACAACGCGTTGAGTAAGCCAGAACCGATCCTGAAGCCGGAGCACTGGGACATCGCGGAGGCGAACATCAGCAAGGTCGACGAGCTGGTCGGCTCGGGCGTCGGCGGCGGTCCGCGGGTCCAGATCATCAACAACAACAACCAGACGATCGCAGACCAGGACTCCTGGCAGCGCGACCAGGCGAACCAGCAGCGGATCGCCATCATGCGTTTCGGGAGGTAGTGATGCTCGACATTGCGCTGATCGGCGCGAATGGATATCGGCTCGATCTCTCTGGACGCAACGCCGGCCGCCAGGGCGTCATGATCAAAGCCGGGCAGCTACAGGGCATCTACGGGGCGCCGATCTCGTCGGAGTGGAAGCGTGCCGCGCGGGAACGTGGTGGCCGGTTCAAGAACCGCACGTTCCCGTGGCGGGACGTGACGCTGGGTCTGCACCTGTTCGGCGACGAAACCGACATGGACATCGAGCAGTTGGACTCGCTGCTCGACCAGATGATCACCGACGCACCAGATGAATGGGACGAGGACGAGCAGCTCGCTCGGATCGTCGTCAAGTCGAAGCGGGACACCCGCCGTCTGTTCATCCAGCGGTACGACGACACGGACCTTGATCCCGAGTTCGATCCGACCCTCGAGGATGAGCAGTACCTGAACCCGATCTACAAGGTCAGGTCCGGGCAGCCGTTCTGGGAAGGGCGCACGAAGGTCACGCCCTTCGAGGGCACCAGCACATCTGCGTCTGGGTTCATCGAGGTTTCGAACCCCACACCGCTCACGATGATGCAGACCTGGGTCCTCACTCGCGCGACGTGGACGATCCCGGACACGTCGTGGGTGGGGCCGAAGGGGAAGCGGGTTCCGGGTGGACGCTTCGGCGGCCGGGTCGTCCCGCTGCTGCCGATCGACTCGGTACACGCGGGCGCGCGGATCAACTACGACCCGATGCGGCTGATGCTCGAATCCTGGTCGGGCACGAACCTGTTGGGCGATAACGGTGGCCGTCAGTTCTTCATGCACAAGATCCCGCCGTACACGCCACCGACGAAGCTCCCGATCTCGTACACCGGCGCGCCGGCGGGCGGGGCCCGGGCGGAGCTACATCAGCCGCGGCTGTGGCCGAAGCCGTGGGGAGGTGAGCTGCTGTGAGTGTCGTCGACTTCGATCTGTCGCTCGCCGAGCAGTGCGCGGCGATCTGGGAGGCCACCGAGCGGCAGCATCGGGAGCTCGAGCAGATGCGTCGCACGCCGCCGTTGGTGCGGCTGTGGACTGGCGCGAACGCCGACCTCGCGCACATCGTCGAGTGCGAGAACGAAGCGAAGTGGGAGGACCCGGACAACGACACCGGTGTCGGCACCCTGTCGATCGACTTCGAGTTCCCGCAAGCGCAGTGGCTCAACGACATGTACGGGCGGATCAAGCGCGGCGAGAAGCGCAACGTCCTGATCTCCGTCGACCACATGGGGATTCGGTGGTCTGGGCTGCTCGAGGAGACCGACGTCCAGACGGACGAGTTCGGCAACTCGGTGTTGATCGCAACGTTCCTCAGCGATTTCGAACAGTTGCGCACGAAACTGCTATGGGCGACGCCGGTGATGCCGGCGGCATTCCAGCCGATCAAGATTTTCGGGCTCGCCGGACCGTCGCCATGGGTCGTGCTGACGGCACTGCACATCAACCTGTGCCGCGAGAACATGCCGATCTTCACCCTCCCGGACGACCCTCTCAAGGTGTCCTCCTGGTGGGAGGGCTTCGACATGGCGAACTGGACCGTCGTCGTGAAGCCGTCCAGCTTCATGGAGTGGATGGCGAAGGGCGTCCCGTGGGGCGTCCTCACGTCCCGATTCAAATACTGGCATGAGGCCGCGCAGGCGATGCTCGCGGACGGCGAGCTATCGCTGCAGTGGCGCCGGTGGCTTGAAGGCGACCCGCTGCCCTGGCCCGGGGCGAAGCTGCGTCACGGCGCTCTCGTGGTGTGGGTCGAGGACAAGTCTGGCGTCGAGGCCGGCACCTCGAACGGCGGCACGCTGTTCGACGGGTTGGTCCGGACGATCCGCTCGTACACCGACGACTTCGTTGAGAACATCGAGGAACAGATCACCGACATGCCGGTCGTCGGTGACTACCGCGTGCCCGGCGACCGCCGCACCGATCCCCGGGTGCCGTACGTCTACTACCCGCCGGACAGCCCGGGCGTGATCCGATCAAGCTTCAAGCAGCGGCCGGCGCGCGCGGTGCAGCTCGTCACCGGCGGGCACTCGATGCCTGGCGTGAACGAGACGATGAGCGCGCTCGTGCAGGGCGTGTTCGATGTCGTCGGCAATCTTCTACAGGTCGGGTCTGTCGGTGGCTCGATCGACGCGATCCTCAAACCGTTCTACGAGGACACAGTCCTCGCATGGATCGCGGTGAAACTGCTCAAGCGCGCGCAGGTCTCGGGCGACTTCCGGTACTTCGAGTTCTTCATCGCGTCCGGTGGGAAGGCGTACACGCTCGATTCGCTGGCCGTGCTGCGCGCCGGCGCGTACGAGACGCGCACCGTGTTCTCCGGGTCGATGGAAATCGCCAACGCCGCGCCGTACGTCATTGGCGCGCCCGGCATCGGCCACTTCGGGAAGGGCGACCGGATCGCGACCCGCATCCCCGGCGACATCACGCAGAGGATCCACGTCGAGCGGGTGTCGAAAACCATCTTCGGGTGGGGCGTCGACCGCGATCCCGACTACGAGATCGTCCTGGGCGGCGAAGCGCTGCAGCAGGATCCGCTGGTCCGCCTCATGGCCGCCATCGACAAGGGCAAATCCGATCTGAAGGAACTGGGGGTGATGTCGTGAAGGTTGAAGAGATCCCGACGCGGGAGAACTGCGATCTCGACGATCCGGAGGAGATGTTCCTCTGGATGTTCGCGTCGCTGCCGGAGCTGAAGGGCGCGCTCGCGATCCTTCCATTCGAGTACTACCGGCTCGTCTCGAAGCGCATGTACGAGTTGGGCGCTCGACTCGGCGCCGATCCGACGTTGAAGCTGCGGCTCCCTCAGTCGGAAGAGGCGTGGCTCACCGGCGCCGGCACGTGGGTTCCCATCGACGAGCCGGACCCGCCCACATCGGAGGCTATCGACCTCGTCCGCGCACTGCCGCCGCATCTGCGGAAGGAACTGGACGACGCCCTCGACCAGGTGAAGGCCGAGGGATCAATGCAAGGAGAGGAGCACGAGGATGGCGCAGTACAAGGCTGACGTCGACATCTACACCAGCAACGACAGCGGGCCCCGCAACACCGGCTCCCTGGCGTGGATCATCTTCCACACCACCGAGAACAGCGGGAACACGACCGCGCAGGATGTGGCCCGGTATCAGCAGAGCCCCAGCGCCGGCGGCTCCTACAACGTGCTCGTCGACAAGTTCGGCACCTCAGTCCGCTCGAACGACGACAACTACATCCCATGGGCGGCCGGGTCGGACCAGGCCAACGGCCGCGGACTGCATATCTCCGTCGTCGGTCAGGCCGCCACGTCCCGCGAGGTGTGGCTCCGCGACTACGACAAGGCGCTCCGCAAGGCGGGTGAGGTTGTCGCGAAGTGGTCGAAGGACTACGGAATCCCGCTCTCACGCCTGAACGCCACCCAGCTCAAGGCGGGCTCGAAAGGCATCGCCGGACATAACGAATGCTCGCAGGCGTTCGGCGGCTCCGACCACTGGGATCCGGGCACCGGCTTCCCGTACGACGTCGTCATCAACTACGCCCGTGGCGGCGCCACACCCACACCACCCGCAGGAGGCGGCATGAATATCGAGCAGGAAATCCGAGACCAGCTCACTGGCAGCGCAGAGCTTGGCAAGTACCCCGGTTGGCCGCAGCTCGGCAACCGCACCGTCGTCGACGCGCTCGCGGTCATCGGCCAGAAGCTCGGCATCCCCGGATTCAAGGACGTGATGTGATGAACCCCAACCTGATCACCGGTATCCTTCGCGCGAAGCTGGCCGATCAGCCGATCATCAAGCGCTACGCGAACACTGCGACCGCGGCCGTCGGCCTGGTCGTGGCACTGCTGTGGGCGGTGGTGTCCGCCGGCGTCGACGTGCCCGCGAACATCACGACCGGCGTGCTGGTGCTCGTCAGTTTCGGCACCGTCGTCGGCATCAAGTTCACGCCGAACGGCGTGACTGAGCGGCAGGTCGACGAGCTCGAGAAGTACGTCAAGAACCGCGAGGGCTGACGGTGGTCACTGAAGTGATCACCGCACTGACGCCTGTCCTGCTCGCGATCATCGGCGCGGTGACCGCATGGCAGGGCAAGCAAATCCGCGACCTGCGCGACAAGTTCGCCGACCTGAGCAGCAAGTTCCGGCTGTCGATCTGGTACATCCGCGACGTCCATCGATGGGACCGCGACGGCCGCAGCGGCGCATTGCCGGCAATCCCCGACGACCTGCGAGACGAGGTGTGACTCGTGACTTCACCCAATCCCGAAACCCCAGATGGAATGCTCGACGGCCTCGGCGGCATCGCCGCATGGTCGCAGAAGACCCAGGCCGAGTGGGAGACTGAAATGCGCGGTCGGCTCACTGGGTCGACCTCCGGGATCAAGGACTTCGCACTGGATCTCATGAACAAGCTCGGGAAGTTCCTGGCTGATGTAGCGAAGGGGATCGGCGACGGCCTGATCGCGGTGGGCGGCGTCATCTTCGACGTCATCACGGATATCGTCGGCGGAGTCGTAAACTTTTTCAAGAACCTCGGTGCTGCAGTCCTCGGCAAAGGCCCGTCCTTTCTCAATCCCTCTCACCCTGACAAGTTTTCAGAAGGCCCGCTCGCGGACATCAGCGACGGCCAGCGGGCGCTCATTGGCAAGGTCGAAGCCCTCGACGACAACGCGGGCTTCTGCAACCTCACGATGTCGAAAAACTGGAACATCAGCGGCAACGTCAACAAGTGGATTCCGTGCCAGTTCGACACGTACGTGACGGCGAACAAGAATGCCGAGAAGCATGGTGTCGAGGGAACTTCATGGTCAGGGTTGGGGTATGCGAATGCTCCGGGGATCATGCTGCTGGCTCCTGGTGTGTGGCACATCAACGCGCAGGTGACGGCACAGTCTGTCGATACGGCATTCCAGTATTTCGAGGTGAACGTCGAGATCTTTCGGATGGTCCGATACCGCGACACTCCCACTGGGCCGTGGACCGTGACTCAGACCGGCCTCTATTCCCAGACGCGCTTCCCTGGCTCCTCAAATGCCGGATACTATTCCGCACCGCCAGTTTTCAAGCCAGTCCTGATTCCGGAATTTGTTGTCGCGGAACGCTTCCCGACTGGCGAGGAGAAGATCGGAGATGCCGGGTACAAGGTCGTCGTGTCTGCTAGCTACAGAACCTCGCCGTCCTGGAAAATGATCGGCGGCACCCTCTGGTCGTCTCTGTCGGCGACCCGTATGTCCGTTGACACGACCAACTATTCCCCGCCCACAGTGGGCACTGGGACGGGTGTCATTCCGGATGGGGCGGCGCCGTGACCCTCGGATGGACACCACTCGACGAGACGATCGAACTCACCAACGGCGACTGGATCTTCGAGCGCACGAACGAGGCAGGCCCGATCCAGCCGGGCACGATTATCGAGATCAAGTGGGCGAACGGCGTCACATGGCCTGGCACCGTGGACGGCGCGACCGTGAAGTGGCGCATCGAATCCACCGCCTGCACCGCGGCGATCATCCCCGATGGGACCGCCTTCGAGATCATGGTCCGCTACCCGAACGCCGCCACCTCGAGCACCGACGACCACGTGTGGATGGGCGGTCGCGCGATGCGCACCAACTATCTGACACAGAACTTCTGAGGAGACACACATGGCTTTGGCAGTCGCATCGACCGCGAACGCCCTCGCGAGCCACTGGGCTTCGCTCGGCACCACCTACAGCCTGCATACCGGCAACCCTGGCGCGGCCGGGACCGCGAACGAAGCATCCGGAAACGGGTACGCCCGGCAGTCCACCACATTCGGGTCTGCCGCCGGCGGCGTCGTCACCGGCTCGCAGATCACGTTCAACTTCATGGGCACCGTCACCCACATGTGCCGATGGAACGGGACCACACTGCTGGACATCATCGACACCGTCGACGCCACCGTCACCCCGGCGGGCCAGATCAAGGTGACACCGTCGTTCTCCGCGAACTACAGCGCCTGGACGTAGCCGTGCGGCTACCGGCCCCGGACACGGGGCCTACCCGACTGCCGGGGCCGGACGCAGCAAAGGCCACGCTCCCGCGCGCAGAAACAGCCTTCGCCATCCTGCCGACGAGAGACGCTGCCCTCGCTGCGCTCCCGTACGTCGACGAGAAGATCGTCTCGTTCCCGCCGGCGCCGATTCCGCAGCGCGACGCCGCGGTGTCGATGGACGGCGAGGTGACGGCCCTCTGGCAGATCCTGCCGTGGCGCGACGCCGCGGCAACGATGAGCGGGGCCCCATCGGCCACTCTGGCGGCGATCGCGGTGGTCGCCGCCGACGCGTCGATGGACGGCGAACCGCGCGTGCACCGCAACATCGACGCCCGCGTCACGATGGATAGCCTCGCGAACGCCACCCCGACCCCGATCTACACCGGGACAGCTGGTGTCGTGTCGGACGGTGCCGCTGGCATCGTCGGCGAAGCCACGGCCGTCGTCCACGCGAACGTCGTCGCGAGCATGGACGCGGCAGCATCGGTCGCGATCGAGGGCTATGCGACGGCGCAATCGGCGATGAACGGCACCGCGACCGTGTCCGGCACCCCCGTCGGTGTCGTGGCAGCCGACCTGTTCATGGACGGCATCGCCACCGCGAGCACGATCGTCGAGCACGCGTTCCCGATGGGCATGGACAAGGTTGGTACTCAGGTAATTCCCGGTACCAATGTCACGTTCGCGGAGTCCACCAAGATCGTCTCGTGGACCCCGCGCTCCGGTTTCCCGGGGACGAACCTCGTGGACGACGGACTCAAGTCGGGTGCCGCGATGACCGTCAACTTCACCGCGAAGGTGACATTCCAGACCGGTGGGGTCGGGAGCCTCGTGCAGTTCGCTGTCGTGAAGAACGACACCGAGCTGCTGGCCAACGGGAACACCGGTGCAACGCTGACCGGAACCGTCTCGCTCAGCGCAAACGACACCCTGTCACTCAGGGCTGTCGGCTCCAGCGGCATCGGATCCAGCTATCGAACCGTCACCGCGGGCGCGAACACGTACCTCTCGTGGACTGTCGCCAGCTAGTAGACGCAGTGGAAACTGTCGCCCGCCGACAGTATGACGAAGCCCCCAACTATCCGGAGATCCCGGACGGTTGGGGGCTTTTCGTCGTCTCTGGCGGCCCGACCATCAACTGCGGGTCTGAGCCACCACGCACGCGTCAACTGCCTGCACACGCTCGTCAGCCGGAGTGATCTTGAGGAGGGCGCTCGTCTTCGGCCACTCCGTCGTGCTGCTGGCCCCGCCAGTGGACGACGTCGGCATCAGTCCCTTGAGGACCCATACGTCCGAGCGGTTCTCGAACTTGCCGTCCGGGCGCACGGTGGAGGCTCCGTAGAACACGAGGTCGCCGTCGACAATCACCTGAGCGTTTTCGAGGGTCAGCGACTTGTCGTTCAGCCCGTTCGCCACAGCGAGCGTGTACTGCTCCTCGGCAGCGACGCAGCGCGGGTCCGCCTCGCGTGCGGCAGCGGCTGCCGGAGCGGCCGCAGCGGTGGACGTCGAGGGCGCGGCCGACGCTGTCGTCGACGTCGAGTCGGCACCGCCGTCGTCCGAGCTCGAGCACGCCCCGAGCGCGAGCGCAGACGCGGCGATGGCGATTGCAGCGATTGTCCGTTTCATGTCCAGGATCTAACCAGACCGGTCGGTAGCTGACTATTGGACATTGCAGCTATCCGCCAACCGCGACGAGCGGCGGGCCCGCGTCGCGCTGCTTGATCCGTCGCACTGTCGCCTCACTCGTGCCCGCCATGACCGCGACAGCGCGCTGCGACAAGTCCGTCGTCGCGAGCAGGTGCAGCACCTCATCGCGTATCTCGTCGCGAGACTTCGACGCAGCGGTCGCCTTCTGTCGCGCCTCCGGCACGGGCACGCCGAACAGTGCGTCGGGCTGCGGCGCGGCGCGTCGTTCCTGGTCAGCGGAGGTAATAATAATTTCTGGCGCATTGCTGGCCGGTTCGAGCGTGGCAGTCGGCTCGTCATCCACGTGCGCCGCATCGCCATGCGTCGCACCAGCCGCGTCGCGTCGCAGCTGCACGGCAAGGTGCGGCGCGACGAGGAGACACAGCGGCGGGATCACTGCGACGGCCGCGCCAGCCCAGCCCGGCAGCGGGCCCGCCGGCAGGAGGTGCGCCGCAGCGCCCGCGACAACCGACACCGTGGTGGACGCACCGAGGAGTATCCATGCGTAGGTGCGGTCCTCGCGCAGACGCATCACAGCAGAGGTAGCGACCACGGCCAGGCCGTCGACCGCAAGCGGCCACGCCCACGCCATCGCGGGCGAGTACCCGGCGCGCACCGCGAGGTCGACCAGATTCGAGTACGAGAGTGCGAAGGCCAGCGCGGCAATCACGTAGGTGCCGACGACGTCGAGGCGGATGCGGTTCACAGCGGAGCTCCTATGCGGATCTGGTTCATCAGGTCGCGGAGGTCGTCCTCGAGGCCCCACAGGCTGCGGGCGTAGGCGTGGGCGGCGCTCTCGCGCTGCGGGTCGTGGAGCTCGGCGCTCAGCCGTGCGCGGGAGGTGGCGAGGAGCTGCTCGAGCTTGTCGTCGATCGTCATGCCGCCACCGCCGACCAGGTCGTGGCGTGGGCGCCGCCTGGGCGGTTGCGTTCGTCCTGGAGCGTTGTCCACACCTCTGAGCGCATGACACCACGGGCGAGTAGCTCACCCGCCAGCAGGCGCTCGGTATCCGACAGGCTGCCGAGCCGCTGCCCAACCCACGTGATCCCATCGACGACGACCGGCGAAAACCCGACCGTGGCCCGTTCGGGGGCCGCTCCCGGCCGCACCTGCTCAACCTCGATGCCATCGGTCGGGGCCGCAGCCCGAACCGCCTGCGCCACGGCATCGACCGCAGCGTCGACCGCAGCTGACGTCACCGCATCCTCGGAACGCTTCGACCGCAGCCACTCCGAGAACGCTGCACCCCAGCCCTTGCGTCGCTCGCCGGCCATCTCCGCACGGAACGCCTCGGCCGCGACCTCGACGTCAATGCCGACCTCAGCCGCCACCGACCTGTTCGCGTTGTTCGGCGTCCAATCGGGATGCAGCGGCCGGGCAGTCGTCGCCTTCTCCCCGAGCATCGACTTATCCACAGACTTCGCAGGGCGGGCGGCCCCGCCGACCGAGGTCTTTTCGGAGGTAGTTACAGGGGTTTGGTTAGAGGGGTCTAGTTCGTGTCCCTTTTGGGGGGCCACCTTGGTCCCCAGGAAAGGACCAGCCTGGCCCCCAGAAAAGGACCCGCCCTGACCTGCCGTGATGGCGTACAGATTCGATCCACGCACCGTGTGATCGGCGTCTTTCTTGTGGACCCAGTCCCGACTGTCTCGCTTCGACTTCCACCGCTCGGCGGAGGTGATGAGTCCGGCTGCGACGAGTTCGCGGGTGTATCGGTCGATGCTGGCAACCTTCGTCATGCCCAGGTATTCGGCCAGCCGCTCGCGCCCCACGTAGGTTTCGAGGGTCTCGTTATCCGCGTGCCGGCGGATTGCCGCGTACAGCTTGAACGCCTGCGGGGTCAGTCCGGCCTCGAGTACGGCCACCGGAACCTTCACGAACGGCTCGACGTTGGGGGCTGCGCACGGGGTAGCGGCGAGCTCTTCAGCGAGACGTAGGTCTCGCTTGATCTCGTTCTTGAGAGAGGTATGCTCTGACACTGTTCGACTCCTCAATAGTCGGACACTGCCCGTCGCGAGTTACCGCTCGCGGCGGGCCTTTTTGCTGTTGTGGTGGCGATCTTGTCACGGAAGCGATGGGTCTGTCCACATTTGCGACCAATCGCCATAAATGTGGGAGAATGGATCCCATGCCGGCAGATGCTGAGACGGGCGTGATCCCCGAGTTCGACCTCACCGACCGCATGCGGAAAGCGCTCCGCCACCGCGGCGAGACGGCGATCGGGATTGCCGAGTTCCTCGGGGTCACGCGAGACGCTGTCGGCCGCTGGCTCAATGGCACCAGAAAGCCCTCTGTGCAAACGCTCAGGCTCTGGGCGCTGCACACCGGGGTTGACTACCGCTGGCTCTCAACCGGCGAGGTCTCGAGCTTCGAAGCGTAGAACGCCCCGCGCGAGGTGGGGCGTTCTGGGCGCGCTACTTCTCGCCGCGCTCTTCCTCGACCACCGACTCGTAGAAGCCATCGAACCACTTCGCATCGCGCGGATCGTTGCAGTCGTAGGGCCGCGTCCGCTTGTTGGACGATGACGACTGATCGAGTTGGGCGCGCAGGGCATCTGCTCGATCTGACGAGCTTGCGTTGGAGTCGGACAGCGTTCCGATCGCGTCAGTGCTTTCGTAGAAACCCGGCGTGATCGAAGCGAAAGATCCACACGCCATCTCGCGCAGCTCGGTATCAGATGGGCCAGCATCCGAGCTGGAGCACCCTCCGAGCACCAGCGCGGCGGCGGAGAGGGCGATTGCAGCGGTTGTCCGTTTCATGCCCAGGATTCAACCAGACCGGTCGGTAATCCGATTCGTCGGCGCTCGCCTCCGGCGAATTCCCGTACGTCGCCCGACTCTGGAACTACGCGCCTCCAGGGAGAAAGCGAATAGAAGGCACCGCCACTCCCCCGCGCCCGACCGACGCGCGACCGGGCCGGCGGCCCGGCTGGTGTCTGCCTGGTGTCTGCCTGGTGTCCGGCATTCAAGATCTCCTGCGGTTATGCCAGAGCGTCGCAGAGTGTCCCAGAAACGGAAAAACCCTGGTGAGAAGTACTCTCACCAGGGTTTTCCTCGGTCGGGCTGACAGGATTTGAACCTGCGACCACTTGACCCCCAGTCAAGTGCGCTACCAAGCTGCGCCACAGCCCGTCCACGCCCTCGTTCGGGCGCCTCAGAAGATTACAACAGTGACGCTTGCGAAAGCTAATCGCCTGGTCAGAGGCAATGTTCGGCAATCGCGGACCCGATCTCGCACGGGTTTTGTCGTCGTCACACACCTGTTCGGTGAAGAACTCCGGTGTGATTCCTGCAAAACCCGTGCGAGCCGGGAACCCGTCAACGCTTGTTGCGGTCCCGCTTCTCCCGCACGCGCACCGAGATACGGACGGGGCTGCCGTCGAAGCCGAACTCTTCACGCAGGCGACGCTCCAGGAACCGGCGGTAGCCGGCCTCGAGGAAGCCCGTGGTGAAGAGCACGAAGGTCGGCGGGCGGGTGCCGGCCTGGGTCGCGAACATGATGCGGGGCAGGCGGCCGCCACGCATCGGCGGCGGCGTGGCCGCCACGACCTCCTTGAGCCAGTTGTTGAGGCGTCCGGTGGGGATGCGCTTGTCCCACGACTCCAGCGCCGTGTCGAGCGCGGGAACGAGCTTCTGGACGGCGCGACCGGTGTGCGCGGAGATGTTGACCCGCTGCGCCCACGGCACGCGGACCAGTTCGCGGTCGATCTCCTTCTCGAGCATCAGCCGCCGGTCCTCGTCGACCAGGTCCCACTTGTTGAAGGCGAGCACCAGCGCACGACCCGTCTCGGCGACCATGCTCAGGACGCGCAGGTCCTGCTCGGTGATCGGCTTCGACGCGTCGATCAGCAGGATCGCGACCTCGGCGGCCTCGATCGCACCCTTGGTCCGCAGCGAGGCGTAGAACTCGTGCCCGCTGGCGTGGTTGACCTTCTTGCGCAGGCCCGCGGTGTCGATGAACTTCCACACCTTGCCGCCGAGCTCGACCAGCGAGTCGACTGGGTCGACGGTGGTACCGGCGACATCGTGGACCACCGAGCGCTCGTCGCCCGACAGCTTGTTGATCAGGCTGGACTTGCCGACGTTCGGCTTGCCGACCAGCGCCACCCGTCGCGGGCCCTGACCGCCGGTGCCCTCACGCGGGGTCTCCGGCAGGACGGCGAGGACGTCGTCGAGCAGGTCGCCGGTGCCGCGGCCGTGAATGGAGCTGACGGGGCGCGGTTCGCCGAGCCCGAGCGACCACAGCGACGCCACCTCTGACTCGGTGCGGCTGTCGTCGACCTTGTTGGCGACCAGGATCACCGGCGTCTTCGAGCGACGCAGCACCCGTGCCACCGCCTCGTCTGTCGCGGTGGCACCTACGACGGCGTCGACGACGAGCAGGATCGCGTCCGCGGTCTGCATCGCCAGCTCGGCCTGCCGGGCCACCGACTGCTGCAGCCCCTTGGCGTCGGGCTCCCAGCCGCCGGTGTCCTGCACCATGAACCGGCGTCCGGCCCAGTTGGCGTCGTACGAGACACGGTCGCGGGTCACGCCCGGGATGTCCTCGACTACGGCCTCACGGCGGCCGATGATGCGGTTGACGAGCGTCGACTTTCCGACGTTCGGTCGCCCGACCACCGCGAGGGTCGGTACCGCGATGTGGTCTTCGCCGTCCTCACCGTCGATGTAGTCCGCGAGGTCCCAGTCGGACTCCTCGCTCCAGATTCCGTCGCCGGCGTACTCGATCGCCGTCGAATCTCCAGTAAAACCGTCGGTCACTGCACTGCTCCAGTTCTGTCGCCTACCACCAGCAGCAACCTGCCGATCACGTCTTCGATACCCAGTTCGCTCGTGTCCACCGTCACCGAATCCGCCGCGGGACGCAACGGAGATACCGCGCGCGTGGAATCGAGGTGGTCGCGACGCTGCACATCGGCCAGGACGGCGGCGAAGTCGTCACCACGCCCCTCGGCGATGTTCTGGGCGTTGCGTCGCGTCGCCCGCGCCGCCGCGGAGGCGGTCAGGAAGATCTTCACGTCCGCGTCCGGGAGCACGACGGTACCGATGTCGCGCCCCTCGACGACGATCCGTCCGGCCTGCTCCGCGATGCGGCGCTGCAGATCCACCAGGAACGTCCGCACCTCGGGCACCGCGGACACTGCGGACACCGCCTGCGTGACGGCCGCACCGCGGATCTCGTCGGTGACGTCCTCACCGTCGAGCTGCACGCCGTCGGTCTGCGGATCGGTCCCGATCGTCAGCGGCAGCGACGCCGTCGCCGCCGCGATCGCCGCGGGATCCGTCACGTCGACACCGCGGCGCAGCACGTGCAGCGTCGCGATCCGGTACATCGCACCGGTGTCGAGGTAGCGGGCGCCGAGGCTCGTCGCGACACGACGCGACACGCTCGACTTACCGGTGCCCGACGGGCCGTCGATCGCGACGACCAGTGGGGTCGGTGCGGTCACAGACCCACCGCCCCGTAGAGGCCGCCGACCTCGCCGCGGCCGAGGACCCGCAGGGTGCCGGGACGCCCGTCGCCGAGCGCGACGGCACCGATGTCGGTGCGGACCAGACGCACCACCGGGTGCCCGACGGCATCGAGCAGACGGCGCACGATGTGCTTGCGGCCCTCGTGCAGGACGATCTTCACCAGCGACTTGCCGCCGTTGATGTCCATCACGGCGAACGAGTCGACCGTGGCGGGGCCGTCGTCGAGCACGACACCGGCCTTGAGCTGCTTGCCGACGTTGCGGTCGACGACACCCTGCACGGTGGCGAGGTACGTCTTGGGCACCTCGTACGACGGGTGCATCAGCCGGTGCGCGAGGTCGCCGTCGTTGGTCAGCAGGATCAGGCCTTCGGTGTCGGCGTCGAGCCGGCCGACGTGGAAGAGGCGCTGACCGGCGGAGACGCGTTCGGACACGATGTCACCGATGCACGGGCGTCCCAGGTCGTCGGACATCGTGGACTGCCAGCCACGCGGCTTGTTCAGCGCGATGTGGACGAGGTCCTTCTTGACGACCACGCGGATACCGTCGACGCGGACGATCGCGTTCTCGGGATCGACCCGCAGGCCCTGTTCGACGACGATGCGGCCGTCGACCTCGACTCGGCCCTGGTCGATGAGTTCTTCGGCTGCGCGGCGGGAGGCGACACCGGCCTGCGCGAGTACCTTCTGCAGCCGCACCCCGTCACCCTTCAAGGGCGCGAGATCACGATCGACCTCCGCGTACTGGTTGCGGGCGGGCTTGGCGTTGCTGATCTTGGGCGCGGGCGCCTGGGCGCGCTGCGGCTTTGTCGACTTCGGCTTCCCACGCTTGTTCAGCGACTTCTTTGCCGAAGCGTCGGGGCGGCCTGTCGTCGGCTTCTTCTTGCGGTCCGGTGTGCCATCACGGCGAGCGGGCTTGTTCACTTTTGATCCCTGTCAGTTATCTGGGTCGATCTCGGGGTGCGGCGCGTTTGCCGACCCCGTCGAAGGTGTTGCGTTGTCCATTCTCGCAAATCGCGGGTCGGCTTCGAGGCTCTCAGCGATGTCATCGATCACATCGACGTCGGGAATAAGGGGCGCGATGGGCGGCAGATCGGTCAGAGACGCCAAGCCGAGACGTTCGAGGAACAGTTCGGTGGTCGCGTACGTGGTGGCATTGGTATCCGGATCAGGGCCCGCTTCGGTGATCAGACCGCGCGCCAGCAGGGTGCGGATCACGCCGTCGACGTTGACGCCGCGGACGGCACTGATCCGGGCCCGGGTCAGCGGCTGCCGGTAGGCGATCACGGCGAGCGTCTCGAGCGCGGCACGGGTCAGCTTGGAGCGGGCACCGTCGAGGAGCAGGCGTTCGACGTAGGGAGCGAACTCGTTGCGGGTGTAGAACCGCCAGCCGTCACCGGCGTAGCGCAGGTCGATGCCGCTGCCGCGGGCGGTGAAGTCGGCGGACATGGTCCGCAGCATCGTCTCGATCCGGGCCTCGGGCAGCCCGAGCGCCGACGCGAGGGTCGCGGGGGCGGCAGGAGTATCGAGGACCAGCAGCATCGACTCGAGCGCGGCAGCGAGCCGGTCGTCGGGCAGTTCGACGAACTCGTCCTCGAACGGGCTCATGTCGTCCGCATCGATCGACGTCATTCGTAGTCCTCCTCACTCGCGGGTGCCGACACTTCCTCGCCGGTCCAGCTCACCAGCAGATCCCCCAACGGCTCGGGCTGCTCGAACTGCACCGATCGCTCCCGGTAGAGCTCGAGCAGCGCCAGGAACCGCGCGACGATCTGCACCTGGCTCTCACACTCGACGATCAGATCCCCGAACGGGGCCCAGACGCCGGCGCCGCGCGCACGGAGCAGCTCGAGGATCCGTACCGCCTGTTCGGGCACCGACACCGTCGGGACGTGCAGGTGATCCAGTCCGACGGTCGGAACCGGGCGCGGTCGGAACGCGGTCGCGGCGATCTCCGCGAACTGCCGGGGATCGACACCCAGCAGCACCTCCGGCAGCAGCCCGACGAATCGGTCCTCGACCGACACCGACCGCGGATAGCGGCGCAGGGCGGCGGTCTCGAGCTCTCCGAACAGCTGCGCAACCTGCTTGTAGGCGCGGTACTGCAGCAGCCGCGCGAACAGCAGGTCGCGGGCCTCGAGCAGAGCCAGGTCCTCGTCGTCGTCCACCTCGCCGGCGGGCAGCAGTCGTGCCGCCTTCAGATCCAGCAGGGTCGCCGCCACCACCAGGAACTCGGTGGTCTGATCCAGACCCATCTCACTGCCGAGGCTGCGGGTGTACGAGATGAACTCGTCGGTCACCTCCGCCAGCGCCACCTCGGTGACATCCAACTGGTGCTGGCTGATGAGCGTCAGCAGCAGATCGAACGGTCCCTCGAAATTGCGCAGGCGCAGCCGGAAGCCCGACTGCTCTCCGGCCGACCGCTCGGCCGGCGCCGCCGCTGCGACATCGGTACTCACATCGCTACCGGCCGGAACGGTGGATCACCTCGCGGGCAAGCGCCCGGTAGGCCTCGGCGCCGCCCGACTTGGGGGCCCACGTGATGATCGGCTCCCCCGCTACGCTGGTCTCGGGGAACCGCACAGTCCGGTTGATGACCGTGTCGTACACCAGGTCACCGAACACCTCCACGACCCGCGACATCACCTCGCGAGCGTGCAGCGTGCGGCTGTCGAACATCGTCACGACGATGCCCTCGAGCGTGAGCCGGGGATTGAGTCGGTCCCGGACCTTGTCGACGGTGTCGTTGAGCAGCGCGAGACCGCGCAGCGAGAAGTACTCGCACTCCATCGGGATGATCACGCTGTCGGCGCACGCGAGCGCGTTGACGGTGAGCAGCCCCAACGACGGCTGGCAGTCGATCAGCACGTAGTCGTAGCGGTCGAGCACCGGGTGCAGCACGCGTCCGAGCGTCTGTTCACGACCCACCTCGGTGACCAGCTGGATCTCGGCGGCCGAGAGGTCGATGTTGCTGGGCAGCAGATCCAGTCCGTCGATCCGGGTGCGCATCAGGACGTCGTCGATCGACGTGCGCTCCACCAGCAGGTTGTGGACCGTCAGATCCAGATCATGGTGTGCCACACCGAGACCCGCGGACAAGGCGCCTTGCGGGTCGAGATCCACCAGCAGCACGCGGCGTCCGTACTGGGCCAGCGAGGCGCCCAGATTGATCGTCGACGTCGTCTTGCCGACGCCACCCTTCTGGTTGCACATCGCGATGATCCGGGCGGGCCCGTGACCGCTGACGGGCGCCGGTTCGGGAACCTCGCGCAGCGGGCGTCCGGTGGGCCCCAACGGCGCCTCCGATTCGGTCTCGATGCCCTGCCCGATCTCGATCTTCTCTGCATATGACAGCGCGCCCCTGGAATACGGGTGCGCTGGCTCCGCCTCAGGCGGCTGCGGTGTCACCACGGTCCGATGCTCCCCGTCCTGTTGATCCCGTCCTGTCGATAGCTGATGCCGTAACGCTACCGCTTCGTGATCTCAAACGACTGCCAACACGCAACCGCGTCAACGTGCGCGGGGGTGGGCCTGCGCCCACACTTCACGGAGGGCACCCACCGTGACCATGGTGTATATCTGCGTCGTGGTGACCGAGGCGTGGCCCAGGAGTTCCTGGACGACGCGCACGTCCGCGCCGCCGTCGAGCAGGTGAGTGGCGAACGAGTGCCGCAGCGTGTGCGGCGACACCGCGACCGTGATGCCGGCCTTCTCGGCTGCGGTGTGCAGGACCTGCCACGCGCTCTGCCGGGACAACCGGCCGCCGCGGATGTTGAGGAACAGCGCCGGCGTGCCCCGCACCGACAGCGCGGGGCGTCCCCGCACCAGATAGGCGTCGATCGCGGCGATCGCGGGCCGGCCGACGGGGACGACGCGTTCCTTGCCGCCCTTGCCCCGCAGCAGCACCGCGCGAGACTCGGTGTCGAGGTCGTCGACGTCCAGTCCCACCGCCTCAGAGATCCGCGCACCGGTCGAGTACAGCAACTCGAGCAGCGCCCTGTCGCGGAGAGTGCGCGGGTTGTCGGAGGCGCCGTCGCCACCGGCCGCGTCCAGGACCGCGAGCACGTCGTCGAGGGACAACGATTTGGGCAGACGACGGCCGGGGGTGGGCGGCTTCACTGCCCGGGCGACGTCCACCGACGTCACCCCCTCGGCGGCCGCGAACCGGTGCAGACCGCGGACCGCGATCAACGCCCGCGCCGCCGAACTCGCGGCGAGCGGGACGGTTCCGCTCTCGGGGTCACCCTTGCGCAGGGACACCACGAACTCACTGACATCGGCCTCACCGACCGATCGCAGATCCTCGATGCCGCGGTCCGCGAGGAACCGTGCATACCGGTCCAGGTCGCGCCGGTATGAACTGAGGGTGTTGCGCGCGGCACCGCGCTCGACGGCCAGGTGGTCCAGGTACGTGTCGATCTGTCCGCCGAGCGCCGTCATGCCGGTCCGCGGTCCGCCCCGGCGTGTTTGCGTCGCGCGAACGTCTCGGGCCGGTCGACCCAGTCCGCGTCGGCCGGGCGCAGGACCGCACCGCGTGCGCGGGCCGCCGCCAGCGCGAGGATGCCCGACACCGCGGTCGCGTTGACGATCTCGCCGCGCAGTGCCATCGCCACCGCGTCGTCGAGCGGCACGCGGGCGATCTCGAGGTCGGCCTCCTCGTCGTGCGCGTCCGGACGTCCGACGTCGTGCAGACCCTGAGCCAGGAACACCCGCACCGATTCGTCGGTGAACCCCGGCGACAACGCGACATCGACCAGCACCGACCACCGGTCGGCGGCCAGCCCGGTCTCCTCGACGAGTTCGCGGCGCGCCGCATCCAACGGCACCTCACCGGGCTCGTCGAGCAGACCGGCCGGTAGCTCCCACAGTCGGCGGCCCAGCGGGTGCCGATACTGCTTGATCAGAACCAGCCGGTCGGTGTCGTCGAGCACCGCGACGGCTACTGCCCCGTGATGCTCGACGACCTCCCGATCAGCTTCTCGCCCGCCGGGCATCGCGACCCGGTCCACGCGCAGGGCCACGATCGCCCCGCTGTACACGTCGCGTGAGTCGACCGTGTCGAACTCGTGCTCCCCCGGCAGGCTCATACGGGTGCGCTATCCGACGCTGTCCGCGGTGGCCGGATCGGCCGGTGCGTCGACCGGCGCCTGCATACCTGCCTTGCGGGCGAGGGCAGCGGCGACGAACGCCGAGAACAGCGGGTGCGGACGGGTCGGACGGCTCTTGAGCTCCGGATGCGCCTGCGTCGCAACGAAGAACGGGTGCTTGTCCGCGGGCAGCTCGACGAACTCGACGAGATGGCCGTCCGGCGACGTGCCGGAGAACTGCAGACCGCTCTTGGCGATGCGATCGCGGTACGCGTTGTTGACCTCGTAGCGGTGACGGTGGCGCTCGGAGACGTTCTCGCTGTCGTACGCCTTCGCGACGACCGATCCCTTGGCCAGCACCGCCGGGTAGGCGCCCAGGCGCATCGTGCCGCCGAGGTCGGCTTCGCCGGCGACGATGTGCTCCTGGTCGGCCATCGTCGAGATGACCGGGTGCTTGGTGTCCGGATCGAACTCTTCGGAGTTCGCGTCCTTCAGACCCACCGAGCGCGCCGCCTCGATGACGACGGCCTGCAGGCCCAGGCACAGGCCCAGCAGCGGGATCTGGCGGGTGCGGGCGAAGTGGATCGCGCCGAGCTTGCCCTCGATGCCGCGGATACCGAAACCGCCGGGGATCAGGACGGCGTCGGCCTCGCCGAGCGCGGCCTGGGCACCTTCCTCGGTCTCGCACTCGTCGGACGGAACCCACGAAATCTCGACCTTGGAGCGGTGCGCGAAACCACCGGCGCGCAGTGCCTCGGTGACGGACAAGTAGGCGTCCGGCAGGTCGACGTACTTGCCGACCAGCGCGACGCGGACCGTCTCGCGCGGGTTGTGCACGCGGTCGAGCAGGTCGCCCCACACCGTCCAGTCCACGTCACGGAAGGGCAGGCCGAGCTGACGGACGACGTAGGCGTCGAGTCCCTCGCTGTGCAGCACCTTCGGGATGTCGTAGATCGACGGCGCGTCGGGCGTGGAGATGCAGGCGTCGACGTCGACGTCGCACATCAGCGCGATCTTCGCCTTGAGCGCCTGCGGGACGTCACGATCGCAGCGCAGGATCAGCGCGTCCGGCTGGATACCGATGTTGCGCAGCGCGGCCACCGAGTGCTGCGTCGGCTTGGTCTTGAGCTCACCGGAGGGGCCGAGGTACGGCACCAGCGACACGTGGAGGAAGAAGACGTTCTCCCGGCCGACGTCGTGGCGCACCTGGCGGGCCGCCTCGAGGAACGGCTGGGACTCGATGTCGCCGACGGTGCCACCGATCTCGGTGATCACGACGTCGGGCACCTGGCCCTGGGCGTCGGGGCCGGCCATCGCGAGGACGCGGCTCTTGATCTCGTCGGTGATGTGCGGGATGACCTGGACGGTGTCGCCCAGGTACTCGCCGCGGCGCTCCTTGGCGATGACCGCGGAGTAGACCTGACCGGTCGTCACGTTCGCGAACGCGTTGAGGTCGCGGTCGAGGAACCGCTCGTAGTGTCCGACGTCGAGGTCGGTCTCGGCGCCGTCCTCGGTGACGAAGACCTCGCCGTGCTGGAACGGGTTCATCGTTCCGGGATCGACGTTGAGGTAGGGATCGAGCTTCTGCATCGTCACGCGCAGTCCGCGCGCGGTGAGCAGCTCACCGAGGCTGGAAGCGGTCAATCCCTTACCGAGAGAGGAGGCGACACCCCCGCTCACAAAGATGTGCTTGGTGGCGCTACGCGACTGGATGCGTGACTGTGGCAAAGGGGCTCCCGTGACGACTGTGCAGGACTTGGTCTGAGTTGAGCGTTCTGGGGCCTGCCGACCCACGGGACTTCACGGTAACACCTTCTCGCCCGGCCGCCTCGCACGACGCTCCAGTTCGGGAGCGACAGGCGTCACACCTGTCCTACGGCGTCGGCGCGCCGACGGTCACCGCGGTGGCGCCGGGACCCGTCCCGTACCGTCCGGAACCGCCTCCGAGCTGCTCCTGGAGCGCCAGCACCGTCGTGATTCGACCCGACTCCCGATCGACGTTGTCGACCGTGGTGAGCACCGCCGAGACGGCCGCGTCCGCACGAGCCACCGCGATCGGCCCACTGCCCTCCGCGGCGGCCGGTGGGCCTGCCAGCACGGTGCCGGCGCCACGCCCGTCGAGCGCTCCCGCGAACCGTGCGATCACCGCGCCCCGGTTACCGCCGGTGTTCTCGGGATCCCCCTCACCGGTCAGCACAACCGCCAACTGTGCAGGTTGAACGGTTCCGTCGTAGTCGATGAAGCCGCCGCCACGCAGCGTCTCGAGCGCCAGACCGCGCTCCTCGGGAGTGGTCTGCGGCTGCGCCGTCTGCGGGTTCAGGAGCAGCACCGAGCCCAGCAGGTCTCCCGCCAGACTGCCCTGGTCCACCGCGCCGGTCCGCAACTGGATGCCCGCTGGAATGATGTTCGTCACCGTCGTGCGCAACTGATCGCCGTTGACGGAGTCGACGAACGACTTGGTCAGCGACACGCGACCGGTGATCGCGCCACCGGCCTGGGCCACGACACGGTTGATCCCGTCGATGTCGGCAGGATCGGCATCCGGCGTCGTGACGAGGATCACCGAACGCTGCGCGAGGGTGTCGCGGACGATTCGGTCCGCGACGGCGGAGTCGAAACCGTCCGCCGACATGAGCTGTTCGCCGAGCTGGTTGTTCTCCTGGTTCAGATCCTCGATCTCGTTCTGCAGCTCGGCCTTGTCGTCCCGCAGCCCGGAGAGCATCCCGTTCGACAGCAGCCCGGAACCCAGCACGACGCCGATCGCGAGTGCCAGGAAGATCGCCGCTATGGAGATGGCATGTTGACGCATCGAAATCACTTGAACAGCCCCTGAACCCACAGCGCGAAGCTGTTCCACGTGTCGATTGCCCAGTCCATTGCGTCACCGCCGATGTTCGAGACGACGAGCGCCACGATCACCGCGGTCAGCGCCGCCAGCACCAGCAGCGCGATCGCCGCGCCGGACACCCGGCTGCGGTACAACGTCGCCACGGCCTTGGCGTCCACCAGTTTGGGCCCGACCTTGAGCCTCGTCATGAAGGCCGCCGGGTTGGTATCGCGGCGGCCGCGGTCGAAGAACTCGTCGAGCGAGACGGTGCTGCCGACCGTGACGATGAGCGACGCGCCGTGATGGTCGGCCAGCAGCAGCGCCAGATCCGACGGCGACGCCGACGCCGGGAACGTCATCGCGCCGATGCCGAGGTCCTGGATCCGGGACAGTCCCTGCGCGTGACCGTCCGGGTCGGCCGGCAGCACAACCTCGGCACCGCACTTGAGGGTCTCGGCGGTGATGTCCTCGGGATCGCCGACGATCAGGTCGGGGTGGTATCCCGCCTTCGTCAGGGTGTCGGCGCCGGCGCCGACACCGATGAGGATCGGTGAGTACTCCTTGATGAACGGCTTGAGAGCCTTCAGATCGGCTTGGTGGTCCGGTCCGTCGGCCACGACCACGACATGGCGATCCTCGAGGTCGACGTCGATGTCCGGCACGCCGACGCCGTCGATCAGCAGCGGACTCTCGGAACGGATGAACTCGATCGTGTTGCCCGAGAAGGCCTCGAGATGGTCGACCAGCCCGGTCCTGGCCTCGATCATGCGATCGGAGATCTCGGCCTCGGTCTGCTCCTCACCCTTCGCCAGGGCACGGTCACCGGCGAAGACACTGCCCTCGTGCAGGCGGATCTTCGACCCGTCCTTGATCGCCTTGAAGATCTCCGTCCCGGCCGAGTCGACCAGCACGATGCCGTTGGCGAGCAGCACCTCGGGACCGAGGTTCGGGTAGCGACCCGAGATGGACGGGGACGCGTTGACGACCGCCAGCACGCCGGCGGCCACCAGGGCGTCCGCCGTGACGCGGTCCAGATCGATCTCGTCGAGGACGACGATGTCGCCGTGTCCGACGCGACGCAGCAACTTGGTGGTGTCGCGGTCGACTCGAGCGATGCCACTGATTCCGGGTAGGGATTCGGTCTTTCGGGAGAGCAGCGCCGGCATCTTCATGACCTCGATGATCGCCCGTCGCACGCGGATGATCGTGGAGGCGCGCCGTATCAACTACCACACCCGTCACAGCTATACCAACAGAAAAGTCGGTTTTCGTGCTATGCGTGGGCGGTACTGCGCTCCTGCCCCGCGATCGACAACAACTCCTCGGCGTGCGCGCGGCCGGTCTCCGTGTCGTCCAGGCCGGCGAGCATGCGAGCGAGTTCGACCACCCGATCGTCCTCGGTCAGGGTGCGCACACCACTGTCGACGCCGCGGCGCACGTCGTCGGTCTTGTCCACCACGAGGTGTGTGTCGGCGAAGGCCGCCACCTGCGGCAGATGAGTGACGACAATGACCTGATGGGTCCGCGCGAGACGAGCGAGGCGACGTCCGATCTCCACCGCCGCGCGGCCGCCCACACCGGCGTCCACCTCATCGAAGACCATGGTCGCGCCCCGATCCGAGCCCGCGAGCACCACCTCGAGCGCGAGCATCACGCGGGACAACTCACCGCCCGACGCGCTCTTGCTGATCGGCAGTGCCTGGGCTCCGCTGTGCGCGGCCAGCCGAAACTCCACCTCGTCGACCCCGGACGCTCCGGCATGCAGTTCCCGGCCGTCGACCGCCAGCGGCGCCGAGTCGTTGGGTCCGGCCTCGCGGGCCCGCACCGACACGTCGAGCGCGGCCCGTCCCATCGCGAGACCGGCCAACTCATCGCTGACCGCCTTCGCGAGCTTCGTCGCCGCCTTCGTGCGGGCGGCCGTCAGCTTCACCGCGGCCTCCGCGGTGAGCTTCGCGGTCTCGTCGACGCGAGCAGACAGGTCCGCGAGCGCGTCCGCAGAGACATCGATCTTCGCGAGCCGCTCACGGGCCGTGTCGGCCCACGCCAGCACACCGTCGATGTCTGCCGCGTACTTACGCGTCAGTGCCTTCAGTTCGGCTTGACGGGTCAGCAGAGTGTCCAGCGCACCGGGATCGCTCGGTAGCCCGGACAGGTACCCGGACAGCTCGCCCGAAACGTCCGCGACGACAGCGATCGCCTCGCCCAGCCGCGGCCCCAGTCCCGCCAGGGCCGGATCGTCCGACGACTCGATCCGCGAGCGGGCCTCACCCAACAGGTCGAGGGCCGCCGACGCTCCGCCCAGCGCGTCGTCGTCGATGCCGGCGAGCGCGGCCTGCGCGCCCTCGGCGGCCGAACGCAACGAATCGAGATCACCGAGCCTGCGCACCTCGGTGACAATGTCGGTGTCCTCGCCCGGTGTCGGCGCGGCGCGGTCGATCTCCTCGAGCGCGAACGTCAGCTGATCGGCCTCCTGCGCGAGTTCCCGCGTCCGGCTGGTCCGTTCGATCAGCTCCGTCCGTGCCTCGACCCACTCGGCTCGATGCTTGCGGTAGCGCGTGAGCAGCGGGCCGATCGTCTTGTCCGCGAACCGATCGAGCGCGGCACGCTGCTGATCCGGCCGCAGGAGGCGCAGCTGGTCGTTCTGCCCGTGCACGGTGAGCAGCGGGTCGGTGAACTCGGAGAGCACGCCGGCCGGGACACTGCGCCCGCCCAGGTGGGCTCGGGACCGTCCGTCGCCGCCCACGGTGCGCACCGCGATGATGCTGCCGTCCTCGTCCCGCTCCGCACCGCACGACTCGAGCAGTCGCGCAACCTCGCGGTCGACCTGTGGGGCGGAGTCGTCGACGGTGAACCGGCCCTCGACGACCGCACGCGCCGCGCCCACGCGCACGCGTCCGGCGTCGGCGCGCGCACCGCTGAGCAGATGCAGGCTGGTGACGACCATGGTCTTGCCGGCGCCGGTCTCACCCGTGAGTACCGTCAGGCCTGCGTGGAACTGAGCGGAGGCCGACGAGATGGCTCCGAGGTTGTCGATCCGAATCTCCGCCAGCACAGTTACCGCTTCCTCCCTCGCCACCCCGTCACCGGAAGATCGAACTTGCGCACCATCCGGTCCGCGAACGGCGCGGAATCCAGACGGACCCAGCGGATCGGATCCTTGCCGCGTATCACCTCGACGCGGGCACCCGCCGGCAGTTCCAGCGTGCGCCGTCCGTCGCAGAACACGAGGCCGTCGTGGCTGTCCGCTACCGTCTCGACAGCGACGATCGACTCGGGACTGGTGACCAGTGGACGCGCGAACAACGCATGCGCGTTGCTCGGAATGACCAGCAGCGCTTCAAGTTCCGGCCACACGACCGGTCCGCCGGCAGAGAAAGCGTACGCCGTCGATCCGGTCGGTGTCGCGACGAGCACTCCGTCACAGCCGAACGAGGAGACCGGACGGCCGTCGACCTCGAGGACCACTTCCAGCACGCCGAGCCGGGACCGGTTCTCGATACTCGCCTCGTTGAGCGCCCATCCGCGCTGGACGATCCGGTCCTCGATCCGGACCATCACGTCCAGTGTCATCCGGTGCTCGATGCGGTACTCGCGCCGCACCACCTGCTCCATCGCCGCCTCGAGGTGCTCGGCCTCCGCCTCAGCGAGGAACCCGATCCGCCCGAGATTGATACCCAGGACGGGGACATCCGCGGATTGCGCCAGCTCGGCCGCACGCAGGAAGCTGCCGTCGCCGCCGAGCACGATCACCATCTCGCAATCCGAGGCAGCACCCGGCCCTTCCGGTACCACGGAGACGTCAGGCCGGTCCGACCCCGTCCCGAGTGATTCGACCCGCTCCAGATCGACCTCGTTCTCGAGAAGTCGTAACGCGATGCCCGCGCGGGCACAGATGGCCGCGACACGACGGGCCGTTTCGGTGATCTCGGCACGGCCCGAATGGGCGACCAGCAGAATCTGGCGCGGCGCGGCGACCTCCTGGCCGGCGGTCGCGGGGGTATCGGTCACTGTGGACCTTCCTGAACGGCACGACGAATGAGGTCCTCCACCGACGGCTCGGGACCGCCGGCTCCCCCGATCTCGGCCGGTGCGGTGCCGGTGGCGACGGCGGTGACGTCTTTGCGCAGCCAGAGGAAGTACTCGACGTTGCCGGACGGCCCCGGCAGAGGGCTCGCCACTGCCCCGACCGTCCGCAACCCGAGTTCGGCCGCGGCCTGCGCAACCTCGAGCACCGCGCTCGCACGCAGCTGGGGGTCGCGGACCACGCCACCGGTGCCGACACGTTCCTTGCCGACCTCGAACTGAGGCTTGACCATCGGCACCAGATCGGCGCCCTCGGCGGCGCAGGCGACCAGTGCCGGCAGAACCAGTTTGAGTGAGATGAACGACAGGTCGGTCACCACAAGGTCGGCCGGACCTCCGATGGTCTCCGCATCGATGGATCGGACGTTGGTCCGGTCGATCACGTGGACACGATCATCGGACTGGAGCCGCCACACGAGCTGGCCGTAGCCGACATCGACGGCGACAACTTCACGTGCACCGTTGTGCAGGAGAACGTCGGTGAAACCGCCGGTCGAGGCGCCCGCATCCAGGCACCGCCGACCCTCGACCGTGAGTCCCTCGGGCATGAACGCGTCGAGCGCACCGATCAGCTTGTGTGCACCGCGCGACGCCCACGAGATCTCTTCGTCGACGTCGGTCACGAGCAGCGGCGTGCCGGCCTCGATCGCGGTCGCCGGCTTGGTTGCCACGTTCCCCGAGATGAGGACGCGTCCGGCCGAGATCAATTCGACCGCATGCTCACGTGAGCGAGCGAGCCCCCGCCGCACGAGTTCCGCATCGACTCTTGCTCGACGTGCCACCTCAGACCTTGTCCACTGCTGCCAGGGACTCGACGAGAACATCGTGAGCCCGTTCGAGAATCTGTGCCTGACGTGCGAGTTCCTCGGCATCACCAGACTGGGGCGAGCTACCGGAAGCGTCCCCGAGCTGCGACAGCAGCTCGTCGACACGGCGGTGGACGCCCGCCGGATCGGCTCCGCCGCCGGCGTCCGGGAGGTGTTGGCCTGGAAGTGGTACTGACGTGCTCATCGCTGCAAACCTAGCCCATTCGCCCGACAACAGACCACCTGCGACCGGCCGGTGACCCGACCGGTCGCGGCGTCACATCTCGCCCAGAAGGTACGACACGGCGGCGCGCGCCGTGTCGTCACCGGCGCGAACACGGACGAACTCGGGATGCCGCCACGCGGCAGCGAGAACCGACAGGAACGCGCCCGTGCGGGTCCCGTCCGGGACACCGGGAGCAGCGTGGATCACGAGGTCTCCCCCGACGAATTCCACCGGCCACCCCGGCCGAGTGCCGACCGCAGATGCCGAAGCCGGACGGTTGAGAGCGTCCAGCGATTCGGCGACGTAGGTCGGACGGTGCGTCTCGTCGGCGCGCAGCAGATCGGCTGTCGTGCTCACCCCGGTCAGGACCAGCAACGATTCGGCACCCACCGCGTTCGCGCCGGCGATATCGGTGTCGAGGCGATCGCCCACGACGAGCGGCCGTCCGGTGCCCGCACGATTCAGCGCATCCTCCATCAACGGAGAAGCGGGCTTGCCCGCGACGATCGGCTCCCGCCCGGTGGCGGTCCGCACCGCGGCAACCATCGATCCGTTGCCCAGCACCAACCCGCGCTCGGTCGGGAGCGTCGTGTCGACGTTCGCGGCGATCCACAACGCACCCGCCCGGATTGCCAACGTGGCCTCGGCGAGAATCACCCAGTCGGTGGCAGGCGAGTGCCCCTGCACGACGGCGACCGGCTCGTCCTGGAACCGCCGGACGGCACGGAGACCGACGTTCTCGACCTCGGCCGCGAGTGCGTCCGTCCCAACGACGAGGACGGCTGCACCGGGAGCGAGACGCTCCGACAGCAAGCGCGCCGCCGACTGCGAGCTCGTCACGACGTCCGAGTCCGCAGCATGGAAGCCGAGGTCACGCAGATGAGCGGCGACTTCTGCAGGACTCCGGCTGGCGTTGTTCGTCACATACAGCTGACGCTCGTCGCCCGCGTCGAGGGCTTCCCGCGCACCCGGAATGACCTCCGGCCCCTGGTAGACGGTGCCGTCGAGGTCGAGCAGCAACACGTCGTACCCCGCGCGGAGCGGGACACCCACTGCCTCCGTCACTGACCGTCTCCGGTCAGCTCGGCCACACGCTCCTCCGCATCGGTGTCACCGTCGAGATCGGCGGCCGCCGAGTTGAGGAACCACTTGAGTCCGTCCTCGATCCGGCCGGCCGCGACGAGCGCGTCGGCGTACGCGTAGAACAGACGGGCCGCAGCCGCACCCGAGCGCGACGCGTCGAGATCCGGAGTCTGCAGCGTCACCACGGCCTGGTCGAACTGTCCCAGATCCATGCGTGCACCCGCGACCACCATCCGCAGTTCGCTGGCGTCCTCACCGGTGAGCGCCCGAGCCTCGTCGCTGCGACCCAGCTCGATGGCACGCTCGGGACGACCCAGACCCCGCTCGCAGTCGGCCATGACCGCGAGGAATCCCGGCCCACCCGACATCCGGCGGGCTGCACGCAACTCGGACAGTGCCTCGGCCCACTCACCAGCGTGGTAGGCCGTGATTCCTGCGGTCTCACGAACCACCGCGATACGTCCGGCGCGCTGGCGTGCGGCACGGGCATGCGCGAGTGCCAGACGCGGGTCGTCCTCGATCAGCCGACCGGCCAT
The DNA here is from genome assembly GCF_050433545.1 of Rhodococcus sp. BE178. Taxonomy (NCBI): domain Bacteria; kingdom Bacillati; phylum Actinomycetota; class Actinomycetes; order Mycobacteriales; family Nocardiaceae; genus Rhodococcus; species Rhodococcus sp. BE178. Next base: position 697 of record NZ_JBNPXA010000023.1, on the reverse strand, counting down.
CACCAGGTGCCGGGCAACCGCATTCGCATTGTTCTTGTCCAGGCTCAGCAGATCCCGGCGTACTGCGGGATCGAGCTCGCCGGCCTCGACCTCGTCAGGCAGATCCGGCTCGTCGGGGCGAGCGTCACGACGGTTCGGGCCCATGGACTCGCGGCCACGTGCCGGACCGAAGCCGCCCTCGCCGCCACGACGGCGCGGGGCGCCGCCGGTCCCGCGACGGTCGTCACCACGACTGTCGAACTGCCGACGATCGTCACCGCGACGCTCACCGCGGGCATCGCCCGTGCGACTGTCGCCACCGCGGTACTCGCCGCGATTCTCGGTGCGCCGATCGTCGCGATCACGCCACTGGCCTCCGCCACCGTTGGGGCGGCCGGCACGGTCCTGCCCACCGCTCGGCGCCTGACGCCGGTCGTCACGTGAACCCTGACGATCCGACGGGCGGCCACCGCGGTTTCCCTGCTGTCCTTGGTGTCCTTCGGAACGGTGAGTGCCGTCTCCGCGGAAGTTCCGACGATCACCACTGCTTTCCGACACAGCCATTCCTTTCATACAAAACACGAAAGGGGACCCAGTGTGTTGGGTCCCCTTTCGGTAACGGATGTTCGGCGGTGTCCTACTCTCCCACACCCTGTCGGGTGCAGTACCATCGGCGCTGGAGGGCTTAGCTTCCGGGTTCGGAATGGGACCGGGCGTT
>NZ_JBNPXA010000022.1:0-74433 GCF_050433545.1 Rhodococcus sp. BE178 | reverse complement strand
CCGGGGGGGGCGTGGCCGGGGGGGGGGAGTTCGGGCTTCCCTTCCCCCGGGCCCCCCCCCCCCCCCCCCCCCGGGGGGGGGGGGGCCCCCCCCCCCCCCCCCCCACCCCTCACTCGTTACCGATCAGAGCTCGTTGACGGCGCCCTCGGCGGCTTCGGCCCACTCACGCCACTGCTTGGCCTGGGCGAGGGCCTTCTCCGCGTCCTTGGTCTTGCCTGCCGCGGTGGCCTTGGCGGCCTGCTCCTCGAACTGGGCGACGCGCTCACGGAACTGGGCGGCCCGCGCCAGTGCCTCGGGATCGGTGCGGCGCCACTCCGAGTCGGCGGCCTCGCGCACGCGCTTCTCGATGGCGCGGAGCTTGCCTTCGAGATCGTGCATCCGCTCGCGCGGAACCTTGCCGATCGCGTCCCACTTCTCCTGCAGGTCGCGCAGCGCCGCGCGAGCCGCCTCGAGATCCTTGTCGGGATCGATGGCGCTCGCGGACTTCAGCAGCTCTTCCTTGGCGACGGCGTTCTGCGCGAACTCCGCGTCGCGTTCGGACGCCGCGGCGTTGCGGGCGGCGAAGAAGACGTCCTGCGCCTCCTTGAAACGGCGCCACAGGGCGTCGTCCGCTTCGCGGGGCGCCCGTCCGGCGGCCTTCCACTCGGCGAGCAGGTCCCGGAACTCGCCTGCCGTCGGACCCCAGTCGGTGGAGGTCGCCAACGCCTCGGCCTGGGTGACGAGCTCCTCCTTGCGGGACTTCGCGCCGGCGCGCTCCCGATCGAGTTCGGCGAAGTGTGTGCCTCGCCGGCGGTTGAAGGCCTCGCGGGCCTTCGAGTACCGCTTCCACAGGGCGTCGTCGGTCTTGCGATCGAGTCCCCGGATGGTCTTCCACTCGTCGAGGATCTCGCGCAGCCGGTCACCCGCGACCTTCCACTGGGTGGATTCGTTGCCGATCTGCTCGGCCTCGGCCGCGAGCGCCTCCTTGCGGGAGGTCTGCTCCTGCCGCGATTGCTCCTTGTCTTGCTTCTCCTGCTCCTCGGCCTGCGCGGAGCCCGCGATGATCGCCGTCAAACGAACGCTCAGTGTGTCGATGTCGCCGATGACCGCCGCGGTGGGGAGTGACTCGGCGAGCGCCGCGGCTGCGGCCCGGGTCTTCTTGGCATCGCCGGCACCGGAGGCCAGGCGCGTCTCGAGGAGCGTCACCTCGGTCGCCAGGTCGTCGTACCGTCGTCCGAAGTGCGCGAGGCCCTCGGCGGCGTCCCCTGCCTGCCACGAGCCGATCTGTCGTTCGCCGTCGGCCGTCTTGACCCATGCGGTGCCGTCGTCGTCGACCCGGCCGAACAGGCTGGGATCGCTGGTGGCCACGGCGGGCATGGCGTGGGTCGGAGCCGGACCGGGCTTGGGCGAGCTCGATGTCACGGCACCCGGCTTGGCGGCGCCGGGCTTGGGGACACCCGGCTTGGGGGTACCCGGCTTGGGTGCGTTGCTCTCGGTCATAGCTCCTCGTCTCTGCCGCGCGTCACGGCTGCCTGATCGCACTGTCGCCTCCCACCTGGGTCCGTCGGTCGATCGGAAATGGTGGGAGCCTGCAGCGACTGTTCAAGACTATTGAAACAGGTATGACCCTCCGAGGGCGTCACCTCGGGTCGACTACCGTGGCGCAGTGTGTTGACCGCCGCTGCTTTCGTGCCCTCGCCCCCGCTGCTGGTGCCCCAATTGGCCGGGGCCGCAGCGCCGGAAACCGACCGGTTGCGCCGAGCCGTGCTGGATGTGTCCGGCAGGCTGGGAGAGGCGTGCGGGCAGTGGACCGTGATCGGTGTCGCCGATCCCGGTGCGCCCGCCGCCGAGATCTCCCCCGAATCGTGCGGCACCTTCGCGGGATTCGGGGTCGACGTGCGAGTGTGCCTGGCGCCCGGCGAATCCGACCGCGGCGAGGTCGACCCGGCGATGCCGCTCGCGGCTCTCGTCGCCGGGTGGTTGCGCGGGCGCGCCGCACCGTCGGCCACGGTCCGGGTGCGAATCCTCGCGCCCGACACGCCGATCGCCGAGTGCGTGCGCCTGGGCGAGCAGTTGCGCCACGAACTCGACGCGTCGCCGTCCCCGCAGGGACTTCTGATCGTGGCGGACGGCGCGAACACGCTGACGGACAAGGCTCCCGGGTCGCTCGACGAGCGGTCTGCAGATGTCGAGGCGGTGCTCGGTCGGGCCCTCGCGAGCGGTGACTGTGGGGCGCTCGGAGGTCTCGACGCCCGGTTGTGCGGCGAGATCGGGCTGTCCGGCCGTGCTGCGTGGCAGACACTTTCGGCCGCGTTCGGCGGCCCGGACGGCGGTCCGCGCAAGGCGGAGTCGCTGTATTCAGGGGCGCCTTTCGGGGTCGGCTACCACGTCGGGATGTGGCTGCCGTGACCGATCAGGGTCGTACTCCGATCGCCGTCGTGGGTCCCACTGCCACCGGGAAGTCGGATCTGGGCCTGGATCTCGCGGAACGGCTGGGCGGCGAGATCGTCAACATCGACGCGATGCAGCTCTACCGCGGGATGGATGTGGGCACCGCGAAGCTGAGCGTGCCGGAGCGGCGTGGAATCGTCCACCACCAGCTCGATGTGCTGGACGTCACCGAGACCGCGACGGTGGCGCGGTACCAGGAGTCGGCGCGCCGCGACATCGAGGACATCCGCGCGCGGGGCGCAGTGCCGATCATCGTGGGCGGTTCGATGATGTACGTGCAGTCGCTGCTCGACGAGTGGGCGTTCCCGGCGACCGATCCGCAGATCCGGGCGCACTGGGAGTCCGTGCTCGCCGAACGCGGCGTGGCCGCGGTGCACGCGGAGCTCGCGCGGGTGGATCCGGAGGCGGCGGCGTCGATCCTGCCGACGGACGGGCGGCGGATCGTGCGGGCGCTCGAGGTCGTGCAGCTCACCGGCAAGCCGTTCGCCGCGTCCGCGCCGAAGATCGGTGAACCGCGTTGGGGGACCGTCATCGTCGGTGTGGACCGCGAGACCGAGGCGCTCGACGCGCGGATCCGGTTGCGCACCGAGCTGATGTTCGATCGGGGCCTGGTCGACGAGGTGCGGGCGCTGGTCGAGGTGGGGCTCCGTGAGGGTGTGACCGCGCAGCGGGCCATCGGGTACGCGCAGGTGCTGGCCATGCTGGACGGCGAGTACGACCTCGCCGAGGCGGTGGAGCGCACGTTCATCGGTACCCGTCGGTACGTCCGCCGGCAGCGGTCGTGGTTCCGGCGGGATCCGCGAGTGCACTGGGTGGACGGGGCCGATCCGAACCTCGTCGAGGCCGCGCTGGAGCATGCGGACCGGTCGCTAGAGTGAGTCCCATGGAATTCAGCAAGGGCCACGGCACCGAGAACGACTTCGTGATCCTGCCGGATCCGGACGCCGATCTCGCGTTGCCCGCACACCGGATCGCCGCGCTGTGCGACCGCCGTCGCGGGCTCGGAGCCGACGGCCTGCTGCGGGTGGCCCGTGCCGGAGCGCTCGCGGCGGTGGGCGTGCTGGCCGAACTGCCCCAGGGCGTCGGTCCCGACGACTGGTTCATGGACTACCGCAACGGTGACGGCTCGATCGCCGAGATGTGTGGCAACGGTGTCCGGGTCTTCGCGCACTACCTGCGCGCGACCGGCCTCGAGCTGCACGACGAGTTCGTCGTGGGCAGCCGCGCCGGCGCCCGCCCCGTCCGGGTGCACGCGGCCGACCACGTGTACGGCGACGTGACCGTCGGCATGGGACAGGTGCGCGAGCTCGGGTCGTCGACCGCAACGGTCGGCGGGCGCCTGCTCGACGGCATCGGCATCGACGTCGGTAACCCCCACCTCGCGTGCGTCGACCCCACTCTCACGTCCGCGGCACTCGCGGCGCTGGATCTGACGGCGGCGCCCGGATTCGATCCCGGATTCTTCCCGCAGGGCGTCAACATCGAGATTCTCACCCCGCTCGCCGACGGTGCAGTGGAGATGCGCGTGCACGAGCGCGGCGTGGGCGAGACCCGGTCGTGCGGCACGGGCACCGTCGCGGCCGCCGCCGCGGCGCTGCGGGCATCCGGCGACACCGACGGCAAGGTCGAGGTGCGGGTGCCCGGCGGCCGTGTGGAGGTGTCGATCGACGGTGGTCGGGCGGCGCTACGGGGGCCGTCGGTGCTGGTCGCGTCCGGCACGGTCGACGACCGCTGGTGGACCGAACTGGGTTGATGCCGGGCTCGCCCGGGTGCCGGGCGGCGGACGGAAATGCGCGTGCACGCCGGTCTCGCTTCGTGGGACCATGAACGTGTATGACGAAAACACATCGCACCCACGTCCCGTCCACCGCGGACGACCACGCAACCTCCGGCGAGGCTGAGTACTTCGACGATTCCGCGGCGCCGTCCGTCGGCGACATGCAGCTCGACGAGCGCGCCGCGCTGCGCCGAGTGCAGGGTTTGTCGACCGAGCTCACCGACGTCACCGAGGTCGAGTACCGGCAGCTGCGCCTCGAGCGCGTGGTTCTCGTCGGTGTCTGGACGTCGGGCACCGCCGCGCAGGCCGACGCGAGCATGGCCGAGCTCGCCGCCCTCGCCGAAACTGCCGGCTCCGAGGTTCTCGAGGGCCTGGTCCAGCGCCGGGACAAGCCCGACGCCGCGACGTACATCGGGTCGGGCAAGGCCGACGAGCTGCGGCAGGTGGTCCTCGCGACCGGCGCCGACACCGTCATCTGTGACGGCGAGCTCACGCCCGCGCAGCTGACGGCGCTGGAGAAGGTCGTCAAGGTCAAGGTCATCGACCGGACCGCGCTGATCCTCGATATCTTCGCGCAGCACGCGACCTCCCGCGAGGGTAAGGCACAGGTCGCGCTTGCTCAGATGGAGTACATGCTGCCCCGGCTGCGCGGCTGGGGTGAGTCGATGTCCCGGCAGGCCGGTGGCCGTGCGGGCAGCAACGGCGGCGTCGGTCTGCGTGGTCCCGGTGAGACCAAGATCGAGACCGATCGTCGTCGTATCCGTGAGCGGATGGCGAAGCTGCGGCGCGAGATCAAGGCGATGAAGTCGTCGCGAGACACCAAGCGCAGCCACCGCCTGCGCAGTGAGATCCCGTCCGTCGCGATCGTCGGCTACACCAACGCCGGCAAGTCCAGCCTGCTCAACGCCCTCACCGGGTCCGGTGTGCTGGTACAGAACGCGCTGTTCGCGACACTGGATCCGACCACGCGCCAGGCGTCGTTCGAGGACGGTCGCGAATACGTGCTCACCGACACCGTCGGTTTCGTGCGGCACCTTCCGACGCAGTTGGTCGAGGCGTTCCGGTCGACCCTCGAGGAGGTCACCGACGCCGATCTGCTGCTGCACGTCGTCGACGGATCCGATCCGCTGCCGACCGATCAGATCAAGGCCGTCCGTGAGGTGATCACCGAGGTCATCCGCGAGAACGATACGACCGCGCCGCCCGAGTTGATCGTGGTAAACAAGATCGACGCTGCGGACCCGGTGGTTCTCACCCAGCTGCGCGGGCTGCTGCCCGGTGCGGTGTTCGTGTCCGCCAGGACCGGGGAGGGCATCGATGAGCTTCGGACGCGACTGGGCGAGATCGTTCGGCGACCGGAGATCGAGGTCGACGTGCTCGTGCCCTATTCACGCGGCGACCTCGTCGCCCGGATTCACTCGGACGGCCAGATCCTCGACACCTCACACGAGGAGGGCGGCACCCGGATGCGCGTGCGCGTGCCCGAGTCGCTCGCCTCGGCCCTCGTCGAGTTCGCGGGGCGTGGGTAGTCCTCGCGGCGCGGCCCGGCTGTCACTCGCCGGAGCGGCACTCGTCCTGGTCCCGTCGATGCTGCTGGCCGCGCCCGCGGCCGCGCAGAGTTCCGGTTCCGGAGTGTTGGTGACCGGCGCACAGTTCGAGCAGGTCTGCACGCCGGGGGATCCGGCCCTCGCGGAGCTGTCGGGGCTGGCGGTGGCGGGCGGGAAGACCTACGGGATCGGCGACAGCGGCACCGACGACGCCGTCGTGGTGATGGACGGCGACTGTGCGGTGACCGGCACGCTGTCGGTGCCGGTGGACCCGTACGACATCGAGGACATGGGTGTCGGGCCGGACGGCCGGCTGTGGCTGTCGGACGCCGGCGACAACGAGCGCATCCGCTCCACCGTCGCGCTCATCGACCTCGACCCGGCCACCGGCGCGGGGCAGCTGCACCGGCTGACGTACCCGGACGGCCCGCACGACGCCGAGGCGCTGCTGATCCAGCGCGACGGCGTTCCGCTGATCGTCACCAAGGAAGTCCTCGTCACCAACGGCATCTACCGCCCCGCCGGTGCGGCCGCGCTCGGCGACCTGGCGTCGCCCGGGCCCACACCGCTCGAGCGAGTCGGCGACGTACGTCTCGGCCCCACCAGCACGCCCGGCGGTCCGGTGCCGGTCGGCGGGTCCACCCTCGTCACCGGCGGCGCGGTGAGCGCCGACGGCACCGTCGCCGCGCTGCGCACCTACACCGACGTCTACCTGTACTCGGCACCCGACGGCGATCTGGTGCGGGCGCTCACCGCCACCACACCGGTGCGGGTGGCGTTGCCGAACCAGCCGCAGGGCGAGGCGATCGCGTTCACGCCGGACGGCGACCTGCTCGCGGGTTCCGAGTCGGCCGGTGGCCCGCTGCCCCCGGTTCAGATCCTGAGGGGCGCAACGGAACTGGCGCGCAGCAGCAGCTGGTCCGGTGGCTCGGTGTCACTGTCGGCGTCGGAGGGGCACGGCCAGGACCCGGCCCAGGCCTCCGGTGAGACCACCGAGAAGCCCTCGGCTCCCCGGTGGTCCACGGCGGTCCTCGGCGTCGGCGCGCTGGTCGCGGGACTTGCGACGTTCGCTCTGGTGCGGCGCCGGTCCCGCTCGTAGCGGCCCCGCCGGTCAGGAATTCCTGATCAGGTCGGCGCAGCGTTCGCCGATGAGCATCGTGGTGATGTTCGGGTTCACCGCGACGATCTTCGGCATCACCGAGGCGTCCGCCACCCGCAGGCCCTGCACGCCCTTGACCCGCAACTGAGGGTCGAGCGGAGAGTCCGCGTCGGGCCCCATCCGGACCGTACCCACCGGGTGGTAGACGGTGTTGTGGGTGCGCCGGATGTAGTCGGCGATCTGTTCGTCGGTCTGGACATCGGTGCCGGGGAACAACTCCCGGCCCGCCCATTCGGCCATCGCCGGCTGGGCGACGATCTCCCGGGCCAGGCGGATGCCCTGGATCGTGATGTTCATGTCGTAGGGGTCGGTGAAGTACCGCGGATCCACCTTCGGCTTGTCCCGGAAGTCGATGCTGCGCAATCTGACCGTGCCCCGGGATCGGGCGTGGGTGACGTTGGGTGTGAGGCAGAAGGCGTTCTCCGACGTCGGATAGCCCTGCCGCACGGTGTGCATGTCGAACGGGACGCTGCCGTAGTGGAACATCAAATCGGGGCGGTCCAGGTTCTCCTGGGTAGGGGAGAAGATGCCGATCTCCCACCACTGGGTCGATCGGGTCACCATGGGCTGCTTTGCCTCCCACTGGATCACGCCTTCGGGATGGTCCTGCAGGTTGCTGCCCACACCGGGGGAGTCGACGAGCACCTCGATGCCCATCTCCCGTAGGTGCTCGGCGGGGCCGACACCCGAGAGCATCAGCAGCTTGGGGGAGTCGATCGCGCCCGCCGACAGGATCACCTCGCGGCGCGCCGTGATTCGCCGCGAATGGATGCCGTCCTTCAACAGCACGTCCACGCCGACGCACCGGCCGTCCTCGATCGGCAACTTCTTCGCCCAGTGATCGGTGAGGACCGTCAGGTTCTCCCGGTCGAGGATCGGGTGCAGGTACGACACCGATGACGACGAACGCACGCCGTCCTCGCGCCCATTGATCTGGAAGAAGTTGGCGCCGTTGACGATCGTCTCGCCCTCGTTGAACGTTGCGCGGGGGATACCGGCCTGCTCGCACGCGTCGAGGATCGCGACACCGCACGGGTCGTTCGGTGGGATGTCGCGCAGCACCACCGGGCCGTCGTGGCCGTGGTGGTCGCCGGGTCGCGAGTTGTTCTCCAGGCGCTTGACGAGTGGGAAGATCGCCTCGGCCTCCCAGCCGGTGCAGCCGAGGTTGCCGGCCCACTCGTCGAGATCCTCGCGCGGCGGCCAGAACGCGATGCACGAATTGTGCGACGAGCACCCACCGAGCACCCGCGCCCGGGCGTGCCGCATGAACGAGTTGCCGTGTTCCTGGGGCTCGATGAGATAGTCCCAGTCGTAACCGGATTCGAGCAGCGCCATCCAGTCCTCGAGGATCAGGATCTCGTCGAGCCCGACGTCGCTGGGCCCCGCCTCGATCAGCGCGACCGTCACCGAGGGGTCCTCGCTCAGCCGCGCCGCGACCGCGGCGCCCGCCGACCCGCCACCGACGACAACGTAGTCGTACTCGTGCTCCTGCTGGGGCGTCATGCTCACTCCTTCTCCGATCGCTCCGAGCTCCGGTCCGTGAACCACCCGCTCACCCCGGGAGCGATGTTCTGATAGACGTGCTTGGCCTCGCGGTACTCGTCGAGGCCCGTGGGTCCGAGTTCGCGGCCGAAGCCGGACTCACCGAAGCCACCCCACTCCGCCTGCGGGAGGTAGGGGTGGAAGTCGTTGATCCACACCGTGCCCGCGCGCATCCGGTTCGCGACCCGCTGCGCCCGGCCGGCGTCCTGCGTCCACACCGCACCGGCCAGGCCGTAGCGCGTGTCGTTGGCGATCCGCACCGCGTCCTCCTCGTCGGTGAACGTCTCCACGGTCACGACGGGACCGAAGCCTTCGTCGACGACGACGGACATGCCCTGCCGGACGCCGTCGAGCACGGTCGGCAGGTAGTAGTAGCCGCTCTCCAAATCACCGGAGCCCCACTCGCCGCCGCAGCGCAGCACGGCGCCCTCCTCGACACCCTTGCGGACGTATGCGCTGACCTTGTCGCGGTGGGCGGCCGAGATCAGTGGGCCGGTCTCGGCGTCGTCGTCGAACGGGCCGCCGAGGCGGATCTGCCGGGCGCGAGCCACCAGGGCGTCGACGAACTCGTCGTGGATGGACTCCTCGACGATCAGCCTTGCCCCGGCCGAGCACACCTGGCCCGAGTGCACGAACGCGGCGTTGAGGGCGTTGTCGACGGCGGCGTCGAACAGGGCGTCGGCGAACACGACGTTGGCATTCTTGCCGCCCAGTTCGAGCGCCACCTTCTTCACCGTCGCCGCCGCGGTCGCCGCGATCCTACGTCCCGTGACCAGTCCGCCGGTGAACGAGACCATGTCCACGTCCGGATGCTCGGACAGCGGGGCCCCGGCCACGGCGCCCGCGCCGAGCACGAGGTTCGCGGCACCGGAGGGCACTCCGCACTCGGTGAGCAGATCCATCAGCAGGATCGCGGTGGAGGGGGTGAGCTCACTGGGCTTGAGCACGAACGTGTTTCCGGCCGCCAGACACGGTGCGACCTTCCACGCCGCCTGCAGCAGCGGATAGTTCCACGGCGAGATCAGCCCGCACACCCCGACGGGCTCGTACTGGATGCGGCTGAGCACGTTGGCGTCCCCGGCGTCGACGAGGCGTCCGGCGTCGGTGGCGGCGATGGAGCCGAAGTACTCGAAGCAGGCCGCGACGTCATCCATGTCGATCCGGCTCTCGACGATCCGCTTCCCGGTGTCGAATGACTCGGCGCGGGCGAACTCCTCTTTGCGTTCGCGCAGTCGGTCCGCGACCTTGCGGAGCACCAGGCCCCGCTCTCCCGCGACGGTCCGCGGCCACGGACCGGTGTCGAAGGCCTCGCGTGCTGCCGCGATCGCCCTCTCGACGTCGACGGTCCCGGCCTCGGAGACGGTGGCGACGGGGGTGCTGTCGGCGGGGCAGTGGATGTCGCGGGTGTCGCCGGACTCAGCGGCGACCCAACGCCCGCCGATGAACAGGCTGGCTGCGGTGTCGGTCATAGCTGCATCACTCCAATGTCGGTGTGTGTCGGAGTCGGAGGAACTCGATGTGGCGCTCGTACTGGTCCAGGACGTCGCCGATGAGCTGCTCGCGGGTGTAGCCCATGACGTCGTACTGCTGGCTGCCCTCGGTGAGGTACACCTCGAGGCGGTAGTAGACGGCGTCCCCGCTCGCCGAGTTCATCGCGAACGACGGCATGTCTGTCTTCTCGGGCCACAGCTGGTACCGGAACGGCGGATCGTCGCCCATCTCGACGGTGAGGTCCAGGTGCGGCACCCCGGTCTTGTCCTCACGGTTGGCGGTGAGGTCGGCGGTGATGTCGCGGCTGGCGAGTTCGTCGACGACGGCCTGCAACGCCGGCCGCGCGGTGCGGTCCACGTACGCCCGCAGGTCCTTTTCGTCGGGGTAGGACAGGGTGCGGGTGAGGCGCTGACGCCACGTGCGCTGCACGCCGCGCTCGGGGCCGACCCGTTCGGACAACGACGAGTGCAGGACCGCGCGCAGGCTGTCCTCACGGGACCCCTCGGTCCGAAGGGCCCGGTGCAGGCCCGCCATGATCAGCAGCATCACGAACGAGAACGGCAGGCCCATGATGATCGTCGCGTTCTGCAGCGTCGTGACGCCGCCGACGATGAGCATCGCGAGGGTGAGCAGACCGGTCGCGACGGCCCAGAAGATCCGGCCCCACTTGGGGCCGTCCTCCTCCGGATCGTTCAGGTGGGACGTGAGATTGGTCAACACCAGCGCGCCCGAGTCGGCCGACGTGACGTAGAACAGCAGCCCGGTGAACGTCGCGATGCCCGCGCTGAACAGGGCGCCGGGGTACTGGTCGAGCAGCGAGTAGAAGGCGCTCTCGGGGGCGGACATGGCCGTCTCACCGAATTCGCTGTCGCCGTCGATCACCACCGACAGCGCGGCATTGCCGAAGATCGCGATCCACAGCGCGATGAACGCGAACGGGATGGTCAGGACCGCGCCGATGAACTGACGGATGGTGCGCCCGCGCGAGATCCGGGCGAGGAACAGGCCGACGAACGGTGCCCACGCGATCCACCACGCCCAGAAGAACAGGGTCCACGAGTTGAGCCACTCCTGCGGTGCGTCGAACGCGAAGGTGTCGAGCGACATTCCGGGGAGGCGGCTGACGTAGTCGCCGACGTTCATGACGATCGCGTCGAGCAGGAACCGCGTCTTGCCGGCGAAGAGGACGAAGAGCATCAAGGCGAGGGCGAGTAGTGCGTTCAGCTCCGACAGGCGTCGGATCCCGCGGTCGACGCCCGAGACGACGGACACCGTCGCCATCAGGACCGCGAGCGCGATCAGCGCGGTCTGCATGGCGGTGTTCTGCGGTAGGTCGAACATGAAGTGCAGCCCGTAGTTGAGCTGGACGACGCCGATCCCGAGGGAGGTTGCGATGCCGAAGATCGTGCCGATCACGGCCGCGACCTCGACGCCGTCGCCGAAGGCACCCTTCACGCGCTTCCCGATCACCGGGTACAACGCCGACCGGATCGACAGCGGCAGCCCCCGTCGGTACGCGAAGTACGCGAGGGAGGCGCCCATCAGGGCGTACATGGCCCAGCCGGTGATGCCGTAGTGGAACAGCGTCCACACCACGGCCTGACGGGCGGCCTCGGTGTTCTGGCCCCCGCCGACCGGCGGCGCGAGGTACTGCGTCACCGGTTCGGACACGGAGAAGAACATCAGGTCGATGCCGATACCCGCGGCGAACAGCATCGCGCCCCACGTGAAGACGTTGTACCGCGGGAGCGAGTGGTCGGGGCCGAGCTTGATCTTGCCGTAGCGCGACAGCGCCAGGAACAGCACGAACACGATGATCAGGGTGGCGACCAGGAAGTACCACCACCCGAAGGCGCCCGCGATCCAGTCGACGACGCTGCCGATCACGGTGTCCGCGTTGTCCGGTGCGATCATCGCCCACGCCGTGATGGCGACGATGATGGCCGACGAGAGGTAGAAGACCGGCTTGTTGATCCCCGACTTCGGTGTCTCGACGACGGCGCCGTTCACGGGGAGGCCTTCGGTGAGAGAGGCCTCCGGCGGTTCTCGATCCGTAGTACTCATGTGTCTCCTCGGTCCGGTTCTGCGTCCGGATCGCGACGTGCCCGGCAGCGTGATTCGAACTCTCGGGCGATATGTGAACGCCCGTCCGACTGCTGGTCTGAAGCTACCGCCGACCTGCTCGTCTCGCTGGGGAGTGGACATCACGGCCGGGCCGTCCGGTCGAAAACGGGCCGGGGTCGGTCCACCGCGCCGCTGTCCCGAGAAACGTTGCTTCCGAGCCATTCCGGCCGAACTGGCGTCCCGGAGGTGTGGCGCCGGTATCGGATCTTCTCGGGTCGAGTGGTTCGCTGGGTTCGTCCGGCGACTCGGAGTCGTACGTCGCGGTCGACCCCACGTTGGGCACACTGATTGCGACCAGTGGATTCGAGATCGGACGCGACGGGTTCTCGTTCGAGAACTGGGGCGAGTCGTCGCAGGAGCATCGCCGGGGGCTCACTCCCTCCGTGATGCAGTCCCGTTACGGCGACCGAATCTGTGCGCGAATCGTCGACGGCGGGTGCGTTCTCACCGCGACAGGCCAGGCACTCCAGGCGGACTTGAATGACACGTGGAGCGGCGGGCACTGCTTCGGCTTTGCGGCGCTGGCCGGGCTTTTCGCCACCGACCAACTCGACAAGGCGGAACATCTTGCGACGGGGCCGGATGTCTACGACGATCCGGCGTCGGATCAACTCGACGGATTGATCTCTCGGTACGCCAGTACCCAGATCTCCCCTCCGACCAGCGCTGCGAATTCTCCGTCCTCGGTCGCCGACACTCTCGACAAACTCGAGGCAGCCTGGGCTCGGGGTGACAGCTACATTCTCACGATCGCCGGGGACATCGGCGGCCACGCGATAACACCGATCGCGTTGCGCGACCTGGGCAAGGGTAAGACCGGGATAGTCGTGTACGACAACAACTACCCTGGCGTCGAGAAGATGGTCGTGGCCGACGCGGCCGCCGACACTTGGTATTACACGACTGCTCTGAACCCGGCCGACAATAGCTACCTGTTCGTCGGATCCCCGGACAACCCGATGCACCTGGTCCGGTTGCCGCAGACGACCGAGGTGCACGAATGCCCGACCTGCCGCGAGTCGGGAGACGATTCGGTCCTCGTTCTGGTCAAGGACAATGCCGAGAATCGTGACGGCACGATCATCGAATGGGAGCTGGAGGTCACCGCGCCCGGCGGTGGCGCCGTCGAGGGGATCGAGAACCTCCCGGTCATCAACAACCAACAGTCCGAGCTGTTCCGTGTTCCCGCCGGCGTTGCATTCGAGATCACGATGGGCAAGGTTCCCGTCGGCCGGGCCGCAGACATCGACATCTCGCTCTACGGTGACGGCTGGATCGACGAGTTCGACGGCATCGAGCTACTGCCGGGTGCCACCACCTCGGTGAACGTCGATCAGGTTGCGATTGCTGCCGGCACCACCCTGTCGGTGGAGCGCGAAACCGACGGTGACTACGTGTATGCCCTGGACGGCATCGGGGTCCCCGGATCGTTGACTCTCGATGTCCGACATCGGGACGCCGTTCGCGATCGGAACGTGACCACCGGTGGTCCGGTGAGCATCCCGGTCAATTCGTCCGCATCGGTAGCCGCACACGCGTGGGACGGGGCATCGCCGCTCACCGTCCGGGTCGCGGGCAACGGGGTGGATCGGGTCTACCCGATGGTTCCTGCGAGTTAGCGGATCTGTTCGAGGGTTGGCGGCCGCCCACCGTCCGGTGGGTGGCCGCCAACCCTTTCGGCGGTCGACTTGTCGATCGACGGTGGGGAAGAGGCCGGAACCGCTGTAGCCCCTTTTCGCTCGGACCGGGCACTCGGTACGGATGTGATTCGGGTGGCGAGTCCAGGTGCGGTGGTGTATCGGCGCAGGCGGTAGCTCTACTATTGGCCAACTGTGACGAGTACAGAGGACCACGCGCAACGCGCGCCCGAACGGGAAGCCGGCACCGGGATGTTCGGATGGGCGCTGCACGGCGACGGCCGACGGATCAGCGACGGCGCGGTGGTCGCACCGCACGAGCGGCTGTCGTGGCCGCGCACCATCGGCATCGGGATGCAGCATGTGATCGCGATGTTCGGCGCCACCCTGCTGGTGCCGACGATCACCGGCTTCCCGGTCACGACGACGCTGCTGTTCTCCGGCATCGGCACCGCGCTGTTCCTCATCATCACGCGCGGGCGGATCCCGAGTTACCTCGGTTCGTCGTTCGCGTTCATCGCGCCGCTGACCGCGGCCGCCGGTGACGGGCCCGCCGCGCAGCTCGGCGGCGTCCTCGCCGCCGGTGTCGTGCTGATGCTCGTCGGCCTGGCGGTGAAGTTGATCGGCGCCCGCGTGATCGACGCGGTCATGCCGCCGGTGGTGACCGGCGCCGTGGTCGCGCTGATCGGCCTCAACCTGGCGCCCACCGCGGCCGGGTCGTTCCAGGCGCAGCC
This sequence comes from Rhodococcus sp. BE178, assembly GCF_050433545.1. NCBI lineage: Bacteria > Bacillati > Actinomycetota > Actinomycetes > Mycobacteriales > Nocardiaceae > Rhodococcus > Rhodococcus sp. BE178. Next base: position 59,992 of record NZ_JBNPXA010000022.1, on the reverse strand, counting down.
GTTGATCGCCGCGGTGACGCTCCTCGGCATCCTCCTCGCCACGGTGATCGGGCCGGGCATCATCGGTCGCCTGGGCATCCTCATCGGCGTCGTGATCGGCTGGGTGTTCGCCGCGATCACGGGCGGGCTCGCGGACGACCGCGTGGACGCGCTGCGTGAGGCCGCGTGGTTCGGTGTGCCGCACCTGCGCGGTCCGTCGTTCGATCTGTCCGTCATCCTGCTCGCTCTGCCGGTCGTGATCGTCCTGATCGCCGAGAACGTCGGCCACGTGAAGGCGGTCGCCGCGATGACGGGCCGCTCGCTCGACGACCTGGCCGGGAACGCCCTGTTCGCGGACGGTCTGGCAACCACCCTCGCCGGCGCCGGCGGCGGATCCGGAACCACGACGTACGCCGAGAACATCGGGGTCATGGCCGCGACCCGGGTGTACTCGACCGCGGCGTACTGGGTCGCGGCGGCGACCGCGATCGTCCTGTCCTTCTCGCCCAAGTTCGGCGCGCTCGTGTTCACCGTGCCCGACGGCGTGATCGGCGGCGCCACGATGGTGCTGTACGGCCTCATCGGCGTGCTCGGTGTCCGGATCTGGATGGACGCCAAGGTGGACTTCACCGATCCCGTCAACCTCACCGTCGTGGCGACCGCCCTCGTCGCCGGGATCGGCAACCTCACCCTGTCGATCGGTTCCGTCGAACTCGGTGGCATCGCGTGGGGCTCGGTCGGCATCCTGGTCGCCTACCCGCTGATGCGCCGGCTGAACTCGATGCGCCGCGCATAGAGGTCGCGCACGATTCGTGATCTGCGCCACGCGGTCACGAATCGTGCTCGTCTCGGTCATGGATCGACGTTGATCTTCGCTTTACGGTCATGTCGAGGAAGTAGGTCTGCTGCTGCGTGCCCGCGGCCGCCGGCAGATCGCCGTACATCTCGACATGAGGAGACGCAGTGGAACGCACCCTGTTCGAACCGGAGCACGAACTGTTCCGGGAGTCCTACCGCAAGTTCCTCGATCAGCACGTCGCGCCCTTCCACGATCAGTGGGAGGAGCAGAACATCGTCGACCGATCGGTGTGGATCGAGGCCGGCAAGCAGGGCTTCCTCGGTATGGCGGTGCCCGAGGAGTGCGGCGGCGGGGGAGTCGAGGACTTCCGGTACAACGCGATCGTCACCGAGGAGACCACCCGCGGCGGTTACAGCGGTGTCGGCTTCATGCTCCACAACGACGTCGTCGCGCCGTACCTGATCAAGCTCGCCAACGAGGAACAGAAGCAGCGCTGGCTGCCCGGGTTCTGCTCCGGCGAACTCATCACCGCGATCGCGATGACCGAGCCCGGCACCGGGTCCGACCTGCAGAACATCAAAACCCGCGCCGTCAAGGACGGCGATCACTGGATCCTCAACGGCGCCAAGACCTTCATCACGAACGGCATCAACGCCGACGTCGTGATCGTCGTCGCGTGCACCGATCCCGACAAGGGTGCGCAGGGCTTCTCTTTGCTCGTCGTCGAACGCGGCATGGAGGGCTTCGAGCGGGGACGCAACCTCGACAAGATCGGTCTCAAGGCCCAGGACACCGCGGAACTGAGCTTCACCGACGTCCGGGTGCCGGCCGAGAACCTCCTCGGCGAGGAGGGCATGGGCTTCATCTACCTGATGCAGAACCTGCCGCAGGAGCGCCTGTCGATCGCGGTCGTGGCGGCCGCCGCGATGGAATCCTGCCTCGACATGACGATCCAGTACTGCCGTGACCGCAAGGCGTTCGGCAAGTCGATCGGGAGCTTCCAGAACACGCGGTTCGTGCTCGCCGAACTCGCCACCGAGACGACGGCCGTGCGGATCCTGGTGGACAAGTTCATCGAGCAGCTCAACGCGGGCACACTCACCGTCCAGGAAGCCGCAATGGCGAAGTGGTGGACCACGGAGGCGCAGGTCAAGCTGATCGACCGGTGCCTGCAGCTGCACGGCGGCTACGGCTACATGCGCGAGTATCCGATCGCCAAGGCGTACATGGACTCTCGGGTCCAGACGATCTACGGCGGCACCACCGAGATCATGAAGGAGATCATCGGTCGCGGACTGAACCTCGGCTGACCCGCACTTCTCGCTCCTCACGACGACAGGGGCCGCGGCACCCAGTGCCGCGGCCCCTGTCGTCGTAACGGGTCAGAGCTTGCGCATCACGGTGACGACCTTGCCGAGGATCGCGGCGTCGTTGCCGGGAATGGGGTCGAACAGGGGGTTGTGCGGCATGAGCCACACATCCTTGCCGGTGTGCTTGAAGGTCTTGACGGTCGCCTCACCGTCGATCATCGCGGCGACGATGTCGCCGTTCTCCGCGACGTTCTGCTGCCGCACGACCACCCAGTCGCCGTCGCAGATCGCAGCGTCGATCATGGACTCGCCGACCACCTTGAGTAGGAAGAGCGATCCCTGCCCGACCAGTTCGCGGGGTAGCGGGAAGACGTCCTCGACGGCTTCCTCGGCGAGGATCGGGCCGCCGGCCGCGATGCGTCCGAGCACCGGCACGAACGTCGGGGCCGGCAGTTCGTCGGTGGACTTCATGGCCGCGGATGCACTCGGCGTCGACCGCGTGTCGTCCAGGCCGTCGAGCGTGTCCAGTCCCCGGACATCGACCGCACGGGGCCGGTTCGGGTCGCGCCGCAGGAAGCCCTTGCGCTCGAGTGTGCGCAGCTGGTGCGCGACGGACGACGTGGACGTGAGGCCGACCGCGTCGCCGATCTCGCGGATGCTCGGCGGGTAACCGCGCTCGGCGACCGACGTCCGGATGACCTCGAGGACGTTGCGCTGACGGTCGGTGAGCTGGCCGGCGTCGAGTCCCGTGCCCAGCCCGGCGTCGGCCTGGGCGTCGTCGGGCGACGTGCGTCCGGACTTGCCGGAGGAACTCGAGCTGTCGTCCTTCATGGCGCGTGGCCTCCTTCGCGGCTCCAGCGGCTCGCGGGCTGAGTCGGTGAGTGTCTGTGTGTTCTGCCACGAATCTATCCCGATCACCCCACTACTTCAAACATCTGTTCGACCTGTGTCGTCGAAACTACTGACTTTGTCGCAGCCGCGTGGTAGAAATCGAATATGTGTTCTATCGAACGCATGATCGAACACGGTTTGCTCGGATTGCTCGCGACGTGTCCGGAGGAAGCGCCACACGTCCGGTTCGCGCTCTGTCCGACTAGTGAAACGGCTCGACGACTGGCTGGGAGGTTCGGATGGGTATCGCACTTTCGGGGAATGGATCGGTCGGTCGGACGCCGACGGGCCGCCGGGACGTCTACATGCGGGCGGATTCGTCCGGCGTGATCATCGACCGTGGCACCGTGCGGGAGTACCGCCCGGCGCGCATCCGGCCCGTGGACTCGCGGCGTCCGGTTGCCGGTCTCATGCACTACGACGCCGTGCCGCGGTACGGCTCGCGCGGATCTCGGGTCTCGGTCACCTCCCACCCGTCACACGATCAGCGCCGCCCGCGGCCACGATTCGCAGGTCTGTCGGCGATCGTCGCGACCGTCGTCGTCACCGTCGGCATCGTCGTGGGGCTGGATGCGCTCGCGAACTTGGCCGCCGGGGAGTCGGGGGCGACCGACACGGTGCAGGTGCAGGGAACAGAGTCGTTCGTGAGGTGACCGGGCTCCGGTCGCGAATGGAGGAGGCGTTCGATCATGGTGCTGCCGGCACGATCGGATTCGGCGCTGATCCGCCTGGGTACCCGGGAGTCGCTGTCGGTATGGGTGGGGCGGGTATCCTCGAATCCTGTCAGTCACACCACATCGCGTGGTCGCGTCGATATCGTGTCTCCCCTGCGTGAGTCGGTCCTGCTGGAACCGGCATCGGTCGAGAAGCGGCGCAGCGGCCACGATGGCTACGAAGGAATCACCATGCACTGCCCGTTCTGCCGGCATCCCGATTCGCGCGTGGTCGATTCCCGAGAGGCCGACGAGGGCGCGGCGATCCGTCGTCGACGCTCGTGCCCGGAGTGTGGCCGCCGATTCACCACCGTCGAGACGGCCGTGTTGGCCGTAGTCAAGCGAAGTGGCGTCACCGAGCCGTTCAGTCGGGAGAAGGTGGTCCAGGGTGTACGCCGCGCGTGCCAGGGCCGCCAGGTCGACAACGACGCGTTGAACCTGCTGGCCCAGCAGGTCGAAGACGCAGTCCGCGCGTCAGGGTCGCCCGAGATCCCCAGCCACGAGGTTGGATTGGCCATCCTCGGTCCGCTGCGTGACCTCGACGAGGTGGCTTACCTGCGTTTCGCGTCTGTGTACCGCTCCTTCAGTTCCGCGGAGGACTTCGAGCGCGAGATCAAGGACCTGCGCGCCCACCGCGAAAGCCGCACCGCCGAGCTCGCCGACGCGGAGTCCGTAACCGAGTGACTCCGGCCGGCAGGCCGCCGGGTGAGCGCGCTACCGCCGGATCCCGTCGATCGACTTGAGTACCCGCTTCTCCGACACGGGAATCGCGGTGCCCAGTGACTGTGCGAACAGGCTCACCCGCAACTCCTCGATCTTCCACAGGATCTCGTTGACGTCGTCGTCTCCTCGGCGCTCCTCCGGCAGGGCCGAGAGCATCCGGTCGTAGGCGGAGTACACGCGATCGAGGACATCCATCCCCGCCTGGTCGCGTTGCGCGCTGCCGGGCAGCGACTCGAGCCGCAGCGACGCCGCCGCCAGGTACCGCGGCAGGTCCTTGAGTCGCCGGGAGCCGAGTTCGGTCACGAACCCGGGGAACAGCAACGACTCTCGCTGCTCGCGCACGTCGTCCGCGGCCTCGCCGACCGATCGTTCGAGGATCACCGACAGACGATGTGCCTCTGCGAGCGCAGGAAGCAGCAGGTGAAGCAGCCGTGCGACACGGGTGGCGAGCTGCGCGCGGACCTTCCCGGTCAACGTCTCGAACGCGGCGGGATCGAGCACGGGGCCGCCGTTCTCGGCGATCAGCTCGTCGACCGCGCACGCGCGACAGTCCTCGAGGAGCGCGTCGAAGCTGCCGTCCGGGTTCTGGCCGAGCGCGAGACGGTCGGCGTTGCTCATCCCGTTGGTCACCGACTTGGCCTGCGTCGGAACAGCGTTCAAGAGCAGCCGGCGGGTGCCGGCCCGCATGGCGGCGCGCTGCGCGGCCGGCGTGGTGAGCACCCGCACCGCGACGCCGGAGTCCTCCGGCACCAGCGCCGGGTAGCCGGTCACCTTCTGGCCGCCCAGGGTCCGGGTCACCGACGACGGCAGCGTGCCCAGGGTCTGCGCGGTCCAGACCGGTGCCGGGGCCCGTTCTGTGGTCGAGGTGGCCTTGGCGACCTCCACCTCGACCCGCGGTGCCAGGGACCGGCGCAGCGCGGCCAGGCTCTTGTCCTTGCCGAGGACCTTGGCCTTCTCGTCCACCGCCGCGAACGTCATCCGCAGGTGCGGCGGCAGCGACGCTACGTCGAAGTCCGTCGGGTCGATCCGGCACGAACCGAGCCGCGACAGCTCGCGCGCCATCGCGTGGATCAGGGACTCGGATCGCGGTTTGACGGCGGCGAGCGCGGCCGCGGCGAAGTCCGGGGCCGGCACCACCTGGCGGCGGAGTTGTTTCGGCAGCGTCTTGATCAGTGCGGTGACCAGCTCGGTGCGCATGCCGGGCACCAGCCAGTCGAATCCCACCGGGCGCAGGCCCGCGAGCAGCGCCACCGGTATCCGCGCGGTGACGCCGTCGTCCTCGGTGCCGGGCTCGAACTGGTACGTCAAGGGGAACTGGATGTCGCCCTGACGCCACGCGTCGGGATAGTCGCCCTCGAGTACTGCGGCGGAGTCGGCGTTGACCACCGTGGCGGTGGTGAAGTTCAGCAGATTCGGATCCGAGCGTCGCGCCTGCTTCCACCACGTGTCGAAGTGCTTGGCGGACACCGCCTCCGGACCGACCCGCTGGTCGTAGAACTCGAACAGCGTCTCGTCGTCGACGAGGATGTCGCGTCGTCGGGCCCGGTGTTCGAGTTCCTCGACGTCGTCGAGCAGCGCGCGGTTGGCGTGGAAGAACTTGTGCTGTGTCTGCCACTCGCCCTGCACCAGTGCGTGCCGGATGAACAACTCCCGCGATGCCTCGGGGTCGATCGTGCTGTAGGTGACGGGTCGTCCGGTGACGAGCGGGACGCCGTAGAGGGTGACCCGCTCGTACGCCATCGCACACGCCCGTTTGGTGGACCAGTGCGGCTCCGAGTACGTGCGCTTGACGAGGTGCGGGGCCAGCTTCTCGGCCCACTCGGGTTCGATGCGGGCGGCCATCCGCGCCCACAGTCGCGACGTCTCGACCAGTTCGGACGCCATCACCCAGCGCGGCGGCTTCTTGAACAGGCCGGAGCCGGGGAAGATCGCGAACCGGCTGCCGCGGGCGCCGAGGAAGTCGCGCTTGTCGCCCTCGCGCAGCCCGATGTGCGAGAGCAGGCCCGCGAGCAGCGACTGGTGGATCGACGTCTCGGACGCCGTCGCGGCGTCCGGGCCGCCGGAATCGCCCGGCTCCCAGCCGAGTCCGCGGGTGATCTGACGGAGCTGGCCGTGCAGGTCCTGCCACTCGCGGATCCGCAGCCAGTGCAGGAACTCGTTGCGGCACATCTTCCGGAACTGGTTGGAGCTGAGCTCTTTCCGCTGTTCGCGCAGGTACTCCCACAGCTTGAGGTAGGCGAGGAAGTCGGAGTTCTCGACGGCGAAGCGGGCGTGCTTCTCGTCGGCGGCCTGCTGGAACTCGGCGGGGCGCTCGCGGACGTCCTGGATGGACAGCGCGGACACGATCACCAGCATCTCGCGCAGGCAGCCGTTGCGGTGCGCCTCGACCAGCATGCGCGCCATCCGCGGATCGACCGGTAACTGGGCCAGTTCGCGGCCGGTCGCGGTGAGCTGCGGGCCGACGGGCTTGTCCCGGGCTGTCTCGGTGTCGGTCTCGGTGTCGGCGTCGACGCGGCGCTGACCGGGTCCGGCGATGGCGCCGAGTTCCTCGAGCAGCGCGACGCCGTCACGGATCGCCCGCGGATCCGGTGCCTCGACGAACGGGAACGCCTCGATCTCGCCGAGCCCGAGGGCGGTCATCTGCAGGACCACCGACGCCAGGTTGGTGCGCAGGATCTCCGGCTCGGTGAACGCGGGCCGCGACTCGAAGTCGTCCTCCGCGTAGAGGCGGATGCAGATTCCGTCCGCGACGCGACCGCATCGTCCGGCGCGCTGGCGGGCCGACGCCTGCGAGATCGGTTCGATCGGCAGGCGCTGCACCTTGGTGCGGACCGAATAGCGCGAGATGCGGGCCGTGCCCGGGTCGATGACGTAACGGATGCCGGGCACCGTCAGCGACGTCTCGGCGACGTTGGTGGACAGGACCACGCGCCGCCCGGTGTGCGGGGAGAACACCCGGTGCTGTTCCGCGGCCGACAGCCGGGCGTACAGCGGCAGGATCTCGGTGTTGCGGTACTTGCGGTCCCGCAGGGCTTCGGCGGTGTCGCGGATCTCGCGCTCGCCGGACAGGAAGACCAGGATGTCGCCGTCACCCTCGGCGGCGAGTTCCTCGACGGCCTCGCACACCGCGTCGACGGGGTCGCGGTCGAAGGTCTGCTCGCCCACCTCGACGGTGAGCGGGCGGTAGCGCATCTCCACCGGGAACGTCCGGCCCGACACCTCGACGATGGGTGCCGGCACGCCGTCCACCGCGAAGTGTTCGGCGAACCGCTCCGGGTCGATGGTGGCCGAGGTGATGATCACCTTGAGGTCGGGGCGCCGGGGGAGCAGCTGCTTGAGGTAGCCCAGGATGAAGTCGATGTTGAGGCTGCGCTCGTGGGCCTCGTCGATGATCAGCGTGTCGTACCGGCGCAGCATCCGGTCGCGCTGGATCTCGGCGAGCAGGATGCCGTCGGTCATCAGTTTGACCAGCGTCGAGTCGGACACCTGGTCGGTGAAGCGGACGGTGTAGCCCACGGTGTCGCCCAGTTCGCGTCCCACCTCCTCGGCGATCCGCTCGGCGACCGTGCGGGCGGCCAGGCGGCGAGGCTGGGTGTGCCCGATCATGCCGCGGATGCCGCGACCCAGTTCCATGCAGATCTTCGGGATCTGGGTGGTCTTGCCGGAACCCGTCTCGCCGGCGACGATCACCACCTGGTGCGATGCGATCGCGGCGGCGATGTCCTCGCGGCGCTGCGTGACCGGCAGCGCTTCCGGGTATGTGATCGGCGGGACCTGCGCCCGGCGGCCCTCGACGCGCAGCTCGGCGGCGGAGATCTCGTCGGCGAGTGCGGCGAGCGCGGACGGGGACTTGGCGCGGTCGAGGCGTCGGCGAAGCCGGTGCTCGTCGCGGAGGGTGAGGGCACCGAGCCGCTTCCTCGCCTCGCGGCGATCGAACCCGGTCTCGGCTGCTGATGGTGTTGTCGACATGCTCCGCACAGCCTATCGAAGCGTGCAACGGCAATTCCGGCTGGAACCGCCCGGGGCGTGCGAACATACGCGCATGACCGCCGTCACACCGGGTCCCGCGATCCGGCGGACCCACCCGATCTTTCGCGTGCTGCGGATCGTGTTCGCCGCCCTCGGCATCGTCGCGCTCGCGTGGATTCCGCTCCGCAACATCGACGAACCGACCTTCTCCGTCGCGAACTACTTCAGCTACTTCACGATCCTGAGCAATGTCCTCGCGGCGATCGTGCTGCTGGTGGGTGCGGTCCGTGACCCGCAGGACACCCGATGGCAGCTGGTTCGCGGCGCGGCGACGGTCTACATGGTGATCACCGGCATCATCTATGCGGTCCTGCTCGCGAACGTCGACGTCATGCTGCAGGACCGGTGGATCAACGACACCCTCCACCGCATCCTGCCATTGGTGCTCTTCCTCGACTGGATCGTCAACCCGCCGCGGGTCCGGATCACCGATCTGCAGTCGCTGAGCTGGCTCGCGTTCCCCGTCGTCTACGGGGTGTACACACTGATCCGGGGACCGATCGTGGACTGGTATCCGTACCCGTTCCTCGATCCGCGCGAGCAGGGATATCTCCAGCTCGCCGTCGGCCTGGTCGTGCTGCTCGTGGCGATGACCTTGATGGCGCTCGCGGTCAACGCCTCCGGACGATTGGGCCGGCGGTGGCGCGGTCTCGGCGGCGACGAGCCCGATCCGGTTTCCGTGGCATAGTCGCGGAAAGCGGCACACGACCGGCAAGCACGATCGAAGGGGTAGAGCGCGGATGAGTGGAGCACTGTGGCACGGGTTCGCCGACATGGGGGCGGTGCAGCGCGACGGCGCGTTCGTCGTCACCCGCGGTGAGGGCGCGTACATCTGGGACGACGCGGGGACCCGCTACCTCGACGCCACCGCGGGACTGTGGTTCACCAACGTCGGGCACGGCCGCACCGAGATCGCCGACGCCGTCGCCGCGCAGCTGTCGAAGATCGCGCACTTCTCCAACTTCGGCGACTTCACCTCCGACACCACGGTGGCCCTCGCGGAGCGTCTGGCCGCGATCGCGCCGGTTCCCGGTTCCAAGGTGTTCTTCACCTCGGGTGGCTCCGACTCGGTCGACTCCGCCGCGAAACTCGCCCGCCGGTACTGGACCGAGGTCGGCCGGCCGTCCAAGACGCTGATCGTGGGCCGGCAGAAGGCGTACCACGGCATGCACGTCGCGGGCACCGCACTGGCTGGGATCCCGGTCAACCGGGAAGGCTACGGCGACCTCATGGCCGACGCCCGCACCGTGGAGTGGGACGACGCGAAGGGACTGCTCGGGCTGATCGAGCGGGAGGGCGCCGACAAGATCGCGGCGTTCTTCTGTGAGCCGATCATCGGTGCCGGCGGCATTTACCTGCCGCCCGAGGGGTACCTGAGCGAGGTCCGCGAGATCTGCCGCGAACACGACATCCTGTTCGTCGTGGACGAGGTCGTCACCGGCTTCGGCCGGATCGGCGGGTCGTGGTTCGCCTCGACGCGTTTCGACCTGCAGCCGGACATGATCACCACCGCCAAGGGACTCACGTCGGGGTACGTGCCGATGGGTGCGGTGTTCGTCGCGCCGACCGTCGCGGAACCATTCTTCGGTGGGGGAGTGTGGTGGCGGCACGGGTACACCTACGGCGGCCACGCCGGGGCCGCGGCCGCGGCCATGGCCAATCTCGACATCGTCGAGCGCGAGGACCTTCTCGGGGAGTCGAAGCGGCTCGAGGCGTCGCTGCACGAGCATCTCGCCCCGCTCGCGGAACATCCCCGGGTGGCGGAGGTGCGCAGCGGCATCGGTGCCGTCGCTGCGGTCCAGCTGGTCGATCCCGCGGAGGCGTTGCCGTTCGTGAAGACGTTGCGCGAGTTCGGGATCTCCGGCCGCGCGGCCGGTCAGGGTGCGATGCAGTTCTCGCCGTCGTTCGTCATGACCGACGAGCAGGTCGCCGAGATGGCGGCCGGGGTCGCCAAAGCGCTCGGCTGATCCGGCTCAGCGGCGGCGCAGCACCCGCGACAGCCGTTGCCGCAGTGTCGGTTTCGTATCGACGAGTTCCACCACGGTCCGGTCCGCGGCCGCCGATGCCTGTGCGAAACGGGTGTGCAGGCGGTCGCGGACCTCGTCGGGTGTGTATGCGCGGCGCTGTCGTTCGGCTCGTACCGCCAGTGCGCCCGTGGCCGCGACCCCGAGGGCGCCGGCCAGTCCGAGGGCCTTCCACAGATGTCTGCTGTCGATGCGCATCGCTCTAGGCTAGGCGGATGACTCGGCGGATGCATCCATCACAGGTCAGCCTCGACGACGCGGTGGAAGCGACCCGCACGGGCGACATCTGGATCTTCCGCGGTCACACCGGCGCCGACCGCGCGATCCAGACCCTGACGAACAGTCCCGTCAACCACGTCGGCATGTCCGTCGTGCTCGACGACCTCCCGCCGCTGATGTGGCACGCGGAGCTCGGGCACTCGCTGCAGGACATGTGGACCGGGAAGTTCCAGCGCGGTGTCCAATTGCACGACCTGCGTGCCGCCGTTCAGGTGTGGGGTGCGCGCTACGGGCAGCGCGGCTGGCTGCGTCAGCTCGCCGGCCCCGTGACCCGTGAGCAGGAGGACGCCCTGCTGCGGACGATCGCCCGCCTGGACGGCACCCCGTTCCCGTCGACGGCGAAGCTGGCGTCGCGTTGGTTCGGCGGCCGGCTGCCGTCGTTGCGGTCGCGCGGCGGCGACCGCGAATCGGGTGCGGGTCTGGAGAGCGCCTACTGCGCGGAGGTGGTGGCGTCGACGTTCGAGGCGATGGGCCTGCTGACCGGCGATCGCAGGACCAATTGGTACGACCCGGGCCGATTCTGGAGCGGCGACCGACTGCCCCTCGCGCACGGTGTCGAACTGGGGGACGAGATCGAGGTGCTACTCAGTGCCGCCGATCTCGCGGCGGGGGACCTCAGCCGCGGCTGATCCGTGTGACCCACGGCACGAATTGACTATGACGGTAATCACATAACGAGTGGATAACGACCGGTCTGCCGAGTTGCGGACACGCCGAGGGGTTCTGCGGAAACGTCGCCGACGGCCTTCGTTACCTGGACGTTCGTACCGAAATCGCGGACCGTGACCTTTTCGTGACCGTCCCCTAGCGTCGTGTCCGGCTCGAAACAAACGAGCCACGCCGGTCCGCCGCTGCACGATCCTGCCCCGCGGTCCGGACACCCGAAACCTTCGAGGGGGCAGGGGTGAGGCGGATGGAACTCCGCCCGACACGGTCGGCGCGAGAGCGCCGTCTCACCCGCAGGAGCGGAGAGGATTCACCCGTATGACCAGCTTCACGATCAAGCGCGCCCTGGGCGCAGTCGTTGCCACCGGCGCCGTCGTCGCCATCCCGCTGGCGATCGGCACCGGTACCGCATCGGCTGCCGGCAGCCACGACTGGTCCGGTGTCGCCGAGTGCGAGTCGTCCGGCAACTGGGCGGCCAACACCGGCAACGGCTACTACGGCGGCCTGCAGTTCTCCCAGAGCACCTGGGAGGCGTACGGCGGCACCGGTAGCGCCAGCAACGCTAGCCAGGCCGAGCAGATCCGCGTCGCCGAGAACGTTCTCGACGGCCAGGGTGTCGGCGCATGGCCCGTGTGCGGACAGTACCTCACCGGCGGCAGCACCCCGGGTGGCTCGGTCGAGTCCATCGCTCAGCCCGCCCCGGCTCCGGTCGTGTCGCAGGCCCCCGTCCAGCAGCAGGTGAACGACTGGGCGCAAACCCTGCCCGCCGGTGTCGGCTCCTACGTCGTCCAGCTCGGTGACACGCTGTCGCAGATCGCCGCGAACCACGGTGTCTCGCTGGCGAACCTTGCCGGCCAGGTCGCCAACCCCGATCTGATCTTCCCGGGGCAGACGCTCTCCCTCTGATCGGTCTCGTACCGAACTGCTCACAGAGCTCGCAGCCCCGCCGGTGTCCCCCTCCCGGCGGGGCTGTGTCATGTTGCGGGACTTGCTGGTGCTCGCCACCTCGCTCGGCGCCGGTGCTGCCGACGCGACACCGTGGAAGTTCGGTCCTGTCTATCGAGGCGAGTTCTCGGGGGAGGGGGCCGAGTACCTGCGCAGCAAGGCGCTGCTGCTCGAGAAGGCCTACCGGGCGGTCGTCATCGAGCCCTGTACATACGATCCGGCCGAGGGCGTGTGGTACCGCGTGGCGTTCGCCCCCGAGACAGCCGGCTTCGGTAGCAGCAGCTGATCGCTCGGTCAGGCGTTCGCGTTCGGTGTTCGGCTGAACCACGACACGCTCGCGCCGTTGTCGAACGACGTGAGGTCCGTGCGCGTGAAGGCCGTCGGACGGAACGGGCCCGCGAAGGCCGGTAGTCCGGCGCCGCCCACCACCGGGTAGCTCTTCACGATCAGTTCGTCGATCTCGGGTAGTAGCGCGCCGGCGAGTTGACCGCCGCCGGCGAGCCAGATGTCGAGCCCGTCCTCGGCCTTGAGTTTGCGGACTGCCTCGACCGGATCGTTCGACACGAGCTCCACCGCCGGGTCGGGGATCGTCCCGAGCGTCGTCGAGACCACGAGTTGGCGCAGGTGGGCGTACGGACTGGTGATGCCGACGGCGAGCGCGGGCTCGTAGGTGCCGCGCCCCATGATGATCGTGTCGAACGCGCGATTGGGTGCGTCCTGGAGTCCCGCCTGGGGGCGGATGTGTGTCGGCACTGTCTCGGGGTAGCGCTCGTTGATCCACGCGGCCATCGAATCGGAGAGCGGGTAGAAGTCGACCTCGCCGCCGGGCCCGGCGATGTATCCGTCCAGGGAGACCGCGACGTAGTACACGAGCTTACGCATATACAACTCCGTCCGTAGTACTCTGAGTGAAGTGGTGTAAAAGTTAGTACTACAGATGGAGTGGTGTCAAGGTGCGGCGAAATCCGGAGCGGCGAGCGGCGTTGGTCGACGGCGCGATCGAGGTCCTGGCGCGGGAGGGTGCCCGCGGACTCACCTTCCGTGCGGTCGACGCGGAGGCGCAGGTGCCGGCGGGTACCGCGTCGAACTACTTCGCCAACCGGGACGACCTGCTGACCCAGGCGGGGGCGCGGATCTACGAGCGGCTCAAGCCCGACGACGCGACGATGGACCTGAGTCTGCGTGGGGCGCACGACCGCGAGCACCTCACGGCGTTGATGAAGGAGACGGTGGGACGGGTGGCGGCTTTCCGCACCGGGTTTCTCGCGCTGCTCGAACTCCGGTTGGAGGCGACCCGACGGCCCGATCTGCGCGCAGTCCTCACCGAACGCGTCCGTCAGGATCTCGACTTCAACATCGCCAACCACGTCGAGTCGGACATGCCGGGGGACCCGACGACCGTGACGCTGCTCTACATGGCGTTGAACTGGCTGATCGTCGATCGACTCACGTTGCCGGAGTTGTTCTCGGACAAGGAGATCGACGACCTCGTCGATGCCGCCGTCGATCGGGTGCTGCCACGGTGACCGGTGCGCGGCTCAGGCCGTGATCGTGCGTTCGGGTCGTACCCGGCCGCCGACCTCGACCCAGCCGTCGTCGCCGAACGTGGTTCGGATCTGGGAGCCCCGTCCCTGCTTGATGAGAAGTGAGCGACGCAGGTGGGCCGTGATGTGGACTGCGGCCGAGCCGGTGGCCTCGGCCTCGGGCACGCCGAGCCCGGGGGCGAACATCCGGGATCGGATCCGGCCCTCGAATTCGTCCTCCCACGCCCAGACGTAGTGGTGGCCGGCGGTGAAGTCGTGGGCGTGGGCCGCGAGGACGTCCGCGACGTCCGGCATCGGGTACAACGCGAAATCGGGTGCCCAATCGGCCTGCGCGCGTACCCAGGTCGCGCCGTGTCGCTCGCACGTGGCGACCCGGCCGGCGGGCACGTCGAGAGCGTCGACGCCCCGGCCCTGCTCGTCGAGCCACCACGACAGGCCGACGGTGGGATGTCCGGCGAAGGGGAGTTCGGCGGCTGGAGTGAAGATCTGCGCCCGGGCGGCGTCCGCCCCCGGGTCGGGGAGGTCGACGAAGATGGTCTCGCTGAACCCGAGGTGTTTCGCGAGTGCCTGCCGTTCGGAGAGATCCACGGAAGCGGCGTCGACGATGCCCAACGGGTTCCCGTGCTTACCGTCGGGGTCGGTGAAGACGCGGACGACGTGGACCTCGATTGCCATGGGGCCCAGATTAACTCCGGAGACGACGGAAGGCCCGGTACGCGACCTGAGTCGTGTACCGGGCCTTCCGTCGAACGGGGACCGATCAGGCGAGCGTCTCGCTCGCGACGACGGCCTGGGCGACACCCTGGAGAGTCGCGGCGACCTTGACGGCCTCCCAGACCTGCTCCTTGGTGAGGCCTTCCTTGCGCACGACGGCGTCGTGGGCGGCGGTGCAGTCATGGCAGCCGTTGATCGTCGACACGGCCAGCGACCACAGCTCGAAGTCGGCCTTCTCGACACCGGGGTTGCCGATGATGTTCATGCGAAGACCCATGCGCACCTGGGCGAACTCGTCACCGAGGAAGCTCTTGGCGCGGTAGGCGACGTTGTTCATACCCATGATCGATGCGGCACCGAGGGCGGCGTTGTACGCCTCCGCCGACAGCACGTCGGCGGCCTCTTCCGCGATCTCCTTCAGCACGGTCGCCGACTTGGTGGCGGCCGCGCAGGCGAGGAAGGTGCCCCACAGCTGCTGCTCGTTGAGCTCCGTCGAGCGAGCGAGGGAGCTCAGGTTGAGCTTGAGATCCTTGGCGTACTCGGGAAGCGAGTTCTTGAGGTTCTCGACCGACATGGGTCAGACACCCTCGGTCATGAGAGCGCCCGCGTCGATGGTCGGGTCACCCTTCTTCCAGTTGCAGGCGCACAGCTCGTCGGACTGCAGGGCGTCGAGGACGCGCAGGACCTCGTCGACGTTGCGGCCCACGGAACCGGCCGTGACGGACACGAACTGGATCTCGTTGTTCGGGTCGATGATGAAGGTGGCGCGGTCCGCGACGCCGTCGGCGTTCAGGACGCCGGTGGCCTCGGCCAGCTCACGCTTGAGGTCCGAGAGCATCGGGAAGGGGAGGGTCTTGAGGTCCTCGTGCTGTGCACGCCACTGGAAGTGGACGAACTCGTTGTCGACCGAGGCGCCGAGCACCTGGGCGTCGCGGTCCGCGAACTCGTCGTTCAGCTTGCCGAACGCGGCGATCTCGGTGGGGCACACGAACGTGAAGTCCTTGGGCCAGAAGAAGACGACGCGCCACTTGCCGGCGTAGTCGTCGCTGGTGACGGTGGTGAAGTAGTCGTCGGGCTGCTTGGCGTCGACCTTGGACAGATCGCCACCGATCACGGCGGTCAGGTTGTATGCCGGGAACTGGTCGCCGATGGTCAGCAGAGCCATGTGTCGTCCTCCTACTTGATTTGTGAACATCTGTATGCGCAGGCCACGCACCGTGGATCGGTGGTGGGCGCTACCTCGAGCGGGTCTGCGGTGGCTCTCGTTCGAGGCTCCGTGTCCTGCGCTCTTCGGTATGACTCCATAGTGCCCGAAACCTTTCAAAAGGTAAAGGTGATAGGTGGCACTACACTGATAGGTATGGCTGATGGGACTTATCAACCGACACTGTCACAGCTGCGTGCCTTTGTCGCGGTGGCGGAGTATCGCCACTTCGGCACGGCCGCAGCGCGTTTGAGTGTGAGCCAACCCACACTGTCGCAGGCGCTGGCGTCCCTCGAGAACGGTCTCGGAGTTCAGCTGATCGAACGCAGCACCCGGCGTGTCCTGGTGACGGCGGCGGGGGAGCAGTTGCTGACCCAGGCCAAACTGATCCTCGACGCCGCCGACGGATTCGTCGCCGCGGCCGCCGGGGTCGGCGACAAGCTGGTCGGGCCGCTGCGCCTCGGACTGATCCCCACCGTCGCGCCCTACGTGCTGCCGGCGTTGCTGCCGGCGCTCCGCGCGAAGTTCCCGGCCCTGGTGCCGCAGGTGATCGAGGACCAGACGGCGCGACTGCTCGACGCGCTCCGCACCGGCGCGATCGACGTCGCGGTGCTGGCGCTGCCGTCGGAGGCTCCGGGGCTGATCGAGATTCCGTTGTATCGAGAGGATTTCGTCGTCGTGTTGCCGAGGGAACACCCGTTCGCCGGCCGCGACGACCTGCCACTCGACGTCCTCGACGAACTACCGCTGCTACTCCTCGACGAGGGGCACTGCCTGCGCGATCAAACGTTGGATCTGTGCCGGTCCGTCGACGCACACCCGCTGTCCGGCGACACCCGGGCCACCTCGCTCGCGACCGTCGTGCAGTGCGTCGCAGGCGGATTGGGGGTCACCCTGGTCCCGGACTCGGCGGTACCCGTCGAGACCCGGCGCGGCGACCTCGCCACGGCGCGGTTCGCGGCACCGACCCCCGGCCGGACCATCGGACTGGTGTTCCGCGTCTCGAGCGGGCGCGCGGACGGCTACCGGCAGCTCGCCGAGTTGCTTCGGGACGCCGCTCCGGCGGGAGCGGTGACGGCGGCGTCGTGACGCGGGCGGGCCCTCAGCGGCGCTTGCGCCCGCCCGGCTTGGCCTTGCTGCCGGGCTTGCCGCGCCGCGAATCCTTGGCGCGTGCCTTGCCGGACGTGGGGGCGGACTGCTTCGCGGTGCGCGGCGCAGCCGCCCGGGGCGCCTTGTCCTTGGTCCGCGGCGTCTCGTGCGGGTTGGGTCCGCGCGAGCTGTTGGCGGTGCGTCCGCGGACGATGCCGATGAACTCCTCGACCAGTTCGGTCGTGCGGTCGGTGACCCAAGACAGTGCAACCTCCGACTCGGGCGCGCCTGCCACCGGCCGGTACGTCAGATCCTTGCGGTGGTGCAGCCGGGCGAGGGACTGGGGCACGACCAGGACGCCGACGCCCGCGGCGACCAACTCGATCGCGTCGCCGGTCGAGGCGGGACGGTCCAGGGCGGGCCGACCGGGCAGCTGATCCCAGGTGATCGGGGTGTCCAGCGGATCCAGCACCAGTTCCTCGGCGAGGTCGGACAGCGCGATCTCGTCCGCGGCGGTGAACACGTGGTCCTTCGGCACCACCACGACGGGCGTCTCGGCGTACAGCGTGATGGCGCTCAGGCCGTCGCGGTCGATCGGCAGCCGCACGAGCGCCGCGTCCGCGCGATCCTCCCGCAGGGCCGCGGTCGACTCGGCGGCGGTCGACGCCACCAGCTCGAGCGGGGTGTCGGTGATGCGTTCGTTCCAGATGCGGACCCACTTGGCGGGGGTGACGCCGGGGACGTACGCGAGCCGGAACGGTCGGGGATCAGTCGCCTCTGTCACTCGGCAAGGCTACCTGCAGCGGTGGGTGCAGCCGCGCAGCGCGTGCTCGTTACCCTTGACGTATGACGTCGCAGAAGACCCCCCAGACGATGAAGCCCGCAACCGCGGCGAAGAAGCTGGGTGTGTACCTCCAGGCCACCCCCGCCGAGTTCCAGGACGGCGTGGTGACCCGCGACGAGCTCAGCGAGTGGCAGACCAACCCGCCGGCATGGCTGACCGAACTGCGCGCCAACGGTCCGCACCCGCGTCCCGTCGTCGCCGCCAAGCTGGGTGTGTCGATCTCCGGCCTCACCCGCGGTGGCATCGAGGACGCCCTCACCACCGAGCAGATCGAGGCGCTCCTGGCCGATCAGCCCGACTGGCTCGTCGCCGAGCGCGCCAACCTCGTCGAGGTCCGCAAGGAAGAGAAGCGGGTCAAGGAACTGCAGGCCGTGCGGCGCGAGGAGTCCAACCGCAAGCCGCGCAGCGCCGGTCCGTTCAAGCCGAACGCGTAGGGCGTCTCGTCGGGCTGTTGCTGCGCTCGCCTCTCGGCGGATGTCGCAGTAACAGCCCGACGTCGTCTTCGGACCGGTCAGGTGTTCGAGGGGACGGACGGTGCGGAGGTGTGGCGCCACTGGTCGCGAAGCGACCGCTCCCGTCCGAGCATCCGGGACTGCGCGACGACGCCGGCGACGACGAGCGCGACGTACATCGCGTACCACCACCAGTCGTCGGAGATGGTCGTCGTGAGTGACGCGTGGTCGAAGTCGGCCGTGTCGACGGCCCCGGCGAGCAGCATCACGCCGCCCACCATTGCGACCGCACCGCCGAGGACGCTGACGACCACGAGCAACACCGCGGGCAGATCGACGGCGAGCGTGAGGACTGCCAGCGCCACACCGAGGATCACGCCCACCAGGACGACAACCCAGTTCCAGGTCACGCCGACCGCCACCATCGCGGCCGTGCCGAGAGCGAATCCGACGGACGCCATCGCCAACGTCACCGCCACCGCGTAGTACAGGTAGGCCAGCACGGCGAAGAGCAGCGCCACCAGGATGCCGACGATCCAACCCAGTGCGGTGGCGAAGTAGCCGTCACCGGTGATCGCGGAGACCAGGCCGGCGCCCAGGTTCAAACCCGCGAACGCACCCCAGAGCGCGATCACGAACCGCATGGCGGCCGTACCGCTGAAACAGAACACCGCACCGACGGCGATGGCCAGGATCCCGATCACGATGTCAGACATGCCGAAACCGTACCGCTGCAGTCTGCTTCGTCGGGCTGTTACTGCGCGCGACACTCGGTCGATGACGCAGTAACCGCCCGGAGTTCGCCCGGATCAGCCCTCCGCGACCTCGAACTCGTCGAAGACCACCTCACCGGCCGCGTCGGATTCGGCGAGGTTGACCTCGGCGAGCAGCGCCCAACCATGGTCGCCCTGCGGGTCTTCGAGGACCTGCCGGACCCGCCACAGTGTCGGTTCGACGGTCACCTGGAACAGCTGGGGGCCGCGTGCCGACGGTCCGGTCCCGATCTCCTCGTACTCGTCGAAGTACAGCTCGAGCAGGTCGGCCCAGTCGTCGGCGTCCAGACCGTCGCCGAGTTCGGCGAGCTGGTCCCAGCGCCGGCGTGACGCCAGTTCGACGCGACGGAACATCGCGTTGCGCACCATGACCTTGAACGCGCGGGTGTTCGCGGTGATGGGGCGCGGGATGTCGGCGCCGAACGCGACCTGCTGGTCGTCGGACTCGGCGCCCGGATTGGTGAGCTGCTCCCACTCGTCGAGGAGGCTCGAATCGACCTGGCGGATCAGCTCACCCAGCCACTCGGTGAGGTCCTCGAGTTCCTCGGTGCGGGCCTCCGCCGGAACCGTCTGCCGTAGCGCGCGATACGCGTCGGCGAGGTACCGCAGGACCAGGCCCTCGGAACGGGCGAGGCCGTAGTGGCTCACCAGTTCGGCGAACGTCATCGACCGTTCCACCATGTCGCGGACGACGGACTTGGGGGAGAGGGCGAATTCGCTCATCCACGGATGACCGGCGCGGTAGATCTCGAAGGCCGGGAACAGCAGATCCGCCAACGGCTTCGGCCAGGTGATCTCCTCGAGCAGCTCCATGCGCTCCTCGTACTCGATCCCGTCGGCCTTCATCTCCGCGACGGCCTCGCCGCGTGCCGCGTGCTGCTGTGCCATCAGGATCTGTCGCGGGTCGTCGAGCGTCGACTCGATGATCGATACGACATCGAGTGCATAGGTGTGCGATTCGACGTCGAGCAGTTCGAGCGATGCGAGCGCGAACGGCGACAGTGGTTGATTGAGGGCGAAGTCGCGCTGCAGATCCACCGTCAGCCGCGCCATCCGGCCGTACTCGTCGGGCTCGTCGAGTTGCTGGACGATCCCGGCCTGCAGCAGGCCGCGGTACAGCGAGATCGCCTTGAGGATGTGTTTGCGCTGCGCCGGCCGCGACTCGTGGTTGTCCTCGAGAAGATGCCGCATCGCCTGGAAACAGTTGCCGGGGCGCGCGATCACGTTCAGGAGCATCGAATTGCTCACCGAGAAGCGAGAACTCAGCGGCTCCGGTGAGGCGGCGATCAACTTGTCGAAGGTGCCCTCGCCCCACGACACGAAACCCTCGGGTGCCTTCTTGCGCTGTACCTTCCGGCGCTTCTTCGGGTCGTCGCCGGCCTTCGCGAGGGCGCGCACGTTCTCGATCTCGTGCTCGGGCGCCTGCACGACGACGGTGCCCATCGTGTCGTAGCCGGCGCGGCCGGCGCGGCCGGCGATCTGGTGGAACTCGCGGGCCCGCAGTTGGCGGGTGCGGGTGCCGTCGTACTTGGTGAGGCCGGTCAGCAGCACCGTGCGGATGGGCACGTTGATGCCCACGCCGAGTGTGTCGGTGCCGCAGATGACCTTGAGCAGGCCGTCCTGCGCGAGCCGTTCGATGAGCCGGCGGTACTTCGGCAGCATGCCGGCGTGGTGCACGCCGATGCCGTGACGGACCAGCCGCGACAGCGTCTTGCCGAAGCCGGTGGTGAAGCGGAACGCCCCGATGGCCTCGGCGATCGCGTCCTTCTCGGCGCGCGTGCAGAGGTTCACGCTGGTGAGGGCCTGCGCCCGCTCGAGCGCGGCGGCCTGCGTGAAGTGCACGACGTACACCGGCGCCTGATGGGTCGTGACGAGCTCCTCGATCTCCTCGCCGATCGGCGTCTGCGAGTACGAGAAGTGCAGCGGCACCGGGCGCTCCGAGCCCGACACCTCCGTGGTGGGCCGGCCGGTGCGGCGGGTGAGGTCCGCACACAGGTGGCTCACGTCGCCGAGCGTCGCCGACATAAGCAGGAACTGCGCCTGCGGGAGCTCGATCAGCGGCACCTGCCACGCCCAGCCGCGGTCCGGCTCGGAATAGAAGTGGAACTCGTCCATCACGACCTGGCCGATGTCCGAGCCCGGCCCCTCACGCAACGCGAGGTTCGCGACGATCTCGGCGGTCGCGCAGATGATCGGCGCCGACGAGTTCACCGACGCGTCGCCGGTCATCATGCCGACGTTGTCGGCCCCGAACACGTCGCACAACGCGAAGAACTTCTCGCTGACCAGCGCCTTGATCGGCGCAGTGTAGAACGTTCGCCGGCCCCCGCCGTTCCGCCATGCAGCGAGCGCGAAGAAGTGGGCACCGAGCGCCACCATCGACTTTCCGGAACCCGTGGGCGTGGCGAGGACGACGTTGGCCCCGGAGACCAACTCCATGAGCGCCTCTTCCTGCGCGGGGTACAGCTGCAGGCCGCGATCGCTCGTCCACGACGTGAACGCGTCGAACAGTGCGTCGGCATCTACGCCGTGGGGGTCGACGGATTCGGGGAGAAGATCGGGAAGCAGCACCGTTACAGGCTAGAGCCTTGCCGAGCAATACCGGGCTTCCGGACCCGGGACGCCGCCGCGATCGAGTTTCAGGTGGCGCTGCGTTCGTCGGAGCCCATCGCGTCGAGCACCGCCATGCGGGTCGCGGGAGCGCCGGTGATGGTGCCCTCACCGACGCCGTCGGTCAGCAGGTTCCGCCAGCGGGTCTCGTCGAACTCCAGCGGTGCGGTCGACTCGAGGAAGTTCTCGACCACACCGAGGAAGCGGAGCGGGTCGTCGCGGAACGGGAAGTGACCGGCGTCCTCGAAGATATCGAGGTGTGAGCCGGGCATCGCGGAATGCGCCAGATGCGCGTGGCTGACGGGGATCACCGAGTCGCGCGCGCCCCAGATCAGTTGCACCGGGAGGTTCTCGGTCAGATAGCACCGGTCGAGCATCGTGACCACCTGACCGCGCCAGTCGACCACCGAGCGCAACGTCCGTAGATACGCCTCGTACGCCGTCGGATCTGGCAGGGCGCCGAGCACCCGGACCAGGTCGGGGGTGTCGTGCAGCATCGTGCCGGGACGCAGCGGCGACCCGTGGAGGCGGGAGACGACCTCGCCGATCGCGCGGACCGACGTCATCGCACCCGGAATGCGCAGCAGCTTGAGGGCCTCGTTGACCACCGGCATCGAGATCAGGCGCAGCAGCGGATGCACGTCCTTGGTGACACCGCCGGCCGACACCAGCACCAGACGGTCGACCATGTGCGGGAACTGGTAGGAGAACTGCATCGCGACGCCGCCGCCGAGCGAATGACCGACGACGGTGACCTTGTCGATGTCCAGCACCGAGAGCAGATCGCGCATGCCGTTCGCGTAGGCGGCCACCGAATAGTCGGCGCGGGGCTTGTCGGAGCGCCCGTGGCCGAGGAGGTCCGGTGCGATCACCGTGTAGTTCTGAGCCAGGTGCGGGATGATCTCGCTCCACGTCGACGAGTTGTCGCCGATGCCGTGCAACAGGAGGACGGCCGGACCCTCGCCGGCCATGCGGAACGCGCGCCTGTACCCATGGATGGTGCGGAACACGAGCCGCGGCTCGGTGTCCGGCACCGGGCGGAGCATTCGCGTGCGGGAGTCGCTCATATCGCCTCCTGAAGCTGCTGCCCGGCATGCGGGCACCGCTCAGATATCGATCGTCCGATTATATCCGTGCACCGAGACGCTATGCGCCATATGAGTCGTCAGTGTGACTTCGGATAACGGAAGGGTTTCGTCGTCCACGATACCTGGACGAACGACCAAATGTTGGGTCGATCAAACCTCAGTTCTGATCGTCGTCCCCGGGTGCGTCGTCGTCGAGGCGGGCCTGCTCGGCGAGGAAGCGTTCGAACTCCGCGCCCAGTTCGTCACCGCTCGGCAGGTCGTCGTCGCTCGCGAGGAGCGTCGACTGCTGTTCCTGGGCCGCGACGTACGAGTCGTACTGGTTCTCGAGCGCCCGGACCACCGACTGGACCTCCTCGTTCGACGCGATGTGCTCGTCGATCTGCTCGCGGACCCGAGCCGACGCCTCGCCGAGCGCGACGAGCGGCAGTTCGAGGTCGGCGATCTCCATGACGTTCTCGAGCAGCGTCTCCGCGGCGGCCGGATAGTCGGTTTGCGCGAGGTAGTGCGGAACGTGCACCGAGAAGCCCACGGACTCGTGGCCGTGCTGGCTCATCCGCAGTTCCAGCAGCGACGATGCGCTGCCGGGGACCTGGAGTTCGCCGGACCAGCGGTGATGATCCTTGATCAAGTCCTTGTTGGTCGAGTGCGCGGTCACGCTGAGCGGCCGCGTGTGCGGGATGGCCATCGGAATGGCATTGATCCCGACGGTCCGGCGCACGCCCAATTGCTCTGCGAGCAGGCGGACCGCCGTGGTGAACCGTTCCCAGCGCAGATCCGGCTCCATGCCGGCCAGCAGCAGGAACGGCGTGCCCGCGGTGTCGCGCAGGGCGTACAGGTTGAGTTGAGGAGTCTCGAAGTCCGAGAAGTGGTCTGCCTTGAACGTCATGGTCGGACGCCGCGATCGATAGTCGATGAGCTCGTCCACCGCGAACGACGCGACGAGTTCGGTTTCGAGGCTCTCGCGCAGGTGCTTGGTCGCCAGCTTCACCGCGTGCCCGGCATCGGAGAATCCCTCGAGACCGTGAACCAGGACCGGTCCCAGGCCGTCGGCCGACGACAGATGCGGTGCCGGGAACTCCAGCTCGTACATCTTCGACTGCTCGTCCATGACGGCTCCCTTCCTTCGAACTTCTGCTTCCAGTGTCCCTCACCGGCTCCCGCGTGCCGAAACCGGAGCGGGGGACCAGCGGCGGGGCGCTGCGGTGCCACTGTCGAACAAGATCATCGAATCTCGTCCCTCGAGGGCCAACACCGGGTCGGCCGCATTGATTCCCGGCCCCGGCGCGGCGACGCCTGTACCCGTCGCGATCGATGTTCACCTCGATCGCCGTTCGCGTGTGACAGGCTGTCCGCGCGGAACGAGAACGAGGCGGACACCCCGGCGCTGGGACGATGGAGGCTCGAGCATGTCGCAATGGAAGCGGATCGCCGCGGCGGTGCTGCTGGGGTCGGCTGTCCTGCTCACGGGCTGTTCGGAGGCGGTGACGGGAACTCCGCTGTCGGACGAGTCCGTCGCCGCCGATGCGCGGCCGTTGGGAGACCTCCTTCTCGACCCGGCTGCCTTCCCGCCGCAGTACCCGGCGGTCGTGCTTCCCCCGCAGGCAGTTTCGCAGGCTGCGCCCGACCTGACTGGCATCGCACCGGGCGCCAAGGTGGAACCGGCCGGCTGCAAGCCTCCCGTCCAGGACTACGGCCCCGACGGCACCGCAATGGTCGTGGGCACCGACAACGCCAACCGCTCGACGATCACGATCGAATTGATCCGGGTCGCCACGCCACTCGTGGAGCTCGGAGCGCAGCTGTCCGAGTGCCCGGAGGTGACCGCCACCCGCAACGGGGTGGATTCAGTCGTCCGGACCACCCTCACTCCGCCCCCGCCGATCGATGCTGACGACACCCTCGCGCTGCGTCGTTCGGTGAGCTCGGGCCAGGGCGACCAGGCGGTGACACAGTCGATGCTCACCTTGATCGCGCAGGTCGACGACGTGCGGGTGCAGGCGACGTTCATGTCGTTCGGGGCAGATGCCGACACCGCCGCTCTCGACGAGCTGTTCACCGCGGCGGTACTGAAGGTCCACGCGGGCTGAGCCGCCGACGCTAACACGGCAAACCGACAGTCCTGTCTGTGCCCGGAGCCGTGAGCTCGGGGTTCTGCACAGGCGGCGGCGACATCCACAGGTCCACCGAATCCCCAGGTCGTGCCCCGGGCCGGGGGGCGCCCCGAGCGGCAGGGTCGGGGCATGACGACACCGGCCTTCTCACACGACTCGCCCCGCCCACACAACCCGGCTCTGTCCGGACACAGTGATCTCGGGACCCCGAACGCGGTCCGGATATCCGACCCCGGCGACCTCATCAGCGCCGTACCGGCCCTGCTGGGGTTTCACCCCCGCCGCTCACTGGTCGCGATCTGTCTCACCGGAACCAGCGTCGGCGCGGTGATGCGCCACGACCTCGTGCTCCACGATCCCGCTGGGGTGCACGGCGTGATGGAACTGGTCCTCGACCAGTTCGCGGCGGTGAGTATCCGGGAGGGTGCCGATCGGGTCCTCGTGGTCGTGGTGGACGATCGGATCCCACCCCGCGCGCGTTCGGGCGACCTGTGGCGGCACTCTGCGATCGTCGATCGTTTCCGGGAACTGTTGTGCGCCGGAGGAATCGAGTTGGCGGCCGCGCATCTCGTCCCGCGAATCGAGGCCGGCGTGCATTGGCGGGACCTCGTGGGGCACAGCCGCGGCGTGCTGCCGGATCCCGCCGCATCCGAGGTGGCCGCGGCCCAGGTGTTCGGGGGTCGTGCGATCCGGGGGTCCCGTGAGGAGCTGGAAGCAGTGCTCGATCCGGTTCCGGCTGGCGAGCAGGCGTGCATCGCGGAGATCATCGACGCGGCGCGGGAGGCGAGTGTGCGGGGGTTCGCTCTGGCGCACACGGCGTCCGATCCCGCCGGCGTCGAACGTGCCCACCTCGAACGCGTCCTCGCGCGCATCGCAGCGCTCGACTCGGGTGACGAGATCACGGCGCACGAGTGCGCGGATATGGCACTCGCACTGGAGAATCCGCACGTCCGGGACGCGCTGCTCGCGCTGACGATCGGGGAGCACGCCGACGCGGCCGAACAGATGTGGATTCATCTGGGCAGGTCGTTGCCCGATCCCGAGCGCGCCGAACCGCTCGCGTTGCTCGGCTACAGCTCGTACGTGCGCGGCGACGGTCCGATGGCGGGTGTCGCGCTGTGTGCCGCGCTCGCGGCCGATCCGTGTCATCGGCTCGCGAACCTGCTCGACGACGCCCTGCAGGCCGGGATCCGGCCGGATGCCCTGCGCGACCTCGCTGATCTCGGATACGGGGTGGCGCAGGACCTCGGCGTGCAGCTGCCGCCGCGGGGCGGGTTATCGCCGGGCGGCGTGTGACCGGTCTCCGAGTGCCTGCAGGTACGTCCATGCGTCGGCGACGATCTCGTCGAGATCGGTGTGCTCGGGCTTCCAGCCCAGCTCGTCGATCGCGCGGTCGCTCGATGCGATGAGGACCGCCGGATCACCGGCGCGGCGCGGCGCGTCCTCGGCGGTGATGGGGAGTCCCGTCACTCGTTCGCAGGCCGAAATGACCTCGCGGACAGTGAATCCTGCGCCGCTGCCGAGGTTGTAGATCCGGTGCCGTCCCGGCTCGGACGACTCGAGCGCCAGCAGGTGGGCCTCCGCGAGATCCAGTACGTGGATGTAGTCCCGCACCGCGGTGCCGTCCTTGGTCGGCCAGTCGGTTCCGAACACCGCGATCTTCTCGCGTTGACCGAGCGCGACCTGGAGCACGAGGGGGATGAGATGCGTTTCCACGACACGGTTCTCGCCCGCGCCCTTGTAGGCGCCCGCGACGTTGAAGTAGCGCAGGCTCGTCGCCGCGAGGGAATGCGCGTTCGCATACGACGTGATCGCATGGTCGATCGCGAGTTTCGTGGCGCCGTACGGGTTGGTCGGACGAGTCGGATCGTCCTCCGTGATCGGTGTCCGCGCGGGCTCGCCGTAGGTGGCGGCCGTGGACGAGAACACCAGACGTGGCGTACCGGAGACTCGCATCGCTTCGAGCAGTGCGAGCGTCGTGACGACATTGCCCTGCCAGTACTGCTCGGGGCGCTCGACCGACTCGCCGACGAGCGACTGCGCCGCGAAATGCAGCACACCGTCGAATCGAGGTGCGCTGTCGCCGGATCCGAGAACGGATCCGGCGACAGCAGCCACGTCGCCTTCGATGAAATCGGCGCCGACGGGAACCGCGTCGGCATTACCCGTCGACAGATCGTCGACGACGACCACCTCGTGGCCGCGCTCGAGCAGTACCGTGGCGCACACGCTGCCGACATAGCCGGCACCGCCGGTAACCAGAAGTCTCACCGTTCATCTCCTCTGGCACCGGCGTCGAACCGGCGAAGCGGTCTGTCAGACCTGCTTCACCTGGACGGCGTGGGCCATTTCCTCGGGAAGGTCGAATTCGTCGTGACCGGACACGGTGATCGTCACCGAGCCGGGTCGGGTCTCGACTGTAACCCGGGCATCGGGAACCACGCCCGCCTCACGGAGTTGGCCGATCAGTTCGGGATCGGACTGCACGTGCTCGGCGAGTCGCCGAACCACGACTGCAGTCGGCTTGCCCGGGGGCACGTCGGTGAGCCGGATCAGCGTCTCCGCGTTGCCTGCCGGGCGGTCCAGACCCAGTTCGGCAAGCCCGGGAATCGGGTTACCGTACGGCGACGTCGTCGGGTTGTTCAGCACCTCGACGAGGCGCCGCTCGACGTCCTCGCTCATCACGTGCTCCCACCGGCAGGCCTCGGCATGCACCTGGTCCCAGTCGAGTCCGATGATGTCGACGAGCAACCGCTCGGCGAGACGGTGCTTGCGCATGACCGAGACCGCGAGGTTGCGGCCCTTCTCGGTCAACTCCAGATGACGGTCGCCTGCCACCTGGAGCAATCCGTCACGCTCCATGCGGGCAACCGTCTGGCTCACGGTCGGTCCGCTCTGCTCGAGCCGTTCGGCGATCCGCGCGCGGAGCGGGACGACGCCCTCTTCTTCCAAGTCGTAGATCGTCCGGAGATACATCTCCGTGGTGTCGACCAGATCCTTCACTCTTACACCCCTTCGTCCGGAGTGATTCTACCGGGCAAATCACGTTCCGGGTTCCGCTCGGGCGCCAGGCGCGTCCGGTCCGCCGTCGGGGCTCCGAACCGGTCCCGGACATGGCGCCTCGCGCCTGCCGTGCCGCGGCAAGTAACTTGGGTCCATGACCGCGTCGACAGGTCCCGTCGAGGGCATCTCAGCTTCCGCAAGCGACCGCGTCGTGGTGTGGAGCCCGGACTATCTCAGCTATCGCTGGAGTCCCCAGCATCCGATGAACCCGACCCGTCTCGAGCTGACGATGGATCTGGCGCACGGACTCGGGCTCGTCGAGGGCGCCGAGGTGGTGCGGCCCGACGCCGCCACGGACACCGACCTGCTCCGCATCCACACCCCCGCGTACATCGACGCGGTGAAGCTTGCCGGATCGGTTCAGGACGGCCCGCTGCCCGCGGAGGTCGAGACCCGGCACGGGCTGGGCACCGAGGACAACCCGGTCTTCCCCCGGATGCACGAGGCCAGCGCGATCCTGGCGGGCGGAACCCTGGCGGCGGCCGAGGCGATCGCATCCGGCCGCGCCCGGCGCGCGGTCAGCATCGGCGGCGGAATGCACCACGCGATGGCCGACTGGGCGTCGGGCTTCTGCGTCTACAACGACGCCGCGATCGCGATCTCGTGGTTGCTCGACAACGGATTCGACCGCATCGCGTACGTCGACATCGACGCGCACCACGGCGACGGCGTGCAGCATGCGTTCCTCGGTGACCCACGGGTGCTGACGGTCTCGATCCACCAGCACCCGGCGACCCTGTGGCCGAACACCGGCTGGTCCAGCGAGGTGGGGGCGGGCGCGGCCGAGGGCACCGCCATCAACCTCCCGGTGCTGCCCGGTACCGGCGATGCGCTGTGGCTGAGGGGATTCCACGCGGTGGTTCCCGCCGCGATCGCAGCCTTCCGCCCGCAGATCGTGATCAGTCAGTGTGGCGCAGACAACCATCGGGAGGACCCGCTGGCCGATCTCGCGCTGACCGTCGACGGGCAGCGGGCGGCGTACCTGGCGATGCGCGACCTCGCGGACAGATACGCGGAAGGGCGGTGGCTCGCGGTCGGCGGTGGCGGCTACGGCCTGATCCGTGTCGTGCCGAGGTCTTGGACGCATCTCATCGCCGCGGCGCTGGATCGCGAGATCGATCCCGCCACCACGATTCCCGACTCGTGGCGTGAGAAGGCACACTCCCTTGCACCGAGCGTCGATCTCCCGACGACGATGGGGGAGTCCGGCGACACCGCGTACATGCCGTGGGACGGACCCGGAGGTACGCCGGAAACGGGTGTCGCCTCGATGGACCGGGCCCTGACCCGAATCGACGCGGCAATCATCGCGACCCGCCGCGCCACGTTCCCACTGCTCGGACTCGATCCGGAGGATCCCCGTGACTGACGGCACCGCCAAAGACGCCAAGGAAGTCGATGTCGAACGGGCACGGAACTTCCCGCGCCACTGGCTGGCGGACGTGCTGGCCTCCGACGGCGGCGTCGTCCACCTGCGGCCGATCGTCCCCGACGACGCCGACAAGCTCGTCGAGTTCCACAGCAAGCTCTCCGAGCGCACCCGGTATCTGCGTTACTTCGGTCCGTACCCCACGATGTCCAAGCGCGACATCGTCAACTTCACCACCGTCGACCACCGCAACCGCGTCGCCTTCGTCGCGATCCTGGGTGACGAGATCATCGCCGTGGGCCGCTACGAGCGGTTGCTCGACGTGGGCGACGGCCGGTCCGCCGAAGTCGCGTTCGTCGTCGCGGACGCCCACCAGGGCCGCGGGCTCGGGCCGATCCTGCTCGAACACCTCGCCGGTGCGGCGGCGGAGAACGGTCTGAACATGTTCGTCGCGGAGGTGCTCGCGGAGAACCGGAACATGGTCTCGGTGTTCCGTGAGGCCGGATACCAGGTGAGCCGCAGCTTCGACGGCGGAGTGTTACGCCTCGAGTTCGCGATCGACCCAACCGAAGCGCTGCTGTCGGTGCGGAACTCCCGCGAGCGCGCTGCCGAGGCGCGCAGCGTCCGCAACGTCCTCAGCCCGCGGTCCGTCGCCGTCATCGGGGCGTCCACCGACAGCTCCAAGGTGGGCAACGCGGTGCTGGTGAACCTGTTGCGTGGCAACTTCTCCGGTCCGGTGTATCCGGTCAACGCCGAGCACCGGTCGGTCCGTGGCGTCCGGGCGTACCCGACGGTGCGCGACATCCCCGACGACGTCGACCTGGCAGTGGTCGCGGTGCCGGCGGAGTCCATCGACGCGGTGCTCGACGACTGCCTCGCGAAGGGCGTCAAGGCGCTGGTGGTGGTGTCGGCGGGATTCAGCGAGACCGGTCCGGACGGACGGCACTCCGAACGCCGGCTCGTGCACGCCGCGCGGGCGCACGGTATGCGGCTCATCGGCCCCAACGCGCTCGGCGTCGCCAACAACGACGTCGCCGTCTCGCTCAACGCGACGCTGGCCCCGGTGCTGCCCAATCCGGGCAAGGTCGGTTTCTTCTGCCAGTCCGGCGCCCTGGGCATCGCGATCCTCGACCAGGCCGCCAAACGTCAACTGGGACTGTCGACTTTCGTCTCCGCCGGCAATCGCGCCGACGTGTCCGGCAACGACCTGCTCCAGTACTGGGACACCGATCCCGACACCGAAGTGGTCCTGCTGTACCTGGAGAGCTTCGGCAATCCCCGCAAGTTCTCCCGGATCGCCCGGCGGGTGGCACGGAACAAGCCGATCGTCGCGGTCAAGAGCGGACGCCACGCGGTGCCCCCGGCGCTGGCGGCGACCGGTGTCGAGATGGACGATTCCATCGTGCGGTCGCTCTTCGAACAGGCCGGTGTCGTGCAGGTCGGGTCGATCTCCCAGCTGTTCGACTGCGCGATGCTCTTCGGATACCAGCCGCTGCCGGCCGGGCCGCGGGTCGCGGTGGTCGGCAACTCGACCGCCCTCGGGGTGCTCGCCTCCGATGCCGCGCGCCGCGAGGGGCTGCAGGTGGGGGAGCCAGTCGATCTCGGCGCGCAGGCGACTCCCGAGATGTTCGCCGGGGCCGTGTCGCGAGCACTCGCATCGTTCGACGTCGACGCCGTGATCGCGGTGTTCGCGCCGCCGGTCGCGGTGCCCGTCGAGCCGTACGCGCAGGCCCTGCGTGAGGCCGTGATCGGCGCCGACAAGCCGATTCTCACCACGTTCCTGGCGACCGAGGGCATCCCCGACGTCCTGGCGGTGCGCGGTCCGGACGGGCATCCGACGCGCGGCTCGGTGCCGTCGTTCCCCGGCCCGGAACGTGCCGCGTTGGCATTGGCGCGGGCCTGGCGGTACTCCGCGTGGCGTGGACGTCCGGTGTCGAAGGTGGTGCGCCCCAACGGGATCGACCCGGACCGCGCGAAGCGGCTGATCGACGGTTGGCTGGGGGAGTCGAACGGGCGGTGGCTGTCGGACTTCGAGGCGGCGCAACTGCTCGAGTGCTACGGGGTGCACGTGGTGGAGTTCCGCGCGGCGACCACCGAGGACGAGGCGGTCGAGGCGGCGGACGAACTCGGCTACCCGGTCGCGGTCAAGGCGACCGGTGAACAGTGGCGGCACCGCCCCGACCTCGGAGGCGTGCGGCTGGACCTGGTGGGACCGGACTCCGTGCGGTTGGCGTACCGCGATCTTGCGGCCGCGTCCGGTGAGCCCCTGTTGCACGTGCAGAAGATGGCGACCAAGGGCATCGGCTGTGTCGTCGGGGTCCAGGACGACCCGTCGTTCGGCTCGCTCATCTCGTTCGGGCTGGCCGGCGTGATCTCCGATCTACTGGGGGACCGCGCCTACCGAGTACTGCCACTGACCGAGGACGAGGCCACCGAGCTGATCGACGCGCCCAAGGCCGCACCCCTGCTGTCGGGCTACCGCAGCGCGGTCCCGGTCAACAAGAAGGCCCTCGTCGATCTCGTGCAGCGGGTGTCCGCCCTCGCCGACGACCTGCCGGAGGTTCGTTCGCTCGCGTGCGAACCGGTGCTCGCGTCGGCGCAGGGTGCCGAGGTGACCGATGCCCGGGTGCGGATCGGACCGGAGCCGAGCATGGCGGATCTGGGTCCGCGGCGACTGCGGGAGTGGTGAACCGGACCGGGAACCGCAGGAACCCGGCCGGGAAATGCGAAAACCCGGCCGGTCGTGGCCCCCGAGGGGGGAGGGGGCACGACCGGCCGGGAGGCGCGGGAGAGCGTTCGGGTCAGCTGGCGTACGAGCGCAGTCGATCGGCACGCTCACCCTGGCGGAGCTTGCCCATCACCTCGCGCTCGATCTGGCGCACCCGCTCGCGCGAGAGGCCGAACAGTTTGCCGATCTGGTCGAGCGTGCGGGGCTGGCCGTCGTCGAGGCCGTAACGCAGCCGGATCACCTGCTGCTCGCGTTCGTCGAGCGTCGCGAGGACGCTGCGGACGTCGCTGTGCAGCAGCCCGGCGATGACGGCGTTCTCCGCGGACGTCGCCTCGGAGTCCTCGATGAAGTCGCCCAGCGGCGCTTCCTCGTCGTTGCCGACCGGCATGTCCAGGCTCACCGGGTCGCGGCTGTGATCGAGCAGGTCCGCGATCTTGTGCTCGGGGATGCCCGACTCCTGCGACAGCTCCTCGTCGGTGGCCTCGCGGCCCAGCTGCTGGTGCAGTTCGCGCTTGATGCGGGCGAGCTTGTTGACCTGCTCGACGAGGTGGACGGGCAGGCGGATGGTGCGGCTCTGATCCGCCATGCCGCGAGTGATGGCCTGACGGATCCACCACGTCGCGTACGTCGAGAACTTGAAGCCCTTCGCGTAGTCGAACTTCTCCATCGCACGGATCAGACCGAGGTTGCCTTCCTGGATGAGGTCCAGTAACGGCATGCCGCGTCCGGTGTACCGCTTCGCCAGCGACACCACGAGACGCAGGTTCGCCTCGAGCAGGTGGCGCCGGGCGGCCTCGCCGTCACGGACGATCGTGGCGAGGTCCCGCTTCTTGACGGCCGTGAGGCGCTTCTTGGTCTCCAGCACGTGCTTGGCATAGAGCCCAGCTTCGATCCGCCGCGCCAGGTCGACTTCGTCTGCAGCGGTCAGCAGTGCTGTCCGGCCGATCCCGTTCAGGTAGACGCGAACGAGATCCGCGGCCGGGCTCTGGCTGTCCAGATCGGAATCGGCGGTGCGGGGTCGAGTGGTGCTGGGGCTTGTCATGACGTGCCTCCTCGTCGGGGTGTCTCATATGCCTCAACGCTCCGACGGCCCGGGAAAGTTCCCGAACGGATTCACCTCTGCGGCCCGTGACCTGCGCGTTCCGGGTGCCTCCCCTGAGAAGTTCCTGAGAAGGTACCCGCCCGGGAACGCGCGTCAGGCGGGCTCGATCAGCCCGTGACGCACAAGCGAATGGACCAGTGGTACTGCCGTGGCCGTCAGCGACTCCTCGTCCTCACCGTGCGCGAAGGCGAGCAGCGTGATGAGCTCTTCCAACGCCAGTCCGTCGTCACGCATTCCCGCGAGCAGTGCCGCTGTGAGATCGTCCACCTCGTGCTGCCACTGCGGTCCGTTGCCGCGATGCACGCGCGCCACCACCTGATCCCAGCCGTCCTCGCCCGGTAGGTACACCCGCTCGAGGGCGGTGTCGGGCCGGACCGCGAAGCGTGCCGACAGGACATCGTGCTCCCGCAGCCACGCGAGACGCTCGAAGTAGGCGAGGGCCTCGTCGCCGAGTGGGTCGGTGAAGCCGTGGCGCAGGTCCTCGCACAGGATGTCCGACGGCTCGTCCGTGCGCCGGAGATAGACGAAGCCGAAGCCCACGCCCTCGACGTCGGCCTGCTCCAGGTGGTCGAGCCATCTCTGGGCACGGGCCTGCACGGCCGGGTCACGAGGGTCACCGCCGCCGTCGCGCAGCCACGTGCCGACGTAGAGCGCGGGATCGGCGACGTCGCGCTGGACGATCCAGGCATCGATCCCGTGTGCCGGCAGCCACGAGGCAATCCGGTGTCGCCAGTCCTCGCCCTCCACGTGCAGCCACGACGCCAGCAGCGCCGCCGTCCCACCGGTGTTCAGGTACTCCGCCGACCGGGAGATCATCAGCTCGCTCGCCTCGTCCAGGTCCAGGCCCGAGTCGCGGTAGCTGTTGACGACGCGGGCCTCGCTCACGACGAACGGCGGATTCGCGACCACCTGGTCGAACGTCCGGCCCTCGACCGGCTCGAACCACGAGCCCTCGAGGAGTTCGAAGTCCAGGCCGTTGAGCGCGGCGGTCGCCGCGGTCAGATCCAGTGCCCGCGGGTTGATTTCGGTGGCGGTGACCGTGCCCGAATAGTCCGCGGCGCGCAGGGCCTGGATGCCGCAGCCGGTGCCCACGTCGAGCACGGTGCCCACCGGACGAGTGGGGGTCCCCTGCAGCAGCGACAGCGACGCGTGACCGACACCGATGACGTGGTCGTCGGCGGTCGGTCGGGCGCGCATCGAGCCGTCGAGATCCGACAGCACCCACCGGTTCCCCGTGCCGAGGTCGAGGGGGCGGAGGTCGAGTTCGGCGCGCACCGTCTCGCCGGTGCGCGAGAGCAGGCCGGCCGCGACCGCGTCGTCCAGCGCGAGTGGTGCGAGCGCGGACGCGACGTCGGCCGCATCGCAGTCGTCGCACAGGAGGAACAGTCGAACGAGCTGTCCCAGGTCGCCGCCGTTCGCGGTGGCGCGGCGGACCGGCACCGGTTCGTGCCGGTCGAGCGCGGCGTGGGCGTCGGCACCGAGAAGATCGAGAATCGAGTCGGTGTCGTACGCGCAGCGCGTCAGCGCTTCTCGGAGCGGGCCGCAGATGGAGAGCAGGAGGTCACGGGTCACGCGAGCATTGTTGCAGCCGTCATCGCACGCTTACCGGACCGGACGAGCGCGGCCGCTCAACCCTCGATCGTGCGGTGTTGCCTGGACTCGAGCGCATGCGCTGCGTCGCGGTGGTCGTACCTGCTCGGCTCGTCCTTCGACCGCGGCGGCCTGTCGTTCGCGATCAGGACCGCGATCCAGGGCAGCGGGATGGAGAGGGCGATGATGCCCACCGAGATCCAGGCGTTCCCGAACATTCCGTACGCGATCGCCGCGAGTATCAGCGCCGGGAACCGGAACGACATGATCGTCAGGTACTTCCGGACACGCGCCCGGTGCTGATCTTCGATGGACTGCGCAGCCTCGGTGATCAGAGCCGGGTTGCGGGGTGTGCCGCTCTCGGCCGACTCGTCGAACCCCGATGTTCTTGCCATGGGTTCCACTGTTCCACTCTCGCGAAGCAATTGCACATGCGGTTGCGGCATTATTGGGATGTGAGCACTTTGACGAAGGAACGTCCCGACACCACCACCGACGAGACGACCGACGACGACACCCCGAAATTCTTCCATTACGTGAAGAAGAACAAGATCGCCGAAAGCGCGGTGATGGGAACCCACGTCGTCGCGTTGTGTGGCGAGGTGTTTCCGGTCACCAAGTCCGCGAAGCCGGGTTCGCCGGTGTGCCCCGAGTGCAAGAAGATCTACGAGGGATTGCGCAAGGGCGACTGAGCGTCCGTGTCGTCGGTGGGCGCGTCGGACTCCGGTGCGTCCACCGATCCGCAGCCCTGCGACTGGGGCTCGGACTCGCATTCGGATCCGGACTGTGATCGATCCGACGTGAACCGGATCGGTCCGGTCGCGAGCCGTCGCGTCAGATTCGTCACAGGGCCGGCGTCCTCCGACGCATCGATCGCGGCCTGCGCGGCGATCCAGTCACGCACCTGCTCCATGCGGGTGGCCCGCGCCGGCCAGAACTCCTGGATCGTGGCGTTGAACTCGGCACCGAGCACGACGGCGAAGCCGAGGAAGAACGTGAAGAGCAGGAAGGCGATGGGCGTCGCCAGCGCGCCGTAGGTGTATCCGGTGCCGGCCACCGCGCTCAGATACCAGCGCAGAATCGTGCTGGCGGCCATGAAGAACACGCCGGCGAGCAGTGCACCGCCGAGCAGTCGATGCCACGGGAGCGATCTCGGCAGTGCCACCTTGTAGAGGGTGGTCAGGCCGACGATCAGGAGCAGACCGACCGCGGGGTAGTAGAACGCGTCCACCATCTCCGTCCCGACCGTGTGCCAGGACTCGGGGAGCGCGCGGCCGATCATCGTCGGCCCCAGTGCGACCAGTGGCAGCGTGAAGACGGCGAGGACGAGGAAGCCGACGTAGAGCAGCAACGCGAACACCCGCTGCCACACCGGGTGCCGGGCGTCCTGTTGGCCGTGTGCCTCGACGATCGAGTCGACGAACGTCGAGATTGCCGACGAACCCGCCCACAGCGACAGCAGGAAGCCCACCGAGATGATCTCCGGGCGGCCTCGCCCGAGGACATCTCCGACGGTTGGCTGGATGATCTGGTCGACGACGTTCTCGCTGAACACGGTGTGGCTGAACGTGATGATCTTCGACTGGATGATCTCCACCGTGTTCGGGCCGAACCACCCGCCGACATAGCCGAGACTGCCCAGCAGTCCCAGCAGCAGCGGGGGTAGCGACAGGGTCTGCCAGAACGCCGCGGTGGCCGACTTGCCGAAGATCGAATCGTGCCAGGCCTTGGACGCCGTTCGCCCGACCAGCTGGGCACACCGACGGAGTGGTCGGCGTTTCGTGGCGGGCGGCGTCTCACTCATGATGCTTCCAGGATTCCTGACAATGCGCCGGGATGCCCGGTGGGGCGCCGCCGTGTCGCCGTCGATTCTGCCACCCCGCCGCCGGGCGAGGTCTGTGCAGGATCACGTCCCCGGCCGCGCGGCTGATGCTGAATCGGTCGGTCCCGACCGCTAGGCTCCTCGGGGGTCGTCGCCCGAGGGCGTGGCCCCGAGACTGTGGTCGGGCAGCGGCCGAGAACCCCGTCAGCGAAGCAAGGAGTGGGAACAACTGTGCGAAGCCAGCGGCGAGGTGCGATGTGAGCGCTGAACCCGGAAGTGTCGAAACTGCACCAGCTCCCACCGGCTCCCTCCGAGCGTGGCAGCGGCGTGCCCTGACCAAATACCTGGCTACCAAACCCCGCGACTTCCTGGCCGTCGCGACGCCGGGCGCCGGCAAGACGACGTTCGCGCTGCGCGTGGCCTCGGAGTTGCTGCGTGACCGCACCGTCGACCAGATCACTGTCGTCGCGCCCACCGAGCACCTCAAGCACCAGTGGGCGGAGTCCGCGGCCCGCAACGGTATCGCTCTGGACTCGCACTTCTCGAACTCGACGGGGCAGACGTCGTCGGATTACCACGGTGTGGTCGTCACGTACGCGCAGGTCGCGTCGCACCCGTTCAAGCACCGCGTCCGGACCGAGGCGCGTCGGACACTGGTGATCCTGGACGAGATCCACCACGGCGGTGACGCGAAGAGCTGGGGTGACGCCATCCGGGAGGCGTACGGCGACGCGACACGCCGCCTGGCACTCACCGGTACCCCGTTCCGCAGCGACGACAGCGCGATCCCGTTCGTGAACTACGAGCCCGACAACGAGGGCCTGATGCGCTCGAAGGCGGATCACTCGTACGGCTACTCCGACGCCCTGGCCGACGGCGTCGTCCGTCCGGTGGTGTTCCTCGCCTACTCGGGGGAGGCTCGCTGGCGCAACAGCGCCGGCGAGGAATTCGCGGCCCGGCTCGGTGAGCCGCTCAGCGCCGAGCAGACAGCCCGCGCGTGGCGCACGGCGCTCGACCCCGCCGGAGACTGGATCCCGGCGGTCCTGGCGGCCGCCAACACCCGTCTCGGGCAGTTGCGCGCCGGCGGCATGCCCGACGCGGGTGGCCTGATCATCGCGACGGACCAGACGGTGGCCCGCGCGTACGCGAAGACCCTCGAGGCGATCACGGGTGAGGCGCCGGCGCTGGTGCTGTCGGACGACCCGACGGCGTCGAACCGGATCGCGGAGTTCGGCAAGAGCACGCAGGCGTGGATGGTTGCGGTACGCATGGTGTCCGAGGGCGTCGACGTGCCGCGGTTGGCGGTCGGCGTCTACGCCACGAGCGCGTCCACGCCGCTGTTCTTTGCGCAGGCCATCGGTCGGTTCGTGCGATCGCGGACCAAGGGCGAGACGGCGAGTGTGTTCCTGCCGTCCGTGCCGGTGCTACTGGACCTCGCCAGTCAGCTCGAGGCGCAGCGGGACCACATCCTCGGCAAGCCGCACCGCGAGAAGGACGGTCTCGACGACGACCTGCTCGCCGACGCGAACAAGCAGAGGGACGAGCCTGGCGAGGAGGAGAAGGCGTTCGTCTCGCTGGGCGCCGACGCCGAGCTGGACCAGGTGATCTACGACGGCTCCTCCTTCGGGACCGCGACGTTCTCCGGGTCCGACGAGGAGGCCGACTACCTCGGGCTGCCCGGACTGCTCGACGCCGAGCAGATGCGGGCGCTGCTGCGGCAGCGCCAGCAGAACCAGCTGGACAAGCCGGCCGCCGCTGCCGCGGCGGCTGCACCGCCGACCCCCGCGCCCCAGGTGGCCGAGCGGGTGGCGTCCGCGGGCCAGTTGGCGAACCTGCGCCGCGAACTCAATTCCCTGGTGGCGATGCACCACCACCGGACCGGTAAGCCGCACGGTGTCATTCACGGCGAACTGCGTCGCGTGTGTGGTGGTCCGCCGACGGCGATCGCGACCGTCGACCAGCTCACCGATCGCATCGCGACGCTCCGGCAGTGGTAGTGGTAGTGGTAGTGGTAGTTCGCTGGTAGTTCGTTCCGGAACGCCGAAGCGGGTGACCACCGATGGTGGTCACCCGCTTCGGGAACTGGGGACGGACGAGCGTCCGCCCGGAGGGCTGACGCGCTAGACGGTCGCCGCAGATGATTCCGAGTCGCTCACGATGGTGGCGTTCATCTCACGAAGACGATCTGCATGCTCGTTGGCGTGGTGCTGGCAGAAGAGAAGCTCTCCTCCACTCGCGAGCACAGCGCGCACGCGGGCTCCTGCGCTGCACCGGTCGCACCGGTCAGCAGCGGTCAACGGGGGGCTGGTCAGTGTTCCGGGCATGACTCCTCCGAACTGGCTGTGGGGTGGTAC
Organism: Rhodococcus sp. BE178; assembly: GCF_050433545.1. Taxonomy (NCBI): domain Bacteria; kingdom Bacillati; phylum Actinomycetota; class Actinomycetes; order Mycobacteriales; family Nocardiaceae; genus Rhodococcus; species Rhodococcus sp. BE178. The sequence continues at coordinate 21,177 of NZ_JBNPXA010000022.1, read as the reverse complement.
CCACTGCCTGGGGTCTTCCGCCGCGTCGGGGGTGACGCGGTAGGTCCACTCTGTCAGACGTTCGACTTGATCGGGTTGTTCCCGATACTTCCTCGGTGTGTCCTCACTAACACCCACCGTCCTGAACTCGCACTATGCGTTTCGGGACGATTCGGGTGTTCGCTGACAGCTGAGCGCTGCTCTATCGTTCGGGGCCTCGGCGGCGGAAAGGACGACACATGTCGACACCGGATCAGTCGGAGCAGTTCGCGGGCGGGTCCCTGCTGCACATGTGCAGCAGGGACGAATGGGCGACAGCGCAGCGCCTCGGAGAGCGCGTACCGCCCGGCTTCGACGCGGACGGCTTCGTGCACCTGTCGACGCCCGTGCAGGTGCACCTCCCCGCGAACCGGCTCTTCGCGGGCCGCCGGGATCTGGTGCTGCTGAGCCTCGATCCCGACCGGCTCGGGGCGCAGGTGCGTTGGGAGCCCGGCGTGCCGTCCGACCCCACCTCGATGCGCTTCCCGCACCTGTACGGGCCGCTGCCGGTCGCCGCGGTCGTCGAGGTGACCGACTACCTCCCGGACGACGCCGGAGTGTTTCCGCCGATCGGTTAGCCGTCGGTAGGTGTGTTGGCGCTACCGTTGAGCCATGAACGTGGAAGTGACCCCGCTGCCCGGTATCGGAGTTCGTAAGGATTTCGCGCTCGCGACGGGCCGACGCATCGGTGTGGTCACCCACCGCGACGGTCGTACCGAGCTGATCGTCTCCAAACTCGACGACCCGGATGCGTGCATGGCTTCGATTCCGCTCGAATCCGATGAAGCGTCGGTGCTGGCCAATCTGCTCGGGGCGCCGCAGCTCGTCGCACAGCTGCGGGAGGAGCACCGGGATCTGCCCGGAATCAGCACCCGCCAGATGCCGATCACCGAGAACTCGCCGTGGGATGGCCGCACGCTCGGCGAGACCGCGATGCGGACCCGCACCGGGGTGTCCGTCGTCGCCGTGATGCGCGCCGGTCAGGTCGCGCCGTCGCCCAATCCCGACTTCACCTTCACGGAGGGCGACCTGCTGGTCGCGGTCGGAACGCAGGAGGGCCTCGACCACGCGGCCAAGATCCTCGCGCACGGCTGATCCCGGCTCGGCTACGCGCGCACGATGACCGGAACCTCCCTGGCACTCGTCGAACTCGGCGCTGTGTTCTTCGCGCTCGGTGTCCTCGGTCGACTCGCCGGCCGCATCGGCCTGTCACCCATCCCGCTCTATCTGATCGGCGGCCTGTGTTTCGGCCAGGGCGGATTCATCCAGCTCGGCGACATCGGCGAGTTCAGCCACCTCGCGAGCGAGATCGGCGTCGTGCTGCTGCTGTTGCTGCTCGGCCTCGAGTACACCGCAGCCGAGTTGGTGACCGGGCTGCGCCGGTCCTGGATGGCCGGCGTCGTCGACCTGGTCCTCAACGCGGTTCCCGGCGCGGTGATGGCACTGATGCTGGGCTGGGGGCCGGTCGGGGCGCTCGTGCTCGGCGGTGTGACCTACATCTCGTCGTCCGGCATCATTGCCAAGGTGCTCGGGGACCTGGGTCGTCTCGGCAACCGCGAGACGCCGATCGTGCTGTCGATCCTGGTGTTCGAGGACCTCGCGATGGCCGTGTACCTGCCGATCCTGACGGCGGTCCTGGCCGGCGTCAGCTTCCTCGGCGGGCTGCAGGCGGTCGGCGTCTCGTTCGCGGTCATCACCGCCGTGCTGCTGATCGCGCTGCGGTACGGGAACGTCGTCTCGGCCGTCGTCGACAGCCCGGACCGCGAGGTGTTCCTGCTCAAGCTGCTGGGTGCGGCACTGCTCGTCGCGGGGTTCGCGTCGTCGCTGCAGGTCTCCGCGGCGGTGGGCGCTTTCCTGCTCGGTATCGCGATCTCCGGCTCCACGGCGCGCAACGCGACCCGCCTGCTCGAACCGTTGCGGGACCTGTTCGCCGCGATGTTCTTCGTCGTGTTCGGCCTCAACACGGATCCGACGACGATCCCGCCCGTGCTGCTGCCCGCCATCGCTCTCGCCGTCGTGACGACCGCGACGAAGGTCCTCACCGGATGGTGGGCCGCCGGGCGGCAGGGAATCGGCGTGATGGGCCGGGCCCGCGCCGGAGCGGCGCTGATCGCGCGCGGAGAGTTCTCGATCGTCATCGCGGGTCTGGCCGTGTCCGCCGGTGCGGTGGAGGGCGAACTCGCGGCACTGGCAACCGCCTACGTGCTGCTGATGGCCGTGCTCGGTCCGGTCGGCGCGCGGGTCGCGGAACCGTTGGTCCGGCTGTGGCAGCGACCTCGACCGAACGAAGAAGGGGCCCCGAAGGACCCCTTCCTCACGAACTGACCAGTGCTAGGCCGGTGCTAGGCAAGTGCTAGGCAGTGCTAGTCCAGGTAGTCGCGCAGCACCTGGGAACGCGACGGGTGGCGCAGCTTGGACATCGTCTTCGATTCGATCTGGCGGATCCGCTCCCGGGTCACGCCGTAGACCTGGCCGATTTCGTCTAAAGTCCGCGGCTGGCCGTCGGTGAGACCGAAGCGCAGACGCACCACGCCGGCCTCGCGCTCGGACAGCGTCTCGAGCACCGACTGCAGCTGATCCTGCAGCAGCGTGAAGCTGACCGCGTCGACGGCCACGACGGCCTCGGAGTCCTCGATGAAGTCGCCGAGCTGGCTGTCGCCCTCGTCGCCGATCGTCTGATCGAGGGAGATGGGCTCACGCGCGTACTGCTGGATCTCCAGCACCTTCTCCGGCGTGATGTCCATTTCCTTCGCGAGCTCCTCCGGGGTGGGCTCGCGGCCCAGGTCCTGGAGCAGCTCACGCTGGATGCGGCCGAGCTTGTTGATGACCTCGACCATGTGCACCGGGATACGGATGGTGCGGGCCTGGTCGGCCATCGCACGGGTGATGGCCTGACGGATCCACCACGTCGCGTACGTCGAGAACTTGTAACCCTTGGTGTAGTCGAACTTCTCGACCGCGCGGATCAGGCCCAGGTTGCCTTCCTGGATGAGGTCCAGGAACGCCATGCCGCGGCCCGTGTACCGCTTGGCCAGCGACACCACGAGGCGCAGGTTGGCCTCGAGCAGGTGGTTCTTGGCGCGGTTGCCGTCGCGGGTGATCCAGTTCATGTTGCGGCGATCGGCGGGGGAGGGCTTCTCGCCCTTCTCTGCCATCTCGGCCATCTTGAAGGTCGCGAACAGGCCGGCCTCGATGCGCTTGGCGAGCTCGACCTCCTCCTCCGCGTTGAGGAGCGCGACCTTGCCGATCTGCTTGAGGTACGCGCGCACCGAGTCGGCAGACGCGGTGAGCTCGGCGTCCTTGCGGGCCTGGCGGAGTGCCTCGGACTCCTCCTCGTCCCACACGAAGTCGCCGGACGCCTTGTCCTTCTCGGTGGGCTCGGCGGTCTCCTCGTCGTCTTCCTCGACGACGACGTCCTCGACCTCTTCCTCGACGAGTTCGCCGTCGGCGACGTCGAGATCGGCGATGTCGACGTCCTCGTCCTCGCCGATGTCGTCGCCGCCCTTGGCGGCCTTGGTGGTCGCCTTCTTGGTGGTCTTCTTCGCAGCCGTCTTCTTGGCGGCGGCCTTCTTCGCGGGCGCCTTCTTGGCGGCGGCCTTCTTGGCAGGCGCCTTCTTGGCGGCGGCCTTCTTCGCGGGAGCCTTCTTGGCGGCGGGCGCGCTACCGGTAGTGGCCTCGGCAGTGGATGCAGGGGTCGCTGATTCGGGTGTGGAATCGGCGGTCTGACGCGTATCGGTGGCTGCCACGTACGCCCTTTCGTGACGGTGTCGTGCGGCGTCACGCCAGAGTGGAATTCCGGCGGAGAGGTCTGTCGGGTTTCGCCGACTCACAGTCGGCCGCCATCCATTGTAACGACAGCTTTGAAATTGTTACGGAGCGATGCCCTTTTCCAGGCTGTTCTGCGTGGCCATGGCCGCGCCGACGATCCCCGCGGTGTTGAGGAGTGTGGCGGGAACGACGGGCGTGCGGTTCTCCAGACGGGGGATCCACTTCTCGTGTTTGCGGCTGATCCCGCCGCCCGCGATGAACAGGTCGGGCCACAACAGGTCCTCGAATCGGCACAGCACGCGGGTCACCTCGGCGGCCCACTCCTTGTACGACAGGGACTTGGTGTCCTTGACCGACGACGCGGCACGATGCTCGGCCTCCATGCCGTCGACCTCCATGTGGCCGAACTCCGTATTCGGGAGCAGGACGCCGTTGTGCAGGACTGCCGAACCGATGCCGGTGCCGAAGGTCAGCAGGACGACGACGCCGTCGACGTCCTTGCCGGCCCCGTACCGGTCCTCGGCCAGTCCGGCCGCATCGGCGTCGTTGAGCACCGTGACAGCGCGGCCGCCCAGCGCGGTCGAGAACAGCGTCCGCGCGTCCGTCCCGATCCACGACTCGTCGATGTTCGCGGCGGTCCGGGCGATGCCGTTCGTGACGACGCTGGGCAACGTGACACCGACCGGACCGTCCCAGCAGGCCCGTGCGGCGATCTCGGCGACGGTGGCCGCGACGGCATCCGGAGTCGACGGGTGTGGGGTGGCGATCTTGATCCGTTCCTCGACGAGTTCACCGGTCTCGAGATCGACGAGTGCGCCCTTGATGCCACTGCCGCCGACGTCCACACCGAAGCCGCGAATTCCCACAATGGTCCCCTTCCGCCGAGATGACAGCCTGCGTCGAAACACTAGTTGGTTCCGCCGCGCTCGGTCCCGGGGATACGGGTGGTGGGTGTCTGTGGTCTGTGATGCGATACATCCATGCGCGCCACCGACAGTCCCACGGCTGAATCCAACTCCATCGATCCGGGCGTCCTCCGCCGCACGGCGATCGCGGTCGCCGAGGCCGCGGCAGCGCACGTGCGATCCCGCCGGCCGGAGGTGTTCGGCGTCATGGGCGCTGTGGTGCATGCGGGCGACGGCGACTCGGTGCAGTCCAAGAGCACGCCGACGGACCCGGTGACGATCGTCGACACGGAGACCGAGCAACTCATCCGGGCGCGCCTGGCGGACCTGCGCCCGCACGATGCCATCCTGGGCGAGGAGGGCGGTGGCGAGGAACACGGCGTGGCCGGCACCCGCTGGGTCCTCGATCCGATCGACGGCACCGTGAACTTCCTCTACGGCATCCCGGCGTACTCGGTGTCGGTCGCCGCGCAGGTCGACGGGGTGTCCGTCGCTGGTGCCGTCGTCGACGTCGCCGGGCGCGTGACCTACTCGGCCGCGCTCGGCGGGGGCGCCTCGTTCACCGACGCGGACGGCAACACCGGAACGCTCGCGTGCAACCCGGTGACCGAGGCGTCCTTGGCGCTGTTGGCGACCGGGTTCGGCTACGGCGCGCAGCGGCGCGCGGTGCAGGGCAGGCTGATCGGCGAACTGCTTCCCCGGGTCCGTGACATCCGACGGATCGGATCGGCCGCCCTCGACCTGTGCATGGTCGCGTCGGGTCGGGTGGATGCCCATTTCGAGCACGGGCTCAATCCGTGGGACTGGGCCGCGGGCGCACTCATCGCCAGCGAGGCCGGAGCCCGGGTGCACGTCCCGGCGCCCGACACGCGCAGTGCGGCGGGCGAAGTCGTGATCGCGATGGCGCCCGGCGTGGCCGACGATCTGGAGGCGGTCTTCCGGTCCGTGGGGTTGTTCGACCCGATCCCGTGATCGGTCGGACGGGTCAGCAGCGCGCGGTGCGGGCCGCTGCGAGCAGATCCGGGTCGAGCGGAGCCGGCTCGGTGCCCGCCGGCGGATCCTTCAGTGCGTTGAGGACCTCCGCCGCGTCAGCATTGGGATCGATCTGCTTGGCGAAGTAGGTTCCCAGCGCGAGATCGACGGTGTCGTCGGTGCGCGCGTCCTGGATCAACTCGGCGCACGGCGCGACGAGCCACAGCGCACTCGCGGCGGACAGTCCGTTCGGTCCGAACCGAATCTGCCCGTGGCACTGCAGGTTCTGGTCGACGTATACCGGGTCGTTCCCGACCTGGACGTCGGGTGCGCCCGCGAAACCGTAGTCACGCAGCTGGGTCGCGACGTCTGACGCCTGGCCGCGTTCGCCGTTGGCGTTGAACACGCGGACCTTGGTCGCGGACAGCGCCGCGGGTTCGACATCGAGGAGGGTGCTGCGCCCCACCTTCTCGCCGAGTGGTTGCGGCGTGGGGGCGTCGGCGGCCTTCGGTTTGACCGGCGGATTGCAGTCCACCGTGGTGGCGTACACCTCGGGCTTGGTGAAGATCTGGACCCAGACGACGACTCCGAGCAGCGCCAGCACCGAGATCAACGCGATCACGGGGACCGCGCGCCGGCGACGGAACGGACGGCCCTGACCGTCGGTCGAACTGCCATCGGTGATCAGTGAAACCACGGTGTATGTCGGCCTCTCCGTAGGCGAGCGCGGGCAGTGATCCCGCGAAAGGAAAAGAGTTGGTGTGGTTCCGGCCACCTTCTCGGGTGCCGCCGCCGTCCCGCTGCCCACTGTAGATCCCCGGCCGATCACCGTCCGGCACATGCCCCGTGCAGGAATGTCTCAGCTCGAGCAGTGGTTGGTGACGATTGACGGACAGTTTCCGGCAGTGTCCGGTTCGGTTGCCACTTTTCCTGATGCGTCGGCTATTGTCTGGCGGCCCCAGTCGTGAGAACACACGATTTCGAGAGGGTCCGGCGAGAACGGAAGGTGAGGTGTAGGTCATGTTTTCCGGAGGGCTTTTCGGGCACTTCCGGGCATCCTGCGGCGTTGTTAGTGCCACAGGAATGGATCTGCATCTCTGACGGTTCTCCAGGATCGCCCCACCCCCTGCCAGGGGACGGCGGCCCGGGCACCGGGGATACACGCAAGAGGACGAGGGGAAGAGGAAATGGCAACCGACTACGACGCACCCAGGCGTTCGGAAACCGACGAGGTTTCGGAGGATTCGCTCGAAGAACTGAAGGCACGACGCAACGAGGCGCAGTCGGCAGTCGTCGACGTGGACGAGTCCGACACCGCGGAGTCGTTCGAACTCCCCGGCGCCGACCTGTCCGGCGAAGAACTGTCCGTGCGGGTGGTGCCCAAGCAGGCGGACGAGTTCACCTGCTCGAGCTGCTTCCTGGTTCACCACCGCAGCCGTCTCGCAAGCGAGGAGAACGGCGTCATGATCTGCATGGACTGCGCCGCCTGACGCGAGTCCTGAAGCAGACGGACTAGTCCTTCGGGGCTGTCCCGCGGCCGATGGCGGCCAGCAGTTCGGCTGGCCGCCTCGTGCTCACCAACCAGTAGGGCGTGGGGTCCTCGGGATCGTCGAGGACGATCAGCGCAGTCTGCTTGATCCAGGAACGATTCTGGACGTAGGCGGCCGGATCGAGCTGGCGCCCCATGGCCGCGCTCTTGGCCGACGGCGGAATGGTCGCGGTGCGGGAGATGGCGGAGAGCGGTAGATGCGCCCGACCCACCCGCACTTCACCGTCGGGGCCGTCGAACACCTCGATCCGGAGCCGCGACACCCACAGCAGGGCCCATACCGGGAACGGGAACAGCAGGACGTAGGGCAGCCAGGCGCGGACGCCCGGCGAACCCATATGGATCTCCGCGGCGAGCAGGCCTGCGATGAACAATCCAGCGGGCCACCACCACAACGGCACCCACAGACGCTCCGAATAGATCGGTGCTCGGGCATTGTCGGGCGTGGTCGCTGCGGGCTGAGACGATTCGGACACGTATTCCAGAGTAGTCTCGGTGCACGTGAGCGATCTTCCTGCCATTGCGCTGAAGCGACTGGACCCCGGTATCCCCATTCCCCAGCGCGCGCACGCCGGCGATGCCGGCGTCGATCTGTGCACCACCACCGATGTCACGATCGAACCCGGACGCCGCGTCCTGGTCGGCACCGGTATCGCGGTCGCGTTGCCGATCGGCACGGTCGGTCTCATCCATCCGCGGTCCGGTCTGGCCGCGAAGGCCGGGCTCTCGGTCGTGAACACCCCGGGCACGATCGATGCCGGCTACCGCGGAGAGATCAAGGTCTGCCTGATCAATCACGACCTCGAGACGCCGATCGAACTGCGCCGCGGTGACCGTGTCGCGCAGCTGGTGGTGCAGAGGGTCGAACTGGTCGACTTCGTCGAGGTCGACTCCTTGGACGAAACTGTCCGCGGCGCAGGCGGTTACGGGTCCAGTGGCGGTCATGCGAGCCTCGTCGAGCACAATGCCGATCAGGATATCGACGGTACGGAAGGCCGCCCGCACGAGCTGACGCGGCTGCCGAGGGAAGGGGCCTGATCATGTTCGGACGTCGCAAGAAGAACGAAGCCGACCGGTCGGAGGCCCCAGAGCCTGCGGATCTCGTCGACATCGAGGCTCAGGACGAGGATGCCGAGTTGGACGCGCCCGTCGGCACGCTCGACGGCGGCCCCTACGACGCGACCGATTTCGCGGAAGACGAGGAGCCGGCCGCGACGCGGCTCGATCTCGGCTCGGTCCTGCTGCCGATGCCCGAAGGCGCCCAGCTCCAGGTCGAGATGTCGCCCGAAGGTGCGCCGCAGGCGGTGCACCTGGTCACCGAGCACGGTCGCATCACCGTCTCCGCGTACGCGGCACCCAAGTCGCCGGGACAGTGGCGTGAGGTCGCGTCCGAGCTGGCCGAATCGCTGCGTACCGACAACGCGGAGGTCAGCATCGAGAGCGGCCCGTGGGGCCGCGAGGTGGCCGCGACCACCCCGAATGCCGACCTGCGTTTCATCGGTGTCGACGGGCACCGCTGGATGCTGCGGTGCGTGGTGGCCGGTCCCACCGGTGCGGTGGCAGCCGGCGGCCCGCTCGTCGCGATCGCCCGCGCCGTCCTGCTCGATACGGTCGTCAACCGTGGCGACGAGCCACACCCGGTGCGGACCCCGCTACCGGTGGTTCTGCCGCAGGTGCTCGTCGAACAGCTGATGGCGGCGCACCAGCAGCAGCTGGCGGCCCAACAGCAGGCACAGCTCGCGGCCATGGACCAGGCACACCAGCAGTCCCCGCAGCAGCCCCAGCCGGCGGCGCAGCAGCCTGCGCCGCCGTCCCCGAACGGGTCCGAGCCGCCACGTCGTGGCGAGTCCGGCTCGGCGATGCAGCAGCTCGGTCTCTAGCGCTCCGCGCTCAGCCGATCCGGGTGAGCGCGGCGACGCACGCCTGGCCGAGGACCCCCGGATCCTCGCCGATGTCCTGCAACGCGAGCTCGGTGAGGTCGGCGTTCGGGAGCGTCGCCGCCCACTCTTTCGCCACCGTCAACGGGTGGACGGCGTCGTCGACCGCCGCGGCGATGCCCACGGGCAGTCGGATGCCGGCGAGCGTCGCCGGGTCCGGCGCGTGATACGCGGCGGCCTCCTCCAACGCGGACGGCAGATCGGGCCACTGGCGGCGCCAGGACCGGGCCAGTTCGTCGGCCAGCCAGGGCGGGCTCGACGCCGTCATTTCTGCGGTCACCGCCGCCAGTCCGTGCGCGCGTAGTTGCGACGCGGTGAACGTGGCACTCGCGGCGGCCGGCGCGTCGTGGGGTGATCCGGTCCATGCCGGCAGCGCGGCCATCACCCCGCCGACGCTCTCGGGGTTCTCCGACGCCCACGCCAGGGCCACGGCGGCCCCGATCGAGACACCACCGACCAGGATCCGACCGTGTTCTCGCGCGGCTCGGTCCATCGCGTCGCGGTAGCTGTCAACAACCGCCCGTGGATCCGGTTCGACCGCCATCGTCGTGACTCCGACCTGCATCAATGCGGGCCGGAAGGCACGGGCCGCGAAATCCGCATCCGACCCGGTCCCCGGGAGTACGACGGCCACTTCGGGCCATGTTCGTTGCTGCATGAATCGATCTTGCACTGCCCGGTTCGCGAGCGTTCAGGACGGCGGTGGGTTTCGGATCACTTTGGGGTTACAGTGGCCCTCGTACAGCCCTATCGCGCGGCGCGAAGATGCGCCGCCATTTGTCCAGGAGCACGCTATGGCCCCCGCCGCGGCAGGTTACTTTCGCCGGCTCACCCGCAGACTCACCGAGGACCTCGAGCAGTTGGATGCCGAGGAGATGGTGGAGACCGCGCAGGCATCGGGCGCCAAGCGCGCCTGTGACTGTGCGCGCGGCGAGGAGGTCACGATCTTCGGCCGCCTCCGCAGCGTCGAAGCGTGTCCGAAGTCCGCGAACGCCAGCGTTCAGGCCGAGTTCTTCGACGGCACCGACCCGGTCACGCTCGTCTGGATCGGCCGTCGACGGATTCCCGGCATCGAGCCGGGCAAGACGCTGATGGTGCGTGGCCGTATCGGCGACCGCGACGGTCAGAAGGTGATTTTCAATCCCTACTACGAACTCCGCGGCGATTCCTGATCCACCGCCGTTGCACTGCACCGCGGCTCGCCGTCGGCACCCGTCGACGGTCCGGTGCCGGACGGGCTTCGACGGCTCGCCGTCGGGATATGGCAGTCTCGTCGCGTGACCGAAACGAAGCAGCAGACGATCCTCGAACAGCTCGGTGGACTCAGCGGGCTGATCTACTCGACGCTGCCGGTCGTCGTGTTCGTGCCGGCGAACAGTCTGTGGGGCCTCGCCCCGGCCGTGTGGACCGCGCTCGGCGTGGCCGCGGCGATCCTGGTGTGGCGAATCGCCCGCCGCAGTCCCGTCCAGCCCGCGATCTCGGGTTTCCTCGGCGTCGGTGTCTGCGCGTTCATCGCCTACCGCACCGGTGACGCGAAGGGGTACTTCCTCTTCGGGATCTACACCAGCCTCGTGTATGCCGCTGCGTTCGTCGTGTCGATCCTGGTTCGGTGGCCGCTGGTCGGTGTGGTCTGGGGTTACCTCAACGGGCACCGCAACGCGTGGCGTGCCCACAAGGGCGCGGTGCGTGCGTACGACATCGCCACCGTCGCATGGGCGGCCGTCTTCGGCGCCCGGTATCTGGTCCAGTCCCAGCTCTACGACGCTGATCAGACGGGGTGGCTCGCGGTCGCACGGATCGGGATGGGCTGGCCCCTCACCGGCCTGGTGCTGCTCGTGACGATCTGGGCCGTCCGTCGCGCGGACCGACTCGTAGAGCCCGCGCCCGATCCGGCCGAACTCGAAGCCGCCGCCGACGGCCCTGCCGCCGACGCGTCAGATATCGATCGCGGCGCGTAGCTCGTCCTCGACCTCGACCGCCGCGACGAACAGCAACTCGTCGCCGCCCTCGACCGGGTCGTCGGGCTGGGGGACGATCACGCGTCCGCCGCGCAGGATCGTCACCAGGGCGACGTCGCGCGGGAGCTGAATCTTGCGCACCGGCTTGCCGGCGAGCGGGGTGTTGTCGGGCAGGGTGATCTCGACGAGGTTTGCCTGACCCTGGCGGAACGTCATCAGTCGAACCAGGTCACCCACCGTGACAGCCTCCTCGACGAGCGAGGCCAGCATGCGTGGTGTGGAGACCGCGACGTCGACACCCCACGACTCGTCGAACAGCCACTCGTTGCGGGGATCGTTGACGCGGGCGACGACTCGCCCCACCCCGAACTCCGTCTTCGCGAGCAGGCTCAGCACGATGTTGGCCTTGTCGTCGCCAGTGGCGGCGATCACGACATCGTAGGTCTCGAGCTGCGCGGCTTCGAGCAGGCTCAGTTCGCACGCATCAGCGTGGATCCACTCGGCCTGCGGAATCACCTCGGGCTCGACGTGCTCGAGCTTGCGTTCGAGCAGCATGACGTGGTGGTTGCTGCGGACGAGTTCGCGGGCGATGGAGCGGCCTACGGCGCCGGCTCCTGCGATGGCCACTCTCATCGGAGGTTTCCAATCGGGTAGTCGATCGAGAAGGGGGTCATTGACCGGTCTCGGGCTGTCAGTCGTCGGACGGCGGGGGATTACCGGCCAGGGCGACGGCCTCGGCGACGGTGCCCGACACCGCGGCAACGTACACCTGGTCCTGGGACTGGATGACGGTCTTGCGGTCGGGGAGGATGCCCGATCCGAAACGGATGATGAACGAGACCCGGGAGCTGGTCGCTGCTTCGAGTTCGGAGATGTTGCGGCCGACCCAGTCCTCGTGGAAGGGCAGTTCGGTCACGACCACCGTGCCGGACGGATCCCGCCACTTCGAGATCTGATCGTCCTGCGCGAGAGCGAGCATGAAGCGGTCGGTGGTCCACGGCACGGTTGCGATGGTCGGGATGCCCAGACGCTCGTACACCGCGGCGCGCTTGGCGTCGTAGATCCGGGCGACGACCCGCTCGACGCCGAACGTCTCGCGGGCCACCCGCGCGGAGATGATGTTCGAATTGTCGCCGGAGGACACCGCCGCGAATGCCTCGGCACGCTCGATGCCGGCACGGACCAGCACGTCGCGGTCGAATCCCATCCCGACGACGGTGTGCCCGGTGAAGTCCGATCCGAGTCGGAGGAACGAACTCGCGTCGCGGTCGATCACAGCCACCTCATGGCCGATCCGGCTCAGTGCGGTAGCGAGGGAGGAGCCGACTCGGCCACATCCCATGACTACTACGTACACCCGTCCACTCCGTTCATCGGATTCGCGCCCGTGCGGGGTGCCGCCGGCGTCGAATCGAACCGTACAGCGCGCGGGGGGAAGAGCAAGTTGCCACTGCCGGAAACGCCGACTTGGGCTCCTGGCTGCTGTGCATTCCCTCGGACGGCTTACGCTTTGGCAGTGTCGAAGGTTTCCACCGCTGCGAAGCGGCTGATTCTGGGCCGGCCGTTCCGGAGCGACAAGCTCGGGCACACGCTTCTGCCCAAGCGAATCGCGCTACCTGTTTTCGCCTCGGACGCGATGTCGTCGGTCGCCTATGCGCCGGAAGAGATCTTCCTGGTGCTGTCCGTCGCGGGCATCTCCGCCTACGCGTATGCGCCGTGGATCGGGCTGGCCGTCGCCGTCGTCATGGCCGTGGTCGTGGCCAGCTACCGGCAGAACGTGCACGCCTATCCGTCCGGTGGCGGTGACTACGAGGTCGCGACCACCAATCTGGGGCCCAATGCCGGTCTGACGGTGGGCAGCGCGCTGATGGTGGACTACGTGCTCACCGTGGCGGTGTCGATCTCGTCCGCGGCGTCGAACATCGGTTCGGCGGTGCCGTTCGTGGCGGAGCACAAGGTGCTGTTCGCGATCGCCGCGATCGTGCTGCTGACGGCGATGAACCTGCGGGGTCTGCGGGAGTCCGGCACCGCGTTCGCGATTCCGACGTACGCGTTCATCGTCGGCATGCTGATCATGCTCGGGTGGGGTTTCGCCCGGGTCTACATCTTCGGCGACGACGTGCACGCGGAATCCTCCGGATTCACTCTCGATGCCGAGGATTCGCACCTGTACGGCATCGCCTTCGCGTTCCTCATCGCCCGGGCCTTCTCGTCCGGCTGTGCGGCCCTGACCGGCGTCGAGGCGATCAGCAACGGTGTGCCGGCATTCCGGAAGCCGAAGTCCCGTAACGCGGCCACCACGCTGCTGCTGCTCGGTACTTTCGCGATCGTCCTGCTGATGGGCATCATCATCCTGGCCCAGAAGATCGGGATCGTGTACGCGCACAATCCGGAGACCCAGTTGATCGGCGCTCCGGAGGGCTACCACCAGAAGACACTCATCGCGCAGCTCGCGGAGGCGGTCTTCTCCGGGTTCCCGGCCGGCTTCTTCTTCATGGCGATCGTCACTGCGCTCATCCTCGTGCTCGCCGCGAACACCGCGTTCAACGGTTTCCCGGTGCTGGGGTCGGTGCTGGCGCAGGACCGCTACCTGCCGCGCCAGCTGCACACGCGCGGCGACCGGCTCGCGTTCAGCAACGGCATCCTGTTCCTGTCGGGCGCCGCGATCGCGTTCGTCGTGGTGTTCGGCGCCGAGGTCACCAAGCTGATCCAGCTGTACATCGTGGGTGTGTTCGTCTCGTTCGTGCTGAGCCAGACCGGAATGATCCGGCACTGGACGAGGCATCTGAAGGCCGAGAACGATCCGGCCCAGCGCCGGCGGATGAAGCGCTCCCGCGTGGTCAACTCGATCGGTCTCGCGATGACGGGTGCGGTGCTGGTGATCGTGCTGCTCACGAAGTTCGCGGCCGGTGCGTGGATCGCGATCGTCGCGATGATCGTGATCTTCGTGGTGATGAAGTCGATCAGGCGCCACTACGACAGCGTCGCGGCCGAACTCGAGGAGCAGGAGTGGGACGGCGTACTGCCGAGCCGCACCCACTCGATCGTGCTGGTGTCCAAGATGCACATGCCGACGATGCGCGCGCTCGCGTACGCCCGCGCGACCCGGCCGGACACGCTCGAGGCCGTCACGGTGAACGTCGACGAGCCCGACACGCGAACGCTCGTCCGTGAATGGGAGAAGAGCGACATCACGGTGCCGCTCAAGGTGATCGAGTCGCCGTATCGCGAGATCACCAAACCGGTGCTCGATTACGTGCGCCGGGTCCGCAGGGATTCGCCGCGCGACGTCGTCACGGTGTTCATCCCGGAGTATGTGGTGGGGCACTGGTGGGAGCAGATCCTGCACAACCAGAGCGCCCTGCGGCTCAAGAGCCGACTGCTGTTCCAGCCGGGTGTGATGGTCACGAGCGTGCCGTGGCAGTTGAGCTCGTCGGAGAAGGTCAAACGCGAACGCGTCGACAACGCACCTGGTGCAAGTCGCCGCGGGTTCGAATCAGAAGGCAAGTGACGGGCGGTACGTGGTGAGTGAGAACTGGACGGGTCTTCGGCTCGAGGTGGAGTTGGGGAATCCCGGCCACGGTGGCTTCTGCGTGGCCCGCCACGACGGGCGGGTGCTGTTCGTGCGCCACGGATTGCCCGGTGAGCGGGTCATCGCGCACGTCACCGAGGATCGTGGCGGTTCGTTCTGCCGCGCCGACGCCGTCGAGATCATCGAGGCCTCACCCGACCGGGTCACGCCGCTGTGCCCGATCTCGGGTCCGGGTGGAGCGGGGTGCTGCGACTTCTCGCACGCCACGCTCGATGCGCAGCGGGCGATGAAGGGGGCGGTCGTCGCCGAGCAGTTGCGCCGGATCGCCGGTCTCGACCTGGAGGTCGTCGTCGAGGAACTGCCGGGCACCGGGCACGGCGCGGGCTGGCGCTCACGCGTGCGCCTCGCGGTCGACACCGTCGGGCGCCCGGGCTTCCACCGGTTCCGCAGCAACGACATCGAGACCTTCCTGGCGTGTCCACAGATCGATGCGTCGGCGTACTCCGGACTGTCCGAGCGGTCGTGGCAGCCCGGAGCGGAGGTTCAGGTGGTGCTCGACGCGGACGGTGAACGCCACGTGGTCGAGATCGCGCCGGCCAAGATCTCGCGGACCGGTCGTCGCAGCCCCGGACGGCGCGGCGCGACGGCGCGCCGGGCGGCGTCGGCGGGCAGTCGCGCCGAGCGGGTCGTCATCGGGTCCGGTCGACCGGTCGAGCGGGTCGGCGGCCGGGAGTGGACGCTGTCCGCCACCGGGTTCTGGCAGGCGCATCGGGGTGCGGCACAGACGTATTCGGCTGTCGTGGGGGAGTGGGCGCAGGCGTCGCCCGGCGCCGCCGTGTGGGACCTCTACGGCGGTGTGGGCGTGTTCGCCGCGACACTCGCCGAGCAGGTTGGTGTGACCGGCCGGGTCGAGTCGGTCGAGTTCTCCCGGACCGCGGTGGCCGACGGAGCGGCGGCGCTGGCGGATCTGCCGCAGGTGCAGCTGCACGCGGCGCGCGTCGAACGCGCTCTGCGGGATCTCCCGGCGCCCGAGGTCGTGGTGCTCGATCCGCCCCGAGCCGGCGCCGGGCGGGACGTCGTCGCGGCCCTCGCGGCGGCGGGGCCGGACCGGATCGTCCACGTCGGCTGCGATCCGGCGTCGTTCGCGCGTGATGTCGCCCTCTACCGCGAGCACGGCTTCACCCTGGCGCAGGTCCGCGCGTTCGACGCCTTCCCCCTCACGCACCACATGGAGAGCCTCGCGCTCCTCACGCGCTGAGGCGTTCAACACACCCTCCGGCTCGAGCTTCGGAAACGCCCAGGTCAGGGCGGTCGAAGTGCGGTATGTCGCTTTTGCGAAGTAATTGCTTGACGCACGCAACTATGCCTATAGTTGCGTTCTGCAAGTAATTCACCAATCCATTCAGGGGATTCGGGGTATCCGATGGCCGTTCAGGCTGATACGGCGCAGGCCCTGGTCGACGCGATCTTCCTCTTCGGACGATCGCTGAAGACCGCCATCACCAGCGCTGTCGACGATCCGCTCGCACCCGCGCTCGCCGCGGTGCTGTTCGTGCTGTCGGCGCGGGGACCGTGCCGACAGAACGAACTCGCGTCGGTGCTGTGCGTGAGCCAGTCGGCCCTCAGCCGACAGATGACGGAATTGGTCGACGCCGGCCTCGTCGACAGGCAACCGGACTCGGACGACAAACGGGCATTCCTGGTCCAAGTCTCGGAAAAGGGTGACGAGGTCCTGCGGACCACGAAGGAACTCAGATCCGCGCGATTGCACGGACTGCTTGGTGGGTGGAGCCAGGAAGAAGCGGTGGCGGCGTTGTCGACCATCGAACGTCTCACCGACACGCTCGCCGCCCGAAACGAATCCGCACCGCTAGCTGCAAATCACAGTGGGAGAGCACTTCAATGACGACACCAGTGGGGGAGAGTCGGGCAGGCTCCGGCAACGAGGCGATGACCCACCGCCAGATTCTCGAGGTCCTCGCGGGCCTCATCGCAGCGCTGTTCACCGCGCTGCTGAGCACGACGATCGTCTCGACCGCGCTGCCGACGATCATCGGTGACCTCAAGGGCACACAGACCCAGTTTGCGTGGGTCATCACGACCGCGCTGCTCGCGAACGCAGCGTCGACCCCGATCTGGGGCAAGCTCGCCGACCTGTTCAACAAGAAGATCCTCGTCCAGTCCTCGATCGTGATCTTCGTGATCGGCTCGGTCATCGCGGGCTTCGCGCACAACGTGCCCGTCCTGCTGGCGGCCCGCGTCGTGCAGGGCATCGGTATGGGCGGCCTGACGGCGCTGGTGGTCGCGATCATCGGCAGCATCATCCCGCCGCGTGACCGCGGGCGTTACTCGGGCTACATGGGTGCCGCGATGGCGGTGTCGATGTCCGGCGGTCCGATCCTCGGTGGCGTCATCGTCGACAGCCCGCTCGGCTGGCGCTGGTGCTTCTTCGTGTGCGTCCCGATCGCGGTCATCGCACTGTTCCTGCTGCAGCGCACACTGCACATCGAGACCGAGCGCAAGGAAGACGTCTCCATCGACTGGTGGGGCGCGATGCTGCTCACCGCGGGCGTCAGCGTTCTGCTGATCTGGGTGTCGTTCGCCGGCAAGGCCGACTACTACGACTGGTTCTCCAAGGAGTCCGCGATCTACGTCGGCGTGGGCATCCTGCTGCTCGTCGCGACCGTGATCGTCGAATCCAAGGTGAAGTCGCCGATCATCCCGCTGAAGATCATCACCGAGAAGACGACGGGTCTGGCGATCATCGCATCCATCGCAGTCGGCGTCGGCATGTTCGGTGCCACCACCTTCCTCGGTCAGTACTTCCAGACCGCTCGCGGCCACAGCCCGACGATCGCCGGTGTCCTGACGATTCCGATGGTGATGGGCATGCTCGTCTCGTCGGTGGTCTCGGGTCAGCTCATCTCCCGGTTCGGAAAGTGGAAGCCGTTCATCGTCGGTGGTGCCGGGTTGCTCGTGGTCGGCTTCGGTCTGCTCTCGACGATCGATCACGCGACCAGCCTGTGGCTGATCGGTGTCTACATCGCCATCGTCGGTGTCGGTGTCGGCAGCCTGATGCAGAACCTGGTGCTCGCCGTGCAGAACACCGTCAGTGTCCACAACATCGGCGCAGCCAGTAGCTCGGTCGCGTTCTTCCGGACGTTCGGTGGCGCGATCGGCGTGTCGGTGCTGGGTTCGATCCTCGCGACCCGTGTCTCGACCCTGTCCTCCGAGGGATTCGCGGAGCTGGGTATCGACACCAGCTCGGCGGGCGGCGGCAACCTCGACATCAACGCCCTGCCCGCACCGATCGCAGCCATCATCCGCGCCGCGTACGGCGATGCGACGGGACGGTTGTTCCTGGTGGCGGCCGTGGTCGCACTCATCACCCTGGCCTGCGTCATCGTGATCCCGAACACCCCGCTGCGCAAGACCATCGACATCCAGGAGCCGGCCGATGCCGACAAGTCGGACGAGTCGGGTGTCTCGGATACCGCGGACGTTGCTCGCGACGCGGCTCAGAACGTCAAGGCGTAACTGCCCGAGCACAACGTCGGAGGCCCGCAATCGACACGGTTGCGGGCCTCCGGCGTATCGGGGGTGCTGCTCTACGTCTTGCGGTTGTACAGACGCATCGTCAGCGGGCCGAACACGACGATGAAGCCGGCACACCAGATCAGCACGACGGAGAGCTGACCGAATTCGAACGAGCCCTCGCACAGCGCGCGCAGCGTCGTCACGAGGTGGCTGATCGGATTCACGTCGACGAACGCCTGCAGCCAGCCGGGCATCGTCGACGGGTCGACGAAGATGTTGCTGGCGAACGTCAGCGGGAACAGGATGAACATCGATACGCCCATGACGGCCTGCTCGGTCCGCATCAGCATCGCGAACATCGTCCACACCCACGACAGGCTGAACGAGAACAGCAACAGCAGCAGCACCGACGCGACGACGCCCACGACCCCGCCGGCGGGGCGGAAGCCGAGGATCAGACCCAGGATCAGCACGATCACCGAGGCGATCGTGTAGCGCACGATGTCGCCGAACAGGGCGCCGACGAGCGGCGAGGGACGCCAGATCGGCAGCGAACGGAAGCGGTCGAACACGCCCTTCTCGATGTCCTTGTTCAGGGTCAGCCCCGTGTACATCGTGATCATCACGACCGTCTGCACGAGGATGCCGGGGATCAGGAACTGCACGTAGGCGTCGGTCGAGCCCGCGAGCGCGCCGCCGAACAGGAACGTGAACATCAGCGTGAACATGACCGGGAACATGGTCACATCGAAGAGTTGCTCCGGGACGTGCTTGATCTTGAGCAGCGCCCGCCACCCGAAGGACAGCGACGTCGACAGTGCGTTGGGCCGCGCCGGGCGGGGACCCGGCATCTGCAGGACGTTGCCGACCGCCTGCGCCGAGGTGGTGATGGTGTCGGTCATGACGCGCTCTCCTCGATGATGGCGGTGTCGGCAGTGTCGGCGGCGTCCTCGGCGCCGTGGCCGGTCAGGGCCAGGAACACCTCGTCGAGGCTGGGTTGGCCGAGGGCGAAGGTGGTGACTGCGAGGTTCGCGTCGTCGAGCGCCGCGAGGGCGCGGGCCACCCGCTGCGGATCGTCGAGCCGCGCGGTCAGGGCCGCCGGATCCGATTCGAGGCTCATCGGAACCCCCAGGACCGGTTCGAGGATCGCGGCGGCCTCGGGCCGGCGGGCCGGTTGCGCGACCCGTACGTGCAGGGCCCCGGATCCCACCGACGCCTTGAGTTCGCCGGTGGTGCCCTCCGCGATCACCCTGCCGTGGTCGATGACGGCGATGCGGTCGGCCAGTTGGTCGGCCTCGTCGAGGTACTGCGTGGTGAGCAGGACGGTGGTGCCACCCGCGACCAATGCGCGGACGATCTCCCACACCTGGTTCCGGCTGCGGGGATCGAGGCCGGTGGTCGGTTCGTCCAGGAAGATCAGTTCGGGTGTCACGATGATGCTGGCGGCGATGTCGATGCGCCGACGCATGCCGCCGGAATAGGTCTTGACCTGACGGTTTCCGGCCTCCTCGAGGCCGAAGGCGTCGAGCAACTGGTCGCACCGGGACCGTGCGGCGGCCCGCGAGTACCCGTACAGGCGGCCGAGCAGGATGAGATTCTCGACGCCGGTCAGGTCCTCGTCGAGCGACGCGAACTGACCGGTGAGCGACACCTTGCTCCGGACGGTTTCCGCTTCCGTGGCGACGTCGTGCCCCAGGACACGCGCCGCGCCCCCGTCGAGGGGTAGGAGCGTGGCCAGCATCCGGATCGTGGTGGTCTTGCCGGCGCCGTTCGGGCCGAGTACGCCGTAGACGCCGCCGGCCGGCACCGCGAGATCGACGCCGGCGACGGCGATATTGGAGCCGAAGCGTTTGATCAAGCCGGTCGTTTCGATTGCCAGGTCGGTGTCAGGTTTCATCTGGTCCCCGTGGTCGGTGTGGATGTGGACACAACTCGATCGTTGTCCCAGCCTGTCGGATGCAGGGGCGCGATGCAATCGTTTTTCGTCCCCTGCAGACCCTTCGCGGGTGCGGTATACGGGAGAGATGACTACCGCAGCAACCCTGTCCGTCGTCGTGCCCGCCTACAACGAAGAGAACTACATCGGTGCCTGTCTGGAGGCACTGCTGGTGCAGCAAGCCGATCTTCACGAGATCGTTGTCGTCGACAACAATTCGACGGATCGCACCGTGGAGATCGTCGAGAGTTTCGCGGCGGAACATCCTGTCGTTCGGGTGATCCGGGAGGCGACCCCGGGGACGGTGTACGCGCGCAACGCCGGATTCGAGGCGGCGACCGGGGACGTCGTCGGGCGGATCGACGCCGATACCCGGGTCGAACCGCATTGGGCGCGTACGGTTCTCGAATTCTTCGATCGAGAGGACGCGGCCGCGGTGGGAGCGGTCAGTGGAATCGACGACTCCTACGACTCGCCCTATCGGGCGCTGAAGCGCTGGTATGTCGATCGGCTGGTACGGCGCGGTCGGTTCGGCGGTGAGCAGCGCATCGCAAACCTGTACGGCGCCAACATGGCGCTGCGGAAATCCACGTGGGAGAAGGTCCGCGACGCCTCGAGTTCCGAACTCGACGTGCACGAGGACGTCGATCTGGCGCTGTGCATCGTGCAGGCGGGCGTCGAGATCGCGCAGCTGTCGGACATGCGGGTCGCGATCTCGCCGCGGCGGGCCCTGACGCCGCCGCACGAGTTCGTGCGATACGTGACCGCGGGTGCGAACACCTATAGCCGGCACGACCTGATGAGCGCGCGGATCCGGATTCTGTTGGGGGTCCAGTGGATCGCCCATGCGGGGGCGTACCTCGCTTATCGCCCCTACGACCCGGATCGGGGACGATTCACGTTGCGGCGGTTGATGTTCGGTGGTGGCGCTCGCACCATGCCGGTCGCCTGACCGCCGCCACCGCCTAGTTGTACCTGGCCATCAGGTTGGTTGCAGTCGGCTGATCGGTGGGAGTCCTCCGAGTGCGCTGTGGCGTCGTCGAGTGTTGTAGTACTCGAGCCAGG
>NZ_JBNPXA010000021.1:0-96367 GCF_050433545.1 Rhodococcus sp. BE178 | reverse complement strand
GATTCGCCAGGCGCTCTCCGTACAACCTCGTTTTCCCAGTCCCTCAGGTCCGGGTCGGTGTCCGTGTCGCTCTGACCTGGAATAAGTTACGCGAACCTGTCACCGAATGCCAAATCGCCTGGTCAGAGCGCATGAACGGCGTACTTTGCGTGAACATCCGGTGCCGGGGGACCCCGTCAGGGCATCTCCACCGTCTCCGCTCGTGCGATCTCCCCGATCGCGGCCCGGATGTACCCGATGGACGGCACGTCGGCGGTTGCCAGGAGATCGGCGATCACCAGGATCGCGCTGCGCAGGTAGTCGGCCTGACCGATCCGTTGCGCGTCGTCGCTCATCTCCGTGAGTCCGAGCGAACCGGTGAGAACAGCAGCCAACGCCGTGACGTCGAGCCCGGGCAGCCAGGCGAGTGCCGCGCCGGCGACCCGCGTCAGCGCGTCCTGGATGTCGTCCCCCGAGAAACCGTCGGGATGCAGATCCTCGAGCAGCGCACGCACGACACCGGCGTGCACGAGGGTCACCTGCTCGAACGGCAGGGCGATCAGTTCTTCCACGGCCTCACCGAGCTGGTCGGCGGAGGCGGCGCGGGCGGCGGTCAGGGCGACGTCGGTGGCGACGGCGATCTGCCGCGCGGTCGTCGGCCATTCGCTGGGCCAGCCGTCGGGTCGCGACATCGTCGTCACACCGCCGCGCTCAGTGCGACGGAGAGCGGCACCGCCGTCAGGCAGAGGACGGCCGTGACGAGCAGACCGATCACGAGCCGCTTGTCCCACTTTCCCCGCGCGCCGCTCGCCGCGAGGACGAACAGGACGAAGCCGATACAGACGGAGACGATGGTGACGATGACAGGCGTGGAGACCATGACTGGATTGTGCCTCAGTCGCCGGTGAGCAGGACTTCCGCCAGGTGCATCCCGCGTCGGTCGGTCAGATCACCGATCTGGGTCCGGCACGAATACCCGTCCGCGAGGATCACCGCGTCCCGTCCGGCGCTCGCGACCGCCGGCAACAACTGATGCTCGGCGATCGCGACGGAGACGTCGTGGTGGCCCCGCTCCACCCCGAAGTTCCCCGCGAGTCCGCAGCACCCGCCGAGCCGCTCCACCCGCGCACCGGCCCGGCGCAGCAGGGCCGCGTCGGTGCCCCACCCCATCACCGCGTGGTGGTGGCAGTGCGGTTGCGCGACGACCGCGGTACCGGACAGGTCCGGCGGCGCCCAGCCGTCCCGGTCGGTGAGCAGTTCGGCGAGGGTGGCGGTGGAGTCGGCGACGCGTCGCGCCTCGTCGGTGCCGAGCAGGTCCACGCCGTCGGACCGCAGGACCGCCGTGCACGACGGTTCCATCCCCACGATCGGTACCCCTTCCCCCGCCAACGCGGTGACGGTGCGGCCGAGGATCCGTCTGGCGGCGTCGAGCTGACCGGTCGTGATCCAGGTCAGTCCGCAGCACTGTCTCTTCGCAGTCAGTCGGGGCCGGAAGCCGGCGTCCTCCAGGACGCGGACGGTCGCGATCCCGACCTCGGGCGTGAAACGGTCGGTGAAGGTATCGACGAACAGCACCACCGGGTCACCGGTGGTACGGCGATCGGCGGCGGTGGCGGCGAACCAGCGTCGGAACGAGACGGGCGCGAACTGCGGGATGTTCCGCCGGCGGTCCGCGCCCCCGAGCGTCAACGCGGCCGACGCGACACCTGGCAACCGGGTCATCGCGTTCACGAGACGAGGTGCCCGGCCGGCGAGCGCGGCCCACCGCGGCAGCCACCCCAACGAATAGTGCGAGACCGGACGCAGGCGCCCCCGGTAACTCTGGTGCAGGACCTCCGACTTGTAGGAGGCCATGTCGACGCCCGTCGGGCAGTCGGACCCGCAACCCTTGCACGACAGACACAGGTCGAGGGCGTCGTGCACCTCCGGCGATCGCCACCCCTTACTGACAAGGCTGCCGTTCACCATCTCTTGAAGGACGCGGGCGCGTCCACGCGTCGAGTCCTTCTCCTCCCGCGTCGCCACATAGGAGGGACACATCACGCCCCCGGTGCCGGTGGTGTCGGCGCGACACTTCCCGACGCCGGTGCAGCGGTGCACGGCCTGGGAGAAGTCGCCGTCGTCGTTGCGGTAGGCCAGGGCGAGGTTCGTGCGCAGCGGGGACGTCTGCGGGACGCGCAGGTCGGCGTCGACCGGACTCGGATCCACCAGGACACCCGGGTTGAGGAGGTTGTCGGGGTCGAAGACGTGTTTGACGGCGCCGAACAGACGCAGCGCGTCGGGCGAGTACATGAGCGGCAGCAACTCGCTGCGCGCGCGGCCGTCGCCGTGCTCCCCCGACAGCGACCCGCCGCACCTTGCCACCAGTTCGGCGGCGGCGACCAGGAAGCGTCGGAAGACGTCGGTGCCGGACGGCCGATCCAGCGGCAGGTCCAGGCGGATGTGCAGGCAGCCGTCGGCGAAGTGCCCGTACGGCAGTCCGGTGAGGCCGAACTCGGTGAGCAGGGCCTCGAAGTCGCGCAGGTAGGGGCCCATCCGGTCGGGCGGGACGGCGGCGTCCTCCCACCCGGCGTACGCGGGCTTGCCGGCGGGACTGCGTCCGGCCAGACCCGCGCCGTCCTCCCGGATCCGCCACAGCGCCGCGGCCCGCGCCGGGTCGTCGACGACGAGGGCGTCGATCGCGCGGCAGCCGTCGGCCAACGCCCGCGCCCGATCGAGCACGTCGTCGCGGGTGTCCCCCGCGATCTCCACGAACAACCAGGCCGCCCCGCGCGGCAACGGCGGCACGGCCTGCGGTCCGCGTCGTTCGCGCACGACGTCGACCAGGCGCGAGTCGATGCCCTCGCATGCCGTCGGCCGGAAACCGAGGACGGCCTTGGCGTCGTCGCCGGCGGAGGCGATGTCGTCGTAGCCGAGCGCGACCAGCACCCGGTGCGCCGGATCCTGCACCAGACGCACGGTGGCCTGCGTGACGATCCCGAGCGTGCCCTCGCTGCCGACGAGGAACCTCACGACGTCGAAGCCGTTCTCCGGCAGCAGGTGCTCCAGGCCGTACCCCGACGCCTGGCGTCCGAAGCGGCCGAATTCGGTTCGGATGGTTGCCAATCCGGTGCGCGTGACGTCACGCAGGCGATCGAGCAGCGGGGTGTCGGTCGCCGCCGGCAGCGACAGCGCCTCCCCCGCGCCGGTGAGGAGCTCGAGCCCCACGACATTGTCGGAGGTGCGGCCGTACCCGAGAGTTCTTGCACCGCAGGCATTGTTGCCGATCATCCCGCCGATGGTGCAGCGGTTGTGGGTGGACGGATCGGGCCCGAACCGTAGGCCGTGCGGAGCCGCGGCCCGCTGCAGGACGGCCTGCACGACACCGGGTTCGACGACGGCGGTGCGACGGTCGGGATCGACGCCGAGGACCCGGCCCAGGTGGCGACTGAAGTCGAGGACCACGCCCGGACCGACCGCGTTGCCCGCGACCGACGTCCCGGCACCGCGCGCCGTGATCGGAACACCCTCGGCACGGCACACGTCGAGCACCGTCGCGACCTCGTCGATCGCACGCGGAAACACCACGGTGGTGGGCGGTACCCGGTACAGCGAGGCGTCCGACGAATACATCGCGCGGGTGGTGCCGTCGTCGCGGACGTCCCACACCCCAGCGCGGCGCAGCGCGTCGGAGATCGGCGTCCAGTCCGGCATAGGTGCAGCCTAGTGCTGCGCCGTGAGCACCACCGGGCCGTCGTCGGTGATCGCGACGCTGTGCTCGCTGTGCGCGGCGCGGGCGCCGGTGATCGTTTGCAGGGTCCAGCCGTCGGCGCCGTGCCGATAGTCGTCGGAGCCGTCGGCGATGAGCATCGGTTCGATCGCGAGGACCAGGCCGGGGCGCAAGCGCATGCCTCGGCCTGCGCGGGCCTCGTTGGGCACGTCCGGAGACTCGTGCATGACCCGGCCGATGCCGTGACCACCGTGGTCGGCGAGCAGGCCGTAACCCTGGTCTCGGGCGTAGTCACCGATCGCGGCGCCGACGTCGCCGAGACGGTTTCCGGGCTGCGCGGCGGCGATACCGCGCCGCAGCGCCTCGTCGGTGGCAGCGACGAGCGCCTCGTCCGCGGATGCCGCGGTACCGACGACGAAACTGATCGCCGCGTCGCCGCACCAGCCGTCGAGTTTCGCGCCGCAGTCGATGCTCACCAGGTCGCCGTCACGCAGCCGGTAGTCCGACGGGATACCGTGCACGACAGCATCATTGACGCTCGCGCAGATCACGCCCGGAAACGGGAACGGCGCCCAGTTCGGGTGGTAGTCCAGGAACACCGGCGCGGCGCCCGCATCGGCGATGACCTTCGCGGCTACCGCATCGAGATCGAGCAGACTCACCCCGATCCCCGCGTGCGCCCGCGCCGCCGCGAGAGCGTCGGCGACGACACGTCCCACCCGCTTCATCGCATCGATCTCGGTTGCAGTCTTCAGTTCGACCATGATTCGCCCTCTTGTTCGGTGTTGCGAATAACTATACCGGTATTACTATAGGCATCATGGTGCGCGTGCCGCTGACGGCGGAAGAACTGGAACGGGGACGGCGACTCGGCGAGCTGCTGCGATCGGCGCGCGGCGACGCGAGCATGGTGCAGGTCGCGCTGGATGCGGACATCTCGGTGGAGACGCTGCGCAAGATCGAGACCGGACGCATCGCGACGCCGGCGTTCTTCACGATCGCCGCCGTCGCACGCGTCCTCGACATCTCCCTCGACCGCATCGCCGCAGCCCTCGGGGACGAGTCCGTCAATCCGGATCGGGCGCCTCGGCGCGCATCTTGATGCGTTCGAGTCGGCGATCCCAGCCGGTCGCGATCCGCTCGAGCTGAAGAGCCGCCTCGCTCAACCGTGCGCCGACGGCGACGAATCGCACCTCCCGGCCGTCACGTTCGGCCTCCACCAGTCCCACCTCCTGCAGCACCGCGAGATGTTTCGCGATCGCCTGCCGCGACACCGGGAGCTCGCGCGCGAGCGCCGACGCCGACGCCGACGACCGCCCGAGCCGGAGCAGGATGCTCCAGCGGGTGTCGTCGGCGAGGGCCGCGAACACGACGGGCGGATCGAGGGCTTCACCCGACCGCATCGACCGCCTCCTCCGTATGACGCTTCGCGAGGGCCATCTCGGCGCGCCAGCCTTCGACGTGGCTGTCGTACCGGCTGCGCCGCTCCTCCGCACTCTCCGGCAACGACGCGAACCCGCTCTCTGCGACCCGCAACACGACGCTCGTCGGTGAGGTCTCCTCGATCCGGAACTCCACCAACGTCGACGGCCCGTCCGGCGCGTCGACGTCGGTGAGCCAACGGAACGCCGCGTAGCGGGGCTCGTCCAGTTCCATCGTCGCGAACGCGAACGCGCCGTGATCGGGATCGTGGACGACGTCCAGGTCGCCGCGACGCTCGACGCGATGCGGCACGATCTGCTCGTCGTTGATGTACCAGCCCGGTTCACTCACGAGCTTCCACACTCGCGCAGCCGGGGCGTCGATCGCGATCTCGCGCTCAATTCGATCCAACTCGTCCATCGGTTCCATCCCTCCGGTCGTTCAGATTTATCTGCAACTCCAGAGTTGCAGATCGCGCGGGGCGATGCAACCCCCAAGTTGCACATCAACCGGGAGGGATCGGGATGGTCCGCCGGCCCGGGTCCCGCTGTCCGCTATGCCCGCTACGTGTTCCAGGACGGTTTCTTCTCACAGGTGGCACCCAGCTAGCTGCGGTAATGTCGCGTCCGGCCAACTGACGGCTGCGAGGCGCCCCGCCCCTTCCGTCCAGCGACGCGAAAGGGGCGATGTGAGCGAGACCCTGCAACTGTCAGACGGGAACATCTCGTCCGCACCGACTCCCACTGCGCAGACAACCGTCGCTCCCACCCGCTCCCGGCGGATCCGGATCGCGCCCGCCGACTTCGTCGCCACCGTCTCGTTCCTCGCGCTCGCGGTGTTCGTCCTAGGACGCCAGTGGAAGCACCTCGGCGACGGATACCTGGTCCGCAGCGGCCAGGACCAGACCATGTGGGAGTGGTTCTTCGCGGTCACTGCGCACTCGCTCGTCAACCTCGAGAGTCCCGGGAAGATACTGTCGAGCACGCTGCAGAACTATCCGCTCGGCGTGAACCTGATGGCCAACACCGCAATGTTCGGCGTCAGCATCCCGCTCGCCCCCGTCACGCTGCTGTTCGGGCCCACCGTCACCTTCACGCTCGCACTCACGCTGGGCCTGGCCGGCACCGCCACCGCCTGGTACTGGGTGCTGTCGCGGTACGTGGTGCAGTCCCGGTTCGCGGCCGCGGTGGGCGGCGTCGTGTGCGGCTTCGCGCCGGCGATGATCTCGCACACCAACGGTCACCCCAATTTCGTCGCGCTGTTCCTGCTGCCGTTCATCGCGCTGCTGGTCATCCGCCTCGGCAGCGGCGAGCGCCTGATCCGCAACGGCGTCATGCTCGGCCTGGCCGTCGCCTACCAGATCTTCCTGGGCGAGGAACCTCTGCTGATCTACGCGATCGCCTTCACGATCTTCGGAATCGCTTACGGTGCATCCCATCCCGGCAAGGCGGTCGCCGCCGTCCGGCGCGGTTTCAAGGGGCTGTGCGTCGCCGGCGCCGTCACACTCGCGATCGTCGCGATCCCGCTGTGGTGGCAGTTCCTCGGACCACAGAGCTACCACTCGATCGAACACGGGCCGGTCGGCAACGACGTCAACGCGTTCACCCGCTTCCCCACCCAGTCGCTCGCCGGCGGTCCGGGATCGGCTGCGGGCCTGTCGATGAACGCCACCGAGGAGAACGCCTTCTTCGGCTGGCCGCTGCTCCTGCTCGCCGCGATGACCGCAGTGTGGCTGTGGCGCCTGCCGATGGCCCGCGCCGCCGCCGCGACGGCTGTCGTCATGGGCGTGCTTTCTATGGGCGTCGAACTGACCGTCGCACACACCGAGACCGGCATCACGCTTCCGTGGTCGTGGTTCGCGAAACTGCCACTGCTCGAATCGGTCCTGGAATCACGCTTCGCGATGGGGTGCATCCCCGCCATCGCGATCCTCCTGGCACTGGGCACCGACCGCGCGATCGCCGCCGGACGCACCGGACAGCGGTCGACGACCCTGCTGTGGCTGGGCTGGCTGGCCGTCGCCCTGCTCCCCCTCGCCCCGGCCCCGCTCGACGTCGCCAAGCGCGCCCCCGCGCCGGCGTTCTTCGCGGACGGCACGTGGCGGTCGTACGTCTCCGACGGATCCGTCGTCACCGTTCCGCTGCCGCGGCCCGAGGACGCCAAGGCCCTGCAATGGCAGGTGGGCCAGCGCTTCGGGTATCCCATCGCCGGAGGCTACTTCGTCGGGCCGGCCGGACCGGAGGACAAGGGCAAGTACGGTCCCGACGACCGTCCGACCGCTCTGCTCCTCGGCAAGACCCAGAGCACCGGGCAGGCCCCGGTGATCGACGACACCACCCGCGCGACCGCGCTCGAGGACCTGCGGTTCTGGAACGCGGACGTCGTGGTGCTGCCACCCGGCAAGAACCAGCAGGCCCTGCTCACCACCGTGAACCGGCTGCTCGGCGTCGACGGACGATGGGTGGACGGCGTCTGGGCCTGGGACGTGCGGAATCTGACCTGACCGGGCGGCTCACCTAGAGTCGAATACCGTGCCCGACGACCTGACCGCCCCGACCTCGTCCGCCGATCGCTCCACCACGAGGGACGTGCGGACCGCCCGTCTCGTCGCCATCGTCACCGGCCTACTGGGCGCGATCCTCGCGATCGCGACACCCTTCCTGCCGGTGAAGCAGGACGCGGCATCGGTGAGCTGGCCGCAGAACGGCAGCCTCACGAGCGTCGAGGCGCCGCTGGTCTCGTACACCCCGCAGCAGTTGCACGTGAGCATCCCGTGCAGCGCTGTCGGGCAGCTGACCGAGAGCGGCGGGGCGCTCGTCGCCACCGCGCCGCCCCAGGCGGGCCGCGCCGAAGCCGACGGCCTCGTCATCAAGGTGGATGCGGCGTCGAGCACCGAACCCGCACGCCTGCGCGCGATCCTGCGTGACACCGCACTGCTGTCGGTGCCGGTCGACGACCTGCAGGGCTGCACCGAGATCGTCGTGACCTCCGACCCGCAAGGCACCACCGCCGCCGTCGCCGGCCTGCCCGACGAACAGACGACCACCGTCGACGGCGACGTCCGGCCGCAGATGGTCGGCATCTTCTCCGACCTGCAGGGCACCCCGCCGGCCGGCCTGGACGTCCGCGCCGACATCGACTCCCGGTTCTCGTCGAGCCCCACCCTGATCAAGCTGGTCGCGATGATCGGCGCCGTGCTCGCGACACTGGTCTCGCTCGTGGCGCTGCACCGACTCGACGGCGTCGACGGCCGCCGCGCCCGCCGCTTCCTGCCGGCGCGCTGGTGGAAGTTCACCGGCATCGACGGGGTCGTCATCGGCGGGCTGCTGCTGTGGCACGTCGTGGGCGCCAACACGTCCGACGACGGCTACCTGCTCAACATGGCCCGCGTCTCCGAGAACGCCGGCTACATGGCCAACTACTTCCGCTGGTTCGGCGTCCCCGAGGCGCCGTTCGGCTGGTACTACGACGTGCTGGTGCTGTTCACGAAGGTGAGCACCGCGAGCATGTGGATGCGACTGCCCGCACTGATCGCCGGGATCCTCTGCTGGTTGATCATCAGCCGCGAGGTGATCCCGCGACTGGGTCGCGCGGTGCGCACCAACTCGACCGCCATCTGGACCGCCGGCCTGGTCTTCCTGGCGTTCTGGCTGCCGTTCAACAACGGCCTGCGCCCCGAACCGATCATCGCGCTCGGCGCACTGCTCACGTGGTGCTCGATCGAACGCGCCATCGCCACCGGACGCCTGCTGCCCGCCGCCGTCGCGGTGCTGATCGCGGCGTTCTCGCTCGCCGCCGGCCCGTCCGGACTGATCGCGCTCGCCGCCCTCATCGCCGGATCCCGGCCGATCGTGCAGACGCTCCTGAAGCGAGGCCGGAAGGTCGGCATCGCCGGGCAGGTCGCGCCGATCCTGGCGTCCGGCACCGTCGTGCTCGTCGCGGTGTTCGCCGACCAGACCCTCGCGTCGGTCCTCGAGGCCACCCGTGTCCGCACCGCCGTCGGGCCCAACGTGCCGTGGTTCGACGAGCGCCTGCGCTGGGACGCGCTGCTCAACGTCTCCCCCGACGGCTCGCTGGCCCGCCGCTTCGGCGTCTTCGTCATGCTGCTGTGCCTGGTGGTGTGCGTGATGATGGTGCTGCGCCGCGGGGGCCGCATCCCCGGCACCGCCGTCGGGCCGTCCCGCCGCATCCTCGGCATCATCTTCGCGTCGCTGCTGCTGATGAGCTTCACGCCCACCAAGTGGACGCACCACTTCGGCGTGTACGCGGGTCTCGCCGGCTCCGTCGCCGCGCTCGCCGCCGTCGCGGTCGCCGGCGCGAGCCTGCGCTCCAAGCGCAACCGGACCCTGTTCGCCGCGGCCGTGCTGTTCATCCTGGCGCTGTCGTTCACCGGCTCCAACGGCTGGTGGTACGTCTCGAGCTACGGCGTGCCGTGGTGGGACAAGCCGCCGTCCATCGGCGGGAAGGGCTTCTCCACCGCGCTGCTGGGCCTGACGGTCCTCGCGCTGCTGCTGGCCGCCTGGTACCACATCCGCGGGGCGTCCGGGAAGGACGAGGCGAACGGCAACGGCAACGGCGGCCGACTCGCCCGGGTCCGGCGCTGGTCGCCCGCACCGCTGACCCTGGCCGCCGCCGCGGTGGTGCTCTTCGAGATGCTCTCGCTCCTCAAGGGCGCCGTCGCGCAGTACCCGTCGTACTCGATCGCCCACTCCAACCTGAAGTCCGTGACCGGCGACTCGTGCGCGCTCGCCGACTACGTCCTCGTCGAGGACGACACGAACGCATCGCTGCTGAAGCTCCTGTCCCCGACCACTGATCCCGCCGGTGCGGGCGCGTTCGGCGCCACCGAATCGACCGGTTTCACGGCGAACGGTGTGGCCCGCGACCTCACCGCCGACAAGGAGAACGTCGCGGCCGGAGGCGCGAACAGCGTCGACAGCGGCACCGACTCCGACACCCAGACCACCACCGGCACCGGTGCCGGCACGGGCGGCGGCACCGAGACCACCGCGGGCGTCAACGGCAGCAGCGTGTCCCTGCCCTTCGGCCTCGACCCGGCGACCACACCGGTGCTCGGCAGCTACCAGTCCGGGGTCCAGCAGAAGTCCGACCTCGTCACCGGCTGGTACGGGCTGCCCGAGCGCAGCGACGACGCCCCGATCCTCACGATCGCGGCCGCCGGACGCATCCACTCCGTCGACCCCGACGGCGTCGTCACCGACGGCCAGCTGCTCGACGTCGAATACGGCACCCGCACCGCCGACGGCGGCATCGACGTCCTCGGACGCGTCGCCCCGATCGACATCGGTCCGGCGCCGTCGTGGCGGAACCTGCGGGTGCCGCTCGACCAGCTGCCCGCCGAGGCGAACGCCGTCCGGCTCGTCGCCTCCGACACCGGGCTCGCACCCGACCAGTGGCTCGCCATCACCCCGCCGCGGGTGCCGCACATGCAGACACTGCAGACCGTCGTCGGAAGCACCGCCCCGGTGCTGCTCGACTGGTCGGTGGGCCTGGCGTTCCCCTGCCAACGACCGTTCGCCCACCACGACGGCGTCGCCGAGGTGCCCGAGTACCGGATCCTGCCGGACCGCGTCGGCGCCCAGGCGACCAACGCGTGGCAGGACGCGATCGGTGGCGGCCCGCTCGGCTGGACGCATCTGTTGGTGAACGCGCAGACCATCCCGACGTATCTCGACCAGGACTGGCGGCGCGACTGGGGTTCCCTGGAACGGTTCACCCCGATCGTCCCGTCGGCGCAGGCCGCCGACATCGATGTGGAGCAAACGACCCGCTCAGGGCTGTGGTCGCCCGGTCCGATCCGCAACACGCCGCCCGCGTGACCTGCCTGTGAAGTACCTGAGAGGGATCGGGCTCATTTAGGTAACGGAAACATCTCGCCTACCATCGACAAACGTGCCAGACGTTGTGACAGCCCCCGCGCCCGGTCCCGAAGCCAGCGCTCCGCCCCCGGCTTCCCGTGCCCGAAACGCGGATGTCCGCAACGCTCGGCTGATCGCCGTCGTGACCGGCCTCCTCGGTGTCCTGCTCGCGCTGGCGACACCGTTCCTGCCGGTCACCCAGACCGCGGCGACGGTGTCGTGGCCCGACGGCCCGGTCGCGTCGAACATCGAAGCGCCGCTGATGTCGCAGGTGCCGGTGTCGCTGTCGGCGACGATCCCGTGCCGCGCCGTCGCCGAGCTGCCCGACGCGGGCGGCATCCTGCTGGCCACCGCGCCCCCGCAGGGTGAGAAGGCTGCGGTCAACGCGATGTTCGTGCGCGTCTCCTCCGAGACCGTCGACATCCTCGACCGCAACGTCATCGTCGCGACCGCGCCGCGCTCCGACGTCGAATCCGGGTGCACCGAGATCCGCATCGCCTCCGACGTCACCGGGACCACCGCCGAGTTCGTGGGCCTCACCGACGACGACGGCAAGCCGGTCACCGGCGAGCTGCTCCACGACTACCGCCCGCAGGTCGTCGGCATCTTCACCGACCTCGACGGCCAGTCGGTCCCCGGCCTGAGCTTCACGATGGACATCGACTCGCGGTTCTCGTCGAGCCCGACGCTGATCAAGCTCGTCGCGATGCTCGGCGCCGTCCTCGCGACCGCCGTCTCGCTGGTCGCACTGCACCGCCTCGACAGCGTCGACGGCCGCCACTCCCGCCGCTTCCTGCCCGCCCGGTGGTGGAAGCTGACCGGCGTCGACGGCGTCGTCGTCGGCACCCTCGTCGGCTGGCACTTCTTCGGCGCCAACACCGCCGACGACGGCTACCTGCTCACCATGGCCCGCGCATCCGAGCACTCGGGCTACATGGCCAACTACTTCCGCTGGTTCGGTGTCCCCGAGGCGCCGTTCGGCTGGTACTACGACGTCCTCGCCGCGATGGCGAAGATCTCCACCGCGAGCCCGTGGATGCGTCTGCCCGCACTGCTCGCCGCCGTCCTGTGCTGGATGGTCATCAGCCGCGAAGTGGTCCCGCGCCTCGGTCGCGCGGTGCGCACCAACTCCGTCGCCCTGTGGACCGGCGGCCTCGTGTTCCTCGCGTTCTGGCTGCCCTACAACAACGGCCTGCGCCCCGAACCGATCGTCGCCGTCGGTGCACTGCTCACGTGGTGCTCGATCGAACGCGCCATCGCCACCGCCCGCCTCCTGCCCGCCGCGATCGCCGCGCTGATCGGCGCGTTCACTCTCGCCGCCGCCCCGACCGGCCTGATGTGTATCGCCGCGCTGCTCGCCGGCATCCGCCCCATCACCCGAATCATCGTCCGACGCCGCCACCGGATCGGCACACTGTCGCAGCTGCTGCCCCTGGCGGCGGCCGGCATCCTGGTGCTGGTCGTGGTGTTCGCCGACCAGACCTGGGCGGCCGTGATGGAGGCCACGCGCGTCCGCACGATCATCGGACCGAACCTCGAATGGTTCCAGGACTACCAGCGCTACTACTTCCTGTTCGTGCAGACCACGGACGGCTCGCTGGCCCGCCGCTTCGCGTTCCTGACGATGCTGCTGTGCCTGTTCACGGTGCTGTTCGTGTTCCTGCGCCGCAAGCGGATCCCCGGCGTCGCCGCCGGACCGTCGTGGCGCCTGATGGGCATCGTGTTCGGAACGATCTTCTTCATGATGTTCAACCCCACGAAGTGGACCCACCACTTCGGGGCGTACGCGGGCATCGCCGGATCCCTCGCCGCGCTGACCGCCGTCGTCGTGTCGGCGAGTGCGCTGCGATCGCGGCGCAACCGCACCATGTTCCTCGCCGGCCTGCTGTTCGTGCTCGCGCTGTCATTCTCCGGCATCAACGGGTACTGGTACGTCTCGAGCTACGGCGTGCCGTGGTTCGACAAGACGGTGCAGTTCAACGGACGCGAATCCTCCACCCTGTTCCTGGTGCTGTTCGGCCTCGCCGTGGCACTGATCGCGTGGCAGTACCTGCGTGAGGGCTACGCTCCCCCGCCCGAGAAACCCACCAGCCCCAAGGGCCGGCGGATCCGC
Organism: Rhodococcus sp. BE178; assembly: GCF_050433545.1. NCBI lineage: Bacteria > Bacillati > Actinomycetota > Actinomycetes > Mycobacteriales > Nocardiaceae > Rhodococcus > Rhodococcus sp. BE178. The sequence goes on along the minus strand of NZ_JBNPXA010000021.1, from coordinate 83,265 downwards.
AAGTTCGCGGCCGCCCCGCTGACCGTCATCGCCGGACTCATGGTGCTGTTCGAGGTGCTCTCGCTACTCAAGGGTGCGGTGTCGCAGTACCCGGCGTACTCGCTGGGCCGCTCCAACATCGAGGCGCTCGCCGGCAAGACGTGCGGCCTCGCCGACGACGTGCTCGTGGAACAGGACCCCAACGCGGGCGCCCTGCGCCCGATCGTCGACCGGGCCAACCCGCTGGCCGACCCCAACGATCCGCTCGCCGGCAGCAAGCCCGTCGGCTTCACCCCCAACGGTGTGCCGGACGACCTCACCGCCGACTACGTCGAAGTCAAGGCCGGCATGGGCAACACCGACAGCCAGAGCATCGGGCCCACCTTCGAGACCGGAGGCGGATCCGGCACCACCGGCGGCGTCGGCGCCCTCGGCGTCAACGGCAGCACCGTCAAACTGCCGTTCGGGCTCGACCCCGCCCGCACCCCGATCCTCGGCAGCTACCAGGACGGCGTCCAGCAGCAGGCATCCGTCGTCTCCAGCTGGTACCAGCTGCCCGAACGCAGCGACGACTCCCCGCTCGTGGTGATCTCCGCCGCCGGCCGCATCTGGTCCGTCGACCAGATCACCGGACAGACCAACTACGGACAGCCGCTCAACCTCGAGTACGGCAAGCGTCAGCCCGACGGCACCGTCGACATCCAGGGCACCTACGTCCCCCGCGACATCGGCCCCGCGCCGTCGTGGCGGAACCTGCGGATCCCGCTCGACGAACTGCCCGCCGACACCGACGTCGTCCGGATCAACGCGTCCGACCCCAACCTGACCGGCGACCAGTGGTTCGCGTTCACGCCGCCGCGCGTGCCCAAGCTCGAATCGCTCAGCAGCGTCGTCGGCACCGCACAGCCCGTCCTGCTGGACTGGGCCGTCGGACTGCAGTTCCCGTGCCAGCGTCCGTTCGACCACCTCAACGGTGTCGCCGAGATGCCGAACTACCGGATCCTGCCCGACCGGCCCCTCGCCGTCAGCTCCACCGACACGTGGCAGTCCCTCGAGAACGGCGGACCCCTCGGCTGGACCGAGATGCTCGCCGGCGCCACCACCGTCCCGACGTACCTGAACAACGACTGGGGCCGCGACTGGGGCTCCATCGAGCGGTACGACCGGCACTACCCCAACGCCGCAACGGCAACCGTCGACACCGAGCAGATCAACCGCTCGGGCTTCTGGTCCCCGGGGACGCTGAGGGTGTACGAGCCGTAGGGCCTGTCGGCCTGTCGGCCTGTTGGCCTGTCGGCCTGTTGGCCTGTTGGCCTGTTGGCCTGTTGGCCGAATGTCACATGCGTTCAGTTCGATTGAACGTATGTGACATTCGGCCATTAAGAGGGTTGTGGATAACCACATTGCTTATCCACAGAGGCGCCAAGGAGCCGTGAACTCGCTCGACCAGCCGCAATCATGACCTCCATGAGACGAGGATCGTGGGGCGACGACGGCGCGGCAGGACTCCACCACCTGAGCGTCAACGGGATCGTCCGAACCGCAACACTCCTCGAGCAGGGCGTCACGCGCGGGGCCATCTCAGGGCGATGTCGCCGCGGAGGACCCTGGCAGCGCGTGCTGCCCGGTGTCGTAGCACTCCAGAGCGGTTCCCTGAGCACCCTCCAACGCAACACCGCAGCGCTGCTGTACGGCGGCGATGGCGCCGTGCTCTCCGGCCACGCGGCACTCGGGGCCCACGGATACGACCAGTCCGCGAGCAAAGGCGACGTCCTGCTGCTCATTCCGTCGACGAAGCACCGGCGCGACTTCTCGTTCGTCACGGTCGAACGGACGTGGCGAATGCCTGACCATCTCACTCGAGGCACCCTGCGCATCGCTCCGATCGCCCGCAGCCTGCTCGACGCGGCACGACGCACATCGCTGCCCGACGCCTGCCGGGCGCTGCTCACCGGCGCAGTACAGCGCGGGGACGTTGACGTCGACCAACTCGCCGAAGAACTCGACAATGGAAGCTGCCGTGGCAGCGCACTGCCCCGGCGAGTTGTCCGTGAACTGTCCGACGATGCTCATTCGGTCGCGGAGATCGCTGCGCAGCAGCTCTACGCGACGACCACGCTGCCACTGATGGTGCACAACAAGGACATCATCGGCGCCGACGGCACCTGGCTCGCACGCCCCGACGGGTGGATCGACGACCTCGCCGTCGCTTGGGAAATCGACTCTCTCAAACACCATTTCAGCGCGCAGGCACACGAGGCGACGATGCTCCGGCGCGCCCGGATGCAGCGGCACGGGATCATCGTCGTGACGCACCTACCGAAGCAGATCCAACGCGATCCGAGCACCGTCATCGCGGATCTCGTGATCGCGTGTGAGCAGGCGTCGGCCCGTGAACGGCCGAATGTCACATACGTTCAATCGAAGTGAACGTATGTGACATTCGGCCAACAGCAGGGAAAGCGATCAGAACGGCAGCAAGTGGTGCTTGCGCGGGTTCTTGAACACCGTCTTGTCGCGGAGCAGGGTGAGTGCCTTGCGGATCTCGAGGCGGGTGGTCGACGGCTCGATGACGGCGTCGATGTAGCCGCGCTCGGCCGCGATGTACGGCGTCGCGACATGCTCGTTGTAGAAGTTGATGAGCTGCGCGCGCACGGCGGGGGCGTTGTCGCCGGCGGCCTCGATCTGCTTGCGGCCGATGAGGTTGACCGCGCCCTCGGCACCCATGACCGCGATGCGGGCGGTAGGCCAGGCCAGGTTGACGTCGGCGCCGAGCTGCTTGGAGCCCATCACCGCGTAAGCGCCGCCGTACGCCTTACGAACCACGACAGTGACCTTCGGGACGGTCGCCTCGACGTACGCGAACAGGAAGCGACCGCCACGCTTGATGACGCCGACCTTCTCCTGCTCCACACCGACCAGGAAGCCCGGAGTGTCGACGACGAACACCAGCGGAATGTCGTACGCGTTGCAGACCCGCACGAAGTGCGCGCCCTTGTCCGACGCCGCGGCGTCGAGCGCACCAGACAGCTGCATCGGCTGGTTCGCGACGACGCCGACCGGGCGGCCGTCGACTCGTGCGAAGCCGGTGATGAGGTTCTGCGCAGACTGGCTGCGGACCTCGAGGAACTCGCCGTCGTCGAAGATCTTGATGAGGATGTCGTGCATGTCGTAGCCGGCGTTGTCGGCGTCGGGCATGAACGCGTCGAGCGACAGATCGTCCTCGGTGATCTCCGGCTCGAGGCCCGGGTTGATGATCGGAGGCTTCTCGGTGCAGCTCGACGGCATGTAGCTCAGGTACTCGCGCGCGTACTCGAACGCGGCCTTCTCGTCGGCCGCGACGTGATGGATGTTGCCGTACTCGGCCTGGTGGCGGGCGCCACCCAGCTCGTCGAGGCTGACGTCCTCGCCGGTGACCGACTTGATGACGTCCGGACCGGTGACGAACATGTACGACTCTTCGGTCGCGATCACGATGTCGGTGTTGATCGGTGCGTACACCGCACCGCCGGCGCACTTGCCGAGGATGATCGAGATCTGCGGGCACATGCCCGACAGCGGCTCCTGGCGACGACCCATCTCGGCATACCACGCGAGCGACGTCACCGCGTCCTGGATGCGCGCGCCCGCGGATTCGTTGATGCCGACGACGGGGCAGCCGATCTTGATGGCGAAGTCGTTGACGGCGGCGACCTTGCGGCCGAAGATCTCGCCTGCGGCACCGCCGAAGACGGTCTGGTCGTGCGCGAACACCGCGACCGGACGCCCGTCGACCAGGCCGTGGCCGGTGACGACACCGTCGCCGTACGGGTTGGACGCGTCACCGGGCTGGCGGGCCAGCTGGCCCATCTCGACGAACGTGCCCGGGTCGAGGAGCATGTCGATGCGCTCGCGCGGCGTCGGCAGGCCCTTGTCCTTGCGCTTCTGGATCGCTTTGGGGTTACCCGGGGCCTTCGACAGCTCGAGCTTTTCGTGCAGTTCCGCAAGTTTTTCTGCGGTGGTGGTGCTCACTCAGTTGCTCCGCTTCTCGATCTCGGCCAGCTTGTTCGACAGGTCCGCGCCGACCTTGGAGATGTAGGGCTCGTCGACGATCTGGATGTGGTCGCCACCGATGTAGACGACCTCCAGGTTCTCCGCCACCTCGCCCCAGCCGCCGTCGGGCTGACGCGTCCCGAACGACGGCTCGAGGTTGATCGCGTCGTCGTGGTACTTGTCCGCCATGTACAGCACGACGTCGCCGTCGTACTGCTGCGGGTCCGCCGTCTGGATGGCCCGGTTGTCGAGCCACGACGTGCGCTGGTGTTCGATGATGCCGCCGGGGATCTTGGCGCCGCTCAGCTTCAGCAGATCCATGAGGATCCCGATCTGCTCCTCGTCGCTGCCAGCCTCCGCGAGGCGATCGAACGGCAGCGGCGCGTCGACGCCGTACGTCTTCTTCGCGAACGCCGCGTAGCGCTGCCAGCGGGCCCGGATCTCGTCGGGGGTGTCCTCGACCTTCTCGCCGGCCATGACGGTGTCGATCAGTCCGACGATCCGGACGTCGGCACCCTGCTCGCGCAGCTGACGGGCGACCGCGTAGGCGAGCACGCCACCGAGCGACCAGCCGGCCAACACGTACGGGCCGTCACCCTGGATCTCGCGCAGCAGCGGCACGTAGGCCGCGGCGCGCTCGTCGATCGGGCCCTCGACCCGCTCCAGGCCGAACATCGGGGTATCCGCGGGCAGACGCTTGAGCAGCGGCTCGTACGCCACCGTCGAACCACCCGCCGGATGGAACACGAACACCGGCACCGCATCCGAACCCTCGGCGCGAGGACGCAACGTGCGCACCAGACCGTCGATCTTCAGACCGTCCTCGAGATGCTGACGCACCGTCTCGGCCAACTGCTCGATGGTCTCGGCGTCGAGGACGTCGTCGACGGTGATCTCGCCACCGGACCGCTCGCTCAGACGGGCCGCCAACTTCTCGGCAGACTCGTCGTCCAGGATCGGCAACGTCGCGAAGATGCTCTTCGCCGACTTGCCCGTCACCACCGCCCACGACGCGAACGTCAGACGCTCGGCCGCATCACGCGGCGGCACATCGACATCGCCGGACCCGGCAGGCGCCTCGATTACCGCGGCCTCGGGAACCTCCGGCGCTTCAGCTTCGGTCGTGTCGCCCTCGGTTGCGGCAGCCTCGCGCTCGGCCTGCTGCTGCGCGGCCAGGGCCGCGACCTCCTCGCGGTTCTCGACCGCGTAGTGCAGGTACTTCGCGACGTCCTGCATGCTCGCGTCCTTGACGGCCGCGAGCTGTAACTGCGGAATGTCGAACTCGTACTCGACCCGGTTCTTGATCCGCACCGCCATCAGCGAGTCCAGACCCAGCTCGACCAGCGGAATCTCCGCAGGCAGATCCTCCGGCGCGTAACCCATCGACTCCGCGACGATGATCGTCAACCGATCCTCGAGGGACTGCGAGCTACTCGGATCCCACCGGTCACCGAACGTCTCGACAACCTCGCCCTGCACCTGGTCCGACACGGTGGTCGGGGCAGCGACGGCAGCGAGGGCGGGCTCCGGCAGTGCCTCGCCCGAAGACACGACGGCGTCGTAGACCAGCGCGAACGCGTTGCCGGCCTTGCCATGCACCTGCACCGACGCGCCACCGAGGTGCGGCACCAGCGTCGTGGTCAGGGTTCCGGTCGACGGCACGTCACCGTGCGCGACGGCGCCCGTGAGCGCGACGTCGGTGAACAGCTGCGACGCGGCGGCGGTGACCAGGGCGTTCAGGTCCGAGACCGCGGACGCCTGCACCTCCCACGCGTGCCGGCCGTCGGGCAGCGCGACATGCGCGCCGGGGACCCGGGTGTTGCCGGCCGACGACACCCGCGCGTCGATCCAGTGCCGCTTGCGCAGGAACGCGGTGCGCGGCAGGTCGGCGTAGTCGCCGGCGGGCAGCAGCGACGGCAGATCCACCGCATGCCCGTGGACGTACAGCTGCGCGAGGGCGGTGAGCACGCCGAGCGGCTCGTCCTCCTTGCGCTTGAGCGTCTGGATCAGCTGCGTGTCGGCGACACCGGCAGCCCACGCGGTGGCCGCGACGGACATCAGCGTCACCGGGTTGGGCGCGAGCTCGACGAACGTGGTGTGTCCGGCGTCGACCGCGGCCTTGACGGCGTTGGTGAAGTACACGCTGTGCCGCAGACCCTTGGTCCAGTACTCCACCGGATGGATCGGGGCGTGCCCGGCCGGGTAGAAGGTGTCCTGGTCGACCGACGAGTACTGGCCGACCTTCAGCGTGTGCGGCTCGATACCGGCCAACTCGGCCGCGAGCTCACCGAGCAGCGGATCGACCTGCGACGTGTGGCTGGCGCCCTTGGTCTTGAGGACCCGGGCCATCTTCTCCTCGGCCTCGGCGCGCGCGACGATCGCGTTCACCTCGGGCTCGGGGCCACCGATCACGGTGTGGGTCGGCGCCGCGTACACGCACACCTCGAGATGCGGGAAGTCCGGCAGGACCTTCTCGATCTCGTCGGCCGTGTACTCGACCAGCGCCATCAGGCGGATGTCGTCGCCCTCGAGCAGCCCCTCGGCCTCGCCCATCAGGCGCGAACGCGAGCAGATCACGCGGACGGCGTCCTCGAGCGACAGGCCGCCCGAGACGAACGCGGCGGCGGCCTCGCCCATCGAGTGGCCGACGAGTGCGGCCGGGTCGGCGCCGTGGTGGCGCAGCGTCTGCGCCAGACCCACCTGGATCGCGAAGATGCCGACCTGCGACGTCTCGACGTCGTAGTCGACCGAGTCGTCGAGGAACTTCTCCTTCATGGAGTAGCCGGCCTCGTCCTCGATCAGCGCGTCCACCTCGTCGATCGCGGCCGCGAAGACCGCGTTCTCGAGGTACAGCTGCTTGGCCATCTTGCGGTGCTGCGAGCCGAAGCCCGAGAACACCCAGACCGGGCCCTTCGACGCGGGCGCGTCGGCGGACAGCACACCCGGCGCGGGCTTGCCGGCGGCGACGGCGCGCAGGCCGGTGACGGCCTCGGCGCGGGTCTTGGCGATGACGACGGCACGGGAGCGGCCGTGGCTGCGCTTGGCGAGGGTGCGCGCGACGTCGGCGAGCGGCGTGCGGCTGCCCTCCTCCGTCTCGAGCCAGTTCGCGAGGTCCTCCGCGGCGCGGCGACGGCGGGACGGCAGGGACGCCGACACCGCGAGCACGACCGCCGTCTCGGTGGCATCGGACAGGCCCACCGACTCGGCGGCCTCCGCGAGCATCCGCTCGGCCTCGGCCTCGATGGTGGTGTTCTCGTGGTCGAGGTCGACGGGAGCCGCATCGGCGTCGGCGACCGCGGCGGGACCGGTGTACTCGCGGACCACGACGTGCGCGTTGGTGCCACCGAAACCGAAACCGGACACGCCCGCGACGGCCTTGCCGGTGTACCGCGGCCACGCGGTGGCCTCCGGAATCACCTGCAGGTGCGCCTTGTCGAACTGGATGTACGGGTTGGGGCCCGCGTAGTTGAGCGACGCCGGGATGACGTCCTCACGCATCGCGAGCACAACCTTGATCAGGCCCGCGGCGCCCGCGGCGGCCTCGAGGTGACCGAAGTTGGTCTTGGCCGAGCCGAGCAGCGCCGGCTTGTCGTCGTCGCGCCCCCGCCCGACGACGCGGCCCAGGGCATCCGCCTCGATCGGGTCGCCGAGGATGGTGCCGGTGCCGTGCGCCTCGATGTAGTCGACGCCGGTCGGGGCGATCCCCGCATCGTGGTACGCGTGTCGCAGGCAGTCGGCCTGCGCGTCCGGGTTGGGCGCCAGCAGGCCGTTGGAGCGGCCGTCCTGGTTGACGGCGGTGCCCGCGATGACCGCGAGGATCGAATCGCCGTCACGCTCGGCGTCCTCGAGACGCTTGAGCACGACGACGCCGCCACCCTCAGCGCGGACGATGCCGTTCGCGTCCGACGAGAACGCCTTGATCTTGCCGTCCGCGGTGAGGATGCCGCCCTCGTCGAAGCCGAGGGTCGCGGGCGGCGCGAGCAGCATGTTGACGCCACCGGCCAGCGCGATCTCCGACTCACCGGAACGCAGGCTGCGCACCGCCTGATGGACGGCGACCAGCGACGACGAGCACGCGGTGTCGAGCGCCACCGACGGGCCACGGAAGTCGTAGAAGTACGAGACACGGTTCGCGACGATCGCGGTGGACGTGCCGGTGAGCGCATACGGGTGCGCCGACACCGGATCGCTCACCGCGAGCAACTGGTAGTCGTTGGCCGACGAGCCGAGGAACACACCGACCTCGCGGCCCTTGAGCGCGCTCGCCGGAATGTGCGCGTGCTCGAGCGCCTCCCACGTCAGCTCCAGCGCGAGGCGCTGCTGCGGGTCGACGTTCTGGACCTCGAGCGGCGACATCGCGAAGAACTCCGCGTCGAAGCCCTGCACGTCGTCGAGATAGCCGCCCTTGGTGGCGGCCTTCTCCACGGCCGCCGCCACGTACGGATCGGCCATGAACTCTGCCCAGCGGCCCTCCGGCAGATCGGTGACCGCGTCGCGGCCCTCGATCAGCAGCTTCCACATCTCCTGCGGGGTGTGCCCGGCGCCCGGGAACCGCGTCGCCAAACCGACGATCGCGATGTCGTGGGACTGCCCGGCGGGGAAGCCACCGCGATAGTACGAGGCGTCCTCGGCCTCCGCGGGCAGCTCCGGCTCGCCCTCGATGATGCGGGTGGCCAACGAGGCGATGGTCGGATGCTGGTAGACGATCGTCGCGGAGAGCGTGACACCCACGAGATCCTCGATCTCGCCCGACAGCGCGACCGCGTCGCGGGAGGAGAGCCCGAACTCCTCCAGCGGTCGATCGTCGGATATCGAAGCGACCGGTTGCCCGGTGGCCTCCGCGATCCACTTACGCAGCCATTCGCGCAGCTGCGCGACCGTCATCTCGTGTTCAGCCATCAAATCACCAAGCTACCCATCAGGAAAGGACTAGTCGGAAACGCTATCGGGGAAAGCGGTCTGGGCGTGACCGCCACGCAGCGTTCCCTCGATGTAGCTCGCCTTGCAGGCCCGGCGCGCCAGCTTGCCGCTGGACGTACGCGGAATCGAACCGGCCGGCACCAGCAGCACGTCACGCGCGGTGACGCCGTGACGCGACGAAATGGCGGCACGGACCGCGTCGGCGACGGGCTGCGGATCGGCCTTGCCGGCACCCGGCGCCCGTTCCGCGACGATGACCAGCTGCTCGGACGCGTCGTCCTGGTCGAACTCCAGACCCGAGTGGGAGTTCTCGAACACGACCGCCGGAAGCTGGTTGGCCGGCACGGCGAACGCGGCGACGAAGCCGGGGCGCAGAGCAGCGCTGGCCTCCTGCGCCGAGTACTCGAGGTCCTGCGGGTAGTGGTTGCGACCGTCGACGATCACCAGGTCCTTGACGCGACCGGTGATGTACAGCTCGCCGTCGACGAAGACGCCGTAGTCGCCGGTGCGCAGCCAGTTGGCGTCGTCGGGCGCGCCCGCAGCGTGCGTGTTCTCCGGCAACCGCTCGAGCAGCTTGTTGTGGAAGGTCTCGGCAGTCTCCTGCTCACGACCCCAGTAGCCCTGGCCGATGTTGTCGCCGTGCAGCCAGATCTCGCCGACGTAGCCGTCGGGGCGCTCGGACGCGGTGTCGGGATCGACGATCGTGGCCCACTGGCTGCGCGAGATGGCACCGCACGCCACCTGCGCGACAGCGCCCGGAGCGTCCTGGTCGACCTGGACCATGCGGCCGTTGTTGAGCGCGTCGCGGTCGACGTACATGACCTTGGCCTCGTCCGACGGATGCGTCGTGGACACGAACAGCGTGGCCTCCGCCATGCCGTACGACGGCTTGATCGCCGTCTTGGGCAGGCCGTACGGCGCGAACGCCTCGTTGAACTTGCGCATCGACGACACCGTGACCGGCTCGCTGCCGTTGATCAGGCCGATGACGTTGCTCAGGTCGAGGTGCTCGCCGTCCTTCGGCAGACCGCGCACCGCGGCGTGCTCGAACGCGAAGTTCGGCGCAGCCGCGTACGTGCCGGCACCGTCGGCGATCGCCGCGAGTTCCTTGATCCAGCGGTACGGACGCGCCACGAACGCGCGGGGGCTCATGATCGTGATGTACTGCCCGCCCAGCGCAGGCAGGATCACGGTCAGCAGGCCCATGTCGTGGTAGAGCGGCAGCCACGTGACGCCACGCGAGTGCTCACTGAGCCCGAGGGAGTCGACCATCTGCAGCACGTTGGTGGCGACACCACGGTGCGTGATCTCGACGCCCGCGGGGGTGCGGGTGGAGCCGGACGTGTACTGCAGGTACGCGATGTCGTCGAGACCGACGTCCGGGCGGACCCACGTGTCGCCGACGCTGTCCGGGATCGCATCGACGGCGATGATCCGGGGGCGCTTCGCGGCGGGCAGCGCGCGGAAGAACTGGCGCACACCTGCAGCGGACGACGTCGCGGTGAGGATCGCGGCCGGCTCGCAGTCGCCGAGGACCGCGTGCAGTCGGTCGGTGTGGCCGGGCTCGTCCGGGTCGAACAGCGGGACCGCGATACGGCCGGCATGGATCGCCGCGAAGAACGAGATGACGTAGTCGAGGCCCTGCGGAGCGAGGATCGCGACGCGGTCACCGAATTCGGTGACCTGCTGCAATCGCGCCGCCACAGCGCGTAGACGCAGACCGAACTGACCCCACGTCAGCTCGTGGGCCTCACCGTCACGCTCACGCGAGTAGTCGACGTACCGGTACACCAGTTCGCCCGCATTGTTGCGCGTGTGCTCGTCGACATAGTCGATCAGCGTGTGACCCGGCGTGAGCCGGATGTGGCCCTGTTCGTCGAGGTAGTCGTCGAACATTGCGTTCATTCCTTCTCCTGTCGAAGCGATCACACAACCATCAACCGACATGATTGCGCCCCAGACTTCCTTCGCCGCGCGGATTCAATTGCTTCTCACTGCTTGGTCGGTGCCGGCCTGCTACTTGTCGCCGCTCGTGGCTACCCTGTTCAGTGGTAGTCACTCGCGACTTTCGGGACGTAGACGACATGCCTACGAGTCACTCCATCGACTCGAAACCAGCAACATGTTACAGATGTGCATCGATCTATTCGCCTCGGAGCAATGGGATCACCGGCGCGAAAGCTTCCATCTGAGTCGGGAACACACCCACATATGACATCGACGTCTTCTCGCGTACGTTACGGATCTGATCCGCGATCTCGTCGTACGACCCGATCGCCAGGTACGGCGAGTTCAGGATCTCCTCGACCGACAATTTGACGTCTACCTCGATGTTCGGGGGGAATCCCTGATCGAGGGCCGCCAGTGCCATCTCCGCCGCCTGCTCACGGTCATCCGTGATGAGGATCATCGTGATGGTCCAGTTCAGCTCGATGTCGTCGAAGCGATCACCCGCGGCGTCCCGGATCCGCTCGACGCGGGCGATGGTGTTCTCCATCGTGATGCCCGACAGCAGCAGCCGGCCCTCCGCATTGGTCGGGGTGGCCACGGAGATGATGTCGGCGTACTTGGCCGCCAGCGCCAGCATCTTCGGTCCACCGCCACCGACCGCGATCGGCGGGCGCGGGCCCTGTCGCGGGCGCGGGCTGCCCTTGAGACCACTGATCCGGTAGTGCTCGCCCTCGAAGTTGCACTCCTGGCCACGCAGCAGCGTGTCCAGAATCTGCAGGGACTCTTCGAGTTTCGCAATTCGGACACCCGGGCGTTCGTACTCGATGCCGCCCTTGTCGAACTCTTCCTTCATCCACCCGGCACCGATACCGAGCTCGAGGCGACCACCCGACAGGACGTCGATGGTGGCCGCGTCCTTCGCGAGGACCGCGGGATGACGGAAGCCGTTGGCGAGGACAGCCGTGCCCAGCCGGATCTTGTCCGTGGCGATCGAGAGCGCGCCGAGCGCGGCGATCGGTCCGACCTGGTTGCCCAGATGGTCCGGGATCATGAAGCTGTCGTAGCCCAGTTCCTCGGCCTTCTGCGCCAGCTTGACGAATCGACGGGCACCGCCTTCCTCGGCGTTCCCCTCGCCACCGGCCGCGAACCGGAACTTACGCGGCACTCGGATACCCGAGTCGTCGGTGGAACTCATCAAAGCCTTCTTCCTCACTTCACGCACGCGAGCATGGTTGGGCCCGTCGGGCACCAACCCATCAGCATAGGGACCCACCCCTACGACCCGTGATCGGGCCGCGAGCACGGACACTACCGCGCAACTGACCGCCAGGTAGCCACTTCCGCCGACTCGGTGCGACTCGGTGCGCCCGGGCGCGAACCGCTACTCGTGCGCAGGCGTCGGAGCCGCTTCGATCTTCTCGGTCGCCCAGTTCGTGATCCACTGCGTCGCGGTGGTCCCGTTTCCGTCGACGACGAACGAGTTGTACAGCGCGTGAACAGGATTGTTGTAGTACTCGCCGAGACGCGACGCACTGCTGAGCCAGTTTCCGACCTTGAGCGCTTCGGCAGGGGCATCGCAGATTCCGTCGCTGGGCGCGCAGATCTGCAACGCCCGGTCCGAGAGCGCGCCGAACCCGCCGGGCCGCGGGCCGGTCATCGTGATGCCGGGGAGTTTGAGCCCGGAAAGCGCCAGTTCGGCGCCGACACCGGCGACCGGCGGCCCGACGGTGGGTGCCGCCGCCGGATCCCGCCGGCCGTCCGCGATGAGGCCGACGCCCAGCACCAGGTCCGCGGGCACCGGCCCGTCGCCGGCCCCGATCCGCGCCGCGACGTCGCCCGCGATGACCGCGCCCTGCGAGAAGCCCGCCAGCACGTACGTCGTGAGCGGGCATCCGGCGTACCGGCGCTCCATGACGTCGATGGTGGCCTCGGTACCTGCGGCCCGGGAATTGTTGTACGACTCCTGACCGTCCGGCGGGAGCGCGATCGGATTGGAGAACTGCGCGACGTACGGGACGGTGTACACGTCGGCACGCTGCGGAGAGAAGCTCTCCTGCAGCGGCCGGGTGACGTTGAGCATGAGCGACGCGGGATTCGCGGTCGGGTTGTGCGGGTCGTCGCCGATACTCGACTCCCACGTACCCGGAACCGAGATCACCTGGACATCCGGGCAGTCGGCCGGTTGCGCGCTGGGCGGCGTCGGCCCCGGAGGCGTCGGCGGTACCGGCGAGGGCACGCGCCCCGCCAGCAGATACCAGATCGCCAACAGCACGAGGACCAGCACGAGGAGCGCCGCCACGATGGCGACGATCCCGAAGCGCCTACGTCCCCGATTCTTCCCCGACTTACGCGTCCCGCGTCCGCTCACAGTCATCGATTGCTACTTGCTGCAGTACTCGGCCTGCGCGACACGGATGTAGACCTGGGCGTTCTTCCCGGCCTGCTCCGGTGTCAGCTCCTGACCGGCCGCGCTCGCCTCACTGCCGACGGCGGCGGTGACGAACGTGGCGATCTCCGCGTCCGAGCTGCCCTGCTCGCCGGCAGCACAGATGTAGTCGGCCGTCGAGACCGCGATGAAGCCGTCGGAGGCGGGCGTGATGCCCTCCTTCTTCAGCCCGTTGAGGAAGGCCTCTCCGCGCGGGGAGATCGGCACCTCGGTCGGGCCGGGGAAGCCGCTCGGCACTGCCTGCGGCTCCTCGACCGGCTGGGTGGCACCGCCGCCCGATCCCTGTGCGGGAGTCTGCTCCGGAGCCGCCGGGGCCGCCGACGCGCCGCCACCGGAGGGCGCCTTGGACGTGGTGGACGCCGCCGCCGTCGTGGTGGTGGGGCTGCCCGTCGCCGTCGTGTCGTCGTCGCCACAGGCGACCAGCAGGCTGCCGGCAGCGAGCGTCATAGCGCCGACGGCCACAGTGCGGGCCAGCGCGGAACGAGTGCGTAAGAAGTGCATATCAGTCCTTGCGTTGACTTGGGTCGTATCGGTGTACGTACCGGTACAGACTCTTGAAACAGGCTACAGATGCGGCACGGGCGGTGACCGGATCGTCTGATCCGGTCACCGCCCGCACGTGGTCAGCTACAGGTCAGCGGATCGCTGCCTTGCCGTCCTTGATGGTGATGACACCATGCTGGAAGTTCTGCTCGACACCACCCGGGATGTCTCGCTGGTCACCGATCGGGAAGCCGAGACGGCCGTTCTCGTAGTTCTCGCCCTTCCAGGCGTCGAAGATCGGGCCGTTCTTGACCGACCATGCGCCGCTGGCGGGGCTCCAGTAGATGTTGCCGTTCTGGAACCGGTTGAAGCGACCGCCGTCCTTGACGGGAACCTCGTTGGTCAGCGGCAGGCCGAGCCAGCCGTTCTCCCAGTTCAGTTCGCCGTACTTCTTCATGATCAGGCCCTGAACCGCGTTCGCTCCGGTCTGCGGGGTCCAGTAGACGGCACCGCCCTCGAAGCTCTGGATCAGGCCTTCCTTGCCCGGGATCTTGACCGCGTCGTCAGTCGGGTAGCCCAGTCCACCGGTCTCCCAGCCCAGCTTGGACCAGGTGTCCCGGATCGGACCGCTCACCGCGTGCGCGCCGGTCTGCGGCGTCCAGTAGACCGAACCGTTCTGGAAATGGTTCAGACGCCCGCGGCCGTCGGCCAGCACGATCTCGGGGGTCGTCGGCATTCCGAGGTCACCGGCCGGTCCGCCGGCACCCTGGTACGCACCACCGATGCGTCCCGCGACCGGGTATGTACCGCTACCCGAGTGGAAGATCCGACCGAAGCGGTAGTCCTGCGCCACACCGCCGGGCACGGAGTACTCACCGGTGAGGCAGTCGCCGATCCACTTGTTGCCGTTCGCGACCGGCGCGATGGCACCGCTCGGACCGCAGGCCGGCTTGTCGACCTCGACGCCGAGCGAGTTGGCGAGCTGCGGCCACAGCTGGTGCAGCTCGAACTCCCAGTACGGCCACGAATGCGTGCCCGACGGACGGTAGTTCACGGTTGCGGGGATGTTCAGCTTGCGCAGCTTGGTCGTGAACGTCTGCGACGTGAGGCGCGACAGGATCTCGAGACCCATGCCCGCGTAGTTGGTGCTGATGCCCGGGATGCCGGACGGCTGGTCGTAGGGACCCGTCGTTCCGCTACCGCTGGAGATGTAGAGGCTGACGCCCTTGAGCTTGTCGGCCAGCAGGTACGGATCGTGCGCGGCCCACGCGTCGTTGGTGGGGTTGCCCCACATCGCGTCGGCGTCGAATCCGCCGGCGTCGTTGATCGCGTACGAGATGGCCTGCGGCATACCGAGCGTCGTGGTCGTCAGGATGCCCGACAACGAACCGGCGAACTTGAAGAAGCCCTGGTTGCGCGCCGAGAGCATCATCGCGGACGTGCCGCCCATCGACAGGCCGACGACACCACGCGTCTGCGTGGTCCGCCACTGGCCCTCGAGGATCGGCGGGAGTTCCTTGGTGAGGAACGTCTCCCACTGGTAGTTGTGACCGTTGTTCTGGTCGAGCCAGTCGGCGTAGAAGCTGGAGTTGCCGCCGATCGGCAGCACCACGTTGACGTTCTTGTCAGCGAAGAACGCCTCGGCGTCGGTGTCGAGCGTCCAGCCGTTCTCGTCGTCGCGCGCACGCATGCCGTCGAGCATGAAGACGGCGGGGAACTTGGCGTCCGGCTTGGCATTCCAGTCCCGTGCGAGCAGCAGCTGCACCTGGATCGGGACGCCCATCGACGGCGAATTGACCCACACCGCGACCCGACGATCCGTGAGCCAGTCGACGCGCTGGACGGTGCCCGGCACCCCGGACTGCATGGTCGAGGGCGCCTCGGGGGAGCCGATCGACTGGGCGACAGCGGTGCCACCCGACGTCAGGCCCGCCGCGATCGGCAGCACGAGCGCGGCCGCGGCGAAGCCGAGCGCCCGCTTGCGCCAACCTCCCCCGGCTCCTTCGCGGCGCTGTGGCCGCTCGAGACCTAATCGCATCGGGACAACTCTCCTTCGTCGTGGCGGACGCCCCCAACTGGGCCAGAACATCGCTTCCTTACTACACGGAAGGACCTTCGAAGTGGGGTTGCCGCGCTGGTGGGATAGTGAATTTGTCGTTACAGAATGCGACATGCCATCCCCCGCGCCCGAGGGCGTGGAGGATGGCATGTCGGTTCAGGTCATGGTTGCGGTCACCGAGCGCCGAGCGCGTCGAGGATCTGACCGCGGGCCTTCCACAGTTCGTCCGACCAGTAGCCCCATGCGTGGGTGCCGTTCGCCGGGAAGCTGTAGGTGGCCGGGATCTTCAGCGTGGCCAGGCGCAGCTGGAACGCGCGGGTGTTCGCCAGCGACAGCGCCTCGAGGCCCATCGCATTCGCCGCGTTGTAGTAGTCGATGGCCTTGCGCGGCTTGTCGTACTTGCCGGGCAGACCGCTCGCCGCCGAGATGTACATCGACAGGCCCTCGAGCTTCGGCGCGAACACGAACGGGTCGTTGCGCAGCCAGTTGGGGCTCCACGGCGGGCCCCACATCGAGTCGACGTTGAAGCGGCCGGCGTCGAGCATTGCGACGCGGATCGCCTCACGCATGCCGGGCGCCGAGATGTGCAGGTACCCGGAGAGCGACCCGGCGAACTTGAACTGGTCCCGGTGGTACGCGGCCAGCGTCAGTGCGGCCGAGCCACCCATCGACAGTCCGAGGACGGCGTTGTTGCTGCGCGAGACACCGCGGGTCGCGAGGTAGGCCGGAAGTTCCTTGGTCAGGAACGTCTCCCACTTGTAGGTGATCTGCTGCCCGTTGAAGTTGCTGGGCGCGTACCAGTCCGTGTAGAAGCTGGACTGGCCGCCGACCGGCATCACCAGGGTGACGTCGTCGAGGCGGAACTGGTCGAGTGCGTTGGTCTCGAAGGTCCACGCGTTGGCGTCATCACGAGCACGAAGACCGTCGAGCAGGTAGAGAGCGGCGTCGCCACCACGGGCGGCCCACTGGACCTGCACCTTGACCGGCCCCATCGACGAAGGCACCGAGAGCTCTTCGTATCCGCCCGCGGGAGCAACGGCGCGCGCCGGAGCGGCAGTTGCGACTGCACCGCCCGCGATTCCGGCCGCGAGAGGCAGCACCAGGGCGGCAGCACCGAGCGCCATCACCCGCTGCTTGAAGCGCCGGGTCAACCTTTGTCGATCAAAACGCATGGATACTGCTCTCTCTTCGTCTTCGTCTGCGGCGCCCCGCTCAGGAGAGTGGGCACCGTCGGATTCCGTCGGGAAACAAGGCATTTACCGGCCCGCTTTCGACAAGGCCGGTAGCGGACCTCATCCAAGTCACACTGCGCTCGGTGGACTTTATGTCACGGTTTGCGTTGACACAAATGGCACTCAATGCAACGGCGAGGGGTCTCCTCGTGTGCCGCTCGTCACGTGATTGGATCGATCCGTCGCAGCGTAGCGTTACGCAAACGAGACACTTCGACCCGGGTGAACCCTCACGACGTCGGAGTTCCGAGCCCACACCTCTGGATCTCGTACGCCGGGATGCGGTCGATCCGATAGTCGGCGAACTCGAAGGACCGTCGGAGGTTCTGTTTGAACCGGGCCCACGTGAGATCCGAGCGATAGGACGTGAGCAGATCCTGGGTCTGCGGGCAGGTCAGCGCCGTTCGAGCATCCGCCACCCAGCGCTCGTCGATGAACGGCGGCAACCACGGATGCACTGGCACCATCCCCGTGTCGGCGACGAGCCAGTCCGGGAGCAGGTCCTTGTCGTGGCCGATGCGTCCGTCGGCAAGTCGATCCGTGTGCGCGGCGATGGGGTTCGCCAGTCCGATGTTGTCGACCACACGAACGTCCAGCGGGACGTTCATCGCCGCCATTCCGAGCATCGGGAAGAACACCGTGTGGCCGGCGCCGCCCGGCGGGATCGGCACCGG
The DNA here is from genome assembly GCF_050433545.1 of Rhodococcus sp. BE178. Classification (NCBI taxonomy): domain Bacteria; kingdom Bacillati; phylum Actinomycetota; class Actinomycetes; order Mycobacteriales; family Nocardiaceae; genus Rhodococcus; species Rhodococcus sp. BE178. The sequence goes on along the minus strand of NZ_JBNPXA010000021.1, from coordinate 65,490 downwards.
AGGCGGAACCACCCACATGAAATCTTGGGCGCCGGAGGACATCAACAAACCACCGTCCGGGGTGTCCGCGATCGTCTCGACGATCGCGCGTACCCGCGGGAAGTCGAGGTAGTCCTCGGCACGGATCGGGTGCTTGTGGCCGGTGTTGAGCGAGTAGAACGCTCGCTCGTCGACGATGCCGCTCCTGCCGACAACGGTGCCGTTCGGCATGCCGACGAGGCTGGCGGCCCATGCGGCCCACCCCACGATGCCGACCCAGACCGCGAGCGATCCGGCACTGAGGATCATCGCCCGCCGGTCCTGCCGGTCCCCTGCCCGCGGCACGCGGATCGGGACGACGGCGACCGGCAGCAGCAGGCAGAAGAGGGCCGGCAGCAGGGTGCGTCCGTGCATGAAGTCGCCGCCGACGCGAATGGCGTACGCCGCCAACAGGGCTCCGCCGACCAGGATGAAGGCCACGACCCCACGGGTGCTGCGCAGCCAACCGCGGAATCGGAGTACCCGCGACGGCGCGGAAACCGCGATCTCAGCGGTGCGGGTGGACCGGGTCAGGCACCAGACGAGCCCGGCACCGACGCCGAGCAGAAGCAGTGGAAGCCACAACAGATACGGCCCGACCAGGTTGCCGAGGTAGGTGAAGCCCTGGCTCCATTCGGAACCGCCGGCTTCCTTCGTCACCGCCGTGTTCGGGTACGGCAGACCGTAGTAGCCCATGCGGAAGATCTGATAGGCCACCGGCACCAGGCCCGCCACGACGACGACCGCGGTCCTCGAGCGCCAGTCCATTCCGGTCGAGAGGAGAACCATGAGGAGGGCGAGGGCGCCGAGGATCGCCATCTCGGGACGCACCAGCGGACTCAGCCCGGCGACGAACGCCAGTGTGAGGACCGAGGCGCGGGACGGGTCGGCAGCCTGCGCCCATCGCACGAGCAGCAGCGCCAGCAGGGCGATCCAGAAGATGACCAGGCAGGTTTCCAGACCGGAGGTCGCGAAATCCCGGGCCGGGGGCAGGGCGATGTAGACGAGGACTCCGGCGGGCAGAAGCACCATCGTGCTGCCCGATGCCGACATGGTCGGCGCGTAGAGACGCCGGGCGGTGAACATTGCCAGCACGATCGCACCGACCGACATGACCAGGGCGATCGTCAACACGACGTACTCGAGCCGGGCCTGCGTGATCCAGCCGAAGGCGTAGACGACGTACGTCCACAGCGTGCTGGTGTTGGCCTCGACGCGCTCCCCCGCGTTGAAGACGGGACCGTTGCCGGCGAGCAGATTCCGGACCGTGCGCAGCACGATCAGCCCGTCGTCGGCGATCCACCGTCGCTGCCACGCACCCCAGGCGAAAAGGATTGCCGTGACGACGACACCACCGACGAACACGGCGCGGCTGATGCGGTTGCCCTGGGGGCTCCGATCAACTACGGGTTCGTCGGTGGTGCGTGTCGGCTCAGATGAGGTAGAGAGCGACACCTACTACTCCGATCCAGGCAATCGCGAGGAACTGGAGCACTCGGTCACCAAGCGCAATCTCTTCGGGCTCGCCCGCCTCGCCACCGTCGACGTCCACTGCGTATCGCAGGATAGCGATCGTGAAGGGCACCATCGAGATCGCGAACAGGTTGGTGTCGTTCGCGCGATCCTGCTCGAAGGCCCACAGCCCGTAGCAGATCACGACAGCCGTCGCCGACAGCGTCCACACGAACCGCAGGTAGGTGCCGGTGTAGTACTCGAGGGACTTGCGGATCTTCGCGCCGGTGCGCTCCGCCAGCTGGAGCTCGGCGTATCGCTTGCCGGCCGCCATGAACAGCGATCCGAACGCCATGATCAGCAGGAACCACTGCGACAGCGGAATCTCGGCGGCCACACCACCGGCGATCGCGCGCAGTAGGAAGCCCGACGAGACGATGCAGATGTCGAGGACGGCCTGGTGTTTGAGGCCGAAGCAGTACGCCAGCTGGATCCCGATGTACACGGCCATGACGACCGCGAGCTGCCAGTTCGCGACGAACGACAGGAGGATCGAACCGGCGAGCAGGACGACGGCCATGCCGTAGGCCATGTTGACCGGCAGCACGCCGGCCGCGATGGGCCGGAACCGCTTGGTGGGGTGTGCCCGATCGGCCTCGACGTCCATCGCGTCGTTGACGAGATAGATGCCCGACGCCGCCATGCAGAACACGACGAACGCGATCGCGACCGGCAGCAGGACGTCGCCCTGTGTGACGGACCCGGCGGCCAGCGGGGCCGCCAGCACGAGCACGTTCTTGACCCATTGGCGCGGACGGACGGCCTTGACGATGCCTCCGGCCAGCGTCTTCGGGGGTCCGGTGACGACCGCCGGCTCCTCGCTCATTTCACTCCAAACTTCTGCTCGGCCCGCAGCACTGCTGCTGCGGACACGGCGCCGAGTGCCGACCCCGCGAGCACGTCGGTCGGGTAGTGCACCCCGAGAACCAGGCGCGAGAGCAGCATCGGCGGGACCAGTACCGCAGGCAAGGGTAGCCCGGTGAGTCGACCGAGCAGCACCGCCGCCGCCGTGGTGGATGTCGCGTGCGAGGACGGGAAGCTCAACTTGCTCGGCGTCGACACGTTGATCTGGACGGACGGGTCGTTCGGCCGGGGACGGCGGACGACTCGCTTGATGACGATCGACGCCGCGTGCGCGCCGACCGCGCCGACCGCGACGCCTGCCCAGCGCCGACGTCGCGGCTTGTCCAGTGCCGCACCGACACCGGCGACGGCCACCCAGCCGAGCGCGTGCTCACCGAAGTGCGACAGCCCGCGCGCCGCGCGGATCACCTGGGGCCTGGACCCGATCGTGGCCTGCACGGTCTGCAGGATCCGGACCTCAGATGCCGAAGACACGTTCCCACCTCTCCTTGCTGGTCAGCTCCGGCGCGGCGGCCTGGTACTCGCGCGCGAGTTCCGGGAACCGCTCGGCGAGCTCGCGCCGCAGACGCAGCGATTCCTTGAGCAGCCGCGCCGCGACCTTGGGGTCGCGCTTGCGGTAGACGACGCCGCGACCGTCGGCGGTGGTGACGGTGACACCGTCCACCTGCGACAGCAGGAACCAGCGGGCGTCGAGCGTCGGCACGTTCAGCTGCGGCTGCTCGAGGTGCTCGGGCTTGGACTTCTTGACGTTGTGCACCAGGCCCTTGACCAGGCGGGTGGCGATGGCCACCTTGTTGGTCGGGAGGCTGACGTTGCCCACGTCCTCGCGGGACGGGAGCGGCAGGCTCGTCGAGGACGGCAGCACCACGGCGTCGGGGTATTCCTTGCGCAGCGCGTGGACGGTGCCCAGCGCGGTGGGCAGCAGGTCGGCGACGTGCTCGGGCCCAGCGAGGAAGTCCTGGATCGCGAGGTTCTGGATCGCGACCGTGGAGTACTCGAGGCACAGCAGGTGCTTGGCGGTGGCCTTGACCGTGTGCAGCACCAGCCCGTTGATGCTGTCGGGCATGTGCAGCGCCGCGACGACGAGGCGATTCCTCAGGTGGAAGTACGCCTGCCAGTCGATGGCGTCGTCCTTGTCGCTCCACGCCATGTGCCAGATCGCGATACCGGGCACCGTGGCCGTCGGGTAGCCGGCACGCTGGGCGCGCAGCGCGTACTCCCAGTCGTCCCACTTGATGAACAGCGGCATCGGGAGACCGATCTCCTCGGCGCAGACGCGGGGGATCATGCACATCCACCAGCCGTTGCCGTCGACGTCGATGCGCCGGTGCAGGTTCTTCGAGTTCTCGCGGTCGCTCAGCGGGTACTGGGAGAAATCGTGGTCGTACTCGGCGTTCGGCGCACCCGTCCACATCGTGACGGAGCGGTCGATCACCTCGCCCATCGTGTGCAGGTGGCTTCGTTCCTGCAGGTTGAGCATCTGGCCGCCGACGAGCATGGGGCTCTTGGCGAACCGCGACATCGCGAGCGCGCGCAGGACCGAGTCCGGCTCGATTTCGATGTCGTCGTCCATGAACAGGATGTACGGGCTGTCGGTGTTCTTCAGGGCCTCGTACATGATGCGGCTGTAGCCGCCGGAGCCACCGAGGTTGCCCTGGTCGTGAATCGTGAGCTTGTCGCCGAGGATGGCGGCGGCCTCGGCGAAGCCCGGCTCGTCGCGCACCTTGCGGGTGCCCTGGTCGGGCATGATCACGGCGTCGATCACTTCGAGAACGAGGGGATCGGACGCCAGCGCGGTGAGCGCCTTGACCGCGTCGGTGGGGCGGTTGAAGGTGGGGATTCCCACCGCGACGCGGCCCTCACCCGGGGCGTCGACCGGCGCGTACCAACCGGCGCTGCGCAGTTCCACCTCGGCGTCGGTGGTGATGTCGAACCAGATCCAGCCGCCGTCCTCGAACGGGCCGAGATCGATGTCGAACTCGAGAACTCCTTCGCGGAACTCCTTGCCCTCCACGTGGATTCGGGACCCGTCCGCCTTCGATCGGTAGACGTCGACCCGGCAGTGCCCGGACAGTTCGAGCCGCAGCACGACGGATTCGAGGACGGTCCACCGCCGCCAGTAGCTCGCGGGGAACGCGTTGAAGTAGCTGCAGAACGACACCTCGGACTCGGCACCGATCGAGACCGACGTGCGCGACGTGGCGTGCGCGCGGCGCGCGTTGGTCTCGGATTCCTCGGTGTAGAGGCTGCGGACGTCGAGCGGTTCACCGGCGCGCGGGAGCAGGACCCGCTGCAGCAGCGCGCTCACGCCTGGTCTCCGGCCAGCGGCTCACCGGACTCGAGGTGCGGACGCAGCGTGTTGTCGAACATCGACAGCGCGCTCGCGATCGCCATGTGCATGTCCAGGTACTGGTAGGTACCGAGGCGCCCGCCGAACAGGACCTTCGCGTTGGCCGTCTCGGACTTCGCGCGGTCGCGGTAGGCCTCGAGCTTCGCGCGGTCCTCGGGGGTGTTGATCGGGTAGTACGGCTCGTCGCCGCTCTCCGCGAAGCGCGAGAACTCGCGCATGATGACCGTCTTGTCCTTGGGGTAGTCCCGTTCCGGGTGGAAGTGGCGGAACTCGTGGATGCGGGTGAACGGCACGTCGGCGTCGTTGTAGTTCATGACCGGGGTGCCCTGGAAGTCACCGCAGTCGCTCAGCACCTCGGTCTCGAAGTCGAGGGTGCGCCAGCCCAGCTCGCCCTCGGAGTAGTCGAAGTACAGGTCCAGCGGGCCGGTGTACACGACGGGGGCGTCGGGGTTGGCGGCGCGCAGGTCGTCGCGGACGTCGAACCAGTCCGTGTTCAGCCGGACCTCGATCTTGGGGTCCTTCGCCATGTTCTCGAGCCACGCGGTGTAGCCGTCGACCGGCAGACCCTCGTAGGTGTCGTTGAAATAGCGGTTGTCGAACGTGTACCGCACCGGCAGGCGGGTGATGTTGCCGGCTGGGAGGTTCTTCGGGTCGGTCTGCCACTGCTTGGCGGTGTACGCCTTCATGAACGCCTCGTACAGCGGGCGACCGATGAGGCTGATCGCCTTCTCCTCGAAGTTCTTCGCGTCCTTGCTGTCGAACTCGGCGGCCTGCTCGGCGATGAGCGCACGCGCCTCGGCCGGCGAGAAGTAGCGGCCGAAGAACTGCGACACCAGCCCGAGGCCCATCGGGAACTGGTAGGCCTGGCCCTTGTGCATCGCGAAGACGCGGTGCTGGTAGCCGGTGAACTCGGTGAACTGGGTGACGTAGTCCCAGACCCGCTTGTTCGACGTGTGGAACAGGTGCGCGCCGTACTTGTGGATCTCGATCCCGGTTTCGGGATCGGCCTCCGAGTACGCGTTGCCGCCGAGGTGGTGGCGGCGCTCGACGACGAGCACGCGCTTGCCTAGCTGCGTCGCAGCCCTCTCGGCGATCGTCAGACCGAAGAATCCGGATCCGACGACGATCAGGTCGTACTGACCTACGGACGGTGCGGGCGCGTTTTGGGCAGTCACGGAAAACAGGGTAGGCGACTCCGCCGCCTGTGCGCCTTTCCGGTGGCGCGAACCACCGAAAAGGCCCACGGGCGCGCAGCGCCTACAGGTCGAGCGCGAACGCGAGCATCGCGTCGCTGACGAATGACGCGGTCCCCTCGCCGTGCCGGTCGTAGTTCGCCGCGAACCGGGGGTCAGCCACATACATCTGGGCCAGGCCCGCGAACTCGTCGGCGGCTATGTCGAGTTGCTCCTGCTGGAAGCTGTTCTTGTCCGCGTCCGGCAGCGCGCGCCACCAGGCGTCGCTGCTCCGGTACGCCTGCTCTCCCCACCGCTCGATCACCTCGTCCTTGTATCGGGTGTGATCGAATCCGTCGAACATCTCCTCGGCCATCAGTGGCTCACCTCTCCTCGTCTTGTCCAGGGTCGTGCGCACCGACGCGATCTGACGTTGCAGTCGAGCCTGTTCCTGCTCGAGCAGGTCGAGGTGGGTGCCCAGTGCCGTGACGGCGTCGGTCTCGCCGCCGAGCACGTCGGCGATCGCGGCGAGCCCCAGCCCCAGTTCACGCAGCAGCAGGATCCGCTGCAGCCGCACAAGCGCGGCCTGGTCATAGAAGCGGTACCCGTTGGCCCCGATGCGGCTCGGCTCGAGCAGGCCCAGGCTGCCGTAGTGCCGCAACGTCCGGCTCGTGGTTCCGGTGATCCGCGCCAACTGCTGGATGGACCACTCTCCGGGTCGGTTCACGTCGCACCTCCTCGACCTCGATCTTCGTCGGTCCTTCCAGCGTGCAGGTTGACGCGACGTCAAGGTCGAGCGGAAAACAGAAATCGGGCAGGATCCACGGAGAGTTGCTGATTCTCCTGGAGTTCCTGCCCGATTCCCTTATGCGCCGGCTGTCGGCGTCCTCCTTCTATCCGGTAGCGCTTCCCGGCTCGATCTCACCGCTGCCCTGAAGCACCTGCTGCAGGACGACGCTCGAGTCGACGACCTGCGCACCCAGCGTCGGCGTCCATACGATGGTGCCGCCGGTGTAGGCACGGAACTTGCCCGACTCGTCGGGCAGCATCAGCTCCGGGCCGGTGGGTTCACCGAGACTGCCCGCCGGTCCCCCGAGTTCGCGGTACTTGGCGTCGATCAGCGACTCGGGATCCGCGACGTCGGCGACGGCCGCGACATCGACAGGCTCGGCGATCGGCAGTGGTCCGCTCGAGCCCGGCAGGGGCGGGAGCGGGGGCAGCGGCGGAAGCGGGGGCAGCGGGAGCGACTCGAGCGAGCCCGGCGTGATCTCCGGCAGCGGCGGCAGTGGGATCGACTCGAGCGAGCCCGGCGGCAACGGGATCGGCAGTCCCGGGATCGGCCCCGGTGCTCCACCGCCGCCCACGGTGAACCAGTCCGACTTGAGCCCGAGCTTCCACCGGGCTTCGTCGCCGGTCGCCTCGACGGTGCGGGTCGAGCCGGCGACCCGCACCCGGGTCACGCGGCCGCCGTCGGCACCCAGCCCGTTGCGGCCGATCACCTCGAACGAGAACAGTTCGCCGACCCCGAACGCGTTCGCGATGGCCCCGGCCGTGACGGTCTGCGTCCAGTTGCGGTTCGGCGACATGACGTCGCCGTCGTCGGGGACGGCCGGGAAGACACCGCCGGCGGTGAATCCACCGGACGAGGACGAGAACTCGGCGGCCATGGTCTGGTTACCGCGCTTGAGCACGGTGCCGGCGGTGGAGTTCACCGCGTCGGTGGTCCGGCGGTCCTCGTTGGACGACCCGCGATACACCTGGCAGGACTGGGTGTCGCAGGTCTGCGCGTACCCGTAGCGGCGCTCGGCCGCGGCGTACGAACGCGCCGCGATGGCCTGGGCGCGCAGCGCCTCCCGCCCGCCGGAGTCGGCCCACGACGGGACCGATTCGGCCGGCACCACACCGTAGAGATAGTCCTCCATCAGTACCCGGTTCACGGTCCGCCAGGCGCCGTTGCCGTCGCGCGTGGCGTTCATCGCGCCGCGATACGGCACGTTGCCGTCGCACAGTCGCAGGTGTTCGTTGGCCGGACGGTTCCCGCCGAGGTTCACCGGGTCGACCCACGGATGGTTGGTGGAGCCCCGCCAGATCTCGCGGCCGGTGCACCCCTCGGTGACGGTGACATCGGCGCCACCCGGCGTCGGGGTGAGGTGCGCGGAGGAATTGGGCCCGAAGTAGCGACCCGCGACGTTGAGTCCGGCCTGCGAGTAGACGTCGAGGCGCTTGTCGTCGCGGCCGAGCAGTCGCACGGCCACCCACGGGTCGTCGACTCGGCCGAGGCTGGTGTTGCCGTAGTAATGGCCCACGATCCGCTCCGCGGACCAACCCTGATTCTTGGCGTAGCCGTAGGCGCCGTACTGGCCCATCCCGCGGCCGTGTCCGTAGCCGTGACCGTTGAGCGTGATGGATGTCTCGGCGGCAACCACCGGCGCGATCGCGGGTTCGGAGTCACGCTCGAATGCGGCGAGTCCCACCACGGCTCCCACCGCGAGGGCCGGGGCCAGCCCGAATGCTGTCAGTCGGGCCAGGGACCAGGAGGGGCCGGTCACGGATCGTCGGCGGATACGGACACCGCGATTCGTGACTCTGCGGAGACGGGGGGTCGCCATACTGCGCTCCTCATCGGTGAAGGGTCCGGAACATCGCGCGAGGTCCGGAAACGGTCGTGCCGACGACGCAGCTGCCGTGGATCTGGAGCGAGGCAGCCGCCCGACCTGCACACTCCCAAAAGGCTCAAGCTAAGGTTGAGCGTTATGGATGTTGCGACTAGTGTGGCAACTGTGACTGGTGTTGGCAACAGCTACCACTGAGGTAACACCAATCACATCAGTAACATCTGCATCACAAGTTGCAGACATCCTCGGATGATCTGTGGACTTCCTCCCGGGGCAGCCCCCAGGATTCAGTCCGAACCCCGACCCCACCGGGATCGGTCCGGCCGAGAGGTCGCTCGCAGCGCACGAAGACACCCCGCGCACTACCACGAGGAGAATTCGCCTTGCCGCACCGTCGACCGAAGAACTCGATCGTTCTGGCCGCAGTCGCCGCGGTGGCAGTCGCCACGCCGTTCGCGGTGCAGGCCCTGAACAGCGACCAGTCCGATGTCCGCTCCGCCAGTGATTCCTACCCGACGATCGAGACTCAGATCGCGGAGGTCGTCCTGGCCTCGGTTCCGGACATCGTGATCCCGCTCAAGGAACTCACCGGGCTCGATCTTCCGGACATCCACCTGCGTGACCTACCGTTGCCGACCCAGATCCCGCTTCCGGGTGGCGGTTCGCTCGACCTGCCGTCACTGACCACGCCGGACGCGCCGGGCGACATTGCCGCTCCCACACCGGCACCGGCGCCCGAGACGACGACGGTCCCGGCCGATCAGCTCGGTGCCACGGTCAAGGAGATCACCCGGGACGAGCCGTTCTCGATGGTCGCGCTCACCGCGCCGGACCTCGAGTCGACGGTCACGAAGCTCCGCGCGAAGCTCGCCGACGGGTCGTGGGGTGAGTGGTTCACCCCCGACGTGATCGAGAGCGGCAGCTCCGACATGGCATCGCAGTCCGGCAAGCAGGGCACCGATCCCGTGTTCGTCGGCGAGACCAATGCGGTCCAGATTCTCGTGTCGCCCAAGGACGGTGCCGCCGCCGGCACCGCTGGAACCGGCGAGCAGGCAGCGCCGGCCGCAGGGGCCCCCGCGGAAGCGCCCGCCGAGTCCCCGGCCCCGGACGCAACGGCCGAGACGCAGCAGCCGCTGGGCTACGTCCCGGCAGCGGTGTCCAAGCCGCTCCACGCGGCCACCGTCAACGCGAACGACATCGCCGCCGTCCTCATCAATCCCGGTAGCGGACCGCAGGATTCGAACCTCTCCGACATCGCGACGCCGACGTCGGTGAACGGCATCAACGTGATCTCACGCAAGGCGTGGGGCGCCGACGAGGGCATCCGCTGCCAGAACCCGACCTACGATGACTCCACCGGCGGCGCGACCGTGCACCACACGGCCGAGAACAACAACTACACGAAGGACCAGTCGGCGGGCATCGTGCGCGGCATCTACGCCTACCACGCGCAGACGCTGGGCTGGTGCGACGTCGGCTACAACGTGCTCGTCGACCGCTTCGGCCAGATCTTCGAGGGACGTTTCGGTGGCCTCGACCGCCCCGTCCAGGGTGCGCACGCCGGTGGCTTCAACGAGAACACCGTCGGTATCGCCATGATGGGCAACTTCGTCAACACCCCCGCACCGGCCGCGACGATCGAGTCGGTGGGCAAGTACCTCGGCTGGCGGCTCAAGCTCGCGAACCTGAACCCCAAGGGCTTCACGACCATGTACTCCGAGGGCACCTCGTTCACGAAGTACCCGCTGGGCACGGCCGTGAATCTGCCGATCATCTTCGCGCACCGCGACGTCGGCTACACCGAGTGCCCGGGTGACGCCGCCTACAACCAGATGAACCAGATCCGTGACATCGCTGCAGCCAACTACGGCGGCGGAGTCGGCGGCCCGCCGCCCACGAACCCCAGCTCGGGCAACAACGGCGGCAACAACAACGGCGGGAACAACGGCGGGAACTCGCTCGACCTGGCGCAGCACATTCCGGCCGTCGTCAACGGGATCCTGTCGATCGCCGACTCCAACCCGATCGCACAGCAGTGGCTGGCCATGGGCGGCAACCGCAGCATGCTGGGCGACGCCATCACCGGACTGCTGACCACCGCGACCGGACAGCTGTACGCGTTCTTCCAGAACGGCGCCATCTTCACCTCACCGCAGGGCGGGGTGGTCACGATGCTCGGCGAGATCTTCAAGTCGTGGCAGGCGTCCGGCGGCGCACTGAGCGACATCGGTCTGCCGATCAGCGACGAGTACCGGGTGGCCAACGGCTTCCGCAGCGATTTCGAGCGTGGATCGATGATCTTCGACGAGACCACCAAGCAGGTCACGACGATCCTGAACTCGCCCGCAGCGGCGGCCCCGGCCGCAGCAGCACCGGCGGGCACGGTCTCCGAGGCCCCGGTCCAGATCAACTGATCACCGCTCGCGACAACGAAAGCGCTTCCGCTTCCACACAGTCGGCGGATTCCAGGCGTTGTCGCGACACGCGAACCGAACACGAAGTGCTTGCCACGACCGAGGTCGTGGCAAGCACTTCGTGTTCGACGATCCGGTTTACTCTCACATACCCGACGCATGTTCCTGTTCGACGACCCAAGCCGCGATCTGCGCCCGCGAAGTGAACCCCAGTTTCGTCAGGACATGCTCGACGTGCCCGTCCACCGTTCGTTGCGAAAGTACGAGTCGGGCTGCGATCGCCTTGTTCGTCAGGCCCTCGGCGACCAGCTCGGCGACCTGTTGTTCGCGCTTGGTCAGGTCGGCCGGGGCACGGGCGGCGGCGGTCCTGTCGTCGGAGCGCTCGCCGAGGGCGAAGGCGATCGCGGCCTCCAAGTCCAACGAGCGACCCTCGCGGTAGGCGGTTTCGAACGCTCGCGCACCGAGTGCGCGACGGGCTTTCCGCTCGGACTGTTCCTCGTAGGGGAGCAGACTGGGAAACAGAATTGGCGGGCTGCCCACGGTATGCCGCAGTTCGGCGGCGGCTCCCATCATGACAGCGGCCCGCCGAGAGTCGTTGCGCTCGGCGGTAATCCACGCCAGTGCCTGCAGACACGTCGATGTCGTAATCAGATTGTCCACCGGTCGAGTAAGCAGAAGTGCCTTTTCGAGTTGTTGTAGCGCGTAATCGCTGTCTCCGTGCCGCCATAGGGCGATTCCCATGGCCGCCAGCGCGTACGACCTGTACACCGACTCGCCGTGAGATTCCGTGATGGCCAGTACCTTCTCGTGATTGGCAAGAGCTCGAGCGGTCTGACCGCTCATTTGGTAAACCCATCCGAGCAGCAGGAGCGCATAGATCCGTGGCGGGAGGTCGTCCGGTACTTCGGGTACCTCGGTGGCCTCTTCGAGGCACTCCCGTGCTCGGTTCAGATCCCCGCCGGCGACAGCGACGAACCCCTCGGCGGCGGCGACGAAGGCGTGCGTCAGGGGGTCGACTCCGGCTCCCGGCACCTCGAGGGCATGAGCTTCCGCGACCCAGGTGTCGGCCGCTGCCAGGTCACCTTGGATCGCAGCGAACTCGGACGCGGCGAAGATCGCCTTGGCGCGTTCGACGGTCGAGTCTCGGCGGGGCTGGGCCAAGGTGCGATCGAGCCAGCGTCGGCCCTCGCTGACCAGTCCCCGGGAGCGCCAGAATTCGTAGAGGGCCGCAGCGATCTGGAGTGCGCTGCCGTCGCGCTCGGAGAGGCCGAACTCGAGGGCTTCGCGCAGGTTCGGCAGTTCCCGCTCCAGCCGGGTGATCCAGTCGAGCTGACGGGGACCGATCCACTCGGCTTCGGCGGCCAGCGTCAGCCGCTGGTACCACTCGCGGTGCCTGCGGCGCAGATCCTGGTACCGGTCGGCGTGCGTGATCGCGTCCCGACCGTAGTCACGGATCGTGTCGAGCATCCGGAAGCGGACCTCGCCGTTCGATCCCTCGCAGATCAGGATCGACTTGTCCACCAACGCGGTCATCGTGTCGAGGGGATTGTCCGGCGCCCCGTCGCCGCCGCACACGTACTCGGCCGCACCGAGGTCGACGCTGCCGGCAAACACCGACAGCCGACCCCACAGCTGTTGTTCGGCGGAGGTGCACAGGTCGTAGCTCCAGCCGATGGCCCCGCGCAGCGTCTGCTGCCTGGTCGGGGCGCTCCGGCTGCCACGGGTCAGCAAGGTGTACCGGTCGGTCAGCCGCTGCAGGATCTGCTCGGGCGAGAGCGTCCGAATCCGCGGCGCCGCAAGCTCGATCGCCAACGGCAGCCCGTCCAGGCGAGCACAGATCGCGGCGACGACGCCCCTGTTCTCGTCGGTGAGTTCGAAGCCCGGTACGGCGGAGGAGGCGCGTTCGGCGAACAGCGTCATGGCGTCGAAGCGGGACACGTTCCGCCGGGAGAGAGTGTCGTCCGGTTCGGGAGTCGTCAACGGGGACACCCTGATCACCGATTCGCCGCCGATGCCGAGTGCTTCTCGGCTGGTGGCGAGGATGCGCAGCTTCGGGCATCTCGTCAGCAGTGTCTGTGCCACGTCGGCGACGGCCGCGATCACCTGCTCGCAGTTGTCGAGCACCAGGAGCGTGGTGCGCGGGGCCAGGACATCGACGAGAACCTCACGCACAGGTCTGGCCGACTGGTCGCGTACTCCCAAGGAGGTGGCGATCTGCTCGATCACCAGCGCGGGGTCGCGCAGCTCGCCGAGTTCGACCAGCCACACGCCGTCGGGAACTGCCCGCTGTGCGGCCGCGGCAGCCCGCAGCGCGAGCCGGGTCTTGCCGACCCCGCCGATGCCGGTCAGCGTCACCAGACGAGCTGCCGACAGGGAATCTCGCACCTGCGACAGTTCGGTGCGGCGCCCGACGAAACTCGTCAGTTCCGTCGGGAGATTTCCCCGGCGTGCCCGGTTCTTCCGCGCATCTGCCGCCGCGATGTCGGTGCCGGCCGACGGTGCGGTCTGCCGTTCGAAAACCGGGTCGGCCTCTGGCGCAGTGTCCGCGACGGACGGGCCGTCGCCACGCTCGAGTCGGCTGAGCTGCTCGCCCAACGCCTCCGGGGTGGGGCGCTGGAGGGGGTCTCGCGCCATCGCCGCCTCGATGGCCGCACTGACGTCGGCGTCGATCCCACTCTCGCGCAGGTCCGGTACGTGTTGGGTGGTGATACGCAAGAACTGTGCGACCAGTCGCTCACCGTCGTAGCGCTCGAACGCGGCATGGCCGGTGAGCGCGCAGAACAGGGTCGCGCCGAGCCCGTACACGTCGGCGGCAGGCGTGGGGGGTTGGCCGCCGAGCACCTCGGGGGCGGTGAAGGCGGGCGAGCCGGCGACGATGCCGGTGGCAGTCTGGAAGCCGCCCGAGATGTGGGCGAGACCGAAGTCGGCCAAGGCCGGCTCACCGTAGTCGGTGAACAGGATGTTCGCCGGCTTGATGTCGCGGTGCACGATGCCGAGCCGGTGCGCTGTCTCGAGCGCCCCGGCCAAGTTCACCCCGAGCCGCAGCACCTCCTGCACCGGGAGGGGGCCGCTTTTGCGAATCCGGGCGTCCAGGGATCCCTGCTGGTGGTACTGCATCACCAGGAACGGACGCCCCGATTCCGTCTGGCCGAACTGCAGTATCCCCACGATGTGCGGGTGTCCGGTGAGCTGCCCCATCGCGCGTTGCTCGCGCAGGAATCGCGGCAGATTCTCCGCGTCCGGTTCGGCCGCGAACATCTTCACCGCGACCGTCCGGTCGAGACCTACCTGGGTGCAGCGGTAGACGATCCCGAACCCACCCCGCCCGATCTCGACAGCACTGTCGAACCCAACCGCGCTCAACTCCGCGGCTGGGGCCGACTCCACGTTCCGCTGTGTTCTGAAGGGATCGTTCTCGACCATGAAGTCACCTGCGATTCAACTGCCAAACCAGGGTAGCCCGACGCAGGCCGACCTCGTCTTCCCGAATCCGGTGCCGACCGTTTCGTTTCCGACGACCGATTCGTTTCACAGGTTCGTGGTTCCACCGGGCTGATCGCCTCCGACCGACACCGGCCTCGGCACAGTCGTTGCACCACAACATGGTTCACACAGGACCGGAATGCCCCACAGCCGAACTACGTGGTGGGGGCAGGGGTTGTTCTCGGTTCAGTCCGCCCAGATGCGTTCGAGGACCCGGGCCACGCCGTCGTCGGAGTTGGTGGCGGTGACCTCGTCGGCGGCCGCCTTCGCCTCCGGGTGCGCGTTGTCCACGGCGACACCGTGACCGGCCATCGCCAGCATCGGGATGTCGTTGGGCATGTCCCCGAACGCGACGATGCCCGACTCGGGCACCTCGAGCCGCTGCGCCATCAGCTGCAGCCCGGACGCCTTGGTCACGCCCGGCGCCGACACCTCGATCAGACCGTTGTTGGTCGAATACGTCAGGTCGGCCCGCTCCCCCACCAGTGGGCGCAGCTTCGCCGCCATGTCGGCGCTGCTCGCGCCGGGAACACGGATCAGCATCTTGACCGCGGGCGCGGACAGCAGGTCCTCGGGCGCCATCTCCGTGTGGCCGGGATTGAGCCAAGCGTGCTCGTAACCGGGGGCGCTCACGAACTGTGCGGTCGCGGTGTCGTGTGCGCTTGCACCGATCCGTTCGGCCGCCAGGCCGGCGCCCGGTAGCTCCCACTCCACCAGGTCCGCCAGCCACGCGAGGGTCTCGAGCGACAGCGTCGCAGCGGAGATGACCCGGTCGGCTTCCGCGTCGTAGAGCACCGCGCCGTTCGCGCACACCGAGAGCGGCGCGAAGCCCAGACCGTCGACCACCGGGCCGAGCCAGCGCGGCGGGCGGCCCGTCGCGAGGACGAACGGCGTGCCGGACTCGACCACCGCCTGCACCGCCGCCCGGGTGCGGGCGGTGACGCGTTCGTCGTCGTTGATCAGGGTGCCGTCGACATCACTGGCGACCAGGCTGGGGAGTTCGGGGTGCACCGGGCCATTCTGCCCCGTTCGGGCGACTTCCCGCCCCTGGGTTGCGATCGGTGAGCGCAATCTCACCACCCGCGTGGACGGGCCCCGGCCGCTAGCTTGCCCCGGTCTCCTTGTTGCGGCGTGCGGCCGCCTTGGCCTCGGCCTCGTCGGCGTCCATCTTGTTGGCTTCCTCGAGCGTCGGTGCCCCGCCGCCGAGCCGCGCGGGAACCCAGTACTCGCCCGCCGGATGGTCGTAGTTCGCTTGCACCCCGCGGAGCAACTCCTCCATGCGGGTGTGCAGCAGTGCCGTCATCTCGGACGCGGGTTCGAACGGCGCGATCGGTTCGCCGACCGCGATGGAGATGGGGGTGTTCGTTCGTCCGAGACGCTTGGGGAACCCCTTGGTCCACACGCGCTGCGAACCCCAGATCACCATCGGGATCACCGGAGTGCCCGATTCGAGCGCCATCCGGGCGGCGCCGGACTTGAAGTCCTTGAGTTCGAAGCTGCGGCTGATCGTCGCCTCGGGGAAGACACCCACCAGTTCACCGTCACGCAGGGCCTGTACCGCCGCGCGGTACGAGTCGGAGCCGGCGGACCGATCGACGGGGATGTGCTTCATCGCCCGCATCAGCGGGCCGGAGATCTTGTTGACGAAGACGTCGTTCTTCGCCATGAACCGGATGTACCGCTTCACGGCGCGGGCGGGCAGGCCGGCGTAGGTGAAGTCCATGTACCCGGTGTGGTTGATGGCGACCACCGCCCCACCGCGCGCGGGAACGTGCTCCTCGCCGGTCACGGTGAACTTCAGTCCCTGGC
The DNA here is from genome assembly GCF_050433545.1 of Rhodococcus sp. BE178. Classification (NCBI taxonomy): domain Bacteria; kingdom Bacillati; phylum Actinomycetota; class Actinomycetes; order Mycobacteriales; family Nocardiaceae; genus Rhodococcus; species Rhodococcus sp. BE178. Next base: position 49,253 of record NZ_JBNPXA010000021.1, on the reverse strand, counting down.
CTGCGAATACGACACGAGCAACGCCGATGATCGTTCGGTAGAAGGGTTCCACACCGAGCAGCGTAGTCGTCGGGTGGTGGCCACGGACACATCCGTTCCCACAGACGACACGGTCCCCCGCCTCCGGTGAGGGCGGGGGACCGTGTTCAGCAGCTCAGGAGATCAGGACCCTCAGGACCCGAATCCCGAGCGTCCGGCGCCGCCGAGCGACCCGAAGATGGTGCCGAGCGAACCGGCACTGCCGGTGCCGCCGTTGTCCGCCGCGGTGACCTGAACCGACTGCTCGGCGGAGGCCGACGCCTTGACCCCCTGTCCGCCCGAGTAGCGCGCGGTGATGCGGTGCGCGCCGTCGGTGGTGAAGGTGTGCTCCAGATTCGCGACGCCGTCGACGAGGGCGACATGGTCACCGATCGGGAGGTCACCGTCGTAGAACTGGACCGTGCCGGGCAGATTCGTGCCGCCTGCCACGGTGGCCGACAACGTCACGGGGCTGCCGACCGTGGCCGTCGCCGGGACGGTCACAGTGGTCGTGGTGACCGTGTCGTCCGGGGTCGGCACCGACACCTGGACCGTCTGCGAGGCTCCGTTCGAGTTGGTGAAACCGGATGCACCCGTGAACGTCGCGCCGACGGTGCGGTCACCGGCCGCGGTGAAGGCGTGCTCGAGCTTCGCGACACCGTTCGCCACGGTGACGGGGCCGCCGATGGCGACGCCGTTCTCGGTGAACTGCACGGTGCCCGACGCGTCGGCCGGGGTCGTGGTGGCGGTCAGGGTCACCGACGTGCCCGTCTGCGCCGCGGACGGCACCGACAGCTCCAGCGACGTCTGTACCAGCGCGGTGCTCACCGTCACGACCCGAACCGCCGACGTCGAGTTCTTGAAGCCCGTGTTGCCGGTGAAGACCGCGGTGATGCTGTGCTGACCGGCCGTCGTGAACGGCGTCTGCGTGGTGGCCTTGCCGTTCGAGACCGCCACTGCGTTACCGATGTTGACGTTGCCGTCCTTGAACTGCACCGAACCCGAGGCGTTCGCCGGATCCAGATCGGCAGTGAGAGTCACCTGCTGCCCGGTCTGCGCCGTGGCCGGTGCGGTGAGCGTCGTGGTGGTCGCGACGTTCGGCACGCTGACCGCCACCGACTGTGCCTGCGACGTCGATCCGACGAATCCGGGAGCGCCGGAGAAGACGGCCGTGATGCTGTGCTGACCCGCCTCCGAGAAGGTGTACGACAGGTCGGCCTTACCGTTCGACACCGCAACCGGCGCACCGATGTCCGCGCCGTTGTCCTTGAACTGCACGGTGCCGCCACCGGGATTCGGTGCGACGTCCGCCGACAGCGTCACCTGGGCACCGGTGTCCGCCGTGGACGGGACGGTGAGCGTCGTGGTGGTCGCCGCATCCGGGACGCTGACGGCCACCGTCTGCGCCGCGGAGGTCGATCCGGTGAATCCTGCGGAGCCGGAGAACACCGCCGTGATGCTGTGCTGACCCGCCGCGTCGAACGTGTGCTGCAGTTCGGCAGCGCCGTTCGCGACCGTGACCGGTGATCCGATGTTGTTGCCGTTGTCCTTGAACTGCACCGTTCCGCCACCGGGGTTCGGAGCGACGTCTGCCGACAGCGTCACCTGCTGCCCGGTCTGCGCCGCGCCCGGCGCGGTCACGGTCGTCGTGGTCGTGGTGTCCGGGATGCTCACCGACACCACCTGCGCGGGTGCCGACGAATTCACGAACCCGGATCCGGCGATGAAGTCCGCCGCGATGCTGTGGTTGCCGGCCGTGTCGAACGTGTGCTGCAACGTCGCCGTACCGTTCGACACCACCACCGGCGCACCGATATTCGTCGACCCATCCCTGAACTGCACCGAACCCTGAGCATTCGACGGCGTCACCGTCGCCGTGAGCGTCATCGCAGAACCCGTCAACGCCGACGCCGGAGCCGACACCGTCATCGACGTCGCCACCGACACCGAAACCGACTGCGGCGCCGACTCCGACGCCTTCGCCTTCGCCGTCCCCGCAAACTTCGCCTGCAACGAATGCGCACCCGCCGACGACGGCATCCACGCGAACGTCGCCGCACCCGACGCATTCAACACACCGGTCCCGACCTTCGTCGCACCGTCATAGAAATCGACCGAATCACCCGCCACCGCACCGGACACCGTGGCACTGAGCGTCACCGACTGCCCCACCTGCACACCACCCGACACCGCAGCCAACGACGTCGACGTCGCGTTCTTCGCGACCGTGACCGTCGGGCCCTTGTTGGAGTACGTACCGTCACCGAGCGTCCCGCTGTAGTGCACCGTCGTCATCAACGGCGTCTCACGCGCACAATCCGCACCCACCCGATACGTCACATCGTAAGTCTGCAAATTCGGCTCGATATGCGGGTACAACGCCCAACTACCCGTCACACGGGTGTAATCCGACTGCACCTCCGGAGTGATCGAACTCCCCGACAACCGAGCCGAACCCGCCACATACGTCATGCACGGAGGATGAATGTCCTTGATCGCCTGGATGTACTCCACCACACCACCGGTACGGTCGAACTGCGTCGACACCGTAACCTGATCACCCTCGTTCGGCGTCGTATTACTCACCGTCCGCGTGATCCGCTCACTCCCGTCATCCCACGTGACGGACCCCGGTGCCGCACCGGACACACCGGCACCCACCGTCACCACAAACCCCGCAGCCACCGCGGCGGCAGCCCCCGCCGCCACGGCCATCCGTTTTCTCGATCGGGCCATTTCTGTTCTCCCTTCAGAGCACTGTGCGGCCCCGAGGGATCTCGAAATCCCGACCGCTCATGTGATCGCGTTTTGACTACCACTCCCCCACGCCGGCCCGACACCGAGCGCAGAAGGTTTCGATCTTGTTGTACGACTGGGTCGGTCCGCTTCCGGACCACGCGAGGCCCTGCCCACTCGGAGCGAAGCCTCGCGTTGTCAGGTCAGGAACCGAACGGTGATCGTCCACCGCCCAGGGAACCGAGCGAACCGGTCCCGCCACCGTCGCCGCCACCGGATGCGGCGACCTGCACCGTCTGGGGCGCGGACGTCGATGCCTGCGAGCCGGATCCGCCGGAGTACACCGCGGTGATCACGTGTGCGCCAGGGGTGGTGAAGGCGTACTCGAGGACCGCCACGCCGTTGTTCACCGACACACCCGCGCCGAGAGGAGTTGTCCCGTCGTAGAACTGGACGGTTCCGCTCAGCTGATCGGCACCGGTCACGCGAGCCGAGAGGCTCGCGGTCCGACCCACGGTTGCAGTTCCCGGAACGGTCACCTCAGTGGTGGTCGCCGGATCGGTCGGATCCGGATCCGAGACCTGCACCGTGTGCGCGGTCGACGTCGATCCGATGAAGCCGGCGCCCGCGGTGAACACTGCTGTGATCGAGTGTGATCCCGAAGTCGTGAACGTGTGCTGGAGGCCGGCGGCACCGCCGTTCACGGCGACCGGATTTCCGATGTTGTTGCCGTTGTCCTTGAACTGCACGGTGCCCGACGCGTTGGCAGGCGTCACGGCCACGGACAGCGCCACAGCCGCACCCGTCTGCGCGGTCGGCTGGACGGTCAGCGCCGTGGTGGTCTCCACGTCCGCCGCGGGCGGGTTGGTCGCGATCACGTTCTTCGCCGTTGCGGTCGATCCGAGGAACCCGGTGCTCCCGGTGAAGACCGCAGAAACGCTGTGGTTACCTGCGGAGGTGAAGGTGTGGCTGAGCTCGGCCTTGCCACCCGACACGGTGACCGGAGATCCGATGTTGCTGCCGCCGTCCGTGAACTGGACCGTGCCCGCCGCGTCGGCCGGATCGATGTCCGCTGTCAACGTGACGGCGGTTCCGGTCTCCGCGGTGGGCGGAACCTGCAGCGTGGTGCTCGTCTGGACGTCGGGAGCGGTGACCGTCACCGGCTGCGGCGCCGATGTCGATTCCCCGAACCCGGCGCCGGACGTGAACGCTGCGGAGATGTCGTGGTTGCCGGCCGTGTCGAACGTGTGCTGCAACGTCGCCGTACCGTTCGACACCACCACCGGCGCACCGATATTCGTCGACCCATCCCTGAACTGCACCGAACCCTGAGCATTCGACGGCGTCACCGTCGCCGTGAGCGTCACCGCAGAACCCGTCAACGCCGACGCCGGAGCCGACACCGTCATCGACGTCGCCACCGACACCGAAACCGACTGCGGCGCCGACTCCGACGCCTTCGCCTTCGCCGTCCCCGCAAACTTCGCCTGCAACGAATGCGCACCCGCCGACGACGGCATCCACGCGAACGTCGCCGCACCCGACGCATTCAACACACCGGTCCCGACCTTCGTCGCACCGTCATAGAAATCGACCGAATCACCAGCCACCGCACCGGACACCGTGGCACTGAGCGTCACCGACTGCCCCACCTGCACACCACCCGACACCGCAGCCAACGACGTCGACGTCGCGTTCTTCGCGACCGTGACCGTCGGGCCCTTGTCCGCATACGTCCCCGAACCCAACGAACCGCTGTAATGCATCGTCGTCATCAACGGGGTCTCCCGAGCACAATCCGCGCCCACCCGATAGCTGAACTCGAAAGTCTGCGACTGCGGGCTGATGTTCGGATACACCGGCCAGTTCCCCGTCACCCGCACATAATCCGCAGCCACCTCCGGACCGGAAGTATTTCCACTGACATACGTGAAACAGGTCGGATGCAGATCCTTCACCGCCTGCAACCACTCGACCACACCACCCGTGCGCTCGAACTTCGTCGACACCGTCACGATGTCACCCTCGTTCGGCGTCGTATTGCTCACCGACCGCGTGAACTTACTACTACCGTCCTGCCACGACACCGAACCCGACGCCGCACCGGACACACCGGCACCCGCCGTCACCACGAACCCCGCAGCCACCGCAGCAGCAGCCCCCACCGCCACGGCCATCCGTCGGCGAGTCCTTCTGTCAGACATAGGTTTCCTCTCGACGACGGACTTCGCCGACCGCCATGGAGTGAGAAGTGGACCTCCGGCCCGGGACCGAGGTCCTGGGCCGGAGGGAAATCGAAACTCGAGGCGACTATCCGCCGAGCGAACCGAACATCGTGCCGAGCGAACCGGCACTGCCGGTGCCGCCACCATCGCCGCCGGTGCCTGCCGGCGCGACGGTGATCGACAGGTCATCGGACGAGGCATTCACGGTGCCGGCACCCGAGTACTCGGCCCGGATGACGCGCTGCCCCTGGGTCGTCGGGGTCCAGGTGACCGATGCGCGGCCGCTGCCGTCGACCGTGGCCGTGCCGATGACGGTGTTGCCGTCCTTGAAGGTCACGGTGCCGCCGGCACTCCCGGTGACCTGCGCCGAGATGGTCTGCGCCACACCGACCTGACCGTTGCCGGCCGAGACGACGGTGCCGGACTCGGTGTTGTTCACCGGCTTCGCGGCGACAGTCACGGTCGCGCTGGAGTTGGAGCCTGTGACTCCGTCCCTGCCGGAGAACTCCGCCTTGATCGTGTGGCTGCCGTCGGTCGTCGGCGTCCACGCGTAGGTGGCCTCACCGGCACCGTTCACAGCGACCTCGGCGAGGAGCTGTCCGCCGTCCGTGAACTTGACGGTTCCGCCGGCGGCGGCCGGGTTGACGGTGGCCTTGAGCGTCGACGCCTTGCCGACCTGGGCGCCCGAGACGGCGGCGATCGCCGTGCTCGACGGAAGGTCCGCCTGGATGACCTCGATACCCTGCACGGCTGACTCGGAAGCGGTGGCCCTCGCGGTACCGAGGAACTTCGCCTTGAGGTTGTGCGTGCCACGCGCCCCGGGCGTCCACGCGTAGGTGGCGGTGCCGTTCGCGTCGAGGGTTCCGGTGCCGATCTTGGCACCGCCGTCGAAGAAGTCGACGGCGTCGCCCTGCACGCCACCGGTCACCGTCGCGGCCAGAGTGGTTACCAACCCGACCTGGGCGCCGGAAACCTGCGCGAGCGTCGTCGACGTGGTGTTCTTGTTCACCGTGATCGTCGGGCCCTTGTTCGAATATGTGCCGCTACCCAGGCTGCCGCTGTAGTGCATCGTCGTCATCAACGGGGTCTCCCGAGCACAATCCGCGCCCACCCGATAGTTGAACTCGAAAGTCTGCGACTGCGGGCTGATGTTCGGATACACCGGCCAGTTCCCCGCCACCCGCACATAATCCGCAGCCACCTCCGGACCGGAAGTGTTTCCGCTGACATACGTGAAACAGGTCGGATGCAGATCCTTCACCGCCTGGATCCACTCCACCGGAATTCCGGTCCGCTCGAACTTCGTCGACACCGTCACGATGTCACCCTCGTTCGGCGTCGTATTGCTCACCGTCCGCGTGAACCGGCTGCTGCCGTCGTCCCACGTAATGGATCCCGGTGCCGCACTCGCCGCACCGACACCGGCAGTGACCGCGAATCCGGCGGCGACTGCGAAGGCACTCAGGCCGGCGAGTACACGACGGGTGTTCTTGTCAGACATGCATTTCCTCTCGACAACGAACCTCGATGAACATCGAACCCACGTTGCGGACGACTGGGGCGACTCGCGTGGTGGACATGGTTGTGCCAGTCAGAGGGCGTATCGGTATGACGATCCGAACACGCGGGCCGCGCGGCACTCCGCCGCTGTTCCCGCGGTCGACGAAGTGAATCGCGTCGTCGATCGGGCCATTCTCCGACTCCCCTCAGAGCACGGTCACCGTGGTTCCGGATCCTTGAATCACCGGGACCACGTGTTCTTCCGCCCAGGTGTCGGCCCGACTCCACACACCTGGCTCGTTCTTCTCGACCACAAACGTCGAGTGAAACGCGCCCCACTGTATCGAACAAACGTCCAGATCTGTGTGGAAACCGTTACCGCGAAAGATTCGAGGCCCCCTGCGCATGCGCAGGGGGCCTCGAATCGAGCATCGGATCAGGAGCCGAACGTCGAGCTTCCCCCACCGAGGCTTCCGAGGCTTCCGGTGCCGGGCGAGATGGGCGCGTCAGCGACCTGCACGGTCTGCGAGGTGGACGAAGAGCCCCTCACACCGGGTCCGCCGGTGAAGGACGCGCTGATCTGGTGCGGGCCGGTCGTGCTGAAGATGTGATCGATGCCGACGACACCGTTGCCGACAGGGATACGGGGTCCGATCGGGTTACCGCCGTCGTAGAACTGGACCGTACCGGTGAGCGGCGCCGTGCTCGAGACCTGCGCGCTGAGACGCACCGAGGTGCCGGCGGTCGCATTATCGGGAGCGGTCATGAGCGTCGCCGATTCCTTGGCACTCGGGTCCGGCGTGGACACCTGGACCAGACGCCCTGCCGCACTCGAGTTGGAGGATCCGGCGCTGCCCGAGAACTCCGCCGAGATCGCATGGGATCCGTCGGTCGTGAACGTGTGCGACATGCTTGCGATGCCCCCGGCCACCGGCACGGGCGCGCCGATGTTCGTGTTGCCGTCCTTGAACTGCACCGTGCCGGACGCGTTCGACGGCGTCACAGCCGCCGACAGGGTCACCGGTGCACCCTTGTCGGCCGTCGGCGGAACCGTCACCGCGGTGGTCGTGTTCGTGACCGGCTGCTGCACCGACAGGTTCAGCTGGTCGAGGGGGACCCACCGCTGCGTGTTGTTGAACGAGTAGATGTCGAACTCCATACCCGTAGTTCGCGGGCCTGGCTGAGCGTCCGCCGCCACCTTGTAGGTGAATGTCAGGGTCGCGCCCTTGTTTAGGAGCCCCAGACGGCACCATGCAGCGACGCAGTTGCCAGGTCCCTTCCAGTCCAGCCGCACCAACCCCGTGACCGAATCCTGAGTCGCGTTGCCGTCGAACTGCCCCGACTTGTTCCATCCGCCGCTCACCGAGTCGCCGCGCCACACGTTGGCGGTGACGCCCTGCAGGACGTAGTTCTGCGGCGGGTGGTCCGTGAAGTTCTGCAGATACCGGTCGATGATGTTGGTCGTTTGGAACGTCACCGTGGAGACCACCGTGTCCCCCGGGAAGGCGTTGGGCTTGTCGATCGTCTTGGTCGCCTTGATGTTGTCCGTCGTCACCGTCTGCGACACCGGATCGGCCGCAGCGACACCGCCGCCGAGGACCGCCTGTCCGACTCCGAGCGTGGCGACCGCCATCGCCCCGACGAGCATCTTCGACACGGTTCTCCGCATCACCGATCGGGCCATTCCGACTCCTTCCAGAGCGTCCACCCCGCGCGTCGGTGGGGACACCGACTCCACGCAGCGCATACGAACGCATGTGCAAATGATTCGTCGACCGCCGGCCCGACTCCAACGTTCGACCGTGCTCGATGTGCCGCAATGGCACTCGGAGCCCGTCTCGATCTTTATAGAACAAACGTCCAATATCAGCGAGTTTTCGTTACACCCGCCCGAGGAGGACGGCGGATCTCGCCGCCGCCCTCCTCACGGATGCTTACGACCCGAAGCTCGGCAGACCCGCGAGGCTGCCCGTGCCGGTGGTGCCGCCGGGTGCCGTTTCGGTCGAGGTGATCTCGACGACGCGCACATCCGACGACGAACCCTTCAGGCCTGCCGCACCGGAGTAGACCGCGGTGATCCGGTGGGCACCGGACGTGGTGAACGCGTGGTCCCGCGTGGCGACGCCGTCGACCAGTTCGACGGCCTCCCCGATCGGCGTGTCACCGTCGAAGAACTGGACGGTCCCGTCGACGGGGCCCGACGACACCACCGAGGCCCACAACCGGACGGTGCTGCCACTGGCCGCGCCGGCCGGAACTGTCAATGCCGTCGCGGTGTCGGCATCGGTCGGCGCCGGTGCCGTCACGTTCACCATTCGGGTGACGGCCGTCGACCCGTCGAGCGATGAAACTCCGGAGAACACCGCGGAGATCGCATGTGCACCAACGCCACTGAACGTGTTTGGCAGCCGCACCACACCGTCGGTCACCGCGATCGGGGCGCCCAGATCGGCCCCGCCGTCGCGGAACTGGACCGTGCCACCGTCGACGGCGACACCGGCCGACGTCCGGACCGTCGCCCAGAGATCGGTGACGACGCCGGTCTTGGCCTCGCCGGGCACACTGAGCAGCGTCACCGTTCCACGGGGCGACACGACGGGATCGGTCACCGAGACGGACTGCGGCGGCGACGTCGACGGCTCGAATCCCGCTGCGCCCGAGTACGTCGCGGTGATGTTGTGGGTGCCGACGGACGTGAAGGCGTGGTCGAGCGTCGCAGCGCCGTCGACGACGGCGATAGGGCCGCCGATGGCGGTGGCGCCGTCCTTGAACTGCACGGTTCCGCCGGTCGGCTTCGGGCTGACCGACGCCGACAGCGTCGCCGCGGCACCGGTCTGAGCGGCCGACGGCGCGGTGACCGTCGTCGTGGTCTTCAGATCCGGATCGGTGACCGAAACCAGCTGCGGCTCAGAGGCGGACGAAACGAAGCCGGCGCCGGTGAAGGCCGCCGTGATCGGATGCGTGCCCGCCGAGGCGAATGTGTGAGACACCTGAGCTGTGCCGGCGGTGACCGGAACCGGTGCACCGATGTTCGTGTCGCCGTCCTTGAACTCACCGTGCCGGAGGCGATCCCGGGCTCGACCTTGGCGGTGAGGTTCACGGCGGTGCCGGTGAGGGCGCTCGGTGGCACCGTCGCGGTCGTGGTGGTCGGGACGTCGGCCTCGGCGACGGACACCGACTGCACGCCCGACTCGGATCCGTTCGCGAACGGCGTGCCGGCGAACTCGGCCTGCACCGACCGCACTCCGGCCGTCGACGGCGACCACGCGAAGGTGGCCACACCCGACGCGTTCAGCTGTCCTGAACCGACCTTCGCCGGGCCGTCGTAGAAGTCGACCGGGTTGCCCTCCGCGCCACCGGTCACGGTTGCACTCAAGGTCACCGACTTCCCGACCTGCGCACCCGGCACCGCGGCCAGCGCCGTGGTGGTGGTGTTCTTCGCGACTGTGATCGACGGACCCTTGTTGTTGTACTCCCCCGAACCCAACGATCCGCTGTAATGCATCGCCGACGTCAACGCCACCCCACGCGCACAGTCCGCACCGACGCGATACGAGAACTCGAACGTGTGCGGCTTACCGTTGATCAACGCGCCCACGGGCCATTCCACGGACGACCCCTGGACCCGTGCGAAGTCGGCGCCCTGGCTCTCCAACCCACGCACCGAACCGTTCACCTTCGCCGACCCGTCGACATACGTCAGGCACGTCGGATGAAGATCCTTGACGGCATAGATGTACTCGCCGGGAATCGCCGTCCGTTCGAACTTCGTCGAAACGGTGATGACGTCGCCCTCGTTCGGCGTCGTGTTGCTCACCGTCCGCGTGAACTTGGTGCTGCCGTCGTTCCAGGTCACCGAGTCCGACGCGGCACCGGCCGTACCCGCGCCGAGAACGACGGTGAGCCCCGCCGACAGCGCGGCCACACCCGCGGCGGCCACCAGCCTCCGCTTGGTCCTACTCGACATGCCCATCTCCCGTTCCTCGTGCCACGTCGTCGTTTTCGTCATTCGCTCGCGCATCGTTTCGTTTCCGCTCACGAGCCGAAGGCCGGGATGTCGATGCTGCCGGTGGTGGTGCCACCGCCGGTGGTGCCGCCGGCTTCGGTGACCGCCAGAGTTCCGGAAGTCGACGTGGCGGCGATGAATCCCTCCGCGCCGCTGTACTTCGCGGTGATCGAGTGGGCACCGGTCCCGGTGAACGTGTGCGCGAGCGTCGCGCGCCCGTCCACCAGGTCCACGGCCACACCGAGGGGCTTGTCGCCATCGAAGAACTGCACGGTGCCGTGCGGGGTCCGCGGCGCGATCACGCGCGCGGTGAGAGTAACCGGGCTCCCGGCCGTGCCGGACGCCGGAATCCCCAGCTCGACAGCCGTCGCCAGGTCGCTCACGGCTGCCGCAGTGACGTTGATGTCCTGAGTGTCGGTGGTGGAGGTGCCGTAGGCTCCCGCGCCGCTGTAGACGGCCGAGACCGCATGCGTGCCGGCGGTGTCGAATGTGTGCACCAGCTTGGCAGTTCCGCCCACGACCGGCACCGGAGAACCGAGATTCGTCGCGCCGTCACGGAACTGCACCGTGCCGCCGTTCGACACCTCGGTGCCCTCGGGCAGCTCGAAGACCGTGGCCCACAGCTCGATCGGCGCGCCCGTCTTGGCCTCACCGGGAGCGTTGAGCAGCGTCACCGTACCGATGTTCGACGCCGTCACGGCCACGTTCACCGGCGAGGCGCTGGAGCCGAGGGAGCCCACACCACCGCTGTAGACCGCGGTGATCGGATGCGACCCGCCACGCGCGAACGTGTGGGCTAGCGTCGCGACACCGTCCGAGACGAGCACGGGGGAGCCAAGATCGGTTGCACCGTCACGGAATTGCACGGTGCCGTCGAGAGGTGCCGGGGACACCGTCGCCGAGATCGTCACCTCTGCGCCGACCTCGGCCGTCGAGGGTGCCGTGACGACGGTGGTGGTCGCGACCGCGTCCGGCATCGGCTCGGACACCGTCACCGTCCGGTTGCCCGACATCGAGGGCGCGAATCCGGTGCCGCCCGAGAAGCTGGCGCTGATGCCGTGCGCACCCGTCGTGGTGAAGGTGTGCGACAGCGTCGCGATCCCACCGGCCACCTGGACCGGCGCGCCGATGGCGTTGCCGTTGTTCGTGAACTGCACGGTGCCCGACGCGGTGGACGGCGTCACCGCGGCCACGAGATCGACGGCGAGGCCGGTGGTTGCGTTCGGCGGCACCGTGACCGCCGTCGTGGTGGCGGCTACGGGCGGCGTGACCGTCACGGTTCGAGCCTCCGAAGTCGACGACGCGAAGCCGGATGCGCCCGAGAACTCGGCGGTGATGCTGTGCGCACCGAGCGAGCCGAACGCGTACGACAGAGCAGCCGAACCGTTGGCGACGGGTACCGCCGCGCCGATGGCGTTGCCGTTGTCCTTGAACTGCACGGTTCCCGACGCGTCCGCGGGCGAGACCGCGGCAGTCAGCTGGACGGCGGAACCGGTCGCGGCGGTGCTGGGCACGGTCAGCGCCGTCGTGGTGGCCGCGTCGGGCACGGTGACCCGGATTGTCGCGAGCGGACCCGCGCCCGCGTTGAGGCCGCTGGATTCCCCGTTGCGCGGGCTACAGCGCGTCGGCGCCCACTGCACGCCCAAGAACGACGCCTTTGCAAGCTGGGTACTGAAGTTCTTGTCGTTGTTGTAGCTGCCCGCGTCACCACTCGTGCGGATCTTCGGCTGGATGACACCGGGCTGCCCGGCGACCATCGTGACGTCGATCGCCGGCATCTGGAACCAGGAGTCGCCGTTGCCGTTGGGCGTGCCGTTGATGTTCTTCTTCAGCTTGGGGGCCAGAATGCCGCCCTCGCTGTTGGTGCTGTTGGAGGCGCCGTTTCCGATGACCTCGTTGTTGCCGGAGATCCGAAGAATCGTGCCGTTCGGGTCGACGGTTCCGCTGTCGTTGACCCGGATGACGCTCGGTGCGACGCCCGAGATGTTGACCGCGGAGTTCCCCACGATCGACGCGCTGACGAACGTCGCGTTGGTGGGGATCTCGAAATCGTTCTTGAGGCGCGACAGGTTCGTCGTGGACGCACCCGAATCGGAGTCGGGGAACGACTGCGCGTTCGTCTGCATGCGGAAGGTGAACGTCTCACCCGGCGCGACGCTCGCGGGACTCGTCACCGTCACCGAGGCGGCGGGAGTCTTGGTCACGTTCATCGTCGCCGTGGCCCGGCATGTGGTGGTGAACTCGACCGTCGACGTTGCGGCCGAAGCCGGTTGGACGATCAGTAACGGCCCGGACAGCACCACGGACCCGGCGAACGCGACAGCGCAGCGCCTCCGAAACGAGGAACTCATCAAACTCCCTGAACAAACAGTCGAAGGGCGCCGCGGTTGCTGAGCTCCCGAGCCGGAAGGATAGACCCTCCAACTGGAACGTGTGTCAGTTTTCTAAGTCAAACGTTCAGTTAGCCATTTAACGACAACGACCGAACGAACGAACTGGTCGGATGCTGTTCTTTCGCTACACGAAACAAGGAATTATCCGCCGGTGAAGGACGAATGGCCCCCTGCCCGATACCGGGCAGGGGGCCACTCACTCAGGAGCTACGGAGTCAGGAACCGAACAGTAGGCCGCTCAGGCTGCCGAGCGAACCCAACGAACCGTTACCACCGTCACCGCCGCCGGACTGCACGACGTCCAGCGTCTGCACCGGCGACGTCGAACCCTGCACGCCCGGGCCGCCCGAGTACACCGCGTAGATCTGGTGCGGCCCACTCTGGGTGAAGGTGTGCACCAGTTCGGCGACACCGTTCACCACCGACACCGGCTGACCGATCTCGACACCGCCGTCGAAGAACTGGACCGTGCCCGGCAATGTCGGAGCACCGCCCACCTGGGCAGTCAACGTGAACGCGGTACCCGCCGTTGCCGACTGCCCCGACGCGATCACCACCGTCGACGGCACGTCGGTCGGATTCGGCGCGGACACCTCGACCGGATGCGGCGTCGACGTCGAAGCCGCGAACCCGGCACCCGGAGCGAATACCGCGGTGATCTGATGCGTCCGTACCGTGGTGAACGTGTGCTCGAGCGTTGCCGCACCGTTCGACACCGTCACCGGCGAACCGATCTCGATGCCGCCGTCACGGAACTGCACCGTGCCCGTCGGCACCGCCGTCCCGGACTGCGCCTGCACCGTCGCCGAGAGAACCGTCTCGATGCCCGTCGTGGCCGTGTCCGGGGAACCCACCACGGTCACCGTCTCGACATCGATCGGGGCAGGATCGGAAACCGTGATGCTCTGCGTCGCGGACGTCGAGCCCTCGAATCCGGGCGCGCCCGAGTACACCGCCGAAACCGCGAACGATCCAGCCGAGTTGAACGTGTACGGCATGCTCGCGTGGCCGCTCACATCCACAGTCACCGGAGCGCCCGCATCGGCACCGGCCACCTTGAACTGCACGGTTCCGCCCGTCGGAGCCGGCGACACCGCCGCCGACAGCGTCACCTGTTGACCGGTCTCGCCGGTCGCGGGAACAGTCACCGCCGTGACGGTTTGTGTATCCGGGACAACCGGATTCGTCACCGTGATGCCCTGCGGGGCAGCGGTCGAGTTCGTGAATCCGGCAGCGCCGGTGAACTCGGCAGTCACCGAGTACGAACCAGCAGCACCGAACGTGTACGGCAGCGTTGCGGAACCACCCGACACCGCCTGCGCGGTTCCGACCGGTGCGCCGTCGACCTTGAACTGCACCGAACCCTGGGCATTCGACGGACTAACCGTCGCCGACAGGTTCACCGAAGCGCCCGTCTCCGCAGAGCCCGGAGCGGCAACCGTCAGCGACGTCTGCTGATCAGGATCCGTCACCGTCACCGACTGGGCCGCGGCCGATGAATCCACGAAACCGGGGCCCGCCGCGAAATCGGCAGTGATGCTGTGGGCGCCCGACGTAGTGAAGGTATGCGGCAGAGTGGCAGCACCGTTGACGACGGCTACCGGGGATCCGATGTTCGTGCCGTTGTCCTTGAACTGAACCGTGCCTGCAGCATTCGATGGCGACACCGTCGCCGTCAGATCAACCTCGGAGCCGGTCTGAGCCGAACCCGGAACCGTCAACGACAACGACGTCTGCTGATCGGGGTCGGTGACCGTCACCGACTGTGCCGTGGCAGTCGAGTTCGTGAACCCGGCAGCACCGGTGAACTCCGCCGTCACCGCGTAGGTTTCAGCGGCGTTGAACGTGTACGCGTACGTCGCCGTACCACCTGACACCGTCACCGGGCCACCGACAGCAGTGCCGTCCACCGAGAACTGCACCGTGCCTGCAGCATCCGACGGAGACACCGTCGCCGTCAGATCAACCTCGGCGCCCGTCTCCGCAGAAGCCTGAACACCAACCGTCAGAGACGTGGTCACATCAGGATCGGTCACCGTCACCGACTGGGCCGACGCCGACGAATTCACGAAACCGGAACCGGCAATGAAATCGGCCGTGATGCTGTGCGAACCAGCCGCAGCGAACGTGTGCGGCAAGGTCGCCGAACCACCCGACACCGACACCGGCGAACCGATACTCGTGCCGTTGTCCTTGAACTGCACCGAACCCTGAGCATCCGACGGAGACACCGTCGCCGTCAGATCAACCTCGGACCCCGTCTGAGCCGAACCCGGAACCGTCAACGACAACGACGTCGTCACATCAGGATCTGTGACCGCTACCGACTGCGCCGACGCCGACGAATTCACGAAACCGGAGCCGGCAACGAAATCGGCCGTGATGCTGTGCGAACCAGCCGTCGTGAAGGTGTGCGGAAGGGTAGCCGTGCCACCGGACACCGTCACCGGCGATCCGATGTTCGAACCATTGTCCTTGAACTGCACCGAACCCTGCGCGTTCGACGGAGACACCGTCGCCGACAGATCCACCGAAGCGCCCGTCTCCGCAGAAGCCGGAGCCGCAACCGTCAACGACGTCGCAACATCAGGATCGGTGACGGTGATCGACTGCGCCGCAGCGGTCGAACCCGTGAACCCGGCAGCACCCGTGAACTCAGCGGTCACCGAATACGAACCAGCAGCACCGAACGTATGCGGCAGCGTTGCCGAACCACCCGACACAGGAACCGCCGCACCCACCGGAGACCCATTCACCGAGAACTGCACCGAACCCTGAGCATTCGACGGAGACACCGTCGCCGACAAATCCACCGACGCACCCGTCTCAGCAGAAGCCGGAGCCGCAACCGTCAACGACGTCGCCACATCAGGATCCGCGACCGTCACGGTCTGCGCCGCTGCCGACGAATTCACGAAACCGGAACCGGCCACGAAGTCGGCGGTGATGCTGTGCGCGCCGGTAGCTGTGAAGGTGTGCTGCAGCGACGCCTGGCCACCGGACACCGTCACCGGGGATCCGATGTTCGAACCATTGTCCTTGAACTGCACCGTGCCCGACGCGTTCGACGGCGTCATCGCCACGGACAGGGTCACCGGAGTGCCGGTCACGGCAGTTCCCGGGACCGACAAGGCGGCGCTGGTTGCAACCGGGGCGTTCACCTGCACGTTCTGCGCGGCGGACTGCGACGAGGCCGCGATCGCCGTGCCCGGGAACTTCGCCGACAGACTCCGGGCACCCGCCGTGGTCGGAGTCCACGCGTAGGTCGCGACACCCGCCGCGTTCGACTGGCCGTCACCGAGCTTCGTTGCACCGTCGTAGAACTCGATCGTGCTGCCTTGCGCCACGCCGGTCAGCGTCGCACTCAGAGTGACCGCCTGCCCCGTCACGATCGGATTGGGCACCGCGGCCAACGTCGTGGTGGTGGCGTCCTTCGCGACGGTGATCGTCGGACCCTTGTCCGTGTAGGTGCCATCGCCCAGTCCGCCCGAGTAGTGCATCGTCGTCATCAGCGGAGTCGCACGGGCACAGTTCGCGCCCACTAAGTAGTTGAACTCGAACGTCTGCGACTTCGGGCTGATGTTCGGATACACCGGCCAGTTTCCCGACACCCGAACGTAGTCGGGAGCGATCTGCGGGTTGGAGGTGTTTCCACTGACAAATGTCAGGCACGGCGGGTGGATGTCCTTCACTGCCCAGAGCCACTCGACCCCGCCACCGGTGCGCTCGAACTTCGTGGACACCGTGACGGTCTCCCCCACAGAAGGGGCGGCGTTGCTGACCGTGCGGGTGAACTTGCTGTTGCCGTCCTGCCAGTTCACCGACGCCGGTGCGGCACCTGCTGCCCCCACACCGACGGTCGCTGCGAATCCCGCGGACAATGCGAAAACGCTAATTCCGCCGACTATTCGGCGAAGTCCCCTGCCAACCATGCACTTCCCTCTCGACGACGACTCGACGGCCGCCAACTCAACGGATCAGGTACGACCTGGGACATCGCGCTGAGGGGATCGAGTCCGGGGCGCGTTGCAGGGCCCATGCCACCCCCTGCAACCAACCGCAGCCCGACTCCGCGTCTGAAATGCGGCTCGAACTCTACCGGACAAACGTCCAGATCAGGATCGAACGAGGGATTCGACCAGTGGAACGACTGTGGCCCCCGGACCATCAGGTCCGGGGGCCACAGTCTGCGTCAGTCGAGAGGTGTCAGGACCCGAACCGCAGCCCGCTCAGGCTGCCGAGAGACCCCGTCCCCAACGACCCGAAGCTGCCCGTGCCGTCACCGGACTCGGCGACATCGAGCACCTGCACCTGGGACGTCGAACCCGCCACGCCCGGGCCGCCCGAGTAGACCGCGTGAATCTGATGCGGACCGCTCAGGGTGAAGGTGTGCGCGACCTCGGCGAAGCCGCCCACCACGGGCACCGGCTGACCGATCTCGACGCCACCGTCGAAGAACTGCACCGTGCCCGGCAGCGACTGCGCACCGATCACCTGAGCCCTCAACGTGAACGGCGTGCCGGCCGTCGCGGATGTAGTCGACGTCATGACCGCCGACGTCTGGACGTCCACGGGGTTCGGCGCGGACACCTCGACCGGACGCTGCGTCGACGTGGATCCCGCGAAGCCCGAGTCGGGCTGGAACACCGCGGTCATCTGACGCGTCCCCGGGGCGGTGAACGTGTGCTGAAGTGACGCCGAGCCGTTCAGCAGGGCTACCGGCGAACCGATCAGCGAATCGCCGTCACGGAACTCCACCATTCCCGTCGGGACAGCTGTCCCGCTCTGCGCCTGCACCGTCGCCGACAGCGTGGTCTCCACGCCGGTCGTCGCCGAACCCGGAACACCCAGCAACGTCACGGTCTGGATGTCGACCGGAGCCGGATCGGTCACCGTGATGTTCTGACCCGTGGCCGTCGAGTTCGTGAACCCGGTAGCACCCGCGAACTCGGCCGTAACCGTATACGTATCAGCAGCATTGAACGTGTATGGCACTGCCGCAGCACCACCCGACACCGTCTGCGGCGATCCCACCGCGACACCGTCGACCTTGAACTGCACCGAACCCTGAGCGTTCGACGGTGACACCTGAGCCGACAGGCTCACCTGCTCACCAGTCCTAGCGGTCGCCGGCACCGACACCGTCGTCGTGGTCTCCTGATCCGGATCAGTCACCGTCACCGCCTGGGCCGAAGTGGTAGAGCCCGCGAAACCCGCAGCACCGATGAACTCCGCCGTCACCGCGTACGTGTCAGCGGCATTGAACGTGTGCGCCAGAGTCGCCGAACCACCCGACACCGTCACCGCAGCACCAACCGTGCTGCCGTTGACCGAGAACTGCACCGTTCCTTGAGCATTCGACGGAGTAACCGTCGCCGACAGATCCACCGACGCACCCGTCACCGCAGAACCCGGCACCGTCAACGACAACGACGTCTGCTGATCCGGATCCGAAACCGTGACGTTCTGAGCCGACGCAGTCGAATCCGTGAACCCGGCCGCACCCGTGAACTCAGCGGTCACCGAGTACGAACCCGCAGCACCGAACGTATACGGCAGCGTCGCAACACCACCCGACACCGTCTGAGGCGAACCCACCGCGACACCGTCGACCTTGAACTGCACCGTGCCCTGAGCATTAGCCGGAGCCACCGCCGCCGACAGGCTCACCTCGGAACCGGTCTGAGCCGTACCCGGCACCGTCAACGACACCGACGTCGTCACATCAGGATCCGTCACCGTCACCGACTGGGCCGCCGCCGACGAATCCACGAAACCGGGGCCGGCCGTGAAATCGGCAGTGATGCTGTGCGAGCCCGCAGAGGTGAACGTATGCGGCAACGTCGCAACACCATTCACCACGACAACCGGAGAACCGATCGGGGCACCATTATCCGAGAACTGCACCGTGCCCTGAGCATCCGAGGGAGACACCGTCGCCGTGAGATCCACCGACGAACCCGTCACCGCAGAAGCGGGAGCGGCAAGCGCCAGCGAGGTAGTTACATCGGGATCGGTGACCGTGACGTTCCGTCCCGGGGCCGTCGAGTTCGTGAACCCGGCAGCACCGGTGAACTCGGCCGTCACCGCGTAGGTGTCAGCCGCGTTGAACGTGTGCGGCAACGTCGCCGAACCACCGGACACCGGAATAGCCGTACCCACCGGAGCGCCGTTCACCGAGAACTGCACCGAGCCCTGAGCATCCGACGGCGACAACGTCGCCGTCAGATCCACCTCGGCACCCGTCTGGGCCGAACCCGGAACCGTCAACGACAACGACGTCGCCACATCAGGGTCGGTGACCGTGACGGACTGCGCGGCCGAAGTCGACCCGAAGAAGCCGGCGCCGGGGACGAACTCCGCGGTGACGCTGTGCGCGCCGGCCGAGTCGAATGGATGAGAAAACGTGGCCACACCATTCACCGGCGTCACCGGCGAACCGATGTTCACACCGCCGTCCTTGAACTGCACCTGGCCGATCGCGTTGGTCGGGTTCACGGTCGCTGTCAGCGTCACCGGCTGCCCCGTCGTCGCGGACGTCGGCGCCTGGAGTGTGGTGGTCGTGGCGAACTCCTCGACCCTGACCTTCACGTTGAACGGATTGGCACCCTTCGGGTTTCCGGAGAACGCCCACACGTCCAGCAGCACGCCGCTGTCATACGTACCGAACGCGAAAGTGTCCGGTACCCGGTAGCTGGTCTCGAGCGTGACGTTCTGCCCGCTCTTGACGATGAACCCGTTGCCGAAGGCGTTGCAGCCACTGCCGCTGCACTTTGCGGTGACGCCGCCATCCGACTCGTTGGTGAAGGTGGCCTTGTTCGTGGCACCCAGGTACGTCACCTTGGGGCTGCCCGACACCAGCGTGAACCCCGCGGGCGGCACGTCCCGGAACTTCGGAATGTAGCGCTCCACACCGCTGTCCACCCAGATGGTGCTCTTGTACGTGACCGTGTCGCCTCGATGGAGGACGTTGCTACCGATCACTTCCTTCTTGAACTTGACGTTGTCGGACGAGCCCTGGTTGCTGGCCGGAGGTGGATCGGCCGCAAAGGCCAGGCCACTTCCCGCGACCAAGAGTCCGACCGCCGCTACACCCGCTACGACCGGTGTAGCGAGCCGCCGCAAGGATGACAAACCCACTGAATCCTCCCTCAGGTATGCGCTTCCCCGACCCAGCGGTGTAAAAAGAATGCCGACGCTAGCTGGACTGCAGCGTCACCGTTTGCTGATCGTTGCAGAGTCGTTTCTCGGCAACCGCCAAGAGCGATTTCCATTCGCCAACAATCATTTTCGGATCTGACGATCTCAGGCGCGGCCCCGTCTCCGCATGGAGGCGAGACCGCGCCTGGATCAGGAACTACTTACGAGCCGAACTTCAAGCCACCAAGAAGGCCGCCGAATAGTCCGCTCAGACTGCCCAAGCTTCCGCTCGGGTTGCCCCCGGAGACCTGGACGGTCTGCGAACCCGAGGTCGAGTTCGCGATGCCCTGGCCGCCACTGAACACCGCGTGGATGCTGTGCGCACCCGACGTGGTGAAGGTGTGGTTCAGAACCGCCGTGCCATTGACCACCGGCACCGCGTCCCCGATCGGGTTGGCCCCGTCGAAGAACTGGACCGTGCCGTTCACCGCAACGTCACCCGCACCGGTCACCTGCGCCGACAACTGCACCGAGGTTCCGGCCGTCGCGTTCGCCGGCACCGTCACTACGGTGGCCGTCTCGACGTCGGCCACTGTCGGCACCGTGACCACGACCTGCTTCGCCCCGGCGTTGGAACCGGCAAACCCGGTCGCGCCGCTGAACGTCGCGGTGATGGTGTGCGTGCCCGCCGCGGTGAAGGTGTGCGCCAATGTGGCAACACCGTCAACCACCGGAGCTGTTCCGATCGACGTTGCGCCGTCGAAGAACTCGACAGTGCCGCCGCTCGGGACGACCTCCGCAGTCGCGGCGTTGTACACGGTTGCGTACAGATCCTCCGGCTCACCGGTCTTGGCGTTGCCCGGGACGTTCAGCATCGTCGTGGTGTCCGCCTCCACCGGAGTGGGATCCGAAACCGCGATCGTCTGCGCAGACGCAGCCGAGTCCGTGAATCCGACCGCACCGGTGAACGCTGCAGTCACATTGAACGAGCCCGCGGCAGCAAAGGTGTGCGTGTACGTTGCCGCACCGCCCGACACCGTGACCGGAGCACCGACCGGGCTGCCGTTCACCGAGAACTGCACCGTGCCTGCGGCATTCGCCGGAGTCACCGACGCCGACAGATCCACCGCAGCACCCGTCTCAGCCGTGGCCGGAACCGTCAGCCCCAGCGTCGTCACCACATCCGACGGAGCCGGATCCGAAACCGCGACGTTCTGAGCCGACGCCGTCGAACCCGCGAACCCGGTGGTTCCCGAGTACACCGCGGTCACTGCATACGAACCCTCCGCATTGAACGTGTACGGCATGCTCGCGTGACCGGTGCCATCGACATTCACCGGAGTACCGACATCGCTGCCGGCGACCTTGAACTGCACCGTGCCACCGGTCGGAACCGGGGCAACCGCAGCAGACAATGTCACCGAGGAGCCCGTCTCAGCGGTGCCCGGGGCCGTCACGGTGGTGGTGGTCTCGGTGTCCGGCACCACCGGATCGGTCACCGTCACGGTCTGTGCACCCGCGGTCGAGCCCGCGAATCCCGCTCCACCGGTGAAGGTGGCCGTGATGCTGTGCGAACCGGCCGAGGTGAACTGATGCGACAGCGTCGCAACACCGTTCGAGACCGTCACCGGCTGACCGATGTCGGTGCCGTTGTCCTGGAACTGCACCGAACCGACCGCATTCTGCGGAGTGACGTTCGCCGTCAGGTCCACCGCTGCGCCGGTCTCCGCGTCCTGCGGGACCGTGAGCTCAGTCGTCGTCGTAGTGACCGGATCCGTCACAGTGACGTTTTGCGTCTGCGCCGCAGTGGAGGCAGCGAATCCGGCGTCACCGGTGAATGCTGCGCCGACCGCGTACGAGCCGGCAGTGGCGAACGTGTGCGGCAGCGTCGCAACACCGTTGGACACCGTCACCGGCGAACCGATGTTGCTGCCGTTGGCCGTGAACTGCACCGTGCCGGAAGCATTCTGCGGGGCGACGTTCGCGGTGAGCGTCACCTCGGCCCCGGTCGCGGCGTTGGCCGGAGCCGACACCGTCGTCGTGGTCTCGACATCCGGAACCACCGGATCGGCGACGGTCACGTTCTGGGCTCCCGCGGTCGAACCCGTGAAGCCGGGTGCGCCCGTGAAGTCGGCCGTGATCGCGTGTGCGCCGGCCGCGGTGAACGAGTGCGACAACGTCGCCGCACCGGACGCCACCGTCACCGGGGAACCGATGTTGTTGCCGTTGTCCTTGAACTGCACGGTGCCCGCGGCATTCGCCGGGGTCACGGTGGCGGTCAGGTCGACGGCCGTGCCGGTCTCCGCGTTCTGCGGAACCGTCAATCCCAGCGTCGTCGCGACATCGACCGGGGTCGGGTCGGACACTGTCACGGTCGAAGCCGCCGACGTCGAACCGGTGAAGCTACCGGCACCGGTGAACACCGCCGTCACCGAGTGCGAACCGGCAGACGTGAACGTGTGATCCAGGCTGGCCGAGCCGCCCGACACCGCCACCGGGGAGCCGATGTCGGTGCCGTTGTCCTGGAACTGCACCGAGCCCGTCGCGTTGTTGGGCGCGACGTTGGCAGTCAGCGTGACCGGGGCACCGGTCTCCGCGGTCGCCGGGGCCGTCAGGGTCGTGGTGGTCGACACCTGAGAGGCAGCGACATTGATCGTCGCGAGTGGTCCGGCGCCAGCATTGAGCGCTCCGCCCTCAGTGTCGCGGGGGCTGCAGCGGGTGTCGGCCCACTGCGTGCCGAGGAGAAAGACCGAAGCCTTGGGCAACGTCGTGTTGAAGTTCTCGAACGCGTTGAAGTTGCCGGCCGCGCCAGCCGTTCGAATCTTCGGAGTGATGGGGGTCCCGCCAACACCGGCGACGACTGTGACGTCGACCGCCGGCAACTGGAACCAGCTATCCCCGTTGCCGTTGGTGCTGCCATCGATGTTCTTCTTCAGTTTGGGCGCCCGAATCCCACCCTCGCTGTTCGTGCTGGACGAAGGCCCGTTACCGATGACCTGGTTGTTTCCGGACAGACGCAGAATCTGCCCGCTCGCGTCCGGGCTGCCGGAGTCGTTGACACGCAGCACGCCGGGCGCCACGTTGTCGAGGTTGATCCCGGATCCGACCACCGCCGCACTTACGAAGGTGGAGTTTTCCGGAATCATGAAGTCGAACTTGAGCCGCGAGATGTTCGTCGTGGTCGCACCCGAATCGGAGTTCGGATACGAGGAGGGTCCCGACTGGATGCGGAATGTGAAGGTCTCGCCCGGCTCCACCTGAGTGGGTGCCGTGACAGTCACTGAAGAATCGGTCGTCTTGACGACCTGCGAGATCGAGTTGTTCGCCTTGCAGGTCGTCTTGAAGTTGGTCGTCGTAGTGACCGGGGCGTTCGCCGCGGACGCGGTGGTCGGAGTTACCACCAACATCGCGCCGGCGACGAGCGCTGTGCCTGTGAGTGGCACGACACAGCGCCTCACTATCGAATTTTGCATACTCGCTTCCTTTGCAGAAGTTGCGGATGGGGGGAGGGGAAATCCGCAGAGGTCCGCACACCATAACGGCGGGATTACGCCTATGTGTCGGTTTTGCCGACCAAACGTCCAAATGTTGCTGGGGATTTGCCAAACACACGTTTGTTACCGGCCGGTACGTCCGATCCGGAAGAAACCCTCGGCCGCCACATGGACACGGAGGCGAAAAAATAGCTTCCAACTGGGTCAACATGCCTGGACATGAGTCCAGTACCATGTCTAGCGTCGCCGTGTGTCCAGAATCGGGAACTTCACCTCGGGATTAACCCTTACGCTTCACCCCGCACCGAAATGAGCCCCAAACTCGACACCGATGGCCCCGCCCTCGCCGAGACGCCGACCGGGAATCGACCCGCTACGGCGAACAAAGAATTGATCACTCCTACATACCGCAGGGTATTATTGAATTGAATTCCAGAAATGGAATTCGGCCTGGCCAGCCACCGGGCCGCGAGCCCGCACCGCCGCGGGTACGGTCTGACGGGTGTCTCCCGAACGTCAGCGCACCTACACCTGGAACGACCCCGCCCCGATCGCGGATGCCAACCGGAACCTCAGTGGACTCGAGTTCGTCCGCGGCCTGGTCGACGGCACCGTCCCGCACCATCCCACCGCGAGCACCCTCGGCTTCCGCGTCACCGACGCCCGCGAAGGCTTCGTCGAGATCACGGCCGAGCCGGCCGAGTGGCACTACAACGCCGTCGGCAGTGTGCACGGCGGCGTCATCGCCACGATGATCGACACCGCGATGGGCTTCTCCGTCTCGAGCACCCTTCCGGCCGGCGTCGGATACACCACCCTCGACATCACCGTCCGGTACATCCGCGGCATCAAGGCCGAACAGGGATCCATTCGCGTGCACGGCTTTTCGGAGCACACCGGCCGCACCACCGCCACCGCACGGGCCGAGGTCCGCGACGACCGGGACCGGCTGCTGGCGACGGCGTCCACCACCTGCCTGATCCTGCGCTGACCCCGAAAACACTTCGGCCGAATGTCACATGCGTTCGGTCCAACTGAACGCATGTGACATTCGGCCAACACCAAAAGTGAGCACTACGGCGCCGTCAGCACCTCACGGCCGACGAACGGCACCAGGGCGGCGGGGACCTTGACGGAACCGTCTGCCTGCTGGTGGTTTTCGAGGATCGCGACGAGCCAGCGCGTGGTGGCGAGGGTGCCGTTGAGGGTCGCGGCGGTCTGCGGCTTGCCGTTCTCGTCGCGGTAGCGCACCGCGAGGCGGCGGGCCTGGTAGGTGGTGCAGTTCGACGTCGACGTCAGCTCGCGGTACTGCTGCTGGGTGGGAACCCAAGCCTCGCAGTCGAACTTGCGGGCCGCGGACGAACCGAGGTCGCCGCCGGCGACGTCGATGACGCGGTACGGGAGCCCCATCGCGTCCAGCATGTCGCGCTCCCAGGCGAGCAGACGCTGGTGCTCGGCGTCGGCGTCCTCGGGCTTGCAGTAGGTGAACATCTCCACCTTGTCGAACTGGTGGACGCGGATGATGCCGCGGGTGTCCTTGCCGTAGCTGCCGGCCTCGCGACGGAAGCACGACGACCAGCCCGCGTACCGCTTGGGGCCGTTCGACAGGTCCAGGATCTCGCCCGAGTGGTAGCCCGCGAGCGGGACCTCGGACGTGCCGACGAGGTACAGGTCGTCGTCCGCGAGGTGGTAGATCTCGTCGGAGTGCTGGCCCAGGAAACCGGTGCCCTGCATGATCTCGGGGCGCACCAGCACCGGCGGGATCATCATGGTGAAACCGTTGGCCATCGCCTTCTGCGCCGCGAGCTGCAGCATGCCGAGCTGGAGCATCGCACCGAAGCCGGTGAGGAAGTAGAACCGCGAGCCCGACACCTTGGCGCCGCGCTCCATGTCGATCAGTCCCAGCGACTCACCGAGCTCGAGGTGATCCTTGGGCTCGAAGTCGAACGTCGGGATCTCGCCGACGGTCTCGAGCGTGATGAAGTCGTCCTCGCCGCCGGCGGGCGCACCCTCCTGCACGATGTTCGAGATCGCGCGGTGGGCGGCCTCCATCGCGGCCTGCGCCTCGTGCTGGGTCGCCTCGGCGTCCTTCACCTTCCGCGCCAGTTCCTTGGAACCCTCGAGCAGCGCGGGACGCTCCTCCGGGGACGCCTGCCCCACCTTCTTGCCGAACGCCTTCTGCTCGGCGCGCAGGGTGTCGCCGGCCAGGACAGCGGCGCGGCGGGATGCATCGGCCTCGAGCAGCGCGTCGACCAGACCGGGGTCTTCACCGCGGGTGCGCTGCGAGGTGCGGACGGCGTCGGGGTTCTCGCGAAGGAACTTGAGGTCAATCACGACCACAAACCCTACTTGGTGACACCACGCTCATTCCGGGTGCTTCCCCAATATCTGCAGATAGTCGTCGCGTCCGAACATGCGTGCGGCATCGAGCGCCGACGGCTGACCGGCCGCCGCGTCGGCCCCCGCGTCCACGAGCGCGGCCACCACGGCGTCCTCGCCCTTGAACACGGCACCCGCCAGCGGCGTCTGTCCGCGGTCGTTCGGGCGGTTCACGTCGGCGCCCCGCTCGATCAGCGCCCGGACCGCGTCGGTGTGCCCGTGGTAGGCCGCGAGCATCACCAGCGTGTCGCCGCTCGCGTTCGTGAGGTTGACCGGGACCCCGGCGTCGACGTACTGCGCCAACGCGGTCGCGGCGCCGGTCCGGGCCATGTCGAACAATCGACCGGCCAACTCCTGCACGTCTCCCGGCAGGTCGCCGTCGTGCTCACCGGGATGTTCCTCACTCATGTCGGACGAACCTACGCGGAAACTTCGGCATCTGCCCCCGATGCGGGCATTATGGAACCAATGTCCGACGATCAACCGCAGCCGACACCACAGCCGGAGCGGCGCCGACACGTGTCCGCGCCGGTGACCAGGCGTGCTCTCGCGCTCGTCGCGATCGGCGCGGTGATCGCCGCCATCGCCACCATCTTCGTCTCCGGCGGTTTCGACCGCGGCGAGAAACTGCCTGTTCACACGAGTGGCGTGGGACCGCAGCCCACCGGCGCCGTCGCCGGCGAGGCGTTCGGCTCGGCCACCACCGGCGATTGCCTGACATGGAGCAGCGCCGACGCCAGCGACCTCGAGAAGGTCGACTGCGCGCAGGCGCACCAGTTCGAGGTCGCCACCGATGTGGACCTCAGCCTGTATCCGGGCGTCGAGTTCGGTCCGGGCTCCAAGTTCCCCGGTGTACTGCGCTTCTCCGAACTCCGCGACGAACACTGCGCGCCGGCCGTCAACAACTACCTGGACGGACGGTTCGACCCCAAGGGCAAGTTCAGCGTCGGCCTGATCAATCCCGGCGAGGCCGGCTGGGCCGCCGGCGAACGCACCATCCGCTGCGGCCTGCAGTTCTCCGGTGTCACCGGAACACTGCTGCCCATCGAGGGCCGCGTCGCCGAGCAGGACCAGTCGAAGGTGTGGAACGTGGGCACCTGCATCGGCATCAACCAGAACGTCCCGTCCGATCCCGTCGACTGCGCGCAGTCGCACGCGTTCGAGGTGGTCGGCGTGATCGACCTGGCCAGCCGCTTCCCCGGTGGCATGCCCTCCGTCGAGGACCAGGACAAGTTCCTCGAGGGCGCGTGCACCGAGGCCGGCAACGGCTACCTCGGCTCCCCCGACACGCTGCGTGACAAGACCCTGACGCTGTTCTGGGACAACCTCGACCTCGACAGCTGGCTCGTCGGCAGCCGCAAGATCAACTGTTCGATCGGCAAGGAGGTCGACGGCAGCGGATTCGCGACCATCGTCGGCAGCGCCAAGGGCGCCATCCTCATCAACGGGCAGGCGCCCGTCCCGCCGCCGCCCGCGCCCGAGGGCCGTTCCGTGCCGACCCCGCTGCCCGGCGCCGCGCCGCTCCCCCCGGCCGGGGGCTGACGTGCCGGTGACCATGACGGCCGCTCACTTCGAGGAGCTGGTCTCGGAAGCGCTCGACCTCATCCCGCCTCAACTCGCCGCGGGAATCGACAACGTCGTGGTGCTCGTCGAGCCGCGCAACGACGAGGAGCCGACCCTGCTCGGGCTCTACCACGGCATCGCCCTCACCGAGCGGGACAGCCACTACGGCGGCGCCCTGCCCGACACCATCACCATCTACCGCGACGCGATCCTCGACGTGTGCCACACCGAGGACGAGGTGGTGCACGAGGTGATGGTCACCGTCATCCACGAGGTGGCGCACTACTTCGGCATCGACGAGGACCGGCTGCACGAGCTCGGCTGGGGCTGACCCGTCCCGATCCGGTCGAATTCGAATGGAACCGACCGCTCGCTTTCGGCGTCCAAGCAATCAAGGGACGAGTTTCATCTGCTCGCCCCGGTTGCCATCGACCCCGATTCGAGGAGATACCCGCATGTCGGATCACGTGTTCGTCGACCCTGACGTCCTCCTCGCCGCGGCCACCGAACTCGACGCGCTCGCCGTCCGCCTGCAGGTCACCCTCACCGCGGCGGCACCGGCCCTCACCGTCGCGCCGTCCGGCGCCGAGGAGGTGTCGGTGATGGCGGCCGGGTACTTCAACGGCCTGGCGAACAGCTTCAGCCCGGCGGCCGGGCGCAGCATCGAGGAACTCACCGCCGCCGCCGCGATGCTCCGCACGCAGGCCGCGACCTACCGGGACGAGGACCAGACGATCGGGACGTCGCTCGCGGCCGGCATGTGACCGCGCCGGACCGGGACCTGCCAGCCACATTCGAGGGGAACGAGGAAAACACAGCATGACCACTGGTGTCACCGGAGTCGTCTGGATGCCGCGCGGTGCGACCGTCAATTCGACGACGCTCACCGCGGGCGCGGGGCCCGTGCCGCTCAGCGCGGCGAGCCCGGCGTGGGCCGCGGTCGCGGAGAGCTTCGCCGACGCCGGCGCGACGCTGAACAGGGTGATGGCGGAGCTGCGCACCGGCTGGGAGGGCGTGGCCGCCGAGGCCGCGCTCGGCAGGATCGCCCCGTTCGCCGCGTGGGCCGAACAGACCGCGACGCTCGCCGCGGACACCGCGACCAAGGCCTCCGTCGAGGCCGGCGCCTACACGTCCGCAGCGCTGACCATGCCGAGCCTGCCCGAGATCACCGCGGTCAAGGCAGCCAAGACCGCCGCCTACAGCACCGGCGGCGTGGTCAACGGCTCCGCCGCCGTCGCCGAGGCCGCCGACCGTGCGATGGACATCCGGGCCGGGCTGGTGATGGAGGCGTACGAGGCGGCGTCGAGCATCCTGGCGACACCGGGATCCTTCACGCAGCCGCCGCCGCTCACCAACGAATCCACCGCCGGCCTCGAGTCCCGCGACGCGGGCGAGGTCGCCCGCCGCCGACTCGAGAACGACTTCCGCACCGACCCGGTCGGCACCATCGCCGCGGCGGCGACCGCCTTCGCCCAGAACCCGACCGTCATGGCGGCCGCATCGCAGGTCGGCACGGTCGCGGGCACCGTCTCGGGTGCCACCTCCGCCGCCGCCAACATCGGCGGTGCCGTGCTCGGCGGCGTCGCCGGTGGCGCCCCCGCGGTCCTGAACACGTCCACCGCGCCCACCTCGGGTGCAGCCGGGGCCGCGACCGCCGGCGGCGCCGGCCGGGGGTCCGGCTACACCGCCGCGCGCGCCGCGGGAGTCAGCGGTGGGGCCGGCGGCGCGCGGGCCGCCCTCCCCGACGGCTGGGCGCAGGCCGGGCAGCTCGACGGGTCGGGCTCGCGCAGCGCCCCGGGGACCGGTGCCGGACCGGCCACCGGCCCGGGCTCGATCGACGCAGCCCGCGCCGACGCGTCGGCGGCCGCGGCCGCCCGCGGGACCGCGATGGGAGGCGCCCCGATGGGCGCACACCGCGGCGCCCTGGCCTCCGACGAGGCCGAGCACGCCACCCCCGGTTACCTCAAGCAGTTCGAGCACTTCGCCGACGGGCGCACGGTGATCCCGTCGGTGATCGGCGCCGACCTGCCCGAGGACGGGCGGTGATCGACTTGGGCATCGAACCGGTGACCGCAACCCTGCCGTCCGCGACCCTGCACGTCGACGAACTCGACCTGCTGGTGGACCTTCTGGACATCGACGTCCTGCCGGTCGTGCTCGACGCGGCCCCACGATTCGATTCGCTGCCCGAGCGGGACCGGGTCTTCCGATCGGCGCAGGACTCCCTCGCGGCGGCCGGGCTGATCGACGGGATCGCGGTGCACCCGGAACTGGCCCGCTGGCTGCGCGCCCTCGCCCGGCCCCGCGACGAGATCGCCCTGCGCCGCTACATCGACGGCACCGTCGCGCGACTGTGCCTGGCCCGCGACGACGAGATGGCCGTGCTCGCGCTGCGCAGCGGCGACACGTTCACCGTCCAGCGGCTCGAGCACGACCTGGCCGGGCCGATCGTCCACGCCCTCGGTGGCGCCGAGCCCCTCGCGTTCGGGGTGGTCAACCGGCCGACCACGGACCTCGGTGCCGCCCTGAACCGGATCGTCGACCCGGGCACGGCGGCCGCCCAGCTGACGGCGATCGGGGTCCCGGCCGCGGAGGCCGCCGTCGTCGGGCCGGCGTTCGTGGGCTGCACGACGTTCACCGAGATCGTCGGAATCGTGCACGAAGCCGGGCATCCCGGTCTGATGCACGGACCGGTCACGGTGTTCGACACCGCCGCCGGGCGCATCGTCGGCACCACCAGCGTCGCCACCGACGGCACCCCGTGGACCTCGTTCAGCCCGGGCACCCCGGGACGGCTCAGGCAGGCACTCGACGGCCTGCTCGCGCAGCTCGACTGACCGTCAGCCCATCGGGTCGTCGGTGGCCGCGACGGCCTCCGGGTCGAACCACGGCCGCTGCGGCGTCGCATCGAACGGTGGGTCGTAGGTGCCCCACCGCACGCACCGCCAGCCCGTGTCGGTCGGCACCAGCTCCACCGTCGAGGTGTTCTCGAGATGCCGGTCCGCGGCGAACGCGCCGGGCACGCCCGCCAGGTACGCGGCCACCAATCGGATCGCGGCGCCGTGGCTGACCACCACGACGTCGCCACCGGCACCGGCGTCGATGTACTCGGCACGCAGCGAATCGACCACCGGCACATACCGTTCGATGATGTCGATACCGGACTCGCCACCCGGGATCCGCGCCGACAGGTCACCCGCGTGCCACGTGTGGAACACCTTCGCGAACATCTTGTGCGACTCGATGTCCGAGCGGTCCTCGAGCTCACCGGCCTGCGCCTCGTGCAGCCCCTCCCGCACCTGCAGCGTGATGCCCGACGCCGTCTCCACGAACCCGGCGGTCTCCCGGGCCCGCAGCGCCTGCGACGACACCAGCGCTGTCGGCGGCCGGTCCGCCAGCCGGCCTCCGAGGGTCTGGGCCTGCGTCCGGCCGAGCGCCGTCAACCGCGCCCCGGGGAGCCGGGTGTCGAGCCGCCGTTCGACGTTCGCTTCGGTCTGCCCGTGTCGGACCAGGATCAACCGACCGCTCACGCGTTCTCCTCCCCACGACGCAGGCCTTCGAGCCATGCGGTGTCGTCGGCGACGGGCATCGGTGCGCCGCCACCGGGCACGGCCGACGGCCACGACCCGAGGAAGCGGACGTCGCTGAACCGGTGCAGCGCCTTGAGCGCCTCGGCGACCAGTCCGTCGTCGATGTGCCCGACGCAGTCCAGATGAAACAGATAGGTGCCGAATTCCTTGCGCGTGGGCCGGGATTCGATCCGCGTCAGATCGATGCCCCGGGTCGCGAATTCGGTCATCGCCCGAACCAGGGAGCCGGGCACGTTGTCGAGATGGAGCACCACGCTGGTCCGGTCGTTACCGGTGCGGGCGGGCGCGGGACCCGGCCTGGTCACCAGCACGAAACGGGTGCGGGCTCCGTCGTAGTCGGCGACGCCCGACGCCAACGCCACCAGGCCCAGCCGTTCCCCCGCCAACGCGGTCGACACCCCGGCGTCGGCGACGCCGGCGGCAACATCCTCGGCGGCACCGGCATTCGACGACGCCGGCTCCACACGGGCGTTCGGCAGGTTCCGGTCGAGCCAGCCCTGCACCTGCGCGGTCGCGACCGGATAGGCACGGACGGTGCGGACGTCGTCGAGCGTGGCGCCCGGGCGTCCGACGATCGTGAACGCGACGTCCAGCTCGGTCTCGGCCATGATCTGCAGCCGGTCGCCGAGGGAGAGCGCGTCCATCGTCGGACGGATCGAGCCCTCCACCGAACTCTCGATCGGCACCACGGCGCCGTCGACGTCACCGGCGCGGACGAGTTCGATCGCCGCGGCCTGGCTTCCGGCGGACACCCGCTCGACGACACCGTCGAACGTGCCGCCCGACTCGAGCTGGGCGAGGGCCATCTCCGTGAAGGTCCCGCTGGGTCCGAAGTACGCGATACGAGGCACGCCTACGAGATTACGCACTCCCGTCCGGCGCACTTCGCGGATCGGTTCCGGTTCCGTTACAGCAGACCGGCGTCGGCGAGCACGCCCTCGACCTGATCGGGGTCGTCGACCTCGATGCCGAGCAGCACGCCGCGCACCGCCTCGGCCGCCTCCGGGATCAGCGCCGCCAGCGCGGCCGGATCGGGTGCGGACAGGGCGGCCCGGACGTCGTCTCCGCGCAGCGCCGCGACGGTGCCGGACAGCAGCGCGAGGACCTCGGCACCGTCCCGCGCCCGCCCGACGAAACCGACGGACGTGTGCGCGAGGACCGCGAGGAAATCGGCCACGACGTCGGCCGGGCTGCCGGCGATCAGCCCCGGGCTGTGGCCGGCGTCGGCGAGCAGTTGCGCGGACTCGGCAAGGCTCGCGGCGTCGGCAGCTTCAGGGGCGGAGGGGTCCGACGCCGTGACGAAGACGGTGACGGGCGCGGGCAGTCGGAGACGGATCGCGTCCTCGACCTGCTCGGTCGTGCAGGTCACGTGGTAGCGCAGCGCACGGTGCTCGACGGCCCCGGCCAGCTCGTCCGGATGGATGTCGAGGTCGATGACGACGGCACCCGCGTCGGCGTCGGTCCCGGCTGCGGCGGTGAGGATCGACGCGGCCACGATCTGCGGTCCGGTGGTGACGGCGTCGCGAACGACGGCCGGGACGGCGGTATCCCGCCGTCGGAGAAGTAGCCCCGCCACGAGCGGCTGCGGCGCGCTGTTGCGGGACGGAAGAGTCGGCATCGACAGGGAAACAGGAATCGACACCCCAACACGTTAGCCCGGACCGGCGAAAACTCCCGCTTCCGCGTCCGAGGGGTTGCCGTCCACCCCTCCAGGAATTAGCTTAGGTTTACCTCATTTCGCAGCTCTCGATCGCACCGCCACCGCCTCCGTCTCGCGTCTCGACCCGAAGGATGCCGCCATGAACCGCACCACCACCGGACCGTCCACCGCCGAACGGATGCGGAGCACCAGCGCCCGCGCCACCGGAGCCGTGCTCGCGATCGCCGGCAGCGATCCCACCGAGACCTCACTGCACCAGCTGCGCGCCGACGGCACCGCCGTGCTCCTGGCGCCGTCCGACTCGACGGCCATCGGACTCGCCTGGCAGGCCGGAGCGGGCGGACTGCCCGCGGTCCTCGAGCTCACCGACTTCGCACCCCTCGCGCTGCGCGAACCCGTCCGCTCCCTCGTCTGGCTGCGCGGCACCCTCGTCGCCGTCCCCGACGACCGCGCCCGCGGCCTGGCCGACGACGTCGCCGCCGAACACCCGCACCCGGCCCTGCTCGACGTCGGGCACGGCGCGACGCTGCTCCGCCTGCGGCTCGACTCGGCCGTCGTCGCCGACAGCAGCGGCGCCGAGGCCGTTACCGTCGAGGACCTGCTCGCCGCCGACCCCGACCCGTTCTGGGAGGTCGAGACCGGTTGGCTGCAGCACCTCGAGGAGGACCATGCCGACCTCGTCGAGCTGCTGGCCCGGCGGCTGCCCTCGGCGCTGCGCACCGGCCCGGTCCGCCCGCTCGGCATCGATCGGTACGGGATCCGGCTGCGCATCGAGGGGGTGTCGGGCGACCGGGACGTGCGGATGGACTTCACCGAACCCGTCGACGACGCGCCGTCGCTGAGCCGGGCCCTACGGATCCTCGTCGGCTGCCCGTTCGTCAACGGATTG
This sequence comes from Rhodococcus sp. BE178, assembly GCF_050433545.1. Taxonomy (NCBI): domain Bacteria; kingdom Bacillati; phylum Actinomycetota; class Actinomycetes; order Mycobacteriales; family Nocardiaceae; genus Rhodococcus; species Rhodococcus sp. BE178. The sequence continues at coordinate 15,660 of NZ_JBNPXA010000021.1, read as the reverse complement.
CGGGCGAGGCACTAGTTCCGTTGCGGGTCGGTCACTGCGGACCGATACCGGCCCCGCTCGCCGTACTTGGGTGTACAGAGAATTTGTGAGCCTGCATCGCGGTGCGCGATGACGACAACGACGCTGATGTCGCCGGTGGACGTGCTGCTGCTCGCCGGCGAGATCGGCTCGCGCACCCTTCACATCGGCGCACTGCTGGTCTTCGGCCCGTCCCCTGACGGCACCGACACCTTCGCCGCCGACGCCTACCGGGCCGCGCTGGACGCCACCAGCGCGCAGTCCGCACTGATGGCGCAACCGGTTCTCTCGTTCGCCACCGCGGGCTTACCAACCTGGCAACCCGCCGAGCGGATCCTCATGGACCGGCACCTGCGACGGCTCGCGCTGCCTTCTCCGGGTGGCGACGACGAACTGTTCGCGCTGGTCGCACGCCTGCACGAGACCCGCCTCGACCGCTCGCGGCCCATGTGGGAGGGCTACCTCATCGAGGGTCTCGCGGGTGGCCGGTTCGCGCTGTACGGGAAGATCCACCACGCCACGCTCGACGGGATGTCGGGCATCCGCATGATCGAACAGTCCATGGACCCGGACCCCCAGCGCCGCGGCATGCCGCTGCTGCTCACCCCGGACGAGCCGGAGCCCACCTCCGACCACCGTTCCCGGAACCCCCTCCGACTGGTGCGCGACGGGATCTCCGGCGCCGTCGCGGCCGCCGACATCGTCCGTCACACCGCCATCGGTGCCCTCGACTGGCTCGGCAAAGGCGTCACGACCGAGTCGACCGCTCTGCCTTTGAGCGCACCCCGGACCGTGTTCGACGGCAAGGTCGGACCCGACCGGGCGTTCGTCGGGAAGTCGTGGCCCAAGAAGCGGCTGCGAGCAATCCAGCGCGCGACCGGAGCGACCGGCAACGAGGTGACGCTCGCGATGTGCGCGGGCGCACTGCGTAGCTACCTGTCGGCGCGGGGCGAACTGCCGTCGACGTCCCTGATCGCGCTGGTGCCGGTCGCACAGCGCCGACGCGAGGAGGCCATCGGCGGCAACGAGTTCGGCCTGGCACTGTGCACCCTCGGGACCGACCTGGCGGATCCGCGTGCCCGGCTGGACCGGATCCGACACTCGATGGCAGACGCCAAACGGCGCGTGCGGGCGATGGGGTCCAGCGCGTCGATGCTCGCGTCGGTACCCTCGCTCCTCCCGAACGTGGCCCGGATCCTGCCACTGGGCGAACTGCTGCCACCGAGCTACAACGTGGTGATCTCCAACGTCCCGGGGCCGAAGTCCCCGCTGTACTGGAACGGCGCCGAACTGCGGCACATGTACCCGCTGTCGATCGTGTTCGACGGGACTGGCCTGAACATCACGATCTGCCATTACGCCGACCGGCTCAACTTCGGGTTTCTCGCTAATCCGGAATCAGTTCCGGAACTCGAACGTTTTACAGATGAGACCGAGACCGCGCTAGGCGATCTCGAACGAATTCAGGAAGTTCGCTCGATATGACTGCCGCAATCCCACGGCGAGACTCGGGCGGGACCCCTCGTCGCCGTGAGCAGTACCGACCGCCCACGACGATGCTCGTCGACCCGCGGTTCGAGGCGCTCGCGACCCAGTTCTTCCACCTGTTCCGGCGTACCCGCGACGGAGGCGGCGCCCTCGCCGTGTACCTGTACGGCAGGCCCGTCCTCGATATCTGGGCCGGGTGGGCGTCCCCGATCCGCAAGTGGGACTCCGACACCGTCACGCTGTCGTTCTCCACCGGCAAGGGCGTGGCCAGCACCGTACTGCACCGCCTCGCGCAGCGCGGACTGATCGACTACGACTCCACCGTCGCCGAGTACTGGCCCGAGTTCGGCGAGGCGGGCAAGGAGTCGATCACGGTCCGCGAACTCCTCAGCCACCGCGCGGGCCTGCACCGCATCCGCGGACTGGTGCCCGGCCGGCTCGCGCTGCTCGACCACGACCGGGTCAGCGCCGCGCTGGCCGCCGCCGTGCCGGACCCGCGCCGCACCAAGATGCCCGGCTATCACGCCGTCACGTACGGCTCCCTGATCGCGGAGTTGACCGCACGGGTGGCCGGCAAGCCGTTCACCGAACTGGTCCGGACCGAGGTCGCCGAACCGCTCGGCATCCCGGAGTTCTGGTTCCAGGTGCCGGAGTCCGAGAAGGGCCGGATCGCGAAGGTGTTCCCGCACATCAACCCCTACGGGGTGCCGTGGGGCGCGACGTCGCTGGCGTTGTCGCTCGTGCCGCATCTCAAGGACATCGCCGACGCCGGCATGCCGGAGGGCTTCGACCTCCTGGTGCGCGACCCGACGATCCACGACTTCGTGATGCCGGGCTGGAACGGCGTGTTCAGCGCCCGCGCCCTGGCGCGCATGTATGCCGCGTTCGCGAACGGCGGCGTGGTCGACGGCATCCGGTTCCTCGAGCCCGACACGATCGCCCAGCTCAGCGAGGTGCAGACCCGGGCCCGGGACTACGTGCTCGGGATCCGGATGAACTGGCGGCTGGGGTACCACGCGGCGCTGGTCGCGGCCCGCACCCAGCACTCCGGCGCGTTCGGCCATTACGGGCTGGGCGGATCCGGTGCGTTCGCCGACCCCGACACCGGGCTGTCGGTCGCGTTCGTGACAAACCGGCTGGGCAACGCGCTCACACCGTTCGCGGACCTGCGGCTGCCCAGCCTCGGTGCCCGGGCCGAGTCCCTCGCCAAGCACGCCTGACGCCGTTCGCGCCGCGTTCCGTCTAGCGTCGACGGGGTGATCTCGCGTACCACCGTCGACTCGTGGCTCCGTCCGGCGACCCCGCAGCCACCCACGCCGCCGTTGGACGCGCGGGAGCGGCGGGCCCTGTGGTTCGAGATCACCATCGTCCTGCTGGTGACGTTCGGCCTCAACGGGATCTACAGCGTGCTGTCGCTGCTCGAATCGGCGCTGGCCCCGGGCCGGCTGTCCGAGCAGGCCGTCGCGCTCAATCCGTCCCGGTCGACGCAGTCGTACATCGACCTGGCCCGACAGCTGCTCGGTGTCCTCAAACTGGCCGCCTGGGCGGCCCTGGGGTTGTACCTGCTGTGGCGCAGTGGCCTCGGCCCCACCCGGATCGGCCTGGGCCGGACGAAGCTGCGCGACGCGGTGCTGCCCGGCGTCGGTCTGGCCGCGCTGATCGGACTCCCCGGCCTGGCGTTCTACCTCGCGGCGGTCGCGCTGGACGCGAACCTGACGGTGATGCCCAGCACGATCGACGATCACTGGTGGCGCCTGCCCGTGCTGGTGCTGTGGGCGATCGCGAATTCCGCGGCCGAAGAGATCCTCGTGGTCGCCTACCTGATCTCCCGGCTGCGGCGACTCGGGTGGAGCGAGAACTCGTCGTTGCTGGCGTCGGCGCTGCTGCGCGGCAGCTACCACCTCTATCAGGGGCTCGGAGGTGGTCTCGGCAACGTCCTGATGGGCTTGATCTTCGGCCGGTACTGGCAGCGCACCGGCAAACTGTGGCCACTGGTGATCGCACACGCCCTCATCGACACCGTCGCATTCGTCGGTTATGCACTGCTGCGCGGGCACGTGTCGTGGCTGCCGTGATCCCGGTCCGACCGGTTCCTGCGTATTCTCGGTGATCGTGAACGGCGAGACCCCCGACAGACGTCAGCCGGGCCCGCCGCCGCGCGGCCGGCCCCAGCCGCCGCGCCGCATTCCCCCGCCGCCGCCAGGCGGTCAGCCGCCGCAGCGCCGGCCGCAGCAGCCTCCACAGCCCGAGGGCACCCAGGTCATCCGCCGCGACGGACGCCCCGGCGGCCCGAACCCGGGCCGCCCCGGACCGGCCCGCGCCTGGTCGCAGGCGCCCGAACCGCAGCAGGCCTGGTCCCAGGCACCCGCCGGACCGCCGCCCGGCGGCTATGCGCCGACCCAGAAGCCGCAGCCGTACGCCGAGCCGCGCCGCATCCCGCCGGCCGCACCCCCGCCGCGTGCGCCGCAGCCGCCGCGTCCCCCGTCGGCGCCGGCCGAACCGCCCAAGCAGCGACGACCGCGGAAGCGGGGCGGGTGGCTGCGCCGCGTCGCGCTGGTGCTGATCGTGCTCATGGTCGCGTCGGTCGGTGGACTGCTGCTCCTCGACACCAAGCTGAACCGCGTCGACGCGCTCGCCGACTACCCGGGCCGGATCGCCGACACCCCCGGCACCAACTGGCTGCTGGTCGGCTCGGACAGCCGCGAGGGCCTGACCGCGGACCAGGACCGGGAGCTGGCGGCGGGCGGCGACATCGAGGGCAAGCGCACCGACACGATCATCGTCGTGCACGTCCCGAAGAGCGGCGCCACCACGATGGTGTCCATTCCCCGCGACTCCTACGTCAACATCCCCGGCATGGGCCGGGGCAAGATCAACGCCGCCTTCAACAACGGCGGCCCGCAACTGCTGGTGCAGACCGTCGAGGAGGCCACCGGCCTGCGGATGGACCACTACGCCGAGATCGGCTTCGGCGGATTCGCGGGCATCGTCGACGCCCTCGGCGGTGTCGACATGTGCGTGCCGTACCCGATCGACGACCCCCTCGCCGGTATCAATCTGCAGGAGGGCTGCCAGAAACTGACCGGGCCCGAGGCCCTCGGATTCGTCCGCACTCGCGCGACGGCCCTCGCCGACCTGGACCGGATGAACAACCAGCGCGCGTTCATGAGCGCACTGTTGAAGAAGGCCACCTCGCCCACGACGCTGATCAACCCGCTGCGGTTGTGGCCGATGATGTCGAAGACGGCCAACTCGCTGCAGGTCGACGACGGTGACCATCTGTGGAATCTCGCGGGACTCGCCTGGGGCCTGCGCGGCAAGATGGTCACCACGACCGTGCCGGTCGGCGGATTCGAGGTCGTCGACGGTTGGGGCGACGTCCTTCTGTGGGATCGCGAAAAGGCCACGGAATTCTTCGATGCGCTTGCAAATGATCGCCAGGTTCCGCAGACCCTCCTGACCGGCGCGCCGTGATATTCGTCGCTGTGGACGCTTTCACGGCTCAGCACCGGGTCCGGTCCCCAATCCGGGCGGTAATGTTCGGTCCATGACTGAAGCGGCGCACACGAACGAGTTCCACCGACTGTTGCAGGACCAGATCCGAAATGAATTCACCGCCTCGCAGCAGTACGTCGCGGTCGCCGTCTACTTCGATTCCCACGATCTGCCGCAGCTCGCGGGCCGCTTCTACCGCCAGTCCGCCGAGGAACGCGATCACGCGATGATGATGATCCAGTACCTCATCGACAACGACCTGCCCGTCGTCGTGCCCGGGATCGACGCCGTCGTCACCGAGTTCGGATCGGTCCGCGAGCCGGTCGCGCTCGCTCTCGCGCAGGAGAGGACGGTCACCGAGCAGGTCACTCGCCTCGCCCGCACTGCCCGGGACACCGGCGATTACCTGGGCGAACAGTTCATGCAGTGGTTCCTCAAGGAACAGGTGGAAGAGGTCGCGAGCATGACGACGCTTCTGACCATCGTCGACCGAGCGGGCGACAACTTCTTCAACATCGAGGATTTCGTGGCTCGCGAGATGAGCTCGGGCCTGACGGCGGACTCCACCGCTCCGCGGATCGCGGGCGCCGGAGCCTGACGTTTTTCGGACGTATGCCGCAATTGCCGCTCGGCAATTGCGGCATACGTTTTCCAGGGCAGCCCAGCCTAAATTAGCAAGCACTAATTGAGGCCATACTTGCCTCAATTAGGTACCGCTTGGATGACAGTTCCAGCTGACCAGCGATATCTTTGACACATGAGTGCCTCAGACGATTCGCATCGGACGAAATTTCACGCACTTCTCCACGACCAGATCCGCAACGAATTCAACGCGTCGCATCAGTACCTGGCGACCGCGGTCTATTTCGACAACGCGGATCTCCCCCAGTTGGCCCGGCACTTCTACAAGCAGGGCAACGAGGAACGCAACCACGCGATGATGATCATCCAGTACTTCCTGGATCGGGACATCGCGGTGGAACTGACCGGCGTCGACCCGGCCAAGAGCCACTTCGAGAATGCGCGCGAGCCGATCGCGCTCGCACTCGCGCAGGAGAAGTCGGTCACCGAGCAGATCGTCACGCTCGCCCGCACAGCGCGCGACGACGGCGACTACCTGGGCGAGCAGTTCATGCAGTGGTTCCTCAAGGAACAGGTCGAGGAGGTCGCGCGCATGACGACGCTGCTGACCATCGCCGACCGTGCCGGCTCCAACCTGTTCGATCTCGAGGACTTCGTGGCCCGAGAGATGAGCAGTGTGGACGACGCATCCGGTGCACCGTCCGCCGCGGGCGGCAGCATTTAGCGACCGAAACAGCGAAAGGTCCCTTCACACGTTCGCAGCGTGTGAAGGGACCCTTCCGCGTCTTCTGCGCTGATCAGCGCAGCGTGACCTGACGGCCCCGCAGGCCGTCGCGGGCGCGCAACTCGGCGGCCGTGAGCGGCGCGTCGACGGTCAGCGCCTGCGCCAGGCGATCGCCCAGCTCCGCGGTGGCCGCCGCCCACTCGTTGGCGTGCTTCTCGGGGTCGAGGTCGAAGACCGGCACCAGCAGGCCGTGGGTGCGGAACGAGCCCGCGAAACGCGAACCCTCACCCAGGTGCAGTCCACCGGCGGCGTGGACGCGGGCGAGGGCCGGCATCAGCGCGTCCTCGTCCTCGGGGCGCACCCAGCGCAGGTGCGCCTTCTCGCCGGCATCCACCCACCACGCGGCGACGACGCCGTCGGCCTCGACACGCGCGGACGGCATGATCGCCATATTGGCTTGCTGCACGGTCGCGGCGACGTCGGCGGCCGGCTCGACGCCCTCCGGGATCCACCAGTCGAAGCTCTGGTGGACGGTGATCGTCGGCAGCGCGTCCGCGACGATCAGGTCCGCGAGGCGGGGGCTGTCGGCGCCCGGGTTGGCCGCGGTGAGCGAGGTTCCCGGCTCGGCCGTCTGGGCCCAGGCCACGGCGGCACCGAGGTCGGCGCCGGGGTCGGCGGTGTGCGCCTGCACCTGCAGCCCGACGTATCGGCCGGCGTCGCCGGACTCGTCCCGGACCAGCGCGGCCACGGCACCGGGCAGCACGGTCGCCGCGGTCACGGGCTTACCGGCGTCGGTGACGGGCAGCACGGCGAGAGCGGACGGCACGAACTCGCGCAGCGCGACGAGGTCGCATTCGGCGGCGAGGCCCTCGAACGGCCGGGTCGGCGCGGTTACCTCGGCCTCGCGTGCGAGGCGACGCTGCTCGAGCTTCTCGGCGCGACCGCTGCCCGGCTTGGGACCACTGTTTCTCTTGCTCTTCTTACCCACGGGGCCAAAACCTACACGGACGCGCGGATTCTCTCAGCCGCCCAGCAGTTTCTTGGTGCGTCCCGGATGGTTGGTCGCCACCCAGCTCACCCCGAGCTCCTTGCAGAGCGCGACATCGGCGGGGTCGTCGACGGTCCAGCAGTAGGTGGCGCGGCCGGCCGCGGCGGCCTTGTCGACGATCTCGGGATGCTCCTGCAGTGTCCGGATCGACGGCCCGACGGCGGTGGCGCCGACGGTGGTCGCGGCGCCGCCGCCGAGGTAGCGGGACGCGTCGCCCAGCAGCACGGTCGGCAGCAGTGGCGCCGCCCGCCGGACCCGCCACACGGCGCTGGCCGCGAACGACATCACGACGGCGCGCGAGTGGTCGGCGGACGCGGGCGCGGCCAGCCCGAAGCGGGCCAGTTCGGCGAGGACCTTGCTCTCGACGAGACCGCCGTAGCGGACGGGGTGCTTGGTCTCGATGAACAGTTTGGTCGGGCGCGACGTCCAGTCCAGGGTCAAGGTGATGAGCTCGGCGAGTGTGAGCAGTCCGGCGGGCTCGCCGCCGGCGCCGTAGTCGTGTTCGCCGAGCGACTGCAGTGTCATCTCGCTGACGATGCCGGAACCGGTGGAGGTCCGGTCGATCCGACGGTCGTGGACGCAGACGAGGTGGCCGTCGCGGGTGAGCCGGACGTCGCACTCGAGTCCGTCGGCACCTTCCTGCAGTGCCAGGTCGTAGGCCGCGAGGGTGTGTTCGGGCCGTTCGGCCGAGGCACCGCGGTGTGCGACCACGAGGGGACCTCGTCGATCCGGGCTCATCCGGCCATCGCCTCCTCTGCCTTCTCGGATTGCGGCGCGTTGACCCACCGGGTGACGCGGCGCGGCCGACCGAACAGGTCCAGGCCGTCGAAACACCGGATCACGTACAGCGTCAGCACGGCCGTGGCGGCGCCGACGGCGGCCGTGATCGCGGCCAGCACGACGCTGTCGGCCTGCGCCTGCAGCGAATCCTGGTTGCGCCAGAGCAGTCCGATCGCGACCAGGACACCGTTGGCGGCCCACGTCGCCCACCAGATGCGCACGACGGTGCGGGTTCGGCGGTCGTCGCCTGCGATCTCGGTGAGGTACACCCCGGGCATCACGAGGTTGACGACCGGGACGAGAACGCCCAGGGCGAGCGATCGAGGTGTCCGCGGATCGGCGAGTGTCCGGGCGGCGAACACGTCGCGGCGCGTGACGACGAGCCTGCACACGGTGGTAACGGCAGCGGCCAGCGCGACCAGGGGCGCGGATACCTGCGTCGCCCACACCGCCGCATCCGACACCGCGAGCGTCACCGGGTCCACCAGTCGCACCCGGTTGAACACGAGCAGCGCGTACCGGAAGGCCTCGGAGACCGCGGCGAGCGCGAAGACGATCGCGGTGCACGCGAGAAGGGTGGGCGCGAGGTCCGCGGCCACTTCGGTGCGCGGAGCACGGTCGTCCGGTTCGGGCGGCGGTGGATCGAGCAGACCCCACGGCGGGACCTGGGTGTATCGCGGCGTCGGGCCGAGGCGGCGTGGGGCGGGACGACGACGCCCCAGCGGCGGGTACGGGCTACGCGCGACCCAGCGGAAGTTTCGGCCTGCCGCCGGGGCGGGGCGGGCGGTGTCGACCGGGGAGAGCAGGACGCCGCCGCACCGCGGGCACCACTGGGCCGGGCTGCCGGCCACCGGCCACCGGGATGCGCAGCGCGCGCAGACCTGGACGACGCTCATCTAGTAGATCTTCGCCGAACCGGGGTCGTGGTCGGCGGTGAGCGGCAGTCCCGCGTTCTGCCACGCGACCATGCCGCCGGCGACGTTGTAGGCGTCGAAGCCGAGGTTGTTGAGGTACTCGACGGCGACGATCGACCGCCCGCCCTGACGGCACATGACGTACACCTCGGCGTCGATGTCGATCTCGTCCATACGAGCGGGCACGTCCACCAGCGGGATGTGTTGCGCGCCGGGAGCGTGGCCGAGCTCCCATTCGTCCTCCTCGCGCACGTCCAACAGCACGATCGCCTCAGCGGGCTCGGTCGGCAGATCCGTCACGGCGACGGTGGGAACGTGCGGGATGCTCACAACCTCGATTCTGGCACGAGCGACGTTCCCGGGCCGCCCATCTCTCGTTACGCGCCAGAGCAGTTCGTGACCGGACCGAGACGCTCGAGAGTCCTCGAGTCGCCTATTGGGTCCTAAAATGTGATCTGCAGCACTTGAACTATCGAGTTATCCACAGTTTCCACAGGCTCATCCACAGTTCTGAACAAACTTGGAGGGCATCATCCACAGGTCAGAGGCATGCTCTGGATGATTCGTTGACAACTGTGCACGGCCGGGCGGAGCGGCAATCCACAACCTGTGTGGATTTGCATGGAAACGGGGTGGCGTGAGAGGAGGTCGGCACGGGCCCGCACGGGCCGGAGTTCCCCCACCGACAGGATGTGTGCCCCATCCCTCGTTCCGAACTCCGGCCCGGCTCCCCCCCATTCGTCGGGACGCTCCCGTCCCGACACTTGATCTGACGCGGCATCGGGCGGATCGGTTCCATTCCCTTCGGACACGTCCTCCGGCGCAGGTCACATTCCCGCGTCCGGCACAGTGGGGGCATGGACCTGAGAATCTTCACCGAACCGCAGCAGGGCGCCACGTACGACGATCTTCTTGCGGTCGCCAGGGCGGCCGAAGCGTTCGGGTACGAGGCGTTCTTCCGGTCCGACCACTACCTCGCGATGAACGCCGAAGGCCTGCCCGGACCCACCGACGCGTGGATCACGCTCGCCGGGCTCGCCCGGGACACCTCGACGATCCGCCTCGGCACGCTGGTCACGTCGGCCACGTTCCGATACCCGGGCCCGCTGGCGATCGCCGTGGCCCAGGTCGACGCGATGAGCGGCGGGCGCATCGAGCTCGGTCTCGGCGCCGGCTGGTTCGAGGAGGAGCACCGGGCGTACGGCATCCCGTTCCCGCCGCTCGGTGAGCGCTTCGACCGGCTCGAGGAGTCGCTCGCGGTCATCACCGGACTGTGGGAGACGCCGCTGGGGCAGACCTTCACCCACGAGGGCGCCCACTTCCCGGTCACCGACTCCCCCGCGCTGCCCAAGCCGGTGCAGACGCCGCGCCCGCCGATCGTGATCGGCGGCATGGGCAAGCGCCGCACCCCCGCGATGGCGGCCCGCTACGCGGACGAGTTCAACCTGCCGTTCGTCTCGATCGAGGACACTGTGGCGCAGTTCGACCGGGTCCGGGAGGCGTGCGCGGCCGTGGACCGCGACCCGGACAAGCTCGTCTACTCCAACGCACTCGTCCTGTGCTGCGGGCGCACCGAGGACGAGATCGCGCGGCGCGCGGCCCGCATCGGGCGCGAGGTGGACGAGCTCCGGGAGAACGGTCTGGCGGGTACCCCGGCCGAGCTGGTCGACAAGATCGGACGCTACAGCGAGGCCGGGACGCAGCGGATCTATCTGCAGACGCTCGATCTCGCCGATCTCGACCACCTCGAGCTGGTCGCCTCCGAGGTCATGCCCCAACTGAACTGACCGACAACAAACGTTTGACAAGACAATTTCACAGCTCGGACATGTCAACGGCCGCAGACGATTAGCGGTGACAATGACCGGACACGAAGTGCACACCTGGCGAAACCCGGTGTGCACTTCGCATTTCCGGCACCCGGCCGAAATTCGTGTTCCGTTCAACGGGACAGCTATCTGTGAACGGTCCCGCGCCATCTGCAATGGGCGTCACATCGTGACCCGGACCACATTCCCAGAAAGGCGTTACATGTCAGGAACTCTCGGCACCGCAGCCACCGAGCCGCGCGCCGTATCCGAAGGCGGTTGGACCCCGCGCCTCATCCTGTCGCTGATCTCGATCGCAGTCGTGCTCGAAATCGTCTCCATCAGCTCCACGATGGCCTCGGTCGCGATGATGCCCATCGGCGAGCACTTCAAGACCGATCAGATCGCCTGGGTGACCACCGCTTACCTGCTTGCCGCCGCCGTGGCATGCCCCCTCGCCGGCAAGCTCGCCGACATCCACGGCAAGCGCAAGGTGTTCCTGGTGTGCATGGCCATCGCGGCCGTCGGCGCCCTGATCTCCGCGGTCGCCCCCAGCTTCCTGATCCTCGTGCTCGGCCGCGCCCTGTTCGGCGTGATCATCGCCTGCATGTTCCTCGGCTTCTCGCTCATGCGCGACGTCTTCCCGCCGAAGACACTGGCCCTCGCGGTCAGCCTCGCCGCAGGCGGCATGGGCCTGATGACGATCCCGTCGCCGTTCATCACCGGCCTGCTCGTCGACGCGTGGGGCTTCCGGTCGATCTTCTGGTTCCTCCTGGTCACGCTCGTGGTGATGATCCCGCTCGTCGTCCTCACCACGGCGGAGTCGCCGGTCCGCAGCTCGGCCCGGCTCGACGTTGTCGGCGCCGCCCTGCTCGGCGGCGGCCTGGCCGCGGTCCTCGGCGGCATCAGCTTCGGCCCCAGCTGGGGATGGACGGGCGGCGGTACCCTGCTGCTGATCATCGGCGGCCTCGCCCTCATCGCGATCTGGGTACCGCTCGCTCTTCGCACCACCGATCCGCTGGTCGACCTGCGCTTCTTCCGTCACGGTCCGATGTTCCGGATCTGCCTGTCGGCCGGCTTCGCCTACGGCACGATCTCGCTGTACGCCACGCTCATTCCGATCATGTGCATGACCCCGGCGGTACTGGGCCTCGGCTACGGATTCGGCGTGGACGCCAAGGGCGTCGGGCTGATCCAGATCCCCATGGGTGTCGGCAGCGTCATCGGCGGCGTGCTCGTCGGCCGCATGCTGCGGACCAAGTTCCCGACCCTGACGCTGGCCGGTGGCGCAGCCCTGATGATGCTCGGATCGCTGGTCACCGCCTTCTGGCACGGCGGCAAGGTCGAGGTACTGTTCGGCATCCTGCTGTTCGGCCTCGGCATGGGCGCGACGACGGCGTCGATCCCGAACCTCGTCATCGCGTCGGTCCCGCCGTCCGTGCAGGCTTCGATGGCGAGCATGGTCCAGGCGTCGCAGACGCTGGTCGCGTCGATCATGCCGGTCATCGCATTCGCGGTACTGAACTCCAACATCGCCACGGTGATCGACGGCTACGGCTTCTACAGCGACGGCAGCATGGGTGTCGCATACCTGATCTCGGGCGCGTCGTCGCTCATCGCGATCATCATCGTGATGACGCTGCACCGCCACCGCAAGTCCATCACGGCCCGGGTCGCGGCCGAGTCCGCGACCGAGTCCGCGTCGAACGAGCGTGACCCGGAACCGCTGCCCGCGGCCTGATCTCTCACGGGACGGGCCGGCGCGTACCGGCGTCGGCGCGTCCCGTGGTCTTGTGTCGATCGGGCTCGGGTCCTAGCCTGGAATTGGGTCGCGGCCGAAACCGATACTGCGACACCGGGAGCCCGTCATGAACGGAAGATCCAACGAAACTGCTTCTACCCCTGCAGATACCACGATGATGGGGGTGGTGCACGATGCCCTTCGCCGCGACCTCTCCCGCACGAACGACGTCCTCGAGATCGGCCGGATCGAAACCCGGCAGCGTTGCGCGCTGGCCGCCCACACGCGCTGGATGATGGAGTTCCTCCATGCCCACCACAGCGCCGAGGACCGCGGGTTGTGGCCGCTGATCCGCCGGGCCGACCCGGACGCCGCACCGGTACTGGAGCGGATGGACGCCGACCACGCCCGGATCGGTCCCGAGATCGACCGACTCGAGGCGGCGGCCGCACTGTTCCACGACGACGAATCCCCCACTGCGGAAGGACAGTTCGCCGACGCGCTGGCCGGCCTCGAAGACACACTGCTCCCGCACCTGCGCCGCGAGGAGGACGAGGCGATGCCCCTGGCCACTCGCACACTGACCCAGGCCCAGTGGGACCACTGGGACCAGACCGAGAACATCGCACCGAAATCGAAGTGGGAGTTGGGGATCGAGGGACACTGGCTGGGCGACAGCCTCGATCCGCAGCGGGTCGACCTGCTCCATCACCAAGTGGGTCCGGTGACCCGGTTCGTCCTGTTGCACGTCTTCGACGGCCCGTACCGCCGCGCGTGCGCGGCCCGGTGGGGTGCCGACGTGCCCGTCGGACCGCTGCAGATCCCCGGGTGACCCGACCCGAAGTGAGACTCAGGCGCCGAGACCGACCGGGCAGCTGACGCCCGTCGCGTGAACGGGGCAGTAGCCGCCGGGGTTCTTCGCGAGGTACTGCTGGTGGTAGTCCTCGGCGTAGTAGAACGTGTCGAGCGGCGCGATCTCGGTTGTGACAGCCCCGTAGCCGGCGTCGGCGAGACGCTTGCCGTAGGCCTCGGCGGTGGCCCGGGCCGTCGCGGCCTGCGCGTCGGATCCGGTATAGATCACCGAGCGGTACTGGGTGCCGTGGTCGTTGCCCTGACGCATACCCTGCGTCGGATCGTGGTTCTCCCAGAACTGCTTGAGCACTGCCTCGTACGAGATCACCTTCGGGTCGAACACCACCGACACCACCTCGGTGTGCCCGGTTCGTCCCGAGCACACCTCTTCGTACGTGGGGTTGGGCGTGTAGCCACCGGCATATCCGACAGCGGTGGAGTACACGCCGTCGAGCTGCCAGAATTCCTTCTCCGCGCCCCAGAAGCAGCCCATGCCGACGACGGCGGTCTCCATGCCGTCGGGAAAGGGCGGCTGCAGCGGGTGCCCGTTGACGAAGTGGGCGTCGGGCACCGGCATCGGGGTCGCGCGGCCCGGCAGGGCCTGATCCGGCGTGACCATCACGGATTTCGCGCCGGCACGGGCGACGATGTCATCGAACCAAGACATACGTCGATGCTACGCGTGGTCCGACGCGTCCACCGGTTGCTCCGGCGCCCCGGTGGGCTCGGGGGGCTCGGGGGGTTTGGGTGGCTCGGACGGTGTCGCCTTCCTGCCGATCCGGCTGGTGCGGGACGACAGCCAGCGCGCGGCCGGCACCTCCACCCACCGGTACAGCACCTCCGAGACCAGGGCGGTGACGGCGAGGAACGCGATGACGGCGCCGGTGCGGCCGAGCGGGCCCACGGCGTTCTCGTAGACGCGGTACAGGATCAGCGTGTGGACGAGGTAGATCGCGTAGCTGCGGGTGGCGGTCCACCGGATCACCGACCACCGCGTCGGGCGTCCCCGGTAGCGACCGAGGAGCACCACGCATGCGGTGACGACGGCGATGGTCCACAGGTAGCGGTCCCCGGCCCAGTACACGCGGATCTCGGTGGCGAGCCGGACCACCTCGATCTGCGCGAGCACACCGACGATCACCCAGCGCCAGTCGGCGAGGCGCGCCCACCACAGATAGATGAGCTGGCCGAGGAATATCGTCGGCAACGTCGCGGCGACCTTGGACAGCATCGGCACGGTGTACGGCTGGGGAACGTAGAGGTTGTAGAGCAGGATCAGCGCGCAGATCGCCGCGCCGAGCAGCGGCACCACGATCGGCCGGGTGCGCAGGATGGGCCGCGCGGCAACGCAGTACACGTAGAACAGCACCTGAACGACCAGTGTCCACGTGACACCGAGCACTGCGACCTCGGGTTTGAGGAAGAACCCGCCGAGCACGAAGCTGAGCGCGGCCTCGCCGTTCGAGAGCCCCGGCTGCCCGCTGAACATGCCGTTGATGCCCAGTTTGACGAGCAGCACGGCGGCGGCGATCGCGATCCAGAACGCAGGCAGCAGGCGGCCCACCCGGTCGAGTAGGAATCGCGCGGGACTGTGCCGGATCGCGGATCGGGTGATGAGCGCGCCGGTCAGGGTCATGAAGATGGCGACGCCGACGAACGACAGGTGCTGGTTGAGGTTCAACCCGTCCACGAACACCTCGTAGACGATGTCGATCATCCACCAACCGGACCCGAGATCGTCGATCAGATAGAAGGAGATGTGCGAGTAGACGACGGCGAGCACAGCGATGGTGCGCAGCAGGTCGGCGCCGGTCAGGTCGACGCGAGGTGCCACCTCTGGCCGCGAAGCTGCAGCGGGCATGTCGGATGGCATCGCCTGATCCTAAGGTTCCGTTCACCGCCTGTTCCAATTACCGGCCCCGCCCGCAATGTCCGACGGGCGCATTCGACGCCCGATTTCAGGGTCGCCGAACTTTTTTGTACGGTTATTCCCACCTCAGCACGCGGCTTGCGCAGGGTGTACCAATGAGATTGGGTTATCCCCGAGCACGATTCAACGAACACACACGTCAGGGCGCCACGCCCGCGAAGAAGGGATTCTCGTGTCTGTCTACACGCTGCCCGATCTCCCCTACGACTACGCCGCCCTCGAGCCGCACATCTCCGGCAAGATCATGGAGCTGCACCACGACAAGCACCACGCCGCCTAC
>NZ_JBNPXA010000020.1:0-97892 GCF_050433545.1 Rhodococcus sp. BE178 | reverse complement strand
CGCCTTCTGGAACATCGTCAACTGGAACGACGTCGCCACCCGCTTCGCCGCCGCCCGCACCCAGACCGCCGGACTCATCGTCCCCGCCTGATCTGCGCGCAAAGCACTCCAGACATCTCAGCGGCGCCGCCCCCGATTCGTCGGGCGCGGCGCCGCTGCGCTGCCCCACTCCCACGCTTTGCACTTGTCGCGCTCCGCGCTCACGTCCACCGCGCTTTGCGCACTTATCGCCGTTGCCGCGCCCGGAGAATCGCGACAAGTGCGCGAAACGCGAGTTGGCATAGTCGTCGTCTAGATCCTCGAGAATCAGACATGTTTGTGTCGCAACGCCGTTCATCGCGTACGTCGCGTAGCTGCAGCGCTGCGAGCCCTGACCCGACTCCGGAGTGAGACCACCCGGGCCGCCACCGAGTCCACTCAATCCGGTTGGGTGAATGGGAGATTCACCGCGATGGGTATCGTGGCTGCTATGACGGACATCACAATCGAGACCATCACCACGGGCCTTGCCTTCCCCGAGTGCCCGCGCTGGCGGGAGGGCCGCCTGTGGTTCTCCGACATCTACCGCGGTGTCGTCCTGCGCCTCGATCCGGCGACCGGTGAGGTCGAGCGGGTCGTCGAGGTCCCCGGCCAGGCCGGCGGGCTGGGCTTCCTGCCCGACGGCCGCCTGCTCGTCGCGTCCGTGCAGGAACGGAAGGTGTACCGCCTCGAGGACGACGGCACGCTCACCGTCCACGCCGATCTCCACGGCATCGCGCCGTGGCACCTCAACGACATGGCGGTCGACGCGTCCGGGCGCGCCTACGTCGGCAACTACGGTGACGACAGCGCGCCCCCGGCACCGCCGTTCCCCGCTGACCTGGCGATGGTCGAACCGGACGGTACCGCGCACGTCGTCGCGACCGAGATGCTGTTCGCCAACGGCATGGTGATCACCCCGGACGGTGCGACGCTGATCGTCGCCGAGACCCGTGCGTCCCCGGGACGGCTGACCGCGTTCACGATCGAGGCCGACGGCAGCCTCGTGAACCGGCGCACGCTCGTCGAGTTCGACGACGCGGCGGTCCTGCCCGACGGCATCGCGCTCGACGCCGAGGGCTCGGTCTGGGTGGCCTCACCGTTCAACCAGGAGGTGATCCGCGTGACCGCCGCCGGCGAGGTGGCCGAACGCATCGCGGTGCCGCACCCGTACGCCGTCGCGCTGGGCGGCGAGGACGGCCGCGACCTGTTCGTGTGCACGGCCGACACGTGGGTCCCGGAGGACGCGATCCGCATCGGCGGTGGCGCGATCCGGCGCCTGCGGGTGCAGGTTCCGGGTGCGGGTTTCTGACTCCCGGCTGGCACTCGGGACCCCTTGTGTGCCAGCGATACAGGAGCGCATGCTCGTAGTACCCAACGAGGTGTGAACGACGTGCGCGCCGGGCGGGCTCCGACCACAGGGGCCCGCCCGGCTGCTCCCGTCGCCAGGTGCCGCACGGGAGAATCGGGGTCGCGATGAACGAGCACGAATATGTCGGGGTCGCACCGTTCCACGCCTCCGGCGACCTCCGTGGCTTCGTGATCTCGGGACGCTGGCCCGACACGACCCGCGAGTGGGCGCAGCTGCTGGCCCTTGCCGTGCGGATCGCATCCCTGCCCGGCCTGCTGCCCACGTCGACCGTCTTCGGGGCGCGGGAGGAACTCCCCGACGATCCCGCACCCGGAACGGTCGGTCTGATCGTCTCCGAAGGACCCGTGCTCGGCGAGTCCGCGGTCGCGCCGGGGCGCTTCGTCGATCATCTGCCCCCGGCACTGCTGGTCCTGCACCCGCCTGCGGAGACCGTCCCGTCGCTTCCCGAGTGCGCCGGGGTGGCATCCGGATGCGTGCTGCTCCCCGGCCTGCCACATCTCGGGCTCGAACACCGCGCGGCGTGGGTGGAGGCGGAGGCGGACGGCACTGTCACATCGATGATTTCGCGTGTGGGTATCGATCCGATCAGCGATCCCGACACCGCAGTTCTGGCGATGCTGCTCGCCGCCTGAACCGTTACGGAAGAAGAAAGTTCGGGATTCCAAACTTATTGTCGCCTTTGCGCTTTCGCTGATCCGGAGTTATCGTTGCCTCAGCGAAGGGGAGTAGCCCCCAATCGCTGGGTCGACATACTGGCCGGCACATTGCAGTGCCCGCCCGGCCCAGCGGACCGGATCTTCTCCGGTGGGCGAGACCTTCGGCCGTGAACGCATACGTGGCGTTCGGGGCCGGAGGAAGGTTTCCCCGACATCCTCCGAGAAGCGAGAAATCCGGAGGAGGGGTAATACATGCTGGCCGCGACACTGCTGAGTTTCGGCGTCATCTTCGTCGCCGAACTGGGCGACAAGTCCCAGCTCATGGCGATGACGTTCGCGCTGCGTTACCGCTGGTGGGTGGTTATCGCCGGCATCACGGTGGCGACCACCGTCGTGCACCTGGTCTCCGTCGGCGTCGGCCACTTCCTCGGTGCCGCGATTCCGACCACCGCCATGTCGATCCTCGGCGGCGTCGCCTTCCTGATCTTCGGCCTGTGGACACTGCGTGGCGACAAGCTCTCCGACGAGGAGGAGCAGAAGGCCCGCAAGGTCACCGGATCGGCCTTCCTGGCGGTCGCGTCGGCGTTCTTCCTCGCCGAACTAGGCGACAAGACCATGCTCGCCACCGTCACGCTCGCGGCGGACAACGACTGGGTTGGCGTGTGGATCGGATCGACGGTCGGCATGGTGGCCGCCGACGCCCTCGCGATCGTCGTCGGCGCGCTGCTCGGCAAGCATCTGCCCGAGGCGGTCGTCAAGATCGGCGCCGCGGTGCTGTTCTTCGCGTTCGGCGCCTGGCTGCTGCTCGAGGGCCTGTTCCCGGACAGCCCCGCCGGTCCGATCGTGGCGGGCACCATCGTCGCCGCCTCCGCCGTCGCGGCCATTGCCCGACGCGCTGTCCGTGGGCCCCGCACCCCGGCACCCGCCGAGCAGGTCGACGCACCCCGCGGTTCCTAGACTGACGGCATGGACCAGACGCAGCCCGACCTGCTCGCCCCTCTCGGTGATCTCGCCGCCTTCGCCGGACGGTGGGTGGGCGGGGGTGCCGGCCACTACCCGACCATCGACGACTTCGCGTACGACGAGGAGATCGAGCTCTCCCCCAGCGGAAAGCCGTTCCTGTTCTACCGCTCCCGCACCCGCAAGCCCGGCGGTGGCATGCCGATGCACACCGAGACCGGCTACCTGCGACTCACGGACGGCGTCGCCGAACTGCTCGTCACCCAGCCGACCGGTTTCGTCGAAATCCACCGCGCCACACTGTCCGACGGCATCCTCGACTTCGCACCGCACGCGCTGAGCGCGTCGCCCGACGCCAAGCCGGTCCACGAGATCCGGCGCCGCTTCGCCGTCGACGGCGACGTGCTCAGCTACGACATGTGGATGGCCTTCGACACGACGCCGATGACGCACCACCTGCGCGCGGAGCTGCGGCGCGCCGCGTAGAGCACGCTCAGAAGTCCCAGTCGGCGTCCTCGGTCGGCTTCTGCTTCCCGATGACGTAGGCGCTGCCGGAGCCGGAGAAGAAGTCGTGGTTTTCTCCGGCCCCGGGGTCCAGCGACGACAGGATCGCGGGGTTGACCTCGCAGTCCGATGCCGGGAACAGCGCCTCGTAGCCGAGGTTCGCGAGCGCCTTGTTCGCGTTGAACCGCATGTAGGACAACACGTCCGACGTCCAGCCCACCTCGTCGTACAGGTCGGCGGCGTACTCGACCTCGTTGTCGTAGAGGGTCTGCAGCAGCTCGTACGTGTAGGCGCGGTGCTCGTCGCGGGCGCCGACGTCGAGGTGTTCGAGCGCCTGCCGGCACTTGTACCCGATGTAGTACCCGTGCACCGCCTCGTCGCGGATGATCAGGCGGATGAGGTCGGCGGTGTTGGTGAGCTTGCCGTGGCTCGCCCAGTACATCGGCAGGTAGAAACCGCTGTAGAACAGGAACGATTCGAGCATCACCGATGCCGCCTTGCGCTTCAGCGCGTCGTCCCCGCGGTAGTAGTCGACGATGATCTGCGCCTTGCGCTGCAGGTGCGGGTTCCGTTCCGACCAGTCGAAGGCGGCATCGATCTGCCGGGTGGAGCACAGCGTCGAGAAGATCGAGCTGTAGCTCTTGGCGTGCACCGACTCCATGAACGCCATGTTCGTCAGCACCGCCTCCTCGTGCGGGGTGACGGCGTCGGCGATCATCGCGACGGCGCCGACGGTGGCCTGCGCCGTGTCGAGCAGCGTCAGTCCGGTGAACACCCGGATCGTCATCTCCCGCTCGACGTCGGTGAGCGTTTCCCACGACGCCAGATCGTTGGACAGTGGGATCTTCTCCGGCAGCCAGAAGTTGCCGGTGAGGCGGTCCCACACCTCGGCGTCCTTGGGATCGGGCAGCCGGTTCCAGTTGATCGCGTGCACTCGGTCGACCCGCCGTTCACTCACCGCCGCTCGCCTCCGTCAGACCGACGAGCCGACCGGCCCGGGCCGCGTCGAACCGTCGGCCGACATCGGACCAGTCGACGATCGACCACAGCCGTTCGATGTAGTCCGCCTTGACGTTGCGGTACTGCAGGTAGAAGGCATGCTCCCACGCGTCGAACACGAGCAACGGCGTGCTGGTGACCGCGAAGTTCGCGTGGTGATCGTGCAACTGGTGCACCACGAGGCGACCGCCGACCGGTTCCCAGGCCAGCACGCCCCACCCCGATCCCTGCACCGTGCCGGTCACCGCCGTCATCTCGGCGCGGAAACTGTCGAAGCTGCCGAAGAATTCGTCGATCGCGGCCGCCAGTTCGCCGTCGGGACGGTCGCCGCCTTGCGGCGACAGGTTGCGCCAGAAGATCGAGTGCAGCGCGTGACCGGAGAGGTTGAAGGCGAGGGCACGTTCGAGGCCGGCGAGCGCCGAGTAGTCGCCGCGCGCCCGGGCCTCGTGGAGTTGTTCCATGGTGCTGTTCGCTCCCCTCACGTACGCAGCGTGATGTGCGCCGTGGTGCAACTCCATTATCTCGCCGGAGATCGCCGGTTCCAGGGCGCCGTAGTCGTAGGCCAGGTCGGGAAGTGCATAGCCGCCGGTGCCGTTCATGTCCTCATGCCTCTCTTCGGTGCGTGACGACACGAGCCTAGCTCGAGTTCGGTATCCCAAACATAATTGTTCGATCATGCGAATATCCCACGCACCGGAAACACGGAGACCGATATCACTCAATCGCATGATTGGTTTCCGGTTCGACCGTAGGCTCGGTTCCCACGCCTCAACGAGATCACGCGAGTTTCGTTCCAGCTCAATGTTTCTGAGCACGGAGGTACCGGCCCGTGCCCGCCCAGGAGATAGGACCGCCATGAGCACCCCCGACTACGTCGACACCACCCGAGGACCGTCCGCCACGGACAAACTGCACTTCAACGAGGCCGGCGACGGCCATCCGCTGGTGCTGCTGCACGGTTCCGGCCCGGGCGTATCCGGCTGGTCCAACTTCTCGAAGAACCTCCCGGTGTTCGCCCGCAACTTCCGTACCGTCGTCGTCGACATGCCGGGCTTCGGCGCGAGTCCCGACATGGAGTACGACCGCCCGTACCCCGAGATCGCCGCGCAGTCGATCGTGACGCTGCTCGACGACCTCGGGATCGAGAAGGCGCACCTGCTGGGCAACTCCATGGGCGGCTGGGTCGCGCTCGAGACCGCGGCGCTCGCCCCGGAACGCGTCGAGCGCCTGGCCCTGATGGGCCCGGGTGGCCTGTACGCGCCGCTGCTGGGACCGATGCTCAGTGAGGGCGCGCGTCGGCTCAACGCCTTCCTCGTCGATCCCACCCGCGAGGCCCTCGAGGCGTGGGTGGATTCGATGGTCTACGACCCGGCCACCGTCACGCCGCAACTGCTCGACGAGCGCTGGGCCAACGCCACCGCACCCCGCGCGATCGAGCGCATGCGCGCGGTGATGGCGTCGCTCGCACTGCCCGGTAAGGCACCGCTGTGGACGCGCACCGACGAGATCCCGCACAAGACCCTGGTCACGTGGGGCCGCGACGACCGGATGCTGCCACTCGACGGCGCCCTGTTCGCACTGCGCCGCATGCCCAAGGCGGACCTGCACGTCCTGGGCGAGTGCGGGCACTGGGCGCAGGTCGAGCGCAAGCACGACTTCGAATCCCTCGTGACCGACTTCCTCACCCGCTGACCCGGCATCCCAGCCGGCGAAAGGAGCTTTCACACATGCTTTTCCAGCACGATGCGATCGATAGCGTCCTCGCCGCCGGGGACCGCCTGAGCGCACTGGAATCCGAGTGCGTCGAGGAGCGCAGGCTCGCAGCCGACAGCGCGAAGATCCTGCGCGATGCGGGCATCATGCGCCTGATCCAGCCCAAACGCCGGGGCGGGTTCGAGGCCGCGCCGACTACCGGATCGACGACGTGTGGTTCACGTCCGGACTGGCGGGCACCGGCAGCAACGACATCGTCGTGGACGGCGTGTTCGTCCCCGAACACCGCGTCCTCGACGTCGAGGACCTGTACGCGGGCCGCTGCCCGGGCCGCGAGGTCAACCCGAGCGCGCTGTTGCGGGTGCCGTGGTACACCCTGTTCGTCAACGCCGTCGTGGTGCCGCTGGTCGGGATGTCCCGCCGCGTGCTCGACGAGGCGGTCGGAATTCACAAGTCCCGCTCGGCCGCAGACGCCACCACACTTCCCCATCCGGCAACCCTCGCCCGGTTCACCGAGGCGGACTTCGAGATCGACACCGCCTACCGGATCCTCCAGTCGAACCTGGCCGACGCCTTTGCGGCCGTGGCGGATTCCGACGTCGTCCCGATGGAGATGCGGCAGCGTTCGAAGCGCGATCACATCGCCGCGGTCGGCCTGGCGGTCTCCGCCGCGGACAAGGCGTACCAGGTGGGCGGGCCCCGCTCGATCGCGACGTCCAGCGCGCTGCAGTCGGTGTGACGCGACGTCCACGCCGGACAGCATCACGCAATCAACCTGCCGGACAAGGTCAACCACGAATACGGCACCTACCTGCTCACCGGCGACCCCGGAACGCTCTACTGATTCGAGGAGATGCAATGCCTGTTCTCTCGCTGGGATACCTGCGCCTCGTGGTGACCGAGTCCGCGACACCGGGATTGGCGGCCGTCGGGTTCGAGGTGCTCGACCGAACGGACCTGCGCCACCTGGTCGAGCGGATCGAGGCCGCCGGTATCCCGACGCACGCCGGCACCGCCGCGGAGTGTGCGCTGCGCCAGGTCACCGGGTTCGTCGCGTTCGACGATCCGTCGGGCAACCGGGTGGAACTGTTCTACGGACCCGTCCTGAGCCATCGGCCCGTCGACCTGCCCTCGGTGTCCGGGTTCGTGACCGGCGACCAGGGCATGGGCCACGTGATCCTCAATGTGACCGACACCGAGGTCGCCTACGACTTCTACACGGGGGTACTGGGATTCGCCGAACGCAACTCGCTCGAGCTGCCGGGCGGCACCAGCTACTTCCTGGGCTGCAACCCGCGTCAGCACACTCTCGGGCTCAATCCGGCCGAGGGTCCGGGGCTGCTGCACTTCATGGTGGAGACCGCGGAGATCGACGACGTCGGCAAGGCGCTCGACCGGGCGCACGACCTCGGCATCCCCATGATGCAGTCGCTCGGTAAGCACACCAACGACCGGATGCTCTCGTTCTACATCTATTCCCCCGAGGGGCATGCCACCGAGATCGGTTGGGGCGGTGAGCGGATCGAGGCTCCGACGCCGACCTACCGGATCACCGAGGGCGCGGTGTGGGGTCATCGGTACACGCCGCCCCCGGCCGGCGCGAAGGGCCTGCCCCGGTGACGGGAACCCTCGACGGCGGACTCTCGACGGGCACCGGAGTCCCATCGACCGAGCCACAGCAGCGTTGGACGCCGCGGCTCGTCACCGTGCTGGTGGTCCCGATCCTCGTCTCCGAGATCATCCCGGTCTCGGCAGCCCCGGACAACCAGGTGGTCAGCTCGAGCGTCGCGGAGGTGAGCCGCACACTGATGGCGGGCGTCGGCTTCGTGTGGGCATACGTCCTGTTCCTGCCCCGCCGATTCGGTGCCATCGAACAAGCGCTTCGTCAGTAAAGCGGCCGATAACCCGCTGCTAGCCTCGGGTAGTACACGATCGAATCAATACCTGAACAAGAGGAGTGAACCGTGGCGTCAGTGGGCCGACGCGAGGTGATCCTGGCTGAATCGGCACGACTGTTCTCCGATCGTGGCATCACAGCGACAACGATTCGGGAGATCGGCGAGGCAGTCGGACTCAATTCGGGAACGCTCTATCACTATTTCAACTCGAAGGACGCAATCGTCTCCGAGATCCTGGTGAGCTTCCTGACCGACCTGGTGGAGCGCTACAACTCCGTCGTCGAGTTGCCGGAGACCGCGCGCGAGCGTCTCGCGAGGATCGTGCGCGTGTCCCTCGAGACGGCCGACGCCCATCCGTACGCGACCGAGATCTACCAGAACGAGTTCGCGAACCTCGGCACGCTCCCCCGCTATACCGAGATCGCCGCGGCGGTCGAGGCTTCCCACGATGCCTGGTTCGGGATCGTCGAGGACGGCGTCCGCGGCGGCGAATTCAATTCCGGAATAGACGTTTTCGAGTTCCAGCGGATGATGCGCGAATGCGTATTCATGTCCGTGCGCTGGCATCGCAAGACCCTGAGCCGGGACATCGAGTCCCTGACGACGACCCTCACCACCGTCTTCCTCAACGGGTTCGTCCCGGCGCCGACAGAGACCGACGGCGCTCCCCTCCCGCCGGCACCGAAACGAGCACGCACCAAGAAGATCGTCGCCGCCCCCGCCCCCGAACCGGAGACCCCGACCGGCGGGGCCGAGGACATCCGGGCCGAACTCGACTCACTGCGCACCGAACTGCGGGCGATCCGCGAGGCCATCGCGGACCGACCCGACGCGAGCTGATCCGTCCGCTGGAACCCTCCCGGACCGAGCCCGCGGCGACCTAGACTCCGGACATGACCGATGATCCGCGGATCCACACATTCGGTGACGACGCCCTCGGCGACCTGGACGCGACCGGCGTCGCCGCCCGCATCGCGGCCGGTGAGGTGTCGTCACGGGAGGTCGTGCAGGCGGCCATCGACCGCGCCGAGAAGGTCCAGGGCAGGCTGAACGGTATCCAGGCCCGCGACTTCGAGCGAGCCCTGAAGCTGTCCGATACCCCGCGCCGCGGCGTCTTCGCCGGTGTACCGACGATCGTCAAGGACAACGTCGACGTCGTGGGGCTGCCCACCGGGCAGGGCAGTGCCGCGTTCACCCCCGCCCCCGCCGACCGCAACAGCGACTTCGTGGACCAGTTCCTGTCGACGGGCTCCGTCTCCATCGGCAAGAGCCGGCTGCCCGAGTTCGGGTTCAGCGCCTCCACCGAGTACGCGGACGCCGATCCGGTCCGGAACCCGTGGAACCCCGAGTACTCGTCCGGTGCGTCGTCCGGCGGTTCGGCGGCGCTCGTGGCGTCCGGCGCTCTGCCCTTCGCGCACGCGAACGACGGGGGCGGCTCCATCCGAATTCCCGCTGCGGCATGCGGGCTCGTCGGTCTGAAGCCGACCCGCGGCCGCACCATCGCCGATGCGACCGACAAGACCATGCCGATCCGGATCGTCACGCAGGGCGCCATCAGCCGCTCGGTGCGCGACACCGCCCGCTTCTACGCCGCGGCCGAGCAGTACTACCGGAACCCGAAGTTGCCGCCGATTCGCCTGGTGGAGGGTCCGGCCGCAACGCGGCTGCGGGTCGGCGTGATCGCCGACTCGGTGACCGCGGTGCCCACCGACGACGAGACGCGCAAGTCCGTGGCATCCACCGCCGATCTGCTCGACGAACTCGGCCACCATGTCGAGGAGGCGTCGCTGCCGGTCGGCGAGGACTTCATGCGCGACTTCAAGCTGTACTGGGGCTTCCTGTCCTTCGCGATCCTCGCCGGCGGGAAGCGGATGTTCGGACCGACGTTCGATCCGAAGAAGACCGACAATCTCAGCCGCGGACTGGATGCGATGTACCGCAAGCACATGGTCGAGACACCCCGCATGCTGTACCGGTTGCGGCGCACGGCCCGCACCTACTCCCGAGCGTTCCAGAAGTACGACGTCGTGCTCTCCCCGGTCCTCGGACACACCACACCCAAGCTCGGGTACCTCTCCCCCGCACAAGATTTCGACACACTGTTCGAGCGCCTGGTGACCTACGCCTCGTTCACCCCGCTCAACAACGCCTCCGGCGGACCGGCCATCTCCCTCCCACTGCACCGGACGTCGAACGGTCTGCCCCTGGCCTCGCACTTCTCCGCGAACCACGGCGACGAGCGCACCCTCCTCGAACTCGCCTTCGAACTCGAGGCCGCCCGGCCCTGGGCCCGGATCCAGGACCCCGACTGACCCGACACCTGTCCGCCCCACCTCCCGACCCACCTCGAGCGATGAACGGGAGCTCACGGCACGGTTCGGGTTCGGGGCGTGCCGTCAGTTCCCGTTCGACGCGGTCAGCACCGCGACGATGTCGTGCTGGCCGCGGGACTGCGCCTTCTGCAGCGGCGTGCGGCCCCGCGCGTCGCGGATCGACGGGTCGGCGCCGGCGTCGAGCAGCGGGACACGACATCGAGGTACCGGGCCGATCCGTCGCCGTAGACGATCGCCTCGTGTAGCGCCGTCCAACCCGGGTCGTTGACGTGGTTCACCGGCACCCCCGCCCGGATCAGGGTCCGCACGGTCTCCACGTGCCCGTACTCGGACGCCGGGATCAGCGCGGTCCCACCGAATCGGTTGGTGCTGTGCATATCAGCGCCGCCGCCACGGCGACCGCGTTCGCCTTGGTCGCCTCCACCAGCGGGGTCCGGCCGCCCGCACCCCGGGCCTCTACATCGGCTCCGCCGGCGAGAGCGTCGCGCACTCGGACCGCGTCGCCCGTCCGTACCGCCGCGAAGAGCGCCCCTTCGAGTTCCGGCGTGGACACCGGCGTGGGTACGGGCGACGCGACGTCGGAAGACACTGGCGTGGAATATGTCTCGGGCACCTCGGCGCTGCCGCACGCGGCCGCCGTCAATGCGACGGCGGCCAGCAGGACGGCAGCCCTCACTGCAGGCTCCCGGCGATCTCGGCGAGTCCGGCTGCGGCGCAGGCCTGGTCGGCGTTGCCGTCGGGCGCACCGCCCACCCCGATGCCGGCGATCGACGCGTTACCCACGTTCACCGTGACACCACCGGGCAGGAACAGCGTGCCGGGCAGGTCAGCAACGGTCGGGCCGTCGCCCTTCGCGCGGCCGGTGAGGTCGCTGGTGTTCGCACCGAACGCGGCGGCCGTGTAGCCCTTGGCCCGCGACGCCTCCACGGTGTGCTGGGCCGCGTTGTCGCCGCGCAGCATCGCCTGCACGTTGCCGAAGCGGTCCACCACCGAGACGGTGACGTAGCCGAGGCCGTCGGCCTGGCACTTCGCGAGCGCGGCCTGCGCGGCGCGGCCGGCGGTCGCCACGGCCAGCCGGTTCGCGGAGACGGTGCCCTTGTCGGCGGCGCCGGGCTGTTGCGACGAGACCGCGGCGGGCGCGACCTCCATGGCGGTGGGCGGAGCGGCAGCGTCGTCGGTCGATCCGCAGGCGGCCGCGGCCAGCAGGGCAACGGTGGGGACGGCGATCGCGAGGGCTCGGGGCAGGCGGAGGGAGGTGGTCATCTTCGGTCCTCTCGGAGGTGGTGAATCGATCGATTCGAGCCTCGCTCCGACGGCTGTTCGACGGCATCGCCCGCCCGTCTGCGCTGGTCTCGACCCTCCGGCCACGCAGACATCATCCGAATGGCCGATCCGCGCGGGTTGCGGTCTCCATAGGATCGGGCCGTGCAGGACAAGTCGGCGTTCCGCGGACCGATCGGGGTCGCGATCCACCTCTCGTTCTACGTGCTGCTCACGGCGTCCACGGCCCGCTACCTCACGTATCACGGGTTCGGCGACCGCTGGGTGGTCATCGCGAGCCTCGTCGCCGTACTCGCGGCGCTCTACACGGTGATCGTGGTGACCTCGCGCCGCGGCGCGGTGTGGCAGCCGTGGGTGTGGCCGATCCTGAGCACGTGGGTGGCACTGGTGTGGCTCGCGCCGAGCTTCGCGTGGACGGCGTTCCCGATCTTCTTCCTCTGCACCCGCGCGTTCCCGCGGTGGCTCGCGTTCCTGGTGGTCGCCGCGCTGGCGGTGTTCACCGGCATCGAGTTCGTGTCGTTCAGCGGGCGGACCGAATGGGCGGTGTTCCTGGCCCCGCTGTGCACGGGCGCCCTCATCGTCCTCGCCTACGGCCAGGTGGAGCGCGACAGCGCCGAACGGGAACGACTGCTCGGTGAACTCGTCACCGCCCAGTCCAGGCTCGCCGAGACCGAGCGGGAGGCCGGCGTGCTGTCCGAACGCGAACGGCTCGCGCGGGAGATCCACGACACCGTCACACAGGGACTCACCAGCGCGCTGCTGCATCTCGAGGCGGCCGAGCAGGTGTGGGAGCAGCCGGGGCCACGGGCGCGGGAGGAGGTCCACGTCGCAACGGCGTCGCTGCGCGAGAACCTGGCCCAGACCCGGGATCTGGTCCACTACCTGAGCTCCCCCGACCTCGAGACGCAGACGCTGGAAGCGGCGCTGCTCGCCGCCGCCCGCGGATATGTTCCGTCGGCGCAGCTTCGGGTGATCGGCGAACCGGCGCCGCTGCCGTCCGCCGTCGAGCACGCACTGTTGCGGATCACGCAGAGCGCTGTGTCGAACATCCGCCGGCACGCCCACGCGCAGACTGTGGGGGTGACCCTGACATACCTGCCCGACGCCGTCGCCCTGGACATCTTCGACGACGGCATCGGCTTCGACGTGGGCGACCGCAGCGGATTCGGGCTGACGGCGATGCGGCAGCGGGTCGAGGCGCTCGGCGGGACGTTCTCGGTGGAGAGCGCACCCGGCGAGGGCACCGTCGGGGCCGCCCAGGTTCCGGTCGGGGGTGCGGCGTGATCTCCGTGCTGCTGGTGGACGACCACCTCGTGGTTCGCGCGGGGCTGCGCGCCCTGCTGGACTCGCAACCCGACATCGAGGTGACCGGCGAGGCCGACACCGGCGAGGACGCCGTCGCGCTCGCCGCGGACCGCGCACCGGATCTGGTGATGATGGATCTCGCGCTCGGCGCCGGAATCGATGGGGTGGAAGCGATTCGATGCATCCGCGCCGCCCGGCCCGACCAGCCGGTGCTGGTGTTCACCACCTACGACACGGATGCCGACGTGGTGCGCGCACTCGACGCGGGCGCGATCGGCTACCTGCTCGAGGACTCCGCGCCGCGGGACATCTTCGCCGCGATCCGCGGCGCGGTCGTGGGCCAGAGCGTGCTGTCGCCGCCCGTCGCGGCCCGCGTGCTCGACCAGATGCGCCGACCCGACCAGGCCCTCACCGCACGCGAGGCGGAACTGCTGACCCTGCTGGCCGAGGGCCTGACGAACAAGGAACTGGGCCGGCGGCTGTTCATCAGCGAGGCCACCGTGAAGACCCACCTCGCCCACATCTACGCCAAGCTCGGCGTCGACTCTCGTGCCGCAGCCGTCTCGATCGCCCTGCGGCGGGACGGGATTCGCTGAGGATACCTATCTGTTTCGGGTGAGCAGCCGGACCTTGCGGGTGGTGCCGGTGCCTTCGAGGGCGTCGCGCAGGCCGTCACCGAACGTGGAAAGCGCCAGAACGGTTGCGACGATCATGACCGCAGGCGCGATCAGCGCGGCAGGAGCGGTGTAGACGTTGTCGAATGCATCGCGCAGCATGCTGCCCCAGGATGTCTGCGGCGCCTGCACGCCGAGCCCGAGGAAGCTCAGCGATGCCTCGGCGACGATCGCAACGCCGGCGGAGAAGGTGAGCTGCACCAGAATCGGGGACGCAGCGTTGGGAAGCACATGCCGCCACAGCAGCCGCCACTGCGAACATCCCAGTGCCCGACAGGCTTCGATATAGGTTTCGGTGGCGACAGACTCGGCGGCTCCGCGGGCGAGACGGAAGAGTGACGGCGCAAGCACGATACCGATGGCGAGCATCGCGTTGGTCAGTCCCGGGCCGAGGATGCCGACGACGGCGATGGCCAGGATCAGGGGCGGCAGCGACTGCAATGCGTCGGAGATCCGCGACAGCACGGCCCCCACCCAGCCGCCGAGCAATCCGGCGAGCAATCCGAACGGGATTCCCAACAGCGCGGCGACGCCGACGGCCTGCACGATGGCCGCGAACGTCACCGACGCTGCATCCAGCAGTCGGCTGAGATTGTCGCGGCCGTACAGGTCGGTCCCGAGGAGGTGCGCTCCGTCGGCCGGGGCGAAACTGTTCGACAAGTCCTGCGCATTCGGGTCGTACGGTGCGAGCAGGCCGCCGAACGCGGCCAGCAGCATCACAACGACGAGGAATCCCAAGGCGACCATCGCCAACCGGTTGCTCCGCAGCAACCGGAGCGGGCGACTGGTGGTCCAGAAATGGACGAAGGGATTGGGCGGACGTGTCACCGCGGCATCGGTCGTGCTGATCATGGTCAGGCCTTTCAGACGCGAACGCGAGGATTGAGGTAGCCGTAGGTGGCATCGACGATCACGTTGATCACCACGATGAACACCGCGCAGACCATGACGATGCCGAGGATCACCGGGACGTCGCGAGAGAAGACGGAGCTCACCGCGAGTGTGCCCAGTCCCGGGAGCGCGAAGACGAACTCGACCGTCACCGCACCGGCAAGGACCCGCGAGACCTGCAGGCCCAGCACCGTGATGATCGGTACGCCGGCGTTCTTGAGGCCGTGTTTTCCGATGATCGCTTTCTGCAGCAGACCTTTGGCGCGAGCAGTGCGTATGAAGTCCCGGCCCAGCACGTCGACGAGCGAGGCGCGAGTCTGTCGCGCCAGTTCGGCAGCGGAGATGGCGGCGATCGCGATCGCCGGAAGGATCAGATGCTGCAGCCACGCACCTGCTCCGTCGGTGAGCATCGCGTATCCGGTGGCAGGGAAAATCGGACTGAGGATTGCCAACGGGATCACCAACGCCAGCGCAACGATGAACGGCGGCACCGCGATGGCCACACTCGAGAGTACGGTCAGCCCCCGGTCCAACCACGAGTTCGGGCGCACCGCAGCGGCGATGCCCGCCGGCAGTCCGACGGCCACCACGATCAGCATCGTCACGAACGTCAGCGAGAGGGTCACCGGAAGTCGTTCGGCGATGATCTGCACCACCGACTGAGTGCTGTAGAGCGAGGTCCCCAGGTCTCCGGTCAGCGCCCCACCGAGCCAGTCGAGGTACCGCACGATCAACGGTTGGTCCAGCCCGAGCGCCTGCCTGGTCTGTTCGATCTGCTCGGCGCTGGCATTGTCACCGGCCAGCGCCGTCGCCGCATCGCCCGGAACGAGATCGACGAGCGCATAGACGAAGAAGCTGACGAACAGCAACATCGGGATCGCCGAGGCGATCCGCTTTGCGATCAGGGTCAGCATCAGGACTCCTTCGCGGTGCCGACCATCGCCGACGCGGCACGCCCCGCGCCCGCTTGGGCTCGTCTGCCGAGGAAGTGCGCCCGCGGATCCGGGATCGCCTCCAGCAAGGTCTTGGTGTAGGCGTGCTGCGGATCGGTGAAAACCTGCTCGGTGGGCCCCATCTCCACGATCACACCCTTGCGCATCACGGCGACGCGGTGCGCGAGGAACCGCACGAGCGACAGGTCGTGCGAGACGAACACATATGCCAGTCCGCGCTCGCGTTGCAGGTCGATGAGCAGGTTGAGCACCTGCGCCTGGATCGAGACATCCAGT
Source organism: Rhodococcus sp. BE178 (assembly GCF_050433545.1). Classification (NCBI taxonomy): domain Bacteria; kingdom Bacillati; phylum Actinomycetota; class Actinomycetes; order Mycobacteriales; family Nocardiaceae; genus Rhodococcus; species Rhodococcus sp. BE178. The sequence continues at coordinate 82,059 of NZ_JBNPXA010000020.1, read as the reverse complement.
GCCGCAACGGGTTCGTCACACACGATGAAATCCGGCTCGGTGGTCAGCGCTCGCGCAATCGCGATGCGCTGCAACTGGCCGCCCGAGAACTCACGCGGATACTTGTCGAGCTGGTCGGCCCGCAGCCCGACCCGCGCCAGCAAGGCGGTCACCGCGGCGTCGCGTTCAATCCCCTTCAAACCGCGGTGGATCGTGAGCGGCTCACCGACCGCCTCGCGGATGGTCATATGGGGGTCGAGAGACGAGAACGGATCCTGGAAGATCATCTGAGCCCGTTGCCGGAACTCGCGCAGCTCCGCCCTGGACAGACCGCGAACATCGCGGCCGTCGAACACGATCGATCCCGAGTCCGGTTCGATCAGTCGCAGGGCAAGACGGCCGACGGTGGACTTGCCTGCACCGGATTCCCCTACGATCCCGACGGTCTCTCCCCTCTCGACGGTGAAGGAGACATGGTCGGTCACCGTGGTACGTTCACGCACCCGACCGAGCAGGTTCCGCTTCACCAGATAGGTCTTGACGAGATCCGATACTTCCAGCAGCGGGCTCATCCCGTGATCCCTTCCAACACCAGATCATTCGCGCGTACACATCGCACCGCCCGCGTGGACTCGGCTGCCGCACCCGCGAGTGGAACGGGGCCGGCTTCGCATTCCGGACCCGCATGGGGGCATCTCGGCGCGAACCGGCACGAATCCGGCCAGTCCCACGGTGCGGGTACCGCTCCCGCGATCGCCTGCAGCGGAGCCGACCGGTCCCGGTGATCCGGAATCGCATCGAGCAGGCCCTGGGCGTAGGGGTGCTGCGGGGACAGAAACAGATCCTCGACCGGTGCGGACTCGATCACCTGTCCGGCGTACATCACATTGACGGCGTCACACATCTGCGCGACGACGCCGAGATCGTGGGTGATGAACAAGATCGCAACCTCGAACTGCTGCTGCACCTCTCGCATCAGATCGAGCATCTGCGCCTGCACGGTGACGTCCAGGGCGGTGGTCGGCTCGTCGGCGATCAGCAGTTTCGGTCGGCACACCATTGCGATCGCCAGCATCACCCGCTGACACATCCCACCGGAGAACTCGTGCGGATAGGCATCGGCGCGCCGCGCCGCGTCGTCGATCCCCACGGCGTCGAGCATCTCCACCGCGCGCGCCCAGGCGGCCTTCCGACCCACCCGTTCGTGCCTGCGCACGACCTCCGCGATCTGCGACCCGACAGAGAAGGCCGGGTCCAGGCTACGTCGGGGTTCCTGAAAGATCATCGACACTTCGGTGCCGCGCACATCCGCCAGCTCACGATCGGTCATGCCGACCAGCTCACGGCCGGCCACTCGGATCGACCCCGACACCTTCGACGTCGCCGCCGGCAGCAATCCCATCGCGGCGAGTGACGTCACCGTCTTGCCGGACCCGGATTCCCCGACGACACCGACCACCGATCCCGCCGGTACCGACAGGTCGACTCCGTCGACCACCCGGGTCCATCCACGATCGGTGACGAAGTCCACCGACAGTCCCTCGACCCGCAACACCGGCTCCGCATCAGCGTGCGTCGACGTCAATCGGCCAGCGACATCGATACTCATGCAACAACTCCCGAACTCTGAGGGCCTGCAGCCACTATGGGACTGTGGCGAAGAAGGGGTTCGCAAATGACTGGAAGCATGTGACAGTTCACATCTTTAACGAACGTTAGTCATCTTCCATCCGAAACGTCAATAGCTGAAAGCTCGTGTCCTGTTGTCTACCAACATGTTTACAAACAAGCATGACCGGGGATCGGCTGCCGCGGCGGTCCGATACGCAGAAGATCGCGTTCGGCCGTACCGTCACAGCCAATCCCCGGTCATGCTTTCGTTCATCGGTGTCAGCGTTCAGCCACCACCGGTTCGACGGTTCGAGTGGCTACTTCGCCACACCGACGTGCCGTAGGTCAGGGACTCCCTGGATTCGGGACATCGCCATCTCGGTGGCTCCGATGACCTTGTCGGAATAGGCGAACTGAGTGGGGGTCGCACAGATGAAGACGTTCATTGCCTGCTCGGTTGCGATCGAGGCGGTGTCCTCGAGGAGTTGCGTGCGCTGGTCCTCGGTCAGAGCCGGGTCGAACGCTCGATCCAGGGTCTCGTCGAAGCCGGCGGGACGCGGTCCGGGGAACAGCTGGGGCGTCCGGTACCAATACTGGAACGACTGCAGCGAACTCGCCCGTGGCACCCGGCCGTTGAGGACCGCGTCGTACGCATCGCCCTGCGCGAACCGGGCATTCATCTCCGCTTGATCGACTTCCTGATAGTTCACCTTGATTCCGATGTCTTCGAGCTGCGATCGCACCGCGGTCGCAAGTTCAACCACCGGGGAGACCCGCGACGGCGCCATCATGTCGATCTCGAGGCTGCTCGCACCGGCCGACTCGAGAATCTGTCGGGCACGCTCCGGGTCGAAGTCGTATCGGATCGGCGGCTCTTCGAGGTATCCGACGGTTCCCGGCGTGGCGGCCTGCGGATTGGGCGTGCACTGACCGTGCATGATCGATTTGTTGATACCCTCCCGATCGATCGCGAAGTTCATCGCCTGACGAACCTCCGGCCGAGCCATGTCGGCAGAGTTCGTGTTCACATTCACCACGTACTCCGTGGAGGGCGGGTAGGAGTAGAAGCCGTATCCGCGACCGAGATTCGACGCTTGAGTGTAGTCGACGGGCATCACGTACGCGAGGTCGATCTGGCCGGAGCGCAGCGCGTTGATGCGCGCGTTGCCATCCGCGTAACCGGTGATGGTTATCCGTTCCGGCAGCTGCGCGGACGGGTCCCAGTACCCATCCCTCCGCACGTACGAGATCGAATCACCTACGCGCAGGGTGTCCAGCTTGTACGGTCCGGATCCGACCGGTCGCACGTCGAGATCCGGGTTGTTCACGGCGTTGGGACTGATGAGCATCCCCTCGACGCCGGACAGGACGTACGGAAGATCCGAGGCAGGCCGGTTCGTCCGTATCGTTACCCGCAACGGATCCACAACGTCGATGCCCTCGACCATCGAGAAGAAGCTCGAAACTGTCGATCCCGGTAGGCGCATGGCGCGCTCCAGCGAGGCCTTCACCGCTGACGAATCGAGCACCGCGCCATCGGAGAACGTGACGTCGTCGCGGAGAGTGAAGGTTACGGATCGGCCGTCCGGTCCGAATTCCCACCCGGTGGCGACCATCGGGGCGAGCACCGCTCCGTTCTCACCGTTCACGATCTGGGTGAGACGATCGTAGAGCGGCGTGAGGTACGGATATGCCGCAACGGTCGAGGGCGCCGTGTAGGGATCCACCGGCCGCGGCGGGAGGAAGTAGCCCACCCGCAGGTGCCCGGCCGGATCGGCTTCGGAGACGGCGGGTCCCGTCGTTGTTCGCTCCTGCGCGGCGGGTTGGCCGCCGCATCCGGTGACGGCGAGCGCAAGGATCGCAGCGGCACCACAGACTTTTGCACCTAGAAATCTCACGATTGTTCCTCTCGCAGGAAGGGTCTCGATCGACGAAAGACGTGGCGGTTCCGCCAATTCGACTCAGGTGAACCGTCTATCGAGGTCGGTTGAACGTCGTTCACACGCCGGCCGGAGCCGTACGCCGGTCGGTCATCGTGATGCTCGCCGACACCGGACAGAACACACCACCAAGTTCACACTGACTGTTGTTCAACGCTTTTCGCCTCTCTTCACCAAGATTCGTGGCACGGCATCGACCGACTCGCGGATCATCGATACCGGCCGGCCACCCAGGGCCGGCACGCGAAGCATCCACCGCTCGGGGACTACCTTGCTAGAAGATCATTCTGTTGTCCAGAGAACCGTCGAAATCCCTGTTCGCAGACAGCCCGCCGGCCTGCAGGGCACAGCGTCGGCGCACGCACGGATCGCCCCGGCCGGAAGAATCGGAAGATGTCTCTGCTCGCCAGAATCAGCCCCTGCGGAAAAAGCGCCCTGCAGGCACTCTAGCGAGCTAACGAACGATAGATTGGTCTTGACACCGGTAGCTTCGCGACTGTTCAATCAGACCTGACTCACGCCGGTGAGCCACGTCACACGACCGGAGGGATGCTCAGCCGATACCGAGGAAACCCCTACCGACACAGACGATCCGCATGGCTCACTGCCATCACGCACGTCCGTCGAGACAGCCGAGGGTTCGAGGCGCAGTCCGAACGCCCGGAGCGGCGGCGGCCTGCAAGGAGGGCGGGCGATATCGAGAATCTCTGTATCGCAGGATGTTTGAGATCCGCTGGTTGTCGTGCAACGACGGCAGCGCCTTGCCCGAGGAGGTCGAACTCGCGGGCATCGACATACCCACCCGGGAACCCGCGATACTGCAGCGTCGCCAGCAGCCGATGAGCCGTGGACGAGGCCACCGACAGGTGCTCACTCACCTCCGTCGTTGACCGGCGACTTCACCCCCGGCAGTACAGAGCCGCCGGGGGCCGACCACCAGGACCCGAGCTCCTCGTCTTCGACCGTTCGAGCCGGCCGTCCCAGGTGTCCCGCTACAGCTGGAACCGCTGTCCGATCCACTCCGCAATCACGTCAGCGACCTGCGGGCGAGTATCTGTCGGCCGGTCGAAGTAGTGATCGCCTGGGATCGTTGCGGCGGTCTTGTCCACGGAGGCAAGCCCGTTCAGGAGTGCCTCGGCATCGCTGGGAAACACCCCGGTGTCTGCGTCACCGTTGACGACGAATCCCGGCACCGAAATGTTCGCCAGGTGAGGACCGGCATTGCACTGCGAAGTCTCCTGACTCCACATCGAGAGCCATGTCCGCAGTGTGCACGACGTCACCAGGCCCCAGGTCGAGCCGTTCGACTGTTCGGGCTCACCGTGGTAGCACAGGTTCGGCTTGCGCCCGTTGGGGTCGATGGTCGGATCCACGAATCGTGGGTCCGCCCATGTCCGCGCGACCGTGAAGACACGATCGCGCTGACCGGCGGCGGCGACGCGACGCAGCTCGGACTTGGCCCACGCAGTGATCCGAGCATTGCGGTCGCGCTGCGCGGCCCGGTAGCGGGTGAGGAACTCGGCTGTGAACGGTCTCTCCCGCTCGGGGTTCCACAGGTCGAGTTCGGGATCGGTGAGTGTGGGGTCGTTCTCGTCGATGACCGCAGGGTCGAGCTGACTGGTCAGTACGTCGGGGCGACCCTGGTGTGCCGCCAGTGCAATGAAGGCGTCGCCCGGTACGAGATCGTCGAGTCCGGGCGCCGGTCGCATACCCGGTAGGGCAACGACATTCGGTTTGGTCGCATGCGACTGGTATGCCGCCATCAGTGAGCATCCACCGGAGTTGCCGAGGATGATCACCGACTCGACGCCCATCTCCTCGCGTAGCCACCTCACGCCGACTCCGATGTCGACGAGTGCCCGATCGAGCAGGAAGTGCAGTGGATCGTTGCGGAACCGCGTGTTCCAACCCAAGAAGCCGAATCCGCGTGCGGCCAGATGATCGGCCAGGTAGTGCTGGGAGAAGTCGACGTTGTAGTGGGTTGCGATCACGGCAACCTTCGGCCGGGTTCCCCGAGGACGGTGGTAGACGCCCTGGCAGGGCCAACCGCCCGCTCCCGCCCGGGGCTGGCCCGGAGCGGCCAGGCCGACGAACGTGGTCTCGATCTCCGATAGCTGTGTCACGTCTTCCTCATGCCTCCATCAGTTCTTCGTCATGCCATCGTCGGCGTGTCGTCCACGCTCAGACCGAGCATCGGCAGGCACTGCTCACGAACCTCACTCTTGAGGATCTTGTTGGACAGGCCGCGAGGGAGCGGATCATCCTGGAACAGGACATATTTGGGGGCCTTGTAACGGGCCAGATGCTGACGGCAGTACTCGATCAGCTCGTCGGCGCTCGGCGCTTGTGCTGCGTGCTTGTCGCGTCGTGCGATCAGCGCCGGCACCTCACCCCACTTCTCGTCGGGGGCGGCGATGACCACGAGTTCGCTGATCCCGGGATAGCCCGCGAGCACGCGCTCGATCTCGGCGGGGTAGATGTTGACCCCACCCGAGATCAGCATGTCCTTGGCGCGGTCGACGACGTAGAAGTAGCCTTCCTCGTCCTGCCTGACGAGATCGCCGGTACGCAGCCAGCCGTCGACGACCGCATCGCTGGTGGCCACGGGATCCTCCCAGTAGCGCTCCATGATCTGGGGCCCGCGCAACCACAGCTCGCCGACATCACCCGGGGCAACGTCGTCGCCCGAGATCCCCACCACCCGGGCCGTCGTCTGCGGCGTCGGGATACCGGTGGAGCCCAGCTTCTTCTCCGACATCTCGCCGGACAGCGCCAGACACAGCCCACCGCTTTCGGTGAGGCCATAGCCCTGGCACACATACAGCCCCCTACGCCCGAACGCCTGCAGCATCGCGACGGAGATGGCCTGGCCACCCGTGCCGAGCATCCGAAGGCTGGACAGGTCGGTCGACTCGAAGGTTGCGGCCTGAGTGAGCGCCTCCAGAATCGATCCGACCGCGATGAACTGGGTGATACGACGTTCCTCGAAGACCTCGAGGGTCCGTACCGGGTCGAACTCGGCGTCGAGCACGGTCTGACCGCCCACCGAGTACAGCGGCATCCACATCGCGATCAGTCCGCCGGTGAAGGCGAGCGCATAGGGGAAGTACGTGCTGTCGGTGGAGTTCCACGCATCGATCGCGATCCGCTCGGCGCACACCGCGAGCACATTGCGGTGACTGAGCACTGCGCCCTTGGGTACGCCGGTCGTTCCCGACGTGTAACAGATGAACGCCGGATGGTCGCCGGCGAAGAACGCCCGCGGGTCCTCGGGCGCGGACGCAGCCACGACCTCTTCGAACAAACGCTCACCGTCGCGAGGCGCCGCGGTCACGATGAGCCGGTGCCGGCGGACCGCCTGTTCGTCGTACTCGAGGAGGGTGTCCAGCATCGCTCGGTCCGCGACGATCGTCGTCGTACCGCTGCGGTCGATGATCTCGGCCAGCTCCGCAGGTGCCAGCCGGTAGTTCAGCGGCACGAAGGTCGCGCCCAGCTTGAAACAAGCCAGCACCGTCTCGCAGAATTCGATGCAGTTGGGAACGAGTGCCGCCACCCGATCGCCGAGCCCCACCCCGAGGCCGCGCAGTCCTTGCGCGAGCCTCGAGGTGCGGTCGTCCAGTTGTGCCCACGTGAGTTCGCGATCGCCCATCGCGATCGCCATGCGCTCCGGGTCGCGCTGCGCCCAGTACCGCAGTGGTCCAGCAAGATTCATGTTCCCTCCCAGCGGTCTTCAGCTGCGAACGAGGCGGCGGATGCTCCCGTCGCCGTCGCATCCGACAATGATCGACCCGTCGGCCGCGATGGTCACCGACGACCGGCGACCGTCGTTGGCCTGTACCTGCGGCAGTCCGAGAGGGAGATCCGTGGCCGCCACCTCGCGTCGGTCGCCGTCCCGGCTCACGCACACGACCTGCCGTGCGCCCTGATCGGCGACCACCACGTAGTCGTCGGTGAGAGCGACGCCCTGGGGCCGGACGAAGCCGGTCAGCGCACACGGTTCGCCCTCGCCGAGGACCAGCACCGAGCCCGTGGTCTCGTCGCTGACGACGATCGCACCGCGGTCACCGGTGATCGCCGTGACGGTCGTGAGCCCCGACGGCCGCCGCGACTTCACGGTGCCGTCCAGATCCAGGACGACGACGTCACCGCGTCGCATCCCGACCAGCAACTGATCGTCACCGACACCGACGGCATTCACCCCGTCGGCATCTTGGGCGAAGTACTCGGAGTTCGCTCCGCTGAGCGAACCGAAGATCTTGACCCACTCGCCCGAGTCGTCGACACGGCGGAACACCTCGCCGGCCTGACTCAGCGCCACGAGGACGCCGGCGACCTCGACGGCACCGACGGCGGCGAACGGTTGGTCGAGCAGCAGCCTGCTCACCCGCTCGAGGGTGCCGTCACCGTCCACCCGGCAAATGCTCCCGTGGTCGGCCGCAATGAAACCTTCGGCTGCACTGGCGACCTGGTACGGCCCGAGGAACGAGCCCGCCGAGAGCACCGTGTCGAGCTCACCGGTCTCCATCGAGTACCGCGCCACACTCGCCTCCACGAAGTTGGAGACGTAGATGTAGCCGCGTGCATCGATGTCGAAGTTGTCGATGCCGGGGGCGAGGCTCACCAGCCGCTGCCGCTCGCCGGTGCTCAGATCCACCGCCGTGACCTCGCCGATGCTCGCCTGGGCCACGACGAGCCGGCCGTCCGGGGCGAACTTGACCGCGGTCGGGTGCGCGAGGCTGTCGACGACCTTCTCGACCGCACCGGACTCCGGGTCCACGGCCAACACGGTCCCCGCGAAGACCTGCGGCATGTACAGCCGCCGGTCGGGACCCATCGCCAGGGCATTGAGCCAATCCAGACCCTCGGCGATCACCCGGACCTGGTTTCGCTGGTGCCGGTCGATCTCGAGGACCCGACCGCCCTCACGCATCTCGTCGACGTACAACCTGTCGGTCTCGGGGTCGACGGTGATGCCGTTCACCGCGGGGCAGTCGTCGACCAGCACGAAGTACGTGCCGTCGGCGCGGCGACCGCTAATTCTCCCGTTCATCGTTTCGGCCGCGTAGACGGTCCCTTCGGAGTCGAAGGCGATGTCGTCGGGTCCCTGGAGCTCCGAGCCCATCGGTGAAACGGTCGACAGGACGTCATTGTCGGCGTCCCACGCCGAAAGGTGTTCGCCTACAAGCTCCGAGATCCATAAGCGGCCGTCGGCATGGAGCCGTACCCCGTTGGCCCCGAAGAGTCGGGCCGGCTCGCGGACGGTGCCCATCGACCACCCGGCCGCGACACTCGGCGACGTATCCAGGTAGAGCTCGAAGCGGGACACCGCGCGGTTGCCGGGCGGCTTACTCATCGGACACCTGCGCGGATCCGACGAGAGCATCGGAGAACACGGCCTTGCGCTTCTGGCGGAAGGCGAGTTCTCCCTCGGCCAGGTCCTGACTCAGGACACAGACGACCTGGGTACGGTCCTCCATGGTCAACGCGGCCTCGAGGCTGCCGATCTCCTGCGAGGCGTTGAGCGCCTCCTTCGACATCCGCAGGGCCAGCGGCGCCTTGGCCGCGAGCACCCCGGCCACCTCGAGTGCGGCGTCCACGACACCGTCGGGACAGACGCGGCTCACGAAGCCGATGCGCTCGGCCTCGTCGGACTGCACTCGACGGCCGGTCATCAGGATCTCCGTCGCACGACCGCCGATGATCCGGGGGAGCAGGTAGCTCGCACCCATCTCGGAAACCGACTGACCGATATTGATCTGCGCCGCAGAGAAGTACGCCTCCGGTGCGGCCAGCCGGATATCGCTCGCCATCGCGAGAGAGAAGCCGCCGCCGACGCAAGGTCCGTTGACGGCCGCGATCACCGGCTGCGGGATCCGACGCAGCCGCGCCACTACCCCGGAGTACCACGACTGAATGGCCGCCCAGTGCCGATTCGGATCGCTCTCCACGCCGGTCGGGAACACCTCGCCCGACAGGTCGGCGCCGGAGCAGAAACCACGGCCGGCACCGGTGAGCACGACGACCTTGACATCGTCGGCCCGCACCAAGGAATCGAGGTGTTTGGTGAGTTCGATGATCAGGCCGGGGTTGAGGGCGTTGAGCCTGTTCGGGCGGTTCAACGTGATCTGCTGAACGCCCGGGGCGGGGTTCGAAACGAGAATCGGGGCATCCACGGCCTTCATAAGGACTCCATTCAACGGCGGCGGGCCCTCGAAACCGTCTCGAACGGCGGCCACAGCCTGGTCGGAAAATTGGATACCGAGCGCCAGGGCCCACCTTTCGAGGTCGGCTCGCCTGTGCGTTCGGCTGGTGAAAGCATGGCACGAGTTCGGTGACGTCACAAGGGTTTACAGAAAATCCCTCTGCAGGTCAGAATCTGCTATGTTCTCGGGACGACGAAACACCCGGGACCTCACCCTTGGCGATCCCACTCCCTCCGGCGGCACCATCGGCCGCCCCCACATCCGCATTCGGAGGACGTCATGAAACTTGGCCTGAACCTTGGCTATTGGGGATCTGGAAGAGACGACGTTCTCGACCTCGTGCAGCTCGCCGAGGATGTCGGGTTCGACTGCGTGTGGTCCGGCGAGGCCTACGGGTCCGACGGCATTACGCCCCTTGCATGGCTTGCCGGACGAACGTCCAGGATCGGGCTCGGCACAGCCGTTCTCGGCATGGCCGGCCGCTCACCAGCTCTCACGGCACAGACCGCAGCCACGATGGACCATCTCTCCGACGGCCGATTCCGCCTCGGTCTCGGCATGTCCGGGCCGCAGGTCGTCGAAGGCTGGCACGGTATCCCCTACGGCAAGCCGATGCAACGTACCCGCGAGTACGTCGATGTGGTCCGGCAGGTGCTCCGCCGCGAGGCCCCCCTCGAACACCACGGCACCTACTACGACGTCCCCTATACGGGGAGCGACGGCAGCGGCCTGGGCAAGCCACTCAAGATGATCCTGCATCCCCGGCGAGAGAACCTGCCGATCTACCTCGCGGCGATCGGGCCCCGCAACATCGAACTGGCCTGCGAGATCGCCGACGGCTGGTTCCCGGTGTTCTTCTCCCCGCGCAGGTTCGACGCGATCGTTCCCGCCGGGTTCACGCCCCGACCCGACTTCGACCTGTGCCCGATTCTCGACGTGGTCGTGGGAGACGACGCCGCCGAGTGCCGAGCCCAGGTCAAGCCGAGCATCGCGCTCTACGTCGGCGGCATGGGCGCCCGGGGAAAGAACTTCTACAACGACGTCGCATGTCGTTACGGATACACGGACGCGGCAGTGAAGATCCAGGATCTGTACCTCGCGGGACGGAAGGAGGAGGCGATCGCCGCAGTGCCGGACGACCTGGTCGACGACATCGCACTGTGCGGCCCACCCGAACGGATCAAGGAACTGCTCGACCCCTGGACCTCGGCACCGATCACTTCCATGTCCCTCATGACCCGACAGCCTGAGGCGGTTCGCCTCATGGCCGACCTCCTCACCTAGGCGGCAAGATCGTGCAATTCGGTTTCACCCCAGAGCAAGCTGCTCTCCGCGACAGCGTCGGTCGATTCCTCGACGCCTCCGATCGGCAGCAGGTACGAACACTCATGGAGGCCGGCCTCCGCTACGACGAAGCGGTCTGGCGCCGAGCGGCAGACGAGCTCGGCCTGATGTCGGTCCCGATTCCGGTCGAGTACGGCGGTGCCGGTGGCGGGATGGTCGAACTCGCAATCGTCCTCGAGGAGTTCGGCCGCCGTCTCGTCAGGTCGCCGTACCTGGCCAGCATCGGCCTGGCGTCCACCGCACTCCTCGCGACCGACGACGACACGGCGTGCGCCGACTTCCTCCCCCGGATCGCCGAAGGCGAGCTGATCGCCACGTTCGCGCTCCCCGTGGGGGTCGGGTCGATGGCGAACCTCCCGGTCCACGCGTCGGACGACGCGCGACTGACCGGCGTCGCCGACGCGGTCATCGATGCGGAGTCGGCAGGTCTGCTGATCGTGCCCGCGCGCACGTCCAGCGGGACCGGCCTTTTCGCTGTCGACCGCGGAGTCCTCGACGCGCCCAGAGACGCCCCCGCAGACGAGGCCACACCCTACGATCTGGTCACCCGATCGAGCCGGATCCGCTTCGACGACACCCCGTCCGTCCGGCTCGGCGCGCCCGTCTCGGACAAGGTCGAGCGGGCGTTCGCGCACGCGAACATCGCGTTGGCCGCCGAGCAGTTGGGAGGCGCGCAGGCCTGCCTGGACAGCTGTGTCGAGTACGCGAAGACGAGAACGCAGTTCGGACGGGCGATCGGGTCCTTCCAGGCGATCAAGCACCGGTGCGCGGACGTACTACTCAAGGTCGAGGGCGCACGGTCGCTCGTCTATCACGCCGCATGGCTCGCCGACACCGGCGCGACGGAGGAACTCGCCCTCGTCGCATCGATGGCGAAGGCGTGGTGCTCGGACACCTACGTGCAGGCCGCGGAGGCAAATCTCCTGACCCACGGCGGGATCGGGTTCACGTGGGAACACGACGCGCACCTGCACGTCCGCCGCGCCCGGAGTCGCGCAATGACTCTGGGAAGTCCCGACGATCACCGCGACGCGGTTGCCGCCCGCCTTCTGCTCGCCGAGACCCCCTAGGAGCGACCATGGATTTCGCTGATTCGCCCGCTGACATCGCGTACCGGGAGCAGGCTGCGAAGTGGCTTGCCGCGAACGCACCCGCCTTCGAGGAGCCGGACACGGGCAGATTGAGCGTCTTCGGCGCTCGCACCACCGGGGAATCCGTCCGCCACGTGGAGCAGGCCCTCGCCTGGCAGGCCCGCAAGTACGCGGACGGGTGGGCGGGAATCGGCATCCCGGAGGAGTACGGCGGCGCGGGAGGTGATGTCCCCCAGAAACTCCTGTTCACCGAAGAGGAGGGGCGATACCGCCTGCCGCTCGATGCCCAGTCGGTCACGATGGGGATGATCGTGCCGACTCTCTCCCTGTGGGGAACCGCCGAGCAACGCGACCGGTACCTGACACCGCTCCTGGCCGGCAAGCAACTCTCGTGCCAGCTGTTCTCCGAGCCGGACGCCGGATCCGACCTCGCCGCCATCCGCACCACCGCACGCAGGACCGCGGACGGCTGGCGGATCAACGGGCAGAAGATCTGGACGTCCTACGCCCAGTACGCATCATTCGGCTACCTCCTCGCCCGCAGCGAGGATGCTCCCCGCCACCGCGGTCTGACCGCGTTCCTGGTCGACCTGAAGCAACCAGGAGTCACGGTTCGGCCGCTGAAGCAGGCGACCGGAGCGCACACCTTCAACGAAGTCTTCTTCGACGACGCGGAGGTCGCCGCCGACGCGGTTCTCGGCGAGCCCGGCCAGGGGTGGGAGGTCGCGATGACCACCCTGATGGCCGAGCGCTACTCGCTGGAGCCGGATATCGTTGGCGCGCAGCCACTGCTGGAGATGCTCCGCACCAGCACGCACGTCACCGACCCGACGATCCGCCGACAGTTCGCCGACGTGTACACGATCCAGCACATCCTCGGCATCCTGAAGCTCCGGCTGCGCACCGCAGCCAACGAGGGGCGTCCGCCGGGGGCCGAGGGGTCGATCACGAAACTGCTCTCGACGGAAGGCCAGTACCTCGCCGCGGACACCGCGTTGCGCGCCCTCGGCCCGGACGGCGTCCTCGAGAACCCCTGGACCGAACTGCTCACCGGCGCCCTGGGCCTGCGGATCGGCGGCGGAACCGACGAGATCATGAAGAACGTGATCGCCGAACGCGTCCTGGGACTCCCGCGCGAACCACGTGTCCGACAGCAGTAGGAAAGAGTCCGACGATGACCGATGATGTGACCATTCCCCGGAGCCTCCGTGCGGTCGGGATCGTGGGCAGCCTCCGCGCGGGTTCCTACAATCAGCTGTTGCTCGACAACGTCATCCGGCTCTGCCCGGACGATCTGGCGATCGACCCGTTCACCCGGATGGCGGAGATTCCACTGTTCAACGAGGACCATGCCCGCCAGGGTGAACCTCCCGCGGTGGCCGAGCTGCGAGAGGCCGTACGCGCTGCCGACGCGATCGTCATCGCGACCCCCGAGTACAACTACGGCGTCCCCGGGGTGCTCAAGAACGCGCTCGACTGGATCTCGATGCCACCGGGCAACTCCGGACTCGAGGGCAAGGCCGTCGCCCTCGTCGGTGCATCGCCGAGCATCCTGGGTACGGCGCGCGCGCAATCCCAACTGCGGCAGTCGTTCGTGGCGACGCAATCCCATGTGGTGAACCACCCGGAGGTCTTCGTCACCCGCGCGCACACCCGGTTCGAGGATGGCACACTCGTCGATCCAGGGGCCACGAAACTCATTGGCCAACTGCTGAACAACCTCGTGACGCTGGTCCACACCCTCGGGTCGGCGGGCGCGTACTCCACCCGGCTGGGAGCCGTGAATTGAGCGGCCCGCTGGCCGGAGTCCGCGTGTTGGAACTGCAGGGCATGGGTCCACTGCCCTTCGCCGGCATGCTGCTCTCCGATCTCGGCGCGGACGTCGTACGCATCGACCGTCTCGCACCGCGCGGTGAGGCACTGCTGGAGCACGAGCCGGTTGGGCGAGGCCGCCGCTCCGTCGCGCTCGATCTCAAGAACCCTGACGCCGTCGAGACGTTCCTGCGTCTCTGTGAGAGCGCGGATGCGGTGATCGAGGGCTTCCGTCCCGGCGTCGCCGAACGCCTCGGCATCGGCCCCGAGCACTGCCGTGCACGCAACCCGCGTCTGGTCTACGGGCGCATGACCGGTTGGGGCCAGGACGGCCCGCTCGCCCAGACCGCCGGGCACGACATCAACTACATCGCGCTCGCCGGCGCGCTCCACGGCATCGGGACACCCGAGCGTCCCGTCCCACCCGGCAACATCGTCGGTGACTTCGCCGGCGGCGGAATGTTGCTCGCCCTCGGTGTGGTCAGCGCGCTACTCGAGGCGCGGTCGTCCGGACAGGGCCAGGTGGTCGATGCCGCGATCGTGGACGGGGCGGCACTGCTCACCACCGCGATCCACGAACTCATCGCCTCCGGAGAATGGTCCGAGAAACGGGGCAGCAACGTCCTCGACGGCGGTGCCGGTCACTACGACGTGTACGAGACGGCCGACCACCAGTTCGTCGCGATCGGCGCTCTGGAGTCCCGGTTCTACAACGACCTGTGCGACCGTCTGGGTGTCGAGGTCGACCGTACCGCCGACGCGACAGCGACACGGTCCAGGTTCGCCGAACTGTTCGCCACCCGGACCCGACAGGAGTGGTGCGACCTGCTCGAGGGCACCGACGCGTGCTTCGCGCCGGTGCTCAGCCCGACGGAGGCGACGCGGCATCCGGCGAACCGCGCGCGGAATGTGTTCGTCGAGGTCGGTGGCGTCGTACAGCCGGCCCCGGCCCCACGCTTCTCCCGCACGCCTCCTCGGACCCCGGCGCCGGCCGCCACGCCCGGCGCGCACACTCGTGAAGTCCTGGGCGAGTGGGGCGTCGACGCCGTGGAGATCGACGATCTCCTCGCCGGCGGCGCCGCCGGCGAGCGTCCGCAATCATCCGTGAACGAAGGGAACAACTGAATGACCGACGAGCGCTTCAGCGCCGACGATCGTGCGGAGATCATCGAGACCTGCACGAAGATGACGTACTACATCGACGAGCGCCGGTGGGCCGACCTCCACGAGATCTTCACCGAGACCATCACTTTGGACTACGTGGGTGTCTTCGGCGGTGCCCCCACCGACACTCCGCGCGCCGACTACGTCAGGAACGCCGAGCGTCTGCTCGGCAACCTCGACGCGACGCAGCACCAGGTGTCCGGGCACCTCGTGAGCGGCTCGGGCGACGAGGCCAGGTGCATCTCCCAGGTGGTGGCCACCCACGTGAAGCCCAACAACAGCGGTGGACCGCTGTGGACCTCCGGAGGTCAGTACGACATGGGTCTCCGGCGAGGTGAGGACGGCTGGCGGATCAGCTCGGTGCGCGCGGTCCAGCGGTGGTGCACCGGCAATCGCGAGGTGATGAGGCTCGGCAAGCGCGACGTGTAGACCCACGCGCCCCGCCCGGGGGTCGCCGACCGAAACGGTTCGACGGCCCCCGGGCGTTTCGCTGTGCCTGCCGTCAGTGCGGGCACCGCACGCTGTCCCGCTCCCGCCGGTAGACCCCCATCAGCTCTGTCGTGGAAGTGTCCCCATCGGAGACCGCGACGCCGACATCGCACAGGTCGGCCGTCAACTCGAGTGCAGCCTTCTTGCCGAGTTCGACACCCCACTGGTCGAAAGAGTTGATGCCCCATATCGTTCCCTGCACGAAGACCAGGTGCTCGTAGAGCGCGATCAACTGTCCGAGGACCGAGGGTGTGAGCCGGGGCGCGAGGATCGTCGTCGACGGGCGGTTCCCGGACATGATCTTGTGCGGAACGAGTTCCTGCGCAACACCTTCGGACTCGATCTCCGCCGCGGAGCGGCCGAACGCCAGGACCTTCGCCTGGGCGAACATGTTCGCGACCAGCACATCGTGCATCGACCCGTCGGGGTCGACTTCCGTGACGCCGGCTGCCGAATTCACGAACCCGATGAAATCCACGGGAACCAGACGGGTGCCTTGATGGAGAAGCTGATGGAAGGCGTGCTGCCCGTTCGTTCCGGGCTCACCCCAGTAGATTTCGCCGGTCCGGGTGCCCACACCGGTGCCGTCGGATCGGACCGACTTGCCGTTGGACTCCATCACCAGCTGCTGGAGATACGCCGGGAACCTCGCGAGGTCGTTCGCGTACGGCAGTACCGCGTGTGTGTCGGCACCGAAGAAGCTCGCATACCAGACACCGAGCAGTCCGAGCAGCACCGGCGCGTTCGATTCGAGCGGCGCGGTGCGGAAATGCTGATCCATTCGCCTGAACCCGGTCAGGAACTCGCCGAACTGTTCGGGCCCGATCGCGACCATGAGACTGAGTCCGACGGCCGATCCCAACGAGTAGCGGCCGCCGACCCAGTCCCAGAAGCCGAACATGTTCGCTCGATCGATGCCGAACGCTTCGACTCGTTCGACATCGCTCGATACCGCGACGAAGTGCAGGGGTACAGCGTCCTCCCCGAGCACGTTCGTCAACCAACGGCGCGCCGCGGTTGCATTGGTCAGGGTTTCCAGAGTCGAGAAGGTCTTCGAAACCACCACGAAGAGAGTGGTTTCCGGCTCGAACCCGGCCAGCGCGGAGGCCAGGTCCGCGGGGTCGACGTTCGACACGAAGCGCACTTCCGGACCGTCGACACAGGACCGCAAAGCGCGGTACGCCATGGCGGGGCCGAGGTCGGATCCACCGATTCCGATGTTCACGACGGATCGGATTCGACGGCCCGTTGCGCCGCGCCACCGGCCGGATCGGACGCGATCGGCAAAGTCTGCCATTCGGTCGAGAACCTCATGCACGTCGTCGACAACGTGCTCTCCGTCGACGACCAGTCGTGCGCCCCGAGACGCTCGCAGTGCCGTGTGCAGCACCGCCCGATCCTCGGTGCTGTTGATGCGCTTGCCGTCGAACATCGCCTCACGGCACCGTTCGACACCGGCCGATCGTGCCAGCGCGGTCAACAGGTCGAGCGTCTCCGCTGTGACGAGGTGCTTACTGAAGTCGATGTAGAGATCGCCGGCGTTCACGGTGAGGCGACGGCCGCGGCTCGGGTCCGACGCGAACAGCGAGCGCAGATCGGTCGACGCGATCGTGGACTGATGCACCGTGAGCTCCTGCCACAACGCGGATTTCGTGACATCGACTCCGATCATGCGAGGGCACGCAGTCGTGGAGCGAGGTCCTTCTCGAACAGCTCGAGGAACCTCTTCTGATCGTGGCCCGGCGCGTGGAAGACGAGGTGGTTCAACCCCGCGTCGATGTACGGCTGGATCTGCGCCACCGCCTCGTCCGGATCCGATGCCACGATCCACCGCTTGGCCACCTGCTCGATCGGCAACGCATTCGCCGCCTTCTCCATCTCGATCGGATCATCGATGCTGTGCTTCTGCTCCGCCGTCAACGACAACGGCGCCCAGAACCGCGTATTCTCCAGTGCCAGTTCCAGATCCGTGTCGTAGGAAATCTTGATCTCGATCATCCTGTCGATCGCGGCGATGTCGCGTCCTGCGGTGTCCGCCCCCTCCGCGACCGCGGGCATCAGCTTGTCGGTGTACAACTCCATCCCCTTACCCGACGTACAGATGAACCCGTCGCCCGACCGGCCCGCATACCGTGCCACCACCGGACCACCCGCCGCGATGTACACCGGTATGCCGCCCTCGGGCACGTCATAGATCGATGCACCCGTCGTCCGGTAGAACTCCCCCTCGAAATCCACTCGGTTCCCCGACCACAGTTCCCGCATCAACCGGACGGCCTCCCGCAGCCGCGCGAACCGTTCCTTGAATTCCGGCCACGGCCCGGCGAATCCGGTCGCGATCTCGTTCAGCGCCTCACCCGTACCCACGCCCAGCATGACCCGCCCCGGGTAGAGGCAGCCCATCGTCGCGAACGCCTGCGCCACCACCGCCGGGTTGTACCGGAACGTCGGAGTCATCACCGACGTCCCCAACATCAGGTGCGATGTCCGCTCCCCCACGGCCGTCATCCACGCAAGAGAGAAGGGCGCATGACCACCCTCGTGCCGCCACGGCTGAAAATGATCCGACACCGTCGCCGAGTCCATCCCGTGGGCCTCGGCCAGCACACCCAACTCCACCAACTGCCGCGGGCCGAACTGCTCCGCGGATGCCTTGTACCCCAACCGCAGGTTCATGCCGACAACTCCTTCAGACGTACATCGTGTCCACCGAACTGGTTGCGCAGCGCCGAGACCGCCTTCATCGCCGGGGAATCGGGTTGGCGCGAGGAGAATCTGGCGAACAACGCCGCCGATATCACCGGCGCGGGTACCGCGTGCGCGATCGCTTCCTCGACGGCCCAGCGCCCCTCACCGGAGTCGTCGGTGTAGCCCGTCAGGCATTCGAACCCCGGATCATCGCTGTCCGCGGCCACCAGCAACTCCAACAGCCACGAGCGCACCACGGTCCCCCGCTGCCAGGCCTTCAGCACGGCGCCGACGTCGGTGATGAGAGGCTCGGCAGCAAGGAGTTCGTAGCCCTCCGCGTAAGACTGCATGAGCCCGTACTCGACGGCGTTGTGCACCATCTTCGCGTAGTGCCCGGCACCGACGGGTCCGGCATGGACGAACCCCTCGGCGTGTTCGCCGGCGGGCCGCAGGGCGTCGAAGATCGGCATGGCGCGCGCGACGTCGCCCGCTGCACCGCCGACCATCAGGCCATACCCCTCCTGCAGACCCCAAACACCCCCGGACACACCGCAATCGAGATAGGCGATTCCCCTGTCGCCCAGCAACTCACAATGATCCTTGTCGTCGGTGAAGCGCGAGTTTCCCCCGTCTATGACGAGATCGCCGGCCCCGAGCAGGTGACTCAGCTGTTCGATCACGGTGCGAGTCGGCTCGCCTGCCGGAACCATCACCCACACCACCCGTGGAGTCGCCAGCCGGGCAACCAGTTCCTGGAGCGACTCCACGTCACTCGCGGTGGTTCCGGGATCGAACCCGACGACGTCGTGCCCGGCGCCGCGTATGCGTTCGCGCATGTTCGCGCCCATCCGGCCCAGGCCGATCAGACCCATCTGCATTGGCACTCCTCGGAATCGACACGCCATCCGGACAGAAATCGGATTGCACGAATTCGCGCATCCGTTGCGTGAAATCATGCAAACCGTTGCCTGATCTGTCAATATCTGCGCAGCCCGGAAGCTACAATCGACCAGCCCGCCCGGTCGGCAACGGCGGGCACCGTCCGAGGAGGAACTGGCTTGTCCGGGAGTGCACAGCGGCGCGAGGACATACTTCGCAGGCTCGTGGCAGACGGCTACGTCGAGGCAAAGGCGCTGTCGCGGGAGCTCTGCGTGGACGCGTCCACCATCCGGCGCGATCTGGACGCTCTCGTCCGACTCGGCAAAGCCGAACGGACACACGGTGGCGCGCGGCCGATCGCCGGTGCGATGTCCGAGATCCCCTACGCGGTCAAGGAGAGCGATCACAGGGCCGAGAAGATCGCCATCGCTCGTGCGGCCGCGGACCTCGTGAGCGACGGCGCGAGCGTCATTCTCGACAGCGGCTCCACCACCTACCAGGTCGCGGCCGCGCTGCGGCACAGGTCCGAGCTGACGATCATCACCAACGACCTGCGCATCGGAAAGTACGTCGCCACGTTCCCGGAGGTGCGCCTGCTGGTGACCGGCGGAGAACTCCTCGGGTCGGTATTCACGCTGGTCGGCGAGCGTTCGGTGGAGTTCCTCGCCGACTACTCCGTCGACTGGGCATTCCTCGGGGCCGACGCCATCGATCCCACCGCCGGGGTCACCAATACGAACACCCTCGAGGTCCCGATCAAACGGGCCATGATCGCGGCATCCGCCCGCTCGGCCGTCGTCGCAGACAGTTCGAAGTTCGGACACAGAGCACTGACGCGGGTGGCCGCGCTCGGCGAAGTCGACCTGATCATCACGGACTCCGGACTCGCCGTCGAGGATGCCGATCGGTACGGCGATGGACTCATCCGCGCCGATTCCGACGCCGAAGAGAACCGTCCGGGTGCGCGCGCCTGATACCCACATCGACGTCGACTTCCTCGATACCTTCCGGTTCCCCGACGGCGCGGGGTTTCCCGACTCGTACCGGGCCTTCGTGCGAGAACTGGGCTGGGGCAGGCTGTTCGGGCTCTGGCTCGTGTACCCGCCCGTGCGGGGCGGCTACGCCGCAGCTGCCAGGCCAGGAGCGCGATCCTCACGAGCGAAGGCCTACCGCGACGGGCAGGTCGAGGAGTTCGACTGGATGATCGAGCCGGACGGCAACTGGGCGCTCGTCGACTCGCTCCAGGTTTTCGCCATCAGCGAGAACGGCGATGTGCTGTTGTGGGACACCGCCGCTCGTGACGAGCGAGGCGAGTTCCCGGTGTACTGCTCGCAGCGGATGAATTCGCTGCGGCTGCTCGGACCGTCGCTGGATGCTGCGGCGCCGGTGCTGCGGGCGGAATCCGCGACGTTGTTCGGCGCGACCGAGGTCGACTTCGAACCGCTTGCCGCGCAGCGGCTACCGTGACCGCCCGAACCAGCGCCGCTTCGGGGCAGGGCGGGCGAGGTCGACCGCCACGTCGACGAACGACTGCACGGCGTCCTCGGAGCCGTTGTCGACGCGCTTGAACGCCTTGCCGATGGGGTCCGCGAAGGTCCCGTCAGGCAGTTCGATGCCGGGCCAGCCACCGATCTCGGTGGGCGGCTCGACCCACCTCCCTCCGGCGTGGCGGACCAGCAGCTCGCCGAGGTAGGCGCCGAACTTGAAGACGAGTTCGGCAAGGTAGTCGCTGCCGCCCTCCTGGTCGCGTATCTCGCCGAGGAAGGCGTCGACATCGCGTGCAGATGCGAGCGTGAAGGGCAGGTCGTGCCCGGTGTTGGCACGAACCGAGTGCGAACATGCCTGCGCGAGGGCAGACATGTTCTCGACGGTCGGCGGAGCGGGGAGGCGCAGCGGCCGGCCGGAGTAGGCGCCGGAGGCAGAAGTCATGAGCAGAACCTAGCCGGGATGGCTCAGGACTCCGGTGTCGCATCCGTGGCGTCGCCCGGGTCACCGGTCGTCGTCAGTGGAGATCTTCGGTGGAACCGAGTGGGGTCACCGTGCGTCTGATCCAATGAGCGGATCGTCGCCGAACGAGGGGGAAACGTGAGGTCTGTGGGACGGTGTACTGTCGTGGCCGTCGCCGCGGTCGGGGTTCTGAGCCTGGCCGGCTGCAGGTCGACGAGCGTCGAGGGTCAGGCCGACCCGGCCGCACCCGGGGCCGCAGAACCGGCATTCGACCCGTGCAGCATCCCGGACGACGCGCTGCGAGCGGCGGGGGTGGATCCGGCGTCAGAGACGCGCGACATCCTCGGGGTCAAACAGCCAGGGTGGAATCTGTGCGATTGGGGCGGTGAAAGCACAGCGGTAACGGTGTTCATTGCGGCACGCACCCTCGACGAGGTCCGAGAGAACGACCGCTTCACCGACTTCACTCCAGTCGACCTGGGCGGCCGGAAGGCCTTCACCTTCCGCGAGGCATCCGACACTCGCAATGAGTACTGCGATGTCATGTTCAGTTCTGGAACCGACACCGTGATGATCAAATCGGGCTACTTCGTCGGAAGAACTCCACCTGAAGGCCCGTGCCCCCTCGCCATTCGAAACGCCCAGGTCCTCGCTCCGACGATCCCCAACTGACAGGACGGCCGGCGCTGTGAACAGCAACTCGTGGAGTGCACTCGGTGATCAGGTCGATGCGGGTCTTCTCTACTTGGAACCTGGCGTTGCCGAGCAGTGTGCGCAACGCTGCGCCGAAATGGTCAGGGAACTCGATCGGATCAAGCGGGAGCCGCTGGACTCAGCCGTGTCGACGGCCTCGGCATCCTCCCCTCCGGAGTCGCGCTGGCCCGCAAGTTCGAGCAGAAGGCGTCCGGCGGCGCCTACCCGCTCGATCAGGCTCTGGCCGATCACATCACCGTCGTCGAGCAGATGCAGTCGGTGTTCGAGAAGATCGCGGCGAGCTTCGACGCCACCGAACAGTCGAACACACAGGCCATCACGGCGGTCGCTCCCGGCCGCTGATCCACCACCCGAGAACTCAGCACAGTCCAGCGTCGACCCAAGAACAGGTGCCGACCGCACCTGCTACCGGTCCGCGAAGTGCGCGAGCACTTGTGCCAGGCGGTTGGCGTCGGCCGGTATCTGATCGGGGGTGAAGGTCCAGTCGTTGAAGGTCCACGGGTCACACCACTCGGATCGGTCCGCGGCCGGAAGGGCGTAGCTGCGGTGGACGAGGTCGCTGTCGATCGCCTCGACGGAGGAGAAATCTTCGCCCACGATCACCATCGAAACACCCATCGACGGGCCATGCTCTGCGAGGAACGCGATCGCCGGCCAGTGCCGCTGCTCGTAGCCGAACGGGAAGTGGTTCAGAACGAGAAGCCGCTGGGGACGTGCGGAACATCGGACTCCGCCGGCCCCGTCGAGTATGCCGAGTTCGACCGACGCGGAGATCGACTCGAGGTAGGCGGCTACTTCGTCGACACCTGCGATCGTGGTTCCGTGGGGACGATGGGACAGCGCGGACGTCAGCGGTCGAA
This sequence comes from Rhodococcus sp. BE178, assembly GCF_050433545.1. Taxonomy (NCBI): domain Bacteria; kingdom Bacillati; phylum Actinomycetota; class Actinomycetes; order Mycobacteriales; family Nocardiaceae; genus Rhodococcus; species Rhodococcus sp. BE178. The sequence goes on along the minus strand of NZ_JBNPXA010000020.1, from coordinate 59,338 downwards.
GTCCGCCGCTGAGATCGACGATATCGAGGGCAATGTCGTCGTAGGAGGCCAACATCCGCAGTGCGACAGCGAAGACGACGGCTGAAGTTCCGGGTGTGTCCGGGCCGATGATTCGAAGCGGCTGCCGGAGTGGGAACGGCAGACACACCGGGATTCGCAGTGGACCACACTGGGGGGCTGACAGTTCCCCGATGCGGATTCCGTCTGCGGTTCCGCCACCTGCACTGAGGTTGGTCCAGGCTGGAGAGTTCCAGTCTGCGAACGGTCGCGGCAGCATCGGTCCGACGGCTTGGAGTTCAGCCTCGAGGTGGGCGCTGTCTCGGCGGTATCGGATGAAGGCCTCTTCGACGACCGTGTCATGTCGCTGCTGCGCTCGTGCCCTCGCCTGCCCCGCTTCCGGGCTGTTGCGGGTGGCGGGATCGGCTACCGCCGCGGTCATCTCGTCGTCGAGGCGGGACTCTGCGAACTGGCGCGCGGCGATAAGGGCACCGGCCGAGCGAGCAGCGTCTTCCTGGATCATCCCGAACCGTTCGACGATCCTGTCCGGGTCGAGCGGCTCGATCGGCGCGTATGCGGTGGTTGGGGCTGCCATCTGCGCCGCGGGTTGTTCACTCGCGTCGTCGTCGACGTCCACGCCGTGCCGAGTGATCAGGCCCGCAAGCCCGTCGTTGTATCCCTGCCCGACTGCGCGGACCTTCCACTGCCCGGCTCGCCGGTACAGCTCCCAACAGATCACTGCCGATTCAGCGGATCTGCAGCCGACGTCGACGGTGGCGACAGGCGCTCCGCTGTGGTCGTGCAGCGTCGCGGTGAGCTGGGTGAAAGCCGCATCGGGGGCAGCGTTCGGGTCGACGCTCGCGATGCAGAGCACGGCGCCGGCATCGGACCGGACGGCGTCGAGATCGATCTCGACGCCGTCCGGTCCCAGATGGACTCCGCTCGTCCGTGGTTGGTTGTAGAACACGAAGTCGTCGGACGACAGTGCCCGGAGCGAGGAATCGGTCACCAGGGCCGACACGTCGAGTGCAGTTGCGCTGTTGGCGGTGAACCGCAGAGTCGCGGTCGACAGCACGGTGTTCTGTCCAGGCGTCAGGTGCACTGTCGGTCCTCTACGCGCCGATGAACCGGTGCAGTTGGGGTGCGGCCTCGCCGGCGTGCCGGGCCTGGATTCCCTCGCCGATCGCTTCGAGCTTCCAGTCACCGCCCGACCGGAACACCTTGGCCATGACCATGCCCGTGAATGGCATGCCACCCTGCAGGGTGTATCGGGCGAGTTCGCTGCTCGTGGTGGCGTCGACGAGCCGGCAGAAGGCGTTCTTGACCTGCTCGAAGGTGTGCCCCTTGTAGGAGGTGACCAGGAAGATGACCGTGGTGATGTACGGCGGTACCCGCGTCAGGTCGACATGGATCACCTCGTCGTCACCGTCACCGACGCCGGTGAGGTTGTCGCCCTCGTGAAGAATCGAGCCATCCTTGGACCGAAGCTGCCCGTAGTACGCGACGTCGACGATCTGGTTGTCGGCGATCAGGACGGCCGAGGCGTCGAGGTCGACGTCGACGGCGCGGCTGCCGAACATTCCTCGCTTCTCGATCGGATCCCAACCCAGGCCCATGCTCACCATGGTGAGGGCCACCCCGCCGTCCTTGCGCAGGCTCACCTTCTGGCCCTTGGTCAGGCTGACCGGGCGGCCCTTCACGAGGCTGACTTCGGCACCCGCGGCCGGGGGCGCAGGGTGAACCGGCGGCGCGGCAGGGGCCGGCGCAGCCGCAGGCGGCGCGGGGGGCGCCGGCGGCGCGACAGGAGCCGCAGGAGCGGCCGGTTCGTCGTCCACCGAGACGCCGTGGTCGGTGACCAGCGCGGCGAAACCGCCCGCGTATCCCTGCCCGACGGCGCGTACCTTCCACCCGCCCTGTCGCCGGTACAGCTCGAGTGCGATCACGATCGACTCGGTATCGAGGCCGTCGATCCGATACTCGTACAGTGTGTTTCCGTTGGCATCGGCCAGACGCGCGGTCGGAGCGCCATAGCGACCGAACGTCGACGTGGCGTCCTCGAGGGTGATGACGGTACGAATCTGGTCGATGTCGGCGGGCACCGACGCGAGTGAAACGCGCAGCGTTGCAGCCTGACCGGGCGGGCCCGGCTGCAGCTGCACGCCAGGACCGCTCGGCTGGTTGAAGAAGACGAAGTCGGCGTCGGAGCGAACCTTCCCGTTCGCGGTGACCAGAAGAGCCGACAAATCAGCGGCCGCGGTCAGATCGAGCAGGACGACGACGTCGCCGGCAGTGATCGGGGCGTTCTGCCCCTTGGTCAGCGGTGCGGTCACGGCGTTACGGCTCCTTCGATGTGAAAGTGGTCGATGCGGACATATCGGGTCAAAGATCGGGTATACACGAAGGTCGAGTCCGCCGGGTGAACCACCCGCGAACCACGCCACAGTCTCCCGCCGGCGGCGATCCTGGGTGCCACCGTGACTGCTGGGGACAGCCGCGGGTCGGATCAGGCGCTGGCGGCGTCGGTGGTGTCGACGGACTCGTTGATCGACCGGATCACCTGGACCAGGCGCATCACCTGGTCGTCGCCGAATACCTGCCCGGGTCCGTGCGGCGCCTTGTCGGTGAACGGCGACTCGAACAGCAGCGACGGATCCATCTCGCCGTGCCGTGTCAGGTGGGAGATGATCAGATTCACGAAATCGATCTGGTCCGCCGTCGCGGTCTTGCCGTGCAGGAACTCCGCGAACGCCTCGGCGGCGGACTGCTGATCAAGGCCCACGAGTGAGCGGATGAATCGGGCCAGTCCCTTGGCATTCTCGACCGCGCGTTCCAGATCCTCCGGCTCACCGGCACCACTGCGGGCGAGCATCTCCTCGAGCGAGGCGAGGTCCGCGGTCGTGAGCGGTTTGCCGTGGCGGACCTTCGACAGCGCCAGGTTGTCGGGCTGCCGCCGCAGGTAGTCGCGCACCTTCGCGGTGAACCGCTCCACATCGGTGCCCGACCGAAGCACAGGCATATCGACCTCGACGACATCACCGAGGGTGTCCTTGAAGTCGGTGTAGACGATCGTCCGCTTCTTCTTCTCGAGCAGTCCGACGATGGAGCGCAGTTCGCGGCGCGCGTGTTCGAGCATCGGCAGCGTGACGTCCTGCCACCACTCGTCACCCGCCACCTCACGCAGCAGCGCCTCCTTCGCCTTGACCTTCGGGATGTTCAGCCCCTCGTCGAGCAGGCCGTCGGCGATCTGCCGGATCGGCGCCTCGAACTTGGGCAGGGTGCCGTCGGCGTACACGACCGCCAACTGGCCGTGCAGGACGATCAGGTCGAACCTCTTGGCCAGCTCGTCGGTATCGCGCACCGTGGTCGGCAGCGGTGCGAGGTTCTCGATGATCTCGGCGACCCTCTGCTCGGAGAGCGAGTCCCACTCCGCCCGGTCGGCGTACTTCTCCACCTGACGTCGTTTCGCGCGGACGATGAAGTTGTCCAACCGCATACCCTGCACCTGCCGGTGCAGCATGTCGGCGGTGTCCGAACGCAGATCGACGTCCGCACCGCTCTTGCCCAGTGCCGCAATCAGTTCGGTCCGGGTGGCGAACAGGCGGTGCGACAGCGACGCCGCCGGCGTGCCCTCCGCGGCATCCGGGTGGGCGCTGAAGAACTCGAAGTTCCCGCACACGTCGAAGATGAAGAAGTCGGTCTTGTCCCGACCCGGCCCGTACAGGTCCTCGCAGAGCCGGGTACCGCGGCCCACCATCTGCCAGAACTTCGACCGGGCGCGGACGGGCTTGAAGAAGACGAGGTTCACCACCTCGGGGACGTCGATGCCGGTGTCGAGCATGTCGACGGAGATCGCGATCTGCGGTTCCTTGTCGCGCTGCGAGAACTGGTCGATCAGGTCCTGGTTCTGGACCACCGAATGGGTGATCACCTGCGCGAACGCACCCTTGAACTCCGGATAGTTCGCGTCGAAGCGCTCGGCGATGAAGTCGGCGTGCCGCTGATTCTTCGCGAAGACGATCGTCTTGCCGAGCCGGTCACCGCCTTCGACCTTGTGCCCCTGCGTCATCAGGATCTCGAGCACCTTGTCGACGGTGTCGGTGTTGAACAGCCACTTGTTGACGACCTCGGCGTCCACGCCGTCGGGAATCGCGGCCTCGACGACGTCGTCACCCCAGTCGAGATCCTCCCACCGCTGTTTCTCCTCGTCGCTGAGGTTCTCGTACTTGATGCCCTGCTGCGGGAAGGCCAGCGGCACCGTCACCGCACGCGGGGGCACCAGGAACTTGTCGGCGATGGCCTGTTCCAGACTGTAATCGTCTGTGGGGACACCTGTTTCAAGATTGAACAACGAGTAGGTGTTGTAGTCGACCTGATCCTTCGGGGTCGCCGTGAGCCCCAGCAGCAGCGAGTCGAAATACGAGAAGATGTGGCGGTACTTCTGGTACACCGAACGGTGCGCCTCGTCGATCACCACGAGGTCGAAGTGGCCGGGACCGAACCGCCGCTCTCCTCCGTCGACCTCGTTGATCAGGCCCATCATCGTCGGGTAGGTCGAGACATAGACGCGGCCCTCGGTGTTCTTGTCGGTCAACAGGTTCACCGGCGCCGAGTCCGGCAGGTGCGTTTTGAAGGCGTTGACCGCCTGCTTCACGAGCGCCTTGCGGTCGGCGAGGAAGAGCACCCGCTTGGCCCAGTTGGCCCGCATCAGCATGTCGGTGAGCGCGACGACGGTACGGGTCTTGCCGGACCCAGTGGCCATCACCAGCAGGGCCGCACGCTGGTTGTCGCTCTCGAAATGCTCAGCGACGCGGCGGATGGCGCGCTCCTGATAGGGCCGTCCCGCGATGTGCTTGGGCACCTCGATCGTGGCCAACTGCTTACGGGACGTTCGACGCTGGACCATCAGCGCCAGTTCGTCGCGGGTCTGGAACCCTTCGATCGGCCGCGGTGGGTACCGGGTGTCGTCCCAGATGTGGTGATCGAATCCATTGGTGTAGTAGATGATCGGGCGTCGCCCCGTCTGCAGTTCGAGGCAGTCGGCGTACAGCTTGGCCTGGTGCTGCCCCACCCGCGGATCCTTGGAGGTGCGCTTGGCCTCGACCACCGCGAGCGGCAGACCGTCGTCGCCCCACAGCACGTAGTCGACGAAGCCGTTCTTGCCGTCGGGCATGCCCTGGACGGGAAACTCGCGATCGCGCGCCCGGTCGAGCGGCCACCCCGATTCATGGAGCAACAGGTCGATGAGGTCTCGCCGGGTCTGCGCCTCGTCGTAGTCGTGGGTGTCCAGCACGGCCGCGCTGGCCGCCTGCGCCTCGGCGACCTGCGCCTTGAGTTCGGCGACGAGCTGTTCGAGCGTCGCCTTCTCCAGATCGGAGGCCTGCTTCTCGGCGTCACGGGCCGCCAACTGCGCTGCCAGATCGAGCTTCTCGGCCTCGGATTTCTCGAGCAGGGCATCCTTGGCGGCCATGTCGCCTTCGAGCTTCTTCAGCTGCGCGACGGTCTTCGCGACGACGGCCCCGCCGCCCGGCTTCGGGAGCAGGCCGGGATCGAACTGCTGCTGCGGCGACGGCTTGCTGGCCGGCTGCGTCGCATACCTGCGGGCCAGCCACGACAGCACGTGGAACAGTTCGACCAGCGCCTTGCGTCCGGCATCCGGCGGCACCGGGCGGGCCTCGTGCACCGCGGCATTGCCCAGCTTGCGGATGAGGTTCATCTTCGTCTGGAGGGCGTAACCGATGACCGCGACGAAGGCCGGGTCGTGGAGCTTCGCCGACAGATCGCTCTTGTACGGCTCCTGCAGCGACTCCACCTGGTACAGCCACTTGACCGTCAGCTCGACGGTACGGCGGGCGTAGAAACACGTGGTGCGGGCGTCGAACAGCGCGTCCCGCTCGGCCTTACGCGCCTCCGCGTGCAGTGTCGGCCACTCTGCCTGCAGAAAGTCGAAATTCCCCGCCATCGACACTCGTCCTCCCCATGTAACACCTGTCCGGTGATCTTGACACAGGGCTCCGACCGAACCGGACACGGCCGAGAAACCTCTCATCAATGCCCATTGATCAAGGTTTGAGACACCAAACTTTGATCGACTGGTTCCTGATCCAAGGATGATCACTGCAGAGATTGCGGGAGGAACCCCGCGCCGGTCCAGCAACGACCCCGCCCGCCATACCGGAGCAGCACCGTTGACGATGCGGCGCCTGCACGACGCCGATCCTGTCGGTGGTGTCTGTCAGTCTGTCCGGCTCTCGGGAACGTCGAGGGCGCGCCGCGGTACATCGGACCTCCGAACCCGCGGTGCCACTTCCCGTTACAGGAGCTCGACATGACCGGTCACACCTTCACACCCGATCTCACCGTCCCGAACGCTGCACCCTCGAAGCCCGCCAAACGCCGCCGCTGGCCGTGGATCGTCGCGCTGATCGCGGCGCTGCTCGCCGGCGTGGGTATCGGTGCCGCCGGGGCATCCGACCCGACCGGTGAGCGAACGAAAGCCGTCGAGGCCCGCGAGCAGACCGTCGCGAAGCAGGAGCAGGATCTGCAGGCGCGCAAGGACTCCGAGACCACCGCACTCGACTCCCGCAAGTCGCAACTCGACAAGCAGAGCGCCGACATCGCTCGCCGCGAGCGGGAACTGCTGCCGAAGGAACAGGCTGCCGCGAAGAACACGATCAAGGGCGACGGCATCTTCCTCGTCGGCAAGGACATCAACCCCGGCACGTACCGCAACAGCGGGACGTCCAGCTGCTACTGGCAGCGGTCCAGCGGCACGAGCGGCGACTTCGACGAGATCCTCGCCAACGGTAACGAGAACGGTCCGGCCGTCGTCACCATCCAGCCGGGCGACATCGCGTTCACCAGCAAGCGTTGTGGCACTTGGACGTTGGTGAGCTGACCCCAGCCCAGAACCGGCCCCGCTGCCATGCGTGGCGGGGTCGGGCGAGCCAGGTTTGTACGTTCCGAGTTGTCAAGAGCTACGGCGATATCGGGTACCTCGGCGCCCCGGGCCGCCGTCGACGTGAACGATTCCATTGTCGACCATCTTGGCAAGCGCATACCTGACCTGATGCGCCCCGAGTCCTGTCACCTCTGTCAACTCTCGGACGGACCTGGGCTGATCGAGCGCGTCCCAGATGGTGGACGCATTGGACGAGATCGCAATCAAGTTGGCCGGCGCCCCTGGCGCAGACACCTCGGACGCGGCAACCGGGTTGTCGAGGATCTCGACAGTGGGCACGGTCCGCTCGTTTCCTTCGACAAGGTTCGGCGCAAGATGATAAGTGGTGCCGCCCCGATCTCCGCTCGCCGCAGCGAATCCCGCGGCGACCAGGCCCTGCAACACTGCGCGGGCGGCAACCGAGTAGATCGGTGCGAACTCCTCTCGCACAAACGAATTCGTCCACTCCTGCCCATGCCGCATGGATGCGAGGATCTGCCGCTGCACGTCCGACAGCGGCGCATCCTTGACAACGGCCGCCAACCAGGACAGGTCATCGGGTGACAGCAGGGCATGGCGCGGCACGATGGCGGTGAACCTGACGCCGGTGTCATGGAACTCCGGAGGACGCATCCCTGCCTGGCGCAGTGCGGATCGCACTTCTCGAATCCCACCCCCTTCGCCCTCGACAACACGGTTCCCCATCGTCGTTCTCGTCAGTTTGCAGATCTCGTATAGGAACTCGTTGACCGCCGACTTACCTGTCGGCATTCCGAGTTGGTCTCGGCTGATCCCCCAGAGGCCACCCGGGTTCGCGATGATCAGCTTGTCGTCCCGCAAACGGATCTCCACCCGCTTGCTCTGCGTGTGTGGACCGAGATCACGGTGTACGAGCGCGTTTGCGATCAGCTCACGGACGGCGATCATCGGAATCTCACTCTGGTTGACCCCGTGACCGTCGGCGCCGTATCGAATGACGCTGCGAGTGTTACGACGCACCCACTCCATCGCATGATCGAGCATTTCGGGAATCGGCCCGTCCAGATGGACGAGATCACGTGTGCGGCCTTCCGTGCGATCAGGTAGTTCGACCGCGGCGGTGATGGCCAGCGACGGGGCGAACTGCTGAGGAAACTGCCCCAGTGCGTACAGCCCAGCAATCGTCAGAGTCGTGCCGTCCGATGCAGTCACGCCTTTCCATCGGAGGATCTGGCCGTCCGTGGCGTCCGCAAGCCGTCGTGACGACGATCTCGCTTCCGACAGAAACAACGTCACCAACCGCTTGTCGAGATCCGTCGTCGACGATCCCTGCACCGCATCCGCGTCGTATCGTGGCCGGTTTCGGAGCGCAATCAGTTGCGCTACTTCCTGATCCGACATCCGATAGTCCCCGTCGCCCTGCCGTAGGTAAGCAGCACCGCCTCTGACGAGTCGACACGGCCGGTCGGAGTCGGGAAGCCCGGCCACACCGGCAATCACAACATCGCGGCCGTCGACGATCGCATGCTCGAACGTGACGTTGACGGGTGGCGCGACGGCGTTTCTCGCTTGTGACGCAACCCCCTTCTCGATGTCAGCCACGGACGTCACACCGACGACCTCGAAGTCCCGTGCCTCGTCGATTCCGAGCAGGATGGTGCCGCCTTCGGGCATGTTGCCGAAGGCGCAGAGAGTCTCGGCCAAACCGGGACACCCACCAGAGGCGCGCTTCACTTCGATCTCCGTACGATCACCGCCGCGCGTCCGCAGATCCGCCAGGACGTCCTGTAGCCGCTCCGCTGTCCACGACATGTCCACAGGATAGTCCACCTACACACTCCATTCTATATTTGTGACTATTTGTGTATATTTCCTGTTCAAGACGTACTTTTCGCCTGAAATTCGTCGCCGATTCAGGCTCGTCTCGCTCATGAGGAGGTCAGCTGTGCATTCAAATAGGCACTCCTGTGCACAGCGGTGCGCAGAGCTGCGATCGAGTCGAGCGCTCAGCCCGGCGCCTTCAGTTGCATCCACGCAAGCACGTCGAGAATCCGGATGGCCGGGACCGCGGCCGGCAACTCCGCCCGTTCCCGCAACGCGACGAGCCGGTTGTGCAGTTCGCGGTCGTTGTCCCGCAGGGCCTGCCGGACAGGGTTGAGGTGCGCCTTCTTGGTGTCGAGAACCTCGCCGACGACGCGGTCGTAGATGGGGTACAGCCGCGGCCGCTTGCGCGCGATCAGCTTCGACGCCACGGTCCGCCCGACGCTGGGGACCGTCCACAGCGCCGTCTCCAGCCGCCACGCCGGCGACTCTGGGGTCATCTCGTCGGCCTCGTCGACGAGGTCGCGGTCGGGGCCGACCTCCCGCAGCAGCTCGGCGAACTCGTCGCGGCGCTCGCGCAGGATGATGTCGGCGCCGTCCGGGGATACCGCAACCGAGAGCAGGGTGACGGCGACCAGGTCGTCGGCGGTGAAGACGTCGACGTCGCGCTCGCGGGTTCCGCTGGAATCCCATTCGTCCCACAGCGCGCCGCTGCGCAGCCGGCCGGTCTTCACCCACGGCGCGCGGAAGTACTGCTGCAACACCTCGACTGCGGCGCCGTCGTCACCGGACGCGAGGACCTTCGGAAGACGAATCGTCATGTCAGGCCTCTTCTGTCATCACGTCGAGCACATGCTGCGCGAACCGTCGATTGTGATATTGCGCGTACGGGCCTCGACCCTTGCCGACAAGTCGCTCGGCGAGCGGGCGGATGGTCGTCTCGTCGAGGGGAAGCTCGAAGAACTGGTCGTCCGCGCCCTCGTCGGAGAGGAACCAGTCGATCACCACACCGTCGCCGTCCGCGGAGGCCAAGTCAGTCTTCCGGAAGCGCAGCAACGGGTTTGCCATCGTGAGGCCGTCGAGGCTGTACCCGGTGCCGCGCATCAGCTCGGACAACGACGTGTACAGCACGGTGCGGTAGTCGACGGTCTCGCCGTTCTCCGTGTACCGCTCCACGTAGAGCACCTCCATCGGTCCGATGTTGAGGGTGAAGAGACGTTCGCTCTCGCCGGTCTTGTTCGTCGTCGGAAGGCACGTCAGCGTCCATTTGTCCACCTCGCCCGACGCCGCGTCGTCGAATGCGGACGAAAGATAACCGGCGATCAGGTCGACCACCACCTCGAAGAACGGTTCCTGGCGCAGCCGTTCGAAGTTCTCGTCGCTTGCCGCCGGATGGATTTCACTCATGACTGTCCTCGAGTTCGATGGTGGGTTCGTCCGTGACCGCGGCAAGTGCGGCACGGATGTCGACGGCGCTGCCGGCGAGGTCGACGGTGAGGAAACGGTAGCGGTGGCCCTGAATGCGGACCGACTCGTCGAGGTGCTCCCCCACCGTCGTATACAGCAGCACCCCCTCAGCGGTGGCGGCGAGCGCGTCCTGCTCGTGCTGCGACTGGATGTAGGCGTACAGCTGAAAGACGTGTCCACGAGCGAGTTTGAGGGCGCCGTACCGGTTGGACTTGAGCGCGTCGGTGAACTTGGTCTCGACGACGATCCGCCGGTCGACGGTCTCGAGGATGGTGTCGGCCCGCATCACCGGCAGGATCTGACGCACCCGGCTCGTCGCCTCCTCGGTAGGCCAGCGGAGCGTCTTCTCGCCCGCATGCACCTGCCACGGCGCGGTGAGGGTGGCGCGATAGAACCCGCGCACCGCGGCCTCATAGAGGCGACGCATCTCGGCGACGTCCCGCGATGCCGCCCAGCGGTGACCGGATCCGTCCTCCTCGGTCGGAATATCCATCGCCAGAATCAGTTTCGCGGCGTCGACGGCAGACACGTCGGTCGCCTCGTTGCGGCCGAGGACGACGCCGACGACATCGCCCCGTCTGATGGGCCGGGGCGAGACGCCGGCCTGGACGAGGGTGGCGGCGAGCCGGCGGCACCGCGCCGAGAGTCGTTCGCTGCGCACCCGTCCCGCAGCGACGGCGAGGGCGGTGCGCATCAGCCGGTTCCGCGGATTGTCCACGGACAGTTCGGTGAACCGGCACGCGACGCGACCGCGGGAGAGGAGTTGTCGGGTCGTCGTCTCGAGCACGTCGATCTGGCCCCGCACCCGGGTGAGCGCGGCGCGGCGCGGCCTGTAGGCCTGGCCGAGGGTGCGCTGCAGCCGGGTCTCGACGGCGTCGGCGAGGATCTCGGCGACCACGTCGCACAGGTCTTCCGGATTCTCTTCGACGCCGCCGCGGCGCAGCGACTCGTCGGCCCGGTACAGGCTCGACGCGTACAGCATCAGCAGCCACAGGTTCCGGACCGGGATCCGGGTGCGGCCGCTGACGATCACGCCGGTCACAGCGGATACCCGAGCAGTGCCTCCGCTTCCTTCCGCACGCGCTCCGGGTCGTCGAACCAGTACTCGTCGAGCAGCGGACGGATCTCGGAGTCCACCACCTGCCGCAGCCAGCTGTCCGGGTCGCCGATGCGGGTCTTGCCGGACGGCGTGAAGAAGCTGTGCCCGATCCGGTACTGGTCGCCGAGCGAGCGGTCCGCCGCGATGCTGTCGTTGAGCGCGTCGATGCGGTGCGCCAGCGCGGCGAGGAAGGCGTCGGGGATGCCGTTGTGCTCGGACACCCAGCGGCGCCACGCCTCATTGAGGTTGGGTTCGAGGTTGCGGAAGGCGAAGCGGCGGCGGAGCGCGAAGTCGACGATCGCGAGGGAGCGGTCGGCGAGGTTCATGGTGCCAATGATGTAGAGGTTCTCGGGCAGGTACGTGGGCGGTTCGCCGGGGCGGCGGTAGGACAGTTCGAGGGCCTCGTCGGGTGTCCGTTTGCTGTTCTCGAGGAGCGTGAGCAGTTCACCGAAGATCTGGGCGAGGTTGCCGCGGTTGATCTCCTCGATGACGACGACGTGATTGTGCCCGGGGTCGGCCTGGGCGGCATTGACGATGTCGAGGAAGATGCCGTCCTCGAGCTGCAGCTTGCCGTCGCCGCTGGGCCGCCATCCTCGGATGAAGTCCTCGTACGCCAGGGTGGGATGGAACTGGATGGCGCGCAGCAGGTTCCGATCCTTGCCACCGATGAGGGCGTAGCCGAGGCGCTTGGCGAGCCAGGTCTTGCCGGTGCCGGGCGGGCCCTGCAGGATGAGGTTCTTCTTGATACGCAGGGCATCCAGGTAGTCGCCGAGCACCGGGGCGGGGACGAAGCAGCCGTCGGCGACGATGTCGGCGAGCGTGTAGCCCTGCTGGGCGCCCTGCAGTTCCTCGTCGTCCGCACCGATCTCGTCGTCCACGTCGGGCGCCTCGGCGAGGCCGGCGTCGTCGCCGAAGCGATCGACCCAGTACGGAGCGTTGCGGAAACGATCGATGTCCTGTTCGATGCCCTCGAATGCGAAGTCGATGAGCGCATCCGTCCGCCAGTCGCCCGGCTGGATCTTCCACACCGTCCGCTGGTTCGTGTAGAAGTACCACTCCCGAATCGGCTCTCGCGAATCCCATTCCACGTCGAGGGTGCGACCGTCGCCGTGGTTCCGGGTGACCGTTCCAGTCGCTTTGACTGCCATCACCGAGACCTTGTTTCCATTGGCCTCGAATGGCAGGTCGTAGAGGCGGGTATAGGCGGCCTTGATGGCGATGCGTTCGCCAACTTCGATCGACTGGACCTCGTCGAGATACTTGTCCTCGTAGCCGTTGCGCCAGATACCCTCCTCCACGAAGGTATCGGTCAGGTCCTCGACCGCCTCCCCGTAGTAGTACGCACCGACGAACCAGTACGACGGCCCGTCCTCGATTGCGTCCTTCGGAGAAGCCTTGCGCGGCTTGGGAACGTATTCCTGAAAGGCCGGGACGGCGACGAGATCCGCCTCGGTGATCATCTCCGGATGCTCGGCGAGAAGTTGATGCCCGAAGTCGGTGATCTCGGAGTAGCCGTTGCGAACCTGGGTAACCGCACCCGCGCGTTTCAGCATCGACAGCGCCCACCCGACACGGTTCTCGGCGCGACTCTGGCCGGAGTTCAGACGCTCCTCACGCTGACCGTCGGTCAGCTGCATCGCATCGGCGACGGCCTCGCGTAGGTCGGCGGTTCGCCATGTCTGGCCGTCCGATAGCACCACAAGCGTTGGACGGACGAACACCGGCCAGGCGGGGAGAATCGCACTCTCGTAGCCAGGGATCACAATTCACCTCGGAACGCTCGGGACTGAAGAGAGGCGAAGAGGGCGTCGAGTTCGGCGAGCGCAGCGCGGTGAGCACTCTGCACCATTTCGATTTGTCCGACGCGCTCCACAAAGGCCCGCTGTGTCGCGATGGGCGGCACAAGCATTGGAAGTTCGCGAATCGGGCCTTGGAAGAGATTCGCCTGACTTGACGCGTTCGCGCGCTGCTGCATCATCGCCTGCATTCGCGGGGTTCGCAGATAGTGCATCGCGAACTCTGGCAGCACCCACTCACTCGAGAAACGAACAAGTGCAACGCTGCGCACCAATGAGAAAGGCGCCATATCAGGAACGACTGCTACTCGACCAATCGAGCCAGAGCACGAAATAAGGATGTCCCCCGCCGTCGGATTGCAGCGTCGACTTATTCTCTCGTACTCAGCTTCTCCAACGTAGTCAACATCTGTGAGATCAAGTGTCCCGTGCTGAACATTCCGGGCAGATAGGAGGAGGATGCCCGCTGATGCCCGCTTCGGCGTCTGGTGTTCTCCATCAGTAACTTGCAGAGCAACGTCACCGAGTTTGCGGACTGGCGACCCGTCGTCCCCGCGGCCATCGTCGAACATGTCGGTGAAAATCGACTGGGTCAACTCGTCGAAGCGAGTGAGGGCATCGCGGCGCTTGGCGCGGAGGGCGTCGGCGTGGTCGAGGATCGCGGCGATTCGGCGCTGCTCTGCAATCGACGGCATCGGAATCGCCAGCGACTTGAGGAAGTCGGCCGGAACGCGACGCTGGCCGCCGCTACCGGTCATCCTGCGTTCCCCATCGATGCGAATCCACTCCTGCCGAAGGAAATGCAGGCCGTATCGGTGGTCGAGCTGATCGTTCTTTGACCGCAAGACATGGAACTCCGTCGACCCGAAACCGTATGGCCGGGCCGTTGAGGCCTGGACGATCTTGCCGTTCTGGAAACACGGCGTGATCTTCGCAACGAGGATGTCGCCCGATTCAAAAGGAGTGAATCCCCGTCGCACATCATCGAACGGACGCTCCACACCCTCGGTGGTTGTCCCATCCTCCGAAGCGTCAGCCATGCCGAGGAATGAGACGGGTTGATCCGGCGCAAGCGATTCGCGAAGTCGTGGATTCATATCGGCGATATCTCCCAGCATCACCGTTGGCCATTTCGTCACTGGGCGCCCCCCGCCAGCATCTCCCGTAGCTGCGCCATGCCGTCACCGATCTCCTTCTCGATCCGCTCCAGTTCGTCGAGAATCACCTCCGGCGCCCGGTGCTCGATCTCCTCGTGGACGATCTCCTTGTACCGATTCAGCGACAGGTCGTACCCCTGCGCCGCGATGTCGTCCTTCGGCACGCAGAAGCTCTGCTCCGTCCGCGCGCGATCGATCTCGGAACCTTCGCGATCGGCCCAGCGCCGCAACACATCCGGCAGATTGTTCTTCTCGTGCTCCGACTCGTCGAGCACCGCCGACACCCCGAGCTTGTCCTCGTCGAGCAGAGCGTTTCGTCGATCGTCCAGCGAGTACCCATCGGCCTGGACGTCGTAGAACCAGACGTTGTCGGTGCCGCCCGACTCGGTCTTGGTGAAGAACAGGATCGCCGTCGACACACCCGCATACGGCTTGAACACGCCCGACGGCAGCTTCACCACCGCATCGAGCTTCTGGTCCTCGACCAGGATCCGACGAAGTTCCTTGTGCGCCTTCGACGAACCGAACAAGACGCCGTCCGGCACGATCACCGCAGCACGACCGCCCGGCTTGAGCAGCCGCAGGAACAGCGCCAGGAACAGCAGCTCGGTCTTCTTCGTCTTGACGATCTGCTGCAGATCCTTCGCGGTGTTCTCGTAGTCCAGCGAACCCGCGAACGGAGGATTGGCCAGGATCAGCGAGTACGCGCCCGCATCACCGGTGTTGGCCTCCGCCAACGAGTCCCGATACCGGACGTCGGGCTGCTCCACCCCGTGTAGCAGCATGTTCATCGAGCCGATTCGCAGCATCGTGTTGTCGAAGTCGAAGCCGTGGAACATGTCGTGGTGATACTGCTCCCGGCCCGCGCCCGACGCGATCGCGTCGGCGTGATTGGCGCGCATGTACTCGCTCGCCACCACGAGGAAGCCGCAGGTACCGGATGCCGGGTCCACGATCCGGTCGCCGGGCTTGGGCGCCATCATCTCGACCATCAGCTGGATGATGTGCCTCGGCGTGCGGAACTGCCCGTTCTGGCCGGCGCTGGCGATCTTCGCGAGCAGATACTCGTAGATGTCACCCTTAGTATCCAGATCGCCCATTGGCACCTGGTCGAGGCGGTCGATCACCCGCTGCAACATGCCCGCGTTGGGGATCGTCAGCCGCGCGTCCTTCATGAAGTGCGCATAGGTGGAGTCGTCGCCGCGCATGGTCTTGATGAAGGGGAACACCCGCTGATCGACGACGGCGAACGCCTCGTCGGCGGACATGTTCTTCATCCGCGACCAGCGCAGCTCGTCGTAGTCGCGGCCCTGCTCGTCGGTGCCGACCGGGAAGGGATTGCCGGTGACCGGTGTGCCGAGCATGTTGGCGCGGCTGAGCGCGAGGGTCTGCTCATCGTCGAGCCGCCGAATGAACAGCAGATACGTGATCTGCTCCATCACCTCGAGCGGGTTGGAGATGCCGCCGGTCCAGAACGCGTCCCAGACGGCGTCGACTTTACTTTTGATCTCACCAGTGATCACGGGTACCGCTACCTGCCTGTTCTGCTCGACGACGACCAACAGAACTGTATAGACCCAGCCACCGACAGCCCTCGTGGATGCCTATCCGCTCGTCCGGCCGACCAAACATGTCAGTGATCCGTGCCATTCTGTTCGGCTTCTCACCGGAGGGGCATCCGCTGCCGGAAATCACGGCGCGCGATCCACCGTGTTCAGGAGAACGATGAACGACAACACCGACGACGAACTCGCAATCGCCCACGCGGTGACACGAGAACACCGCCAATTCTGGTATCGCATTGCCAGACAGATCACGATCTCGCTGACCATCTACGCACTTTTCGCCGCCGTGATGTGGGTGAGCCGCTGGCTCTCGACCACGGGCGCGGACGCCTCACCTGAGCCGCAGCTGGAGCTCACTCTCGCCCCTGAGTCCGGTGCGGCGGTCATGGCCGTCCTCGCCACGATCGTCATCGCACTCAACGTGGCCGTCTGGGCAGGACGCTCCACGGAGATAAGCGATGTCGTCGCGCACACACGCCGGCGCTACCTCTCGATCTGCGGCATGGCCACCGGAAATATCGCCGTACTTGTGGGCCTCGCTGTTCTGTTCCACGACGCACCCAGCAAAGTAACCCTCTTCTCTCCGGTGTTGCTCGCAGGCGCATTCATACTGTCAGTGGTGAGCAGCGACGTCGCTCCCCTGATCGGTAAGGACATCCCGGTCCAGCGACGCATTCCGGAAGCAGAAGAGCGAGTCAAGATTCGGGCACTGACCGCAGTGGCCGACCGGTGGTCCGAGCCGAATCGCACGGTCCGAACGCGCCTGGCTCTGTGGACGGCGCTGGACATCGCTTCGATCGTCCTCGCCGCCGCACTTCCACTCATCGCGCTCTGGTCGTTCCGAGCAGTTGCAGACGATCACCCGGTCCACTGGTGGCGCGCTCTGGCAGTGACGGCGGGTACGGCTCTGTTCACGACCCTCCTTGCGATCTACACGATCTACGGAACCGTGCGGCACTTCGTCACTCGCCGCTTCACGAATGCTCTGATGACCTCGCTGATCGGGAGTCTCACCTATGTACTCCTCGCACTAAGCCTCGCACTCGCAGACACCACATCGCTCGCCGGCGGGATAGCCCTGACCCT
The DNA here is from genome assembly GCF_050433545.1 of Rhodococcus sp. BE178. Classification (NCBI taxonomy): domain Bacteria; kingdom Bacillati; phylum Actinomycetota; class Actinomycetes; order Mycobacteriales; family Nocardiaceae; genus Rhodococcus; species Rhodococcus sp. BE178. Next base: position 42,434 of record NZ_JBNPXA010000020.1, on the reverse strand, counting down.
GATCGTCCCGCCAATCCTGATCGGCTTCGCGCTGGCCAAGGGAGTGCGGTGCGGCTTTCCCGGCTGGACCGCGAAGCCGAACGTATACCGCAGCATCGTTCGCGACCTCGCAAACCAACAGGCCCGACGAACGAACCCTCAGGACCATAATCGCTGGACGCAGCGGACCAATCGGATCCGCGACTGGTTCGACACGGTCACCGGTATGAGCGGTCTACGTGCCCCCGCGGGTCAGGATTGACACAGCCGCACCGACTCGACGGCCCTTCCGTCAGGCGCTCGGCGACCCCATCCGATAGTCGTCGAGCGGGAAGCTCCGCGCCTCCGTGAACGCGTTGGCCGTCGACGTCGGACGCAGCAGGGCGGCCTCACCGTGTTGGTTGAAGTAGTACGACCGCGCCGAGCCGCATCTGCCACCGTAGAAGACGGAGTCGTCGAGGTTCGCCGTCATCCGGTCGAGGAACCGGGCGTTGGCGTCCTCGGTCACCTCGAAGACGTCGGTGCTCCGGCGGCGCATCTCGGTCAGGAGTCGCGTCATGTGCGCCATCTGCGACTCGATCGTGGTGAAGTACGACAGGCCGCTGTACGAGTACGGGCTCGCGAGGGTGAGGAAGTTCGGGAACTTCGGCACCGCGACGCCCTCGTACGCCTGGAAGCGGTTGTCGCGCCACCATTTCCCGAGGTTGAGGCCGTCGCGTCCGATGACCTCGATGGCAGGGAAGTTCACGTCCCACAGGTTGAACCCGGTTGCCAGGATCAGGGTGTCGATCTCGGTGCGACGGCCATCGGTGGTGACGATCGCGTCGGGTTCGATCCGTGCGATCGACGTCGTCTCGAGGTTCACGTTCTTCTTCGTGAAGGTCCGGTAGTAGCTGTTGGAGAACGTGGGTCGCTTGCACCCGAAGTCGTAGTCGGGGGTCAGTTTGCGGCGCAGATCGGCGTCGGGCACCTGTGCGCGCAGGAACAGCCGTGACGCCGCCGCGGCCCCCTTGTTGAGGATCTTCGCCTGCCGGTAGTGCAGCACCGCGCTGACCATGATGCCCTCGAGGATCGTGTCGCTGACGAAGCGGGCCACACGTTGCGTCGCCGGAACACGCGAGAAGAGTCGTTGCACGACACCGGGAATCGGAACGTCGGCCTTCGGCACCACCCAGATCGGGGTGCGCTGGTAGACGGTGAGTTCGCTCGCCTTCCGGGCGACCTCGGGGATCAACTGGACGGCGGTCGCACCGGTACCGATGATCGCGGCCCGCGACCCGGCCAGGTCGATACCGTCCTCCCACGCGGTGGTGTGCAGGACGCGACCGGAGAACGTGTCGATTCCGTCGATGTCCGGCAGCTGCGGCTGCGACAGGAATCCGGTCGCGGTGAGCAGGTAGCGCCCGGTCACCTGTTCGCCGCTCTCGAGAGACACCTCCCAGTGCCGGGCGGTCTCGTCCCAGCAGGTGCCGGTGACGACCGTCCGGAACCGCATGTACCGGCGCAGGTCGTACTTGTCGGCGACGTGCTCGGCGTACCGCTTGAGTTCGGCGCCCGGCGCGAACAGCCGTGACCAGTACGGATTCGGCTCGAAGGAGTACGAGTAGGTGACCGAGGCGATGTCCACGGCCAGGCCCGGGTAGCGGTTGACGTGCCACGTGCCGCCGAGGTCGTCCTCGCGTTCGAGGATCGCCAGGTTCGTCAGGCCGAGCCGATTGAGCGCGATCGCCGCACCCATCCCGCCGAAGCCGGCACCGACGATCACGGCGTCGTACTGCGTGTTCCGCTCCACAGCTTCACCCTCCCCAGATATGTGTCACTTTCAGTGTCACTCATCTGTCCGGGTGTGGCCAGGGTTTCGGCTCGATCGGTCGCCGACGCCGCGTCGCCCGCGCCGGCCGTCCGGTCTCAGGCGCGCGCGTCGACCGCCGCGACGGCGTCGATCTCGACCGTCGCGCCGTATGGAAGCCCGCTCACCTCGACGAAGGTGCGGGCAGGACGCGGAGCGTCGAAGAGACGCTCGAACTATCGGTTCGTCTCCTCGCGCAACGACAGGTCGGTCACGAAGTAGGTGAGCTTCACGACGTCCTTCAGTTCGCCGCCGACCGTCGCCAGTCGCTCGACCATCCGGTCGACCGCAGCGTCGAGCGCTGCCATGCGGCCGGGCACCGGAACCCCCGTCGCATCGACGGACAGTGCGCCGGAGACGAATACGAGCCCCGCGGCCACGAACGCCGGGCTGTACGGCGCGGCTCCCCGGTCTCCCGATCCGGTACCGGCGGCAGCAACGTCCGACTCACGTCCCCGACGTAGTCACTGACCGAGACCCGCGGGCAGCATCAACGCCTTCCGCGCCTTCGGAGTGATCTCGCAATTACCCGACGCAAGCGAGTGCAGGATCCCGTTGTACACCAGATCCCACATCCGCGAATTCGCCTGGAAATCACGCAGACGAAATGAGTAGATCTGTTGTCCAGATGAATCCTTCAACCGCAGAACACGATTCAGGCCATCAACCGAGAACTTGACCTCCACCAACTCGTACGTATTCACCCACGACTTGCCAGCCTGTGCCCACACCGCTCCGGCCGCGAACCATTCGCCACCAATGCGCCAATACATGAAGAGCCCAGACGCAACGACGAACGCCCATGGCAGCCACAAGCCCATCCACTGAAATCCGTTCACGACGGTAGCAAAGACGATCTCAATAGCCATGAGCGCAAGGCTGGCTTGGATACGCGGTTTGCGCTTGGGGAGGGACCACTCCAGGACCGGACCGAGGTGCTTGGGGCTTGGGGGATGCGAACCCGGAACTCGCCCTATCGGCGTCACTTCGGTCGCGCGCGACTCACCCCGTGGTGCCGCAGGTGGCCGCGGTTCTCCCGTTACACGGTCGGGCATCAGTGGCACAGACCAACTCTCGTTTGGACTCGACACCGTCAGTCCCCCCAGATCTTCCCAATTGCGTACCCTGTTCCCCACGTCACGAGAGCGCCAACACCTACGGCAGCAATCGTCGCGGGACCTCCAGCAACACTCGCGAGAATCAATGCTGTAGCACCGGTTCCTGCTAGAAAGCCACTCGTGTTCTTAACGACCACAAGCGCCGCATCTCCATTGTCCTCGGCGTTCATTACGTCGACCGTCGTTTGAACACCCGTTAGTCCCACACCCACGATCGGAATCTTCGACCCCACCTTCGAGATCGCGGATGTTCCCTCGTTCATGATCGATGCCGACAGGGCTCTCACGACAACGTTATCCGTCGCCCCTGCCACCAGCCTGCTGTTCTGAGTAATCACCTTCGCCGCGTCGTCGGAGGCAGATTCGAATGTGGCGACAGCGTTGGCGGCTCTGGTTTCCCAGTACGGATCGCCGCTGCGGACAGCGTCGGCTGCGATGGACCGAAACTTGTCGAGTTGTCCCCTATGTATGTCGGCGAGCTCCGCCCATTTCCCCACCTCAGCGGCGGCGGTTCCGATGTACCCGGTGACGGCCGCGGTGGCCATCCAGTACCACTGACCGCGCATGTCCTGCACCGCCGCACTCAGTTGCTCGACAACACCTTGAAGTACGGCGTGGGCGTTGGATTCGGCAGCCCGACTGCTTCGCGCCATCTCCGCGGCTTCGTCGAACGCCGCGCACTGCTGTGCGTATCGAACCTCGGCGTCGATGTTCCCGGCACCGACGGCAATCGGGTCCGGATCCTCGATAACGCCGGGCGCACCGGGACCCGGCTGCACACGCAGGCCGGAGGCAGCGGCGATCTCGGCGGCCTGCCGCATCCTGTTCGCCGCGGTTTCGAGATCGTCGGCGAACGCCCGGATTGCCGCCGCGGCGGCCTCCGCCGATTCGGCCACCTGATTCGTTCCGCGGTTCATCTCGGCGACACGGTCGCGGAATTCGTCACCAGCCGTGCCGACCCACTCGGACTCGGACTTCCCCCGCGCGTCATCGAAGGCGCCGGCGTGCTCGGTGACACCGTTCGCGAGAGCCTGTAGACGATCAGCGCACTCGCGGCAGGCCGCCGGATCACCGGGAACGAATAGTGGGATCGGCATCAGGGCTCCCCACGCTGGACCGGGAACAGACCCGACACGTCGAGGAACCGATCACCGGTGCCCAGATCAGCGTCCCGGAAGGCGGTGCGGTTCGCCTCGACGGTGTCCGCAGCGACCGCGGCCGATGTGGCCACAGTCGACATCATCTCCGCCACCGCGGTCAACAGATCCGCGACAACTCCGGTCGACGCGCCGGCATCCGGCATGTTCGGGGCATCGGCGCTCATCGCCTCGAAGCCCTCCGCCCCGGAAACCAGGATCCGGGCAACCGCTCCGAGGTCGCCGACCTCGACTCCACTCATGCTCTTCCCCCTACGCCCGGCTCAGCCACGACGGCGGCAAGTGGTCCCCCGGCTCGTCGTCGACGTCAACCGAGGCGTCCTTCTTCCAGTGTTCGGGTGGCAGTTTCGCGTCGAGCAGGACGACGTCGTATCCCGTTGCGCGCCCGACCTCCCGCAGACCGTCGTTGTCGACCGCTCCCCACGGTTGGTGTGGTCCGCAGCAGCTCACCAACTGTTCCAGCGACGTGTAGGCCGGCAGTGCGAGGCGACCGTCGGGCAGACGGCGCAACTCCAGGTGCGCCGCGGCGCCCGGCCGACCCGCGACAGGCACGTACAGGACGTCGCGCCGCTGATTTTCCCCCGACTGCATATGTCTCCTCCCCAGGACACTCGCCGACCACGGTAACGCCCTCCGTGACGAAGCCCACGGACGGCCTGCGCGCTTGGCAATATGTCGGGGACCTGCCGTACGTTTTGCTGACGTGACAGAACCCTGGTCTTCCGCGCAGGTCGCGGCCGCCGCACCCGATGCGGCGTCACTGTCGGCTGCCCGCGGGCTGGCGACGAAATGGGCCGACACCGGCCGCACCGACACCGCTCTGTGGGGGTCGTGCGGCGGCAGCGGCAAGAATCCGTACCTCGCGGCGGTCGACCTCACCGGCCCCGCGTACCGCTGCTCGTGCCCCAGCCGCAAGTTCCCGTGCAAGCACGCCGTGAGCCTGCTGCTGCGCTGGTCAGACGGTGCCGTGCCGACCGCCGACGCCCCCGAGTTCGTCACCGACTGGCTCGCGACCCGGGCCGCCCGCGCGGCGGCCACCCCCGAGGCATCCCCAAAGGCGGCACCCGATCCGGCCACCACCGAGCGCCGCACCGAGCGGATCGCCGCCGGTCTCGACGAGCTGGACCGGTGGCTGACCGATCGGATCGTCGCCGGCCTGGGCTCCGTCGCCCACGACGCCGCCGCCTACGACGCGATCGCCGCCCGCATGGTCGACGCGCAGGTCCCCGGCGCCGCCGCCACCCTGCGCGCGCTGCCGACGCTCGTCGCCACCGACCCGGACTGGCCGGCGCCGCTGCTGACCGAGTACGCGCGCCTGCACCTGCTGATCCGCGCGTTTCGGGACCGCGGCCGGCTGCCGGAACCGCTGAATCGCTCGGTGCAGACACACCTCGGGGTGCCCGTGCGCGCCGACGAGGTGCGCGCCGAGCCCGCCGTCCGCGACCGCTGGCAGGTGCTGGCGGTCCGCACCGCCGAGGAGGGGCGTCTGGTTACCCGCCGGGCGTGGCTGCGCGGACGCGACTCCGGCCGCTGGGCACTGCTCCTCGACTTCGCCCACGGCAGCGCCCAATTCACTACGGCTGCAACGATTCCGGGAACTCTCATCGACGCCGACCTGCATTACTACCCCGGCGCCGCACCGCTACGTGCGCAACTGGGCACCCAGCACGCCGCCCCGGAACCGTTCACGACCCTGCCCGGCGCCACCGACCCGGTCACCGCCCTCGACGGCTACACCACCGCACTCGCCGCCGACCCGTGGATCCGCGCGTGGCCGATGCTCCTCGCCGACGTCACCCCCACCGTCACCGCAGGAACCTGGCACGTCGTCGACCGTACCGGGCGGGCCCTCCCGGTCGGCGGCGACGACACGGGACGATGGCAGCTGCTCGCCGTCTCCGGCGGCCACCCGGTCACCGTGTGCGGCGACTGGGACGGCACCGCACTGCTGCCCGCATCCGTGTTCGACGCCGGCACGGTGATCGCCGCATGATCCGTCCCTATCCGGAGTCCCTCACGGCGACAGCACTTCTCGGGACCGCGAGATCGACGACGCCGCTGTCCGGCCTGCACACCGCAACCGCGGCGACGGCCCTCGACGGCGAGCCTGCTCCGACGCTTCTCGCGGCGGCGGCGCTGGAGTCGGTGTTCCTCGCCGGGGCAAGCGCACCGACGACAGTAGCGATACCGGCACCCGCCCCCGACGATCCGCGTCCGCTGCTGCCGGCGGCGGCCGCGGCGCGACTGCGTTCCCTGCTCGTCGTCGACTCCCCGCTGCTGCCCGAATGGTTCGATGCCGCTGCAGGTTTCCGATCCCCGCCGGAGATGCTCGTCGAGGTGCTCGGCGCCGCGGTCCGCCCCACCCCGCACCGGGAGCGACTGGTCGCGCTCGCGGGACCGCGCGGACAATGGCTCGCCGCCCGCAACCCCGACTGGGCAGCGCTACGTGACCCGGACCCGTCCGACGACGAGGACTGGCGGCACGGCACCCCCGCCGTGCGGCGGCGATGGTTCGCGGCCCTGCGCCGCAGCGACCCGGCCGCGGCGACCTCGCGACTGTCGGCGGCGTGGCGGTCCGAGAACGCCGACTCACGCGCCGCCCTGGTCTCCGAACTCGCCGTCGACATCGGCCCTGACGACGAACCCCTGCTCGAGCAGGCCCTCGACGACCGCAGCCGACGCGTGCGGCAGGCCGCGGCGGGGCTGCTGCGTCAGCTGCCGCACTCCGCGTACGGACAGCGGATGGCGCGGCGCCTGCGGGAGTGGATCGAGGTCGCCGACGGGGTGGTCACCGTGGCCCTGCCCGACCGCCTCGACGACGCCGCAGGGCGGGACGGCCTCGACGACCGCACCGCGCGGCGCCCGGACGTCGTGCTGACCCTGGCCGTACAGGCCGCACCGCTGTCGGTGTGGCCCGAGATCGGTTTCACCCCAGAGGATCTGCCGCATCTGACGGTGGCCGAACTGTTCAGGTCGGAGCTCGAGCACGCGTGGTCGGCTGCCGTCGCCGCGCAGCGCGACCCTGCCTGGGCGGTGGCGTTGCTGCGCCGCGAGGGCACCGTCGCCGCGCCGGTGGCCGCGCACCTGCCGCGCGATGTCGTCGTCGCGCACCTGCTCGCCACCCCCGACGGGGTGCTGCCGGACGCGAGCCTGCTCGAGGCGCTGCCTGCCCCGTGGCCGCACGACGTGACCGCCGCGGTGCTCCGGGCGGTGTACGCGTCCCGGGACCAGACGGCCCGGGTGCGGCACCCGGTGGACCTGCTCGGGCACCGCGCGCCGTTCGAGTTCGAGTCGGTGCTGTCCGACGCCGCGACCCGCACCGGGGACCTCGATCGACTGGCCCTGTTCGCGGCCGCGGCCGACATCCTCACCCACCGCCGACACCTTCACGAGGAGCTGACGTGACCGACACCCTGACCACCGAGCCCGCACTGCTGCGCCCCCACGCCGAGCAGCAGTACGCACACGAACTCGCGGCGCTCGCCGCGGCCGACGACCGCCCCCGGCCGCCGTCGTGGCGCCTGTCGCCGCACGCCGTGGTGACGTACCTCCTCGGCGGCACTCTGGCCGACGGCACCGTGATCACCCCGAAGTACATCGGTCCGCGACGGCTGATGGAGGTGGCGGTCGCGACCCTCGCCACCGACCGTGCCCTGCTCCTGCTCGGCGTGCCCGGCACCGCGAAGACATGGGTGTCCGAACATCTGGCCGCGGCGATCTCCGGCGAGTCGACGCGACTGGTGCAGGGCACCGCCGGCACCGCGGAGGAGGCGGTGCGTTACGGCTGGAACTATGCGCGACTGCTCGCCGAGGGCCCCACGCCCGCCGCGGTGGTGCCGTCGCCGGTGATGACCGCGATGCGCGACGGCGCCATCGCCCGGGTCGAGGAACTGACCCGTATCCCCGCCGACGTGCAGGACGCGCTCATCACCATCCTGTCCGAGAAGACCCTGCCCGTTCCGGAACTCGGGACCGAGGTGCAGGCGGCGAAGGGGTTCAACGTCATCGCCACCGCCAACGACCGCGACCGCGGCGTCAACGACCTGTCGTCGGCGCTGCGTCGCCGCTTCAACACCGTCGTGCTGCCGCTGCCGGCGAGCGCCGACGACGAGGTCGCGATCGTGGTCCGTCGCGTCGAACAGCTCGGCGCCGCACTGGAACTACCGCCGGTACCGGCCGCCGCGGAGGAGATCCGCCGCGTCGTCACCGTGTTCCGGGAACTGCGCGACGGTGTCACCGCCGACGGGCGCACCAAGCTCAAGTCCCCGTCGGGCACGCTGTCCACCGCCGAGGCGATCTCCGTGATGACCAACGGTCTCGCCCTGGCCGCGCACTTCGGTGACGGCACCCTGCGACCGGCGGACGTCGCCGCCGGCATCCTCGGCTCCGTCCTCAAGGACCCGGTGGCCGACCGGGTGGTGTGGACCGAATACCTCGAAGCCGTGGTGCGCCACCGCACCGAATGGGACGACTTCTACCGGGCGTGCCGCGAGGTGACGGGGTGACCACCGTGACCGCCGGCGCGCAGGTGCGGGTGTTCGGCATCCGCCACCACGGTCCCGGATCCGCGCGGGCCGTGCTGCGCGCCCTCGATGCGTTCGAGCCGGACACGGTGCTCATCGAGGGGCCGGCCGACGCCGATGCCCTCGTCCCGCTCGCCGCGGACGACGGGCTGCGGCCGCCGGTGGCCCTGCTCGGCTACGCCGCGAACGATCCTGCGCGCGCGGCATTCTGGCCGCTGGCGGTGTTCTCGCCGGAGTGGCAGGCGTTGCACTGGGCGGTGACCCACGACGCCGATGTCCGGTTCTGCGACCTGCCGGCGACGCTCGCGCTCGCCGCGGACCGCGGCGCCGACGAGGCCACCCGGCCGGATCCGCTGACCGCACTCGCGGCGGCGGCCGGTTACGGCGACTTCGAGCAGTGGTGGGACACCGTCATCGAATCCCGTTGCCCTGCAGTCGAAGATGAAGATCATACCGGCGACGGAGACGACCCGTCCTCGGCCTTCGATGCGATCACCGAGGCGATGGCGGCGCTGCGCGACGGCGTCGAGCTCGACGACCACACCGCGCGCCGCGAAGCGCACATGCGGCAGGTGCTCCGCACGACGATCAAGGCGGGTGCGCTGCGGATCGCGGTGGTGTGCGGGGCGATGCACGCGCCCGCCCTGGCCGGAAGACTCGGCCCGGCCGCGCCGGACGCCCGCCTGCTGCGCGGGCTCCCCAAGGTCAAGGCGTCGCTCACCTGGGTGCCGTGGACACACTCCCGGCTGTCCATCGCGTCCGGCTACGGCGCGGGCATCGTCTCCCCCGGCTGGTACGAGCACCTGTTCACCGCCCCCGACGACACGGTCGCGCGGTGGCTGACCCGGGTCGCGCGGGTTCTGCGCGCCGAGGACCTACCGGTGTCGAGCGCACACGTCATCGAGGCGACCCGGCTCGCGGACACCCTGGCGGCCCTGCGGGACCGGCCGCTGCCGGGACTGGCGGAGGTCACCGAGGCCACGCGCGCGGTGCTGTGCGACGGCGACGAAGTGCTGCTCGACCTGGTGACGCGGCGCCTGGTCGTCGGGGAGTCCCTCGGCGAGGTCCCCGACTCCACCCCGACCGTCCCGCTCGAGGCCGATCTGCAGGCCCGATCGAAGTCGCTGCGGCTCAAGCGTTCCCCGACGGACAAGGATCTGGACCTGGATCTGCGCACCGACATCGACCGGCAGCGGTCGCAGTTGCTGCACCGGCTGCGGTTGATCGAGGTGGAGTGGGCGGCGCCCACCCAGTCCACGGTGCGGTCGACCGGCACGTTCCGGGAATCGTGGAAACTGCGGTGGCGTCCCGAACTCGCGGTGGCGGTGGTGGAGGCGGCGCGCTGGGGCACCACCGTCGCCACCGCCGCCGACGCGGTGGTGCGCGACCGCGCCGCCCGGCCCGACGTCACGCTGGCCGAGGTGACCGGGCTGCTCGAGCAGGCCCTGCTCGCCGACCTGCGCGACACCGTCGCGGACCTGCTCGACGCCGTCGACACCGCGGCGGCCCTCGACCACGACGTCGCACACCTGATGGCGGCGCTGCCGCCGCTGGTGCGCACCCTCCGGTACGGGGACGTACGCGGCACCGACCTCTCCGCGCTCGACCGCGTCGTCGACGCGCTGCTGGTGCGCATCTGCGCGGGCCTGCCCGCGGCGGTGACCGGTCTCGACACCGACGCGGCGGACGGGCTGCGCGACGCGCTCGACGCCGTCCACGCCGCGCTCACCCTGCGCGACGATCCCGCGTCGACCGACCGGTGGTTCGACACCCTCACGACGCTGGCCGGACGCGACGACGCCGACGGGCTGCTCACCGGCCGCACCGTGCGTCTGCTGCGCGACGTGGGCCGGCTCGACACCCCCGAGACCACCGCCCGGGTCGGTCGGGCGCTGTCGGCCGGTGTCGCGGCCGCCGCGAAGGCCCGGTGGATCGACGGCTTCGCCGGTGGCAGCGGACTGCTGTTCGTCCACGACCGAGACCTGCTCGCGCTCGTCGACGCCTGGGTGTCCGGGCTGCACGCCGACGAGTTCGTCGACGCGCTGCCGGCGTTGCGCCGCACCTTCGGCGGGTTCGGACCCGCGGAACGCCGCACGCTCGGCGCGGTGCTGCGCGACGGGAAACGGGCCGCCGTCACCGACGGTGCCCTCGACACCGACCGCGGCGGTCGCGCCCTGACGGCCACCGCCCTGATCCTGGGAATCCCGGCATGACCACACCGATCGACGACGAGCGGATGCGCCGCTGGCGGCTGCTGCTCGGCGACGTCGCCGAGGAGTCCACCGGCGGACTGGCATCGGCGTCGGACACCGCGATGGACTCGGCCCTGTCCGCGCTGTACGACGACCGCGGCTCCGCGGACGGAAACCCCCGGCGCAGTGCCGGTCTCGGCGGCTCCGCACCGCGCGTGGCGCGCTGGCTCGGCGACATCCGTACCTACTTCCCCACCTCGGTGGTGCAGGTGATGCAGCGGGACGCGATGGAACGGCTCGGGCTGACCCAGCTGCTCCTCGAACCGGAGCTGCTCGAGGCCGTCGAACCGGACGTCCACCTGGTGGGGACACTGCTGAGCCTGAACCGGGTGATGCCGGAAGCCACCAAGGCCACCGCCCGGATCGTGGTGGAACGGGTGGTGCGCGGCATCGAGGAACGCCTGGCCCGGGCCACCCGCTCCGCCGTGACCGGGGCCCTGAACCGGGCGGCGCGCACCACCAATCCGAAGCTGCGCGACCTGGATTTCCACCGCACGATCCGCGCGAACCTGCAGCACTATCTGCCGGAGTACCGGACGGTGGTGCCGGAACGGCTGATCGGCTACGGCCGCCGATCCCAGGCGGTGCAGCGCGACGTCGTGCTGGCGATCGACCAGTCGGGGTCGATGGCGTCGAGCGTGGTGTACGCGTCGGTGTTCGGTGCGGTCCTCGCATCCATGCGGGCGCTGCGCACGTCGCTGGTGGTCTTCGACACGGCGGTGGTGGACCTCACCGACAGGCTGTCCGATCCGGTGGACGTGCTGTTCGGTACCCAGTTGGGCGGCGGCACCGACATCAACCGCGCGATCGCGTACAGCCAGTCGCTGATCACCCGCCCGACCGAGTCGTTGTTCGTGCTGATCTCCGACCTGTACGAGGGCGGGATCCGCGCCGAGATGCTCTCGCGGGTGGCCGCGATGCGTGACGCCGGGGTCCAGGTGGTGGTCCTGCTGGCCCTGTCCGACGACGGCGCACCGGCGTTCGACCGGGACAACGCGGCAGCACTTGCCGCACTGGGCGTTCCGGCGTTCGCGTGCACACCGGACCGGTTCCCGGACCTGCTGGCGGTGGCGCTCGAGCGCGGCGACGTCGCCGCGTGGGCGCACCGGCACGACCTCGCGGCGACATCGGGTGGACCGATGTGAGCACAGGTCCAGCGCCGCCCACCACCCCGCGTTAGGGTGCAGATCACCACGGCCGGCCGATGAGGGCCGACCCGGACCGAAGGGGAACAGCAGTGGAAATCCAGGGAACCGCGGCACTGATCACCGGAGCGGCATCCGGTCTCGGGGCCGCCACCGCCAAGCGCTTCGCCGATGCGGGTGCCACCGTCTTCGGCCTGGACCTGGCCCAGTCCATCGAGCGCGCCGGCGACAGCGTGCCGGCCGGCGTCACCCTCATCCCCACCGACGTCACCAGTGAGGCCGAGGTGCAGGCGGCGATCGACCAGATCACCGAGTCGGGCGTGCCGCTGCGCATCGTCGTCAACTGCGCCGGTGTCGGCTGGGCGGGCCGCATCCTGTCGAAGAACGGCCCGCACGACCTGGAACTGTTCCGCACGGTCATCACCGTCAACCTGCTCGGCACGTTCAACGTGATGCGCCTGGCGGCGAACGCGATGCAGCACCTACCGACGGTCGACGACTCGGGCCAGCGCGGCCTGATCGTCAACACCGCGTCGGTGGCGGCGTTCGAGGGCCAGATCGGCCAGATCGCGTACACCGCGTCGAAGGGTGGCGTGCACGCGATGACGATCACCGCCGCACGCGACCTCGCGCAGGTCGGCATCCGCGTCAACACCATCGCCCCCGGCACCATCGACACCCCGATGCTCGCCGGCGTCACCGACGAGTACCGCAAGAACCTCGAGGCGGGCATCCCGTTCCCGTCGCGCCTCGGCAAGCCCGACGAGTATGCGCAGCTCGCGCAGTTCCTCGCCGAGCACGACTACCTCAACGGCGAGACCATCCGCATGGACGGCGCGCTGCGCATGGCGCCGCGGTAACAATGCGAAAAAGTTGATGCGCGTGCCTGATTCGGCTGCTACCGTGGCCGACATGCAGCGCGCCATTGCGACGACGACGCCGGAGAGTGTCCCGGCGCGCTGACTGCTGACTGAGTCCGAAGCCCCGGGGCGAGTGCCCCGGGGCTTCGTCGTCTGGTCACTCGCTCCCCATCCGCGAGGAGACCGAAGATGATCGACCACCGCAAACTCGGCCGCGAACTGGACCTGTTCGACACCGACCCACTGATGGGCGCGGGCCTGCCCTACTGGCTGCCCGACGGCGCGGCCGTGCGCCACACCCTCGAGGAGTACGTCCGCGACATCGAGCGGCGGGCCGGCTACCGGCACGTCTACTCGCCGGTCCTGGGCAAACGTGAGTTGTACGAGATCTCCGGCCACTGGTCGCACTACCGCGACGACATGTTCCCGCCGATGCAACTCGGCGCCGAGCAGGTACTGCTACGCCCGAGCCTGTGCCCGCACCACGCCCTGATCTACCGCTCCCGATCGCACAGCCACCGCGAATTACCCTTACGCATAGCCGAATTAGGTGGAATGTACCGCTCCGAGCTGTCCGGCGTGCTGGGCGGCCTCACCCGCGTCCGATCAATCCAGCTCAACGACGCCCACATCTTCTGCACCCCGGACCAGGTCGCCGACGAGGCGCGCGCCGCCCTCGACCTGATCCGCCGTGCCTACGACGCGCTCGGCATCCGGCCATCCCGGTACCGGCTGTCGCTGCCCGGACCGGGCGGCAAGTACGTCGCGGCACCCGAACTGTGGCGGCGGTCGGTGGCGATACTCACCGAGGTCCTCGACGCCTCCGGCGTCCCGTACGACGCCGTCGTTGGCGAGGCCGCGTTCTACGGCCCGAAGATCGACGTGCAGATCTCCGACGCCGCGGGCCGCGAATCGACCCTGTCCACCGTCCAGGTCGACTTCCACCAACCGGAGCAGTTCGGCCTGCACTACATCGGCTCCGACGGCGCCAGGCATCGGCCGGTGATGATCCACCGCAGCATCATCGGCAGCCTCGAACGAGTCGTCGCGCACCTGATCGAGGCGCACGACGGCGCCTTCCCGGCCTGGCTCGCGCCGACCCAGGTGGTGGTCCTGCCGGTCACCGACGACGAGACGGACGACGCCGAGCGTCTGGTGCAGCGCTGCCTCGATTCGGGCCTGCGTGCGCACGCGGTGAGCCGGGCCGACGGCACCCTCGGCGCCCGGATCCGGAACTCTCGGCGAGTGCCGTACCAGGCGGTGATCGGCCCCAAGGAGGCCGCCAACGGCCATGTCGCCCTGCGCCTTCGGGACGGCCGCCGGATCGACCCGCAACCGGTCGACGACGCCCTACGGCGCATCGTCGGGTCGATCGACACCCGCAGCGCCGAGCTGTGGGAGAACTGAGCCGTCAGAACCGCCAACGCGTCTGCGTGTACTCACCTTTCGCGAAGGCGAACACTGCGGCCGGTTCGACGCGGAACACCGTCGCCGGCCCGCCTACGGTGTTGACGAAGTTGCCGTCCGCGACGTCGAAGCTCCAGTCCGGCCCGTACTTCGCGCGGTAGGCGTCGGCGATCCGGGTCAACGACTCCGGATCCGAGACCTGCACCGCCCGTCCCTCGACCACGGCGTCCAACCCGGATCCGAGGGCGTTCGTCCCGGTCGTCAGCACGCAGGCGTCGGCCGCCGAGAGGTTGCGTGCCTTCTGCTCGTCCGGGCCGGTGCAGAAGTGCATGCGGTCGTCGATGCGGACCGCGATCAGCGGTGTCACGTGCGGTCGCCCGTCGGGCCGGACGGTGGACAGCCAGAACACCTCGGCGGCGTCGAGCGCCGCCGTCACCTGCTCCCACGTGGAGGGCGGCGCGCTCTCGGCGCTGTACCGTCGGTCGAGTTCGGCGGCGGGCAACTGCGCGGTCATGGGGTGTCTCCCGTCTCGTGGGGTGCTGTCACAGGTACAGACCCGCAACGTCCCCAGAACTCATCGCCCCCGCGCTAAGTGCGCAAAACGCGGAATGGAGGGCCGCGAAAGAGCGATAAGTGCGCAAAACGCGGGAACCGGGGCTCGAGATACCCGCGCTACAGCTCCGACTCGTGTGGGATCTCGTCCATCGCCCGGTCGGACATCCATTCCCGCAGCACCTTGGTGGCGATGACGTCGTCCTCGTTGTACTCGAGGAGTCGCTGCCGCTGGGTGAGGTCGGGGTCGCCGTCGTAGCCGACGGCCTCGCGGTACCAGCTCATCGACGCCTCGCCGCTGGCCTCGGCGTCGCGCCAGTGGAATCCGGCGACGGGGGCGATCTTCTTGAGCCCCTTGCCGTTCGGGCACACGAAGTTCTCGCCGACGGCCTGGTAGATGTCCACCCACTGCGGGCTGTCGATGAACTCGCGGATCTCGGCGACGGTGGGGATGCCCGGGGCGCCGGCGAAGCGGCGCGCCGAGTCGAGCAGCCACTTGTCCTCGGCGGAGCGGGAATAGCAGTAGGCGGCAAAGGTTTTCCCGACGGCGGCGGCGCCGGCGCGTTCGGCCATGAGCCAGGTCCAGAATTCGGCGAAGGACCGGGCCTCGTCGGCGGTCGGCACCGGGTCCCAGCTCACGAACGGCCGGTACACCGACGTGCCGGCGACGTTGAGCAGCGTGCCCCACAGGTAGGCGCCGTGCTCCTGGTAACTCTCCATGTCGACGTCCACCTCGACGTCGGCGCGGGTCACGGTCACCGTCTCGTGCCGGCGCACCAGCGCGGCACCGGACAGCCACGCCTTCGCGGTGACGACGGTGTCATGGAACGAATTGTGCGGCCACTCCTCCGGGGGATCGCCCTCCCACGCGGCGAGCTGCTCGATGGTGGTCACGCCGTGCTCGCGGAGCACGTCGGCGCGGGAGCCTGTCGCGACCAGCGACACGTCGCGGGTCTCCTCGAGCTTCGCGCGGCATCCGGACCACCACGGGCACGACCGGCACTCGCCGATCTGCGACGGCACCGTCACGATCTCGCCGCGCGCGACGGCGATCCGGTCCGCGAAGCGCTCGTCGTAGTCGCTCAGCACGGTGGACAGATCGTGCACCAGCACGCAGTCGGCGCCGTAGCCGATGGCGCCGCCCAGCAGGGCGGGGCTGGCGAGGTCGTGCCGCTCGAGCATCCGGTACACCTGCGCCAGTCGCATCTGGTCGCGCAGCTGCGCGCGCACCTTGCGCTTCTCGTCGACGGCGGGGGCCCACTCGAACAGCCCCGACGTGGTGGCGCCCCGACCCGGATCGGTGACCTTGTGGTTGACGACGATCACCGGGATGTAGCCGCCGCGGTCGACGTCGCGCAGCAGGATCTCGATGCGGCCGCGTCGTCCGGTATCGCGCTCGGCGGGCAGCATCGCGCCCCAGATCTTGTCGGCTCCGGCTCGGCAGGCCTCGAGGGTGTCGCGGGCCCGCTGCCCGGCCGGGCCGTCGGGTGCGATCCGCACCCACGCGTCGGGGTCGGCGTCCATCAGCCGGACCCGGACCGCCTCGCGCTGCGCGGCCGCCGCCTCCTGCCGCTGCTTGACCCCGGTGTTCTCGGGCGCGGCCACCAGCAGATCCGGGTTGGCGGCATCCAGGTGCACCCGATGGCGGCACCGCGTCAGTGCGCCCGGCTCCAGAAGCACGGGGGGCACAGGGACCAGGGAGGCGCCGAGTCTCGCCGACGCCGCCGTATCAGCGGTGTCGGCGCCGTCCTGCGGGCCGATCGGGGAACACACGATGTGGAAGATTATGTGCTCACCTAGGGTAAAGCCGAAAGCGGCAGAGCATAAACAAGCACGGATAAGCTGTGACGCAGTCCGCCGCCGCGCCGAAACACCAGATGGAGGGGCCTTTCCAGTGGGGTTGTTCAAGAAACGTAAGCGGCGCGCCACGCGCAAGGCCGAGGCGAAGGCGCTCAAGCACAAGGCGAAGCTCGAGGCAAAGCTCGGTGCGAAGAACGACCGCAAGAAGCACCGGTCGGATTCGAAGGCCCAGAAGAAGGTCGACAAGGCCCAGATCTCGGCGCTCAAGGCCCAGGAGAAGGCCGCCGTCAAGGCCGCCGAGAAGGGTCTGACGGTCGCTCAGCTGCGCCGATACCTGGGTGTGGCCCGCCTGCTCGCGCCGGTCGTAGTGCCTCTCGCGTACCGCGGCGCGACCGCCCTGCGCGGCCAGCTCGACACCCAGCGCGCGCAGCGCATGGGCATCGCCGTCGACCAGCTCGGCGAGTACACCGGCCACGGCGCCAAGCTCAGTGCCCGCATCGCCGGCGCCGAGAAGTCCGTCGACGAGATCGTCACCCGCCACCCCGGTGACGCGGAGACGCAGCAGTTCGCGACTGCGATCCGCGCCCGCCTCACCGACCTCGGCACCGCGGTCCACGCCGCCGAGCAGATGCCGCCGGCCCGCCGCAAGCAGGCCCACCACGCCATCTCCGCCGAACTCGACGGCGTCGAGGCCGACATCCTGGCCCGCCTCGGCGTCCGCTAGCCGTCACCGCCCGATCGCCGTGTCCGTCACGCGTCCCGCCCCGACCGCCGCGCTCCGCGGCGGCGCGGTGGGCGCGGCGGCGGCCGCCCTGGCCATCGCCGCGCACGGCATCGCCGGCGGCGGTTTCCCCGACTCGGCGGCCCTGACCCTGTTGTTCGCGTCGTGTGCCGGCGTCGGCGTGATCGTCGGCGGTCTGCCCGTCCTGGGCCGGAGCCGCACGGCGCTGTTCGCGGCGCTCGCGGCCGGGCAGGGTGCCGGGCACCTCACGCTCACGCTCGCGTCGGACGCCCACGCGCACGCCGGCGTGCCCGCCGCCGCGATGCTGGCCGCGCACGCCGCAGCCACCGTCGTGTGCGCGAGCCTGGTCCACGGTGCCGAACGCCTGTACGGGCCGATCACCCGTGTCCTGCGCACGGTCCTGGCGCCGCTGTTTCGCGGCGTCGATCCGACGTCGGCACCCGCGCCGCGGCCGCTCGACCGCCGCGCACCCCGTCTGACTGTGCTTGCCGCCGGGCTGACCCGGCGCGGACCGCCGGTGCACGCGTAAGCCGCGTCCATCGCACCCTCCGCACAGAAACGACACCCGAGCAATGAAGAGAATCCTCTCCCGCGCCCTCCTCACGGTGGGCGCCGCCGGCGGCGCGCTGCTGCTGGCCACCGGCGTGGCCTCCGCCCACGTCTCGGTCGCCGCACCCGGCGCCGAGCAGGGCGGCTACTCCGTCCTCACCTTCCGCGTCCCCACCGAGTCCGAGACCGCGGGCACCACCGCGGTCACGGTGCAGCTGCCGAACCTCAAGTCGGCCCGCACCGAACCGATGCCCGGCTGGACCTCGACGGTCCAGAAGGATCCGGCGTCGGCCACCGCGACGTCGGTGACCTGGACGGCCGATCCCGGCGTGAGCGTCGGGCCCGGACAGTTCCAGCAGTTCGTGCTCTCGGCCGGACCGCTGCCCGAGCAGGGCTCCGTGGAGTTCCCCACCACCCAGACCTACAGCGACGGCACCGTCGTGCAGTGGGATCAGAAGCCCGGCGCCGACGGCAGCGAGCCGGACAAGCCGGCCCCGACGCTGACGCTCGCCGCGGGCAGCGGCGGCGGCAAGGCACACGCCGCGGCCGACACGGCCGTCACGGTCGACGCGACCACGAACAACGCCGACACCACCGCCCGCTGGCTGGGCGGCATCGGCCTGGTGCTGGGCGCGCTGGGCACTGCCCTGGGCATCGGCGCGACCATCCGGAACCGCCGCTCATGAGCGCGCACAAGGTCCACCGCGTCCGCATCATCGCCGTCGGATTCGTCGCGATGCTCGCGACCATGCTGGGCGCCGGCACCGCGTCCGCGCACTCGGCCGTCCTCTCCAGCAATCCCGAGAACGCGGCGCAGATCGCGACGGCCCCGGAGCGGGTCACCGTCACGTTCAACGAGGCGCTGCAGCAGAAGTTCGCGTCGCTCACCGTCGTCGGCCCGGACGGCAACCTGTGGTCCAAGGGCGACCCGACGGTCCAGGGCGACAGCGTCAGCGTCCCGCTCGACGGCCTCGGACCGGTCGGCGAGTACACGATGGCGTTCCGGGTGACCTCCGCCGACGGCCACCCCGTCAGCGGTACCCGGGTGTTCACCCTCACGCAGGAGGGCACCGGCACGCCTGGCCCGAAGGTCAACGGACAGAACGAGACCGGCAGCACCGACGACTCCGGACCGAACCTGCTGGTCTGGGGACTCGTCGGCGTCGGCGTCGTCGTCTTCGGCGGCGGCCTGTGGTTCGCGCTGCGCAAGCCGCGCGGCGAGAACTGACCGGCCGGACAGCGCGCGGTGAGGACGGTGAACATCGGCCGCCCCTGGCTGCTGTTCGCCGTCCTCACCGCGCTGGCCGGGGTGGCGATCGGGTGGCTGCTCGCCACTCCCGACGGGCCCTCCCCCACCAGCGTGGTGCGGGTGCTCGCCGTCGGCCTGGGCGCGACGGCGTTCGGTCTCGCCGCGTGGCAGTGGCTGCAGCGCGACGAGCGTCGGCCCGCACTGGACCCCGGCCTGCTGTGGCAGACCACCGCCGCGGTGGCCGGTGCGTGGACCGCGGCCGAGACCGTGCTGCTGGTGCTCGAGGCGGCCGAGGCAGAGGGGCGGTCCCGGTTCGCGGTCGCCCCGGAGACCGTCATCGACTTCGTGCGGGTCGTGAACACCGGTCGTCTCGGCGCCGCGACGGTGGTGTGCGCGGCGCTGGTGGCCCTGATCTCGGCGATCGCGTACCGCCGCAGCCTGCCGTGGCCGGCCGCCCCCGTCCTGGCACTGGCGGGCCTGGCCCTCATCGCGCGCCCGATCAGCGGGCACATGTCGCAGCAGACGCTCGGATCCCTGCTCGACGCCGGACACGTCCTCGCGGCCGCCACGTGGTTCGGCATGCTGGCGGCGCTCGCGCTGACCGCCGGCTCCCGCGGTGCGTGGTCGACGCTGCTGCCGCGCTATTCGACCGTCGCGTGGCGGTGCGTGTGGGTGCTCGCGGCCACCGGCGTCGTCAACGCCGCGGTCCGCCTCGGTGGCGTGGCACCCCTGGTGACCACCGGATACGGCCGGGTGGTGCTCGCCAAGGTGGCCGCGCTCGCGGCACTGGTCGCGGCCGGTTGGTGGCTGCGCCGCACGTGGGTGGTCCCGGCCGCCGCGCACCGGATGGGGGCCGACGCGTCCCTGCGCCGCGCGGTCGGTGAATCCGCCGCGATGGCAATCGCATTCGGACTCGCGGCCGCGCTGGCGACCACCGCCTGATCCGAAACGGTCAGGCGACCGAGACTGTGATCGTTCCGGTGTAGGTCCCGACCGCCGCACCGTCGGGGTAGTCGACCCGCAGCGCCGGAGTCCAGGTGACCGTCTCCGACGGCCAGATGCTGCCCGTACGCGCGACGACGGTCTTCGGGGCTTCGAGCGTCTGCGTCGGCGCCGATGTCGAGCCGCCGACATTGCCGGCGAGGGCGGTCGCAGAATAGGTGACCGCGCTCTTGGGGATCGTGCCGTTGGGTCCGACGAAGTCGGTCGACGACGCGGTGGCGGTCCAATCGACCGGCGAGCCGACCACACCACCGGTCGCGGTCACGGAGATGAGTGTCAGGGTTCCGCTCGCCCTCTCCGCCCCGGGGACGATGGTGCCCCACTTCCCGGCGACGGTGATCGACAGCCCAGCTCGGCCCGCAGTGGCAGCAAGTGCGCCGCTCCGGGTCTGCCCGGTGGTAGTCGTCGGAGCCGCACTCGACGTGGTCGGCGCCGCGGTCGTCGAAGCCGTCGTGGTCGGGGCGCTCGTGGTCGTAGACGGCGTGGTCGTGGCTTCCTCGGAATCTTCCCGGGAGACGTACCGACGAGGGGTCGTCGTCGGCGCCGCGGTCGTCGTCGATTCTGCCGTCGATTCCGTCGTCGCCTCGTCCGACACGTCCGAAGGTGCGGCCGTCGCGGTCGGCGCACAGGCGAGAACCAACACGCCGGCGGCAGCGAGGGACAGCCGAAGCGCGCGGGGCATCCTGCTGTGCCACATGTCTACTGATCCGTTCCCGAGGGACGACGCTTCCGCACCACCAGGTAGGCACCGACTCCGGCGACAGCGAGCACCGCCACCACGATCCCGCCGATCAGCGGCCACGACGTCGAATCGGACGCGCCGACGGAGTCGCCGTCACCCTTGTCGGGGAACGTCAGGGTCGCCGACATGTCGTGCTCGAGGATTCCGCTCTCGAGCTTGACGTCGGCGTTCCACGGACCGGCGGGCAGGGCGGTGCTGTCGGGCACGGAGATGACGACCTCGCCGTCCTCGCCGGGTGCGATGGTCGCGACCGCACTGTCGATGGGGCCGGCGGACAGCCCACCGGGTCCACCCGAAAGGTTGAGTGCGCCGGACAGATCGACCGCGCGGCCGCCGGTGTTGGTGACGGTCGCGACGACGGACGCGAGGCCGTCCGGCCCGCGCCGCGGGGTGAGGCTGGAGATGGTGAAGTCGGCGGGCGGCCCGTTGCCCGGCCCCACCGACAGGTAGACGCGAACCCCTACCCGCGATTCGTTGGTGATGCCGTTGGAGGCAGGGGCCTTGTGCGACGCCCAGATCACCGCGTACTGCTCGATCTCCGGCGCATCCTTCGGCACCGCGATCGTCACCGCCACCTCGGCCTGCTCACCGTCGGCGAGTTCCACGGTCGGGCGATCGACGGTGATCCACGACGTGAGGGCGTTCTTCTCGCCGGGCTCCGCCAGCGCGAACGCGCCGTCGGCGACGCGGGCGGCGCCGGGGTAGACGTCGATCTTCGCGGGCGCGCCGGTGTCGTTGGACACCAACACATGTCGGGTGATGGTGGTCCCGGGCGGAAGGTTGTCGACGATGTATCGCAGCGCCCGAGGATCGTCCTTGAGTGCGACCGGCGCGTCGAGCAGACGGATGCCGATGGACCCGGCGGGGGTTTCGCCCGCGGGCTGATCCGGGGCGGCGAGCGCGGATGCGGGGACGCCGACCGCGACGAGGACGACGGCGAGGAACGCGAGGAGGTTACGCAGCGCGGGGAGAGAACGCATGGATCACTTTCTGGCCGAACGGCCGGGGACGCATGCAGCGTCCCCGGCCGATGGGTGCCGGTCGTTCTAGGCGACCGAGACGGTGATGGTGCCGGAGTATTCTCCGATGGCGGCACCGTCGGGGTAGTTGACGGTGAGCGCCGGGGTCCAGGTGATGACCTCGAGCGGCCAGGTGAGGCCGGTGCGATTGACGACCGTCTTCGCCGCGTCCAGCGCCTGGTCACCGGTCGACTCGAGGGTGCCCGGGCCGACCTTGCCGGCGAGGGCCGTGGCCTTGTAGACGACCGCGCTCTTGGGAATGGTCCCGAAGTCCGTCGACGTGGCACTGGCGACCCACCCGCGCGGCGCGCCGTTGCGGTTGTCGCTCACCGTGACGGTGGGCAGGGTGCCGGTCGCCTTGCCGGCGCCGGGGACGATGGTGCCGACCGGCCCGCCCGTGATGAGCGACAGGTTCCCGCCTGCGCCGGCGATGGCGAATGTGACGGTGGTGTCGGCCGAGTCAGCGGCATTGGCGGCGGTGGCCGGGACCAGAAGTCCGGCGGCAGCGGCTAAACCAGCGGCGAGAAGCGTTACTTTGCGCATGAATCCTCTTCGGGGGGCGTTCGGGTCGAACAGACAGCTGCCCGTACCGAATAGAACCAAACGGCCCGATTCGGGGGTCGATTATTGATACTCGACAGTTGGTCAAGTGTCCAGTAGGGAGCGTGAAATATATTTGCAGAGCGTTTGTTAGTCGGGCCGGGCCCGGCGGGCGTGCCCGCAGGGCCGAGGTGATGCCGTTGTCGGGCACCGACTCTGATTACTTTCCCACTTGCAGCCCTCCGGCGGCACTAGGATCCGTCACCATGACTTCGACGGGGTGGTGGTTCCAGGCCAAGCATGGGCTCGACACGCGGGGACCGTTCCCGCGGCGGCGGCGGCGCCGCACGCTCGGTGACGCGGTGGCCGGGCGTCGCGTCCTCATCACCGGGGCGTCGTCCGGCATCGGTCGCTCCGCCGCGATCGACCTCGCCGACGCCGGTGCAGTCGTGCTGCTGGTGGCCCGCCGCGAACCTGAGCTGCAGGAGCTCGTCGACGCCGTGACCGGTCGCGGCGGCAAGGCGTTCGCCTATCCGTGCGACCTGAACGACGCGGAGGCGTCCGACGCCACGATCGGCCGGATCCTCGACGAGCACGGTGGCGTGGACATCCTCGTCAACAACGCCGGACGCTCCATCCGGCGGGACCTCGCCCAGTCGTACGACCGGGCCCACGACTTCGAACGCACCATGCAGCTCAACTACTTCGCGGCGGTGCGGCTGATGCTGGCGGTGCTACCGGGAATGCGGGAACGACACTTCGGCCAGGTGATCAACGTGCTGTCGGCGGCGAACCTGTTCGGTGGCCCCGGGTACTCCGCGTACGTCGCGTCCAAGGCGGCACTCGACGAGGTCTCCACGTCGTTCCAGGCCGAAACCCTGGACGAGAACATCACTTTCACGTCGGTATACATGCCACTGGTGCGGACGGCGATGATCGCGCCCAACGCGCAGTACCTCGAGGCCGCTGCGCTCACGCCCGAGCAGGCCGGCCGGGTCCTCTGCGACGCGATCGTCGACCGTCCGCGCCGCATCGGCCCCACGTTCGGACGGCTGCAGCAGCTGGTGGACGTGATCAATCCGGAACGGGCCGACACCGCACGGCACCGCCGGTTCAAGTCGGGTATCTGAGCCCTCTTCGGCCCCGCTCGACACCCCGGAAGCGGACTAGTCTCGACATTGGGACACAAGGTCGAGGAGATGATTCGTCATGTCGACAACACCGACATCACCGTCCACGTCAATGGAAACCCACCCTGACATCGCCGAGCTACGCGCCCGCTACGACGAATTCGGTGAGAGCCCGGTTCCGCAGGTCGCCGAGGGGCTGATGGTTCTCGCCGGTCTGTACGCGGCCGCGTCACCGTGGATCGTCGGTTTCAGCGGGCAGACGTCGCTGATGATGTGCAACCTGTTCGCCGGTCTCGCGGTCGCGCTGCTGGCCGTCGGTCACGCCACGACGTTCGGCCGCACCCACGGCCTCGCGTTCGTCGCCCCGCTGCTCGGGATCTGGCTGATCGTCTCGCCGTGGCTGGTCTCCGGCTTGAGCAGGAGCACGGGGATGATCTGGTCGAACGTCGTGGTCGGCGCCGTGGTCCTCGCTCTCGGAGCCGGGATCATGGGCATGGGCATGACCCGAGGACGGATGCGCCGATAGCGGTACCCGATCGAGCAGCCCTACGCCGCGGCCTCCTCGCGCCGGCGCGGCTGTAGCTGCGTGGCCGAGACCAGGCCCGCGGCCAGGAATCCGGCTGCGACGAACAGCGACCACCGGGTGGCGTCGGCGAACCCGTCGGACAGCGCGTCGGCGGTCTCCGGTCCGGCCGGGCCGAGCTTGCCGTGGTCGCCCTGCTCGCGAATCGGCGGGATGGTGCCGCCGGCCGAGTCGCGGGTGCTGTCGACCAGCTGTGACGACACCTGCGGCGGCAACGCGACCGGCTCGAGCCGGTTGGTGAGGCTGTGCGCCAGCCCCAGCGACAGGACGGTGCCGAGAATCGCGGTACCCAGAGCGGCACCCAGCTGGCGGACGGTGCTCTGCGTCGCCGACCCCTGACCGGATTCCTCGGTGGGAATGTCGACCAGGACGGTGCCGGTGAGCTGCGCCGACGCCAGGCCCAGGCCGAGCCCGTAGATTGCCAACAGCAGCGCCAGCAGCCACGCCGACGACGACGGCCGCAGGTACAGCGCGAAGGCCAGCACGCCGATCACCTCGAGCGCCAGACCGATCATCACGGTCCGCGGGGCACCGAACCTCGCGGTGACGTGCCGGGCCGCGGCGCCGGACATGAAGGCACCGGCCGCCATCACCGCGAGGACGTAGCCGGCCCCCAGTGTGCTGAGCCCGTACGCGTTGACCAGGAACAGCGGCAGCACCAGCAGCAGACCGAACTCGCCGATCGCGACGGCCATCGCGGTGAAGTTGCCCCAGCTGAACGTCCGGAAGCGGAACAGCGCGAGATCCAGGATCGCCGAATGCGCGATCCGGGCGCGGTGCCGCTCCCACACCACGAACCCCACGAGTGCCACGGCGCCGACCGCCGCCATCACCGGCGTCGCGGAGATCGGCGCGGTCACGGGCCACGTCGCCCCGAACACGTTGAGCTCGGCGATCGGCTTCCACCAGCCGAGGGTCTGGCCCTCGATGAGCGCGAAGATCAACGCGCCGAACCCGATTGCGCTCAGCAGCAGTCCCACCACGTCCAGTCCCGGGACGGTGATCTTCGCCCGCGTCTCGGGGACCGCTAGGAACGCGCCGATGATGACGAGAATGCCGATCGGGACGTTGACCAGGAAGATCCACGGCCACGTGAACGACGTCGTGAGCCAGCCGCCGAGCAGCGGGCCGACGGCCGCCATGCCCGAGATCACCGCGCCCCACACACCGAATGCGATGGCCCGGTCCCGGCCCCGGAACGTCGCGTTGACCGTCGACAGCGTGCACGGCAGCACCAGGGCTCCGCCGACGCCCTGCACGACACGGGCCACGATCAGCGCGGTGGAACTGTCCGACGCCGCGGCCATCAGGCTGCCGACGATGAACACGACCACGCCGACGATGAACAGCAGCCGCCGGCCCAGCCGGTCGCCGAGCCGTCCGGCGGTGAGCAGCAGCGCCGCGAACACCACCGAGTAGATGCTGTTGATCCACTGCGCGTCGGTGAGGTCCAGGTCCAGTTCATCGATGATCACCGGCAGCGAGACGTTGACGATGGTGCCGTCGACGACGATCAGCGACAGTCCGGCAGCGAGAACTCCCAGACCTATCCAGTCCCGTCGTCCCACACGGGGTTCGACTTCAGCCGGGTCCATGGTCATTGCTGCGCCCCTCCTCCGACGATGTGGCTCGCCATCCGTCGACGCTACCGCGATCCCGGCAGAGGACACGGGGGCGCACCGGCGAATGACGGCCACAATTCGGGCATTTCAATCTTTCGATTGAACCGGGCCTGCCCTCATGTGAAGGCGATGACCTGTTCGCCCCACGCCTCGCGGAGCGGGCCGTCGAGGTCGCGGACCACCCGGTCGTGCTTGTCGATCACCAGCGAGTCGCGGCCGAACCGGTCATAGGCGTCCCATCGCGGCTCACCGTCGAGACCGACCGGCGCACCGGTTTTCGCGAACTCGATCCACCGGTGCTGCATACGTGCCGACACCTTGCGTCCGGTCGACAGGCCGCCGAGCAGGTAGGTGATCTCCTTGGGGCCGTGCGCGATGTTGCCGAACACGTACGGAAGCTCGGTCGCGTGGGTGGCGCCGATCTCGAGCGCCCTGAGCATCGGGGTGGCGTAGTCGAAGCGGTACAGCCAGGTGGGGGCATACCTACTGTGCGCCTCCACGATCCACAGTGTCGGCAGCCGGAACCCGAAGTCCCGGGTCAGGCCCAACGCGTCGTCCTCGGTGGCCAGCCCCGAGTACGCCGCCTCGATCCGCGCCTGGTCGGGCAGTTCGAGGTCGGGGTGCTCGGCCGAGATCTCCGCGAACATCGCGCGGATCACGTCCGGCTCGATCGGCATGAGCGGCGACTTCATCAACTTGAACAACGACGATTCGTCCTTGTTGGTGCCTATCAGCAACGGGATCCGCTCGGCGGTGCCGTTCCAGAAGGCGTTGACCGGATAGTCGGGCACGAGTTCACCGTCGACGATCGGCACGTAGGCCAGTGTCCCCGGGGTCTCGCGCGGAATCCGCGCGAACAGTTCCTCGGAGGCGGCGAGCAGCTCATCGGTGGTCGCCGACATCAGCCGATCCGCAGCATCACCTGCGCCACCGAGTATTTCGAGGAAGGTGTTCGCGATACCCGCCGCCCGATCCTGGTTGTAGACGGACGTGGCCGGTGAGCTCTCGGCGATCGCACGGTGGAACAACCCGTGCGCGGACGGCATCGTCATCAGCGTCGTGACTGCACCGCCACCGGCCGATTCACCGAACAGCGTCACGGCGTTCGGGTCACCGCCGAACGCGGCGATGTTCGCCTGCACCCAGCGCAGCGCAGCGATCATGTCCTGCAACGCGACATTGGTGTCGAAGCGATGCTCGTCGGTGGTCAGCGACGAGAAGTCGACGAACCCGAACACCCCCAGACGGTAGTTCAGGGTCACCACCACGACGTCGCCGTTCTCCGCGAGCGCGCGCCCGTCGTAGACCGGCTGGCTCGACGCGCCGCGGAAGTAGGCGCCCCCGTGGATCCACACCATCACCGGCCTGCCGGACGCCCCCGCCGCTCCGGCGCCCGGGGCCCAGACGTTGAGCGAGAGGCAGTCCTCGTCCATCCGGATGTCGTCGCTGAGCGGGATCGCGGCGAGCCGACTCTGCGGTTCGACTGCGCCGAAACGGTCCGCCTCGAACACCTCCGTCCACGGCTCGGGGGGCATCGGCGCCCGGAACCGGAGGTCCCCGGTGGGTGCGGCCGCGTAGCGAATTCCCTTCCACACGTGGACGGGCCCGTCGGTGGTGCCGCGCACGGGTCCGTTGGTGGTGCGGACGACGGTGGTGCTGTCGGGAGCGATGAGTGTCATGTCGTTGACTCCTTCGGATCGGCGGGAACTCACGCGGTGAGCGCGGTGACGACGTGCGAGGCCTGCAGCCCGGCCAACAGCAGGAACAGGACGGTCATGATGGCGGCGTTGTGCAGGATCAGTTCTTCCTTGACCACTCCGAGCGCGGCGGTGACCCGCTTCGACGGCACCGCCGCCAGAACGGTGAGGGCGATCAGCCCGAGCCCCGCCAGCGCCGCGAACGCGACGGTCAGCAGCGCCGCCTGGGTGGTCGGCAGGTGCGCCTCGGCGATGAGGGCGCCCGCCTTCAATTCGAGCGGCAGGTTCTTGGCGTTGGGGACGGTCAGGAGCAGACTCAGGACCGCGGTCTTGCCGGCGTTCATCGTGTCGATCTGCGCCATCCACGACGGCATCGCAGCGACGGCGCCGTTCTTCGGCCGGCTCCTCCAGCTGAGTGCGGCCAGCATCAGGAACGCCAGACCGAACACGGAGGCGAACACGATCTGACTGGGATGGGCGGCACTGCCCGCCCTGTCCGCGCCGCCCTTGCTCGTGAACACGGTCACGCCCACGATGAGGGTCGAGGCAGCGAGCGCCGTCGCAGTGAACGCCAGGGCATTGGTCCTGGCGCGAGCGGAGAGCAGGATCGCGATCAACGCGGCCAGCGGAATGGGGCTCACGATCATGCCGACCCCGAGCGGAACCAATTGCGCCACTGTGTGTCCCATAGCGGCTCACATCCCTTCGTCTCGTGCGGGATGCCGGGGTCGATCGTCAGCTCGACGGTGTCGTCGCCGACATCCGACACGAACGATAGGAACCGCGGGACACGACCATCGACCGATGTTCGGGTATTGCGACACCGGCCTGTGGCGGCCGTCACGACGGGGTGCGCGCGGTCAGTCGAGGCGAACGGAGAGCAGCACGGATCCGGACTCCTCGACCAACTGGGCGGCGTCGACCTTGCTCGACAGCGACGCCAGCCCCAGTCCCTCGCCGCGGTCGCGGGCGATCCGGCCGGGAGAGCGGATCCCGATGCAGATCAACGATGTTCGGGGATCCACCGACATCGTCAGCTGCAGCGACCCGCCGGTTCCGTGCCGGATCGCGTTGGTGAATCCCTCGGACAGCACGTCGATCGCGTGCTCGAGGCGAACAGGGCTGTCCGACAGCAGCGGCCACACCTCCGGAGCGATGTCTGCCTGCATCGGAACGGCGGCCGACCACATCCCGATCAGTTCGGTGATCTGCCGCTCGGCGTCTGCCCGCGGAACAGTCGGCAGCGCCTCCTCCCGTGCCACCTCGCCCACGAGGCGGTCGATGATCTCGTCCACCCTCGCGTCCACGGCGGTCGACGCCGCGGCCGTCGGCGCACCCGTCGCGGCACCGTGCATGACCAGCGCCGCGGCCACCAGCTCACCCTGCACCGACGAGTGCAGCACGTGCGCGAGGCGCCGGCGCGCGGACAGCACCTGTCGGTGCACCTCGGCGGCGAGACGACTCTGCTCACCGAGGGCCGTCGCGAGCTGTTGTTCCTCCACTGCGCGTTGCACGTTCGCGGCCCGGATCACGCACACCGCGACGGCCGCGAACGGGTAGAAGGCAATTCCGGGGACCAGGAACGCCGGCGGGAATCCGGTGCCGCCGAGGATGACGTAGAACCCGAGCGCGGTAGCCACGGCGACCACCGTGTAAGCGGTCACCATGAGGCTCAGCCGGACGGTCGTGCTGCGCGCCCGGGGCGCGAAGCGCCGCACCACCCAGTTCCCCGCCACGCACAGCGCGATCCCGAGCACGACCTGGAGCACCGTTGTCCGGAGCCCGTAGCTCGTCAGCAGAAACGTCAGGATCACCGATGTGTACAGGGCCGCAGGCAGCACCAGGGGTGCTGGTTCCACGGCGCGGAGCACGTTCGCGAGCCACTCCCGGCGGGTCAGCGGAGGTGGTGTGACTGGCGGCTTCGGCAGCGGCGTGACGTCCCGGAACAGCGCATGGCTCATGGGCCGCACGACATCCTCCGAGATCGCCCTCAGCAGTCGCGCCGCACGCGCCGGATCGATGTTCACCCGATCGGTCTGCGACAGCGCCGAGCCGATCCGGCCCGCCAGGTCCTCGGCGCACCGACGACCGATCCCGGCCAGGTACTCCTCGTCGATCCGGCGCTGCTCGTCGAGCGCCGCGCGGGCGCCGCGCAGGCGCTGCATCACCGCGTTGTGCTCGCGCACCGAGTCGACGAGTATCGCGATGAGCGACAGCGCGACCACCGCCGTCGTCACGTTGATGGCCATCCGTACCCCGACGGTGCGCGGATCGGTCGGTAGGCCCTGGAACCCGACGAGGACGTCGAGCAGGATCGGCCGGCACGCCCCGAGCGCGGCGAAGACCGACAGCGACACCAGTGGTCGTGGACGGATCCGGTTGCCGCGCAGGACCGTGAGCCAGGCAATCAGCATGGCCGCACCCATCACCAGGTGCACGATCACCGCGATACCGAAGTACGCCGGCCAGTCCCGTGGGCTGCGGGCGGCGATGTAGCTGCCCATCACCGTGACGGCGAACGGCGCGGTCAGGCTCCACGACCAGGCGGTGACGGCCGAACTGCCGCCGATCCGTGTCAGCCAGGAAAACCGACTGCTCAACCGATCTCCACCGGCATGCCGAAGCGGCGCACGTACAGCTGGGCGGCCGCGACCCGCGGGTTCAGCTCGGGGCTGTGACCGACCCCGAGGGCGTCGAAGGTGCGGGTCACCATCTTCTCGACGCTGCGCACACTCGATTCGCGTCGGCGCGCGATCTCGGCGTTGGACCAGCCGAGTGCGATGCAGCGCAGCACGTCGAGCTGCGTCCGGGTGAGACGGTCGAGCACCGAGTCCGGATTGCCCTCGCGCACAGGGCCGGTCGGAACAGGTTTCTCCGCGAGTGCCGACTCGACAGCCGCCACCAGATCCTCGACTGATTCCAGGGCGACCTTGTCGAGGAACACCGAACCCGCCGGGCCGCCCTCGCCCGGAGCGATCCCCGCCCGCGGGTAATTCGTCAGGAACACGATGGCGCAGTGCGGCGCCCGAGCATGGACGATCGTCGCCATCTCCAGGCCGTTGGGGCGTGCCCCGAGATCGATGTCGGTCACGAGGACGTCGGGATCGATCTCGTCGAAGTCGGCGAGCGCGGCCGCCGCGGAGGACCGCTCCTGCACGTCGAAGCCCGCGTGACGGAGCGCGTCGGCGACCAGCGAGCGCATCAGCGGCTGGTCCTCGACGACCAGGGCTGTCCGCACCCACATGGCTTCTTTCACAGGAAAAAGACTAACGGGCCTGATCCGACTCCAGGAGGTGGTGACTGCGCCTAACGAAATGCCGATCGCGGACGGGAGCGGGCCGCCGGAACGACAACGCACACGGGCGCCGTGCGACCGATGCGCACGACGCCCGTCCGTTCAGGCCCGGATCAGCGCCCCGGTACGTACTTCATCGCCTTGATGAACGGCGGCAGCAGCTTGGCCCACACCTTGGCCGGAAGCCACCGCGGGCCACCGAGATTGACGACACGGGTGGTGGCGACCGTCTGCGCCTCCGTGTACTTGAGCAGGCCGTCGGGTCCGTGACGGCGGCCGACACCGGACACGCCCATCCCGCCCATCGGGGCGGCGGTGCTGCCCCACGTCGGGCCGTAGCCCTCGTCCACGTTGACGGTTCCGGCCATGACGCGGGCCGCGATGGCCTCACCCTCGGCGTGACTGCCGGCCCACACGCTCGCGTTGAGGCCGTACTCGGTGTCGTTGGCGCGACGGATCGCCTCCTCGACGTCCGCGACCGGGTAGATCGACACGAGCGGTCCGAACGTCTCGGCGGCGTAGCACTCCATCTCTTCGGTGACGCCGGTGAGCACGGTCGGCTCGTAGAACAGCGGACCGAGATCGGGTCGGGCCTTGCCGCCCGCGACGACGGTCGCACCCTTCGCGACGGCGTCGTCGACGTGGCCGGACACGGTCTTGACCTGTGCCTCGGACACGAGGCTGCCCATCTCGATGCCGAACTCGTAGCCGGGCGCGAGGCTCATGTTCCGGACCCGCTCCCCGAAGAGGCGGATGAACTCGGGCGCGATGGTCTCCTCGACGTAGATGCGCTCGATCGAGATGCACAGCTGACCCGAGTTGGAGAAGCACGCGCGCACGGCCGCGTCACACACCTGGCGCAGGTTCGCACCGGCCGTGACGACCATCGGGTTCTTGCCGCCGAGCTCGGCGGAGAAGCCGATCAGTCGGCGTCCGGCCTGCTCCGCCAGCAGCTGGCCGGTCGCGGTGGAGCCGGTGAACATGAGGTAGTCGGTGTTCTCCACCAGCGCGGTACCCACCACCGATCCCGGGCCCGGGACCACGGCGAACAGCTCACGCGGCAGGCCGGCCCGGTACAGGAGCTCGGCGCACGCGAGCGCGCAGTACGGCGTCTGACTGTCGGGCTTGATCACCACGGCATTGCCGGCGAGCAGCGCGGCGATCGCGTCGGACACCGCGAGGGTCATCGGGTAGTTCCACGGCGAGATGACACCGACGACGCCCTTCGCGTGGTGCCGCACCACCGTCTTCGTCAGGCCCGGCAGCATGCCCTGGACGCGCTTGGGGCGCAGCAGCTTCGGCGCCAGACGCGCATAGAATCGCGACGTCATGGCGATGTCGAGGACCTCTTCCTGCGCCGACGCCCGCGACTTGCCGGTCTCGGCCTGCGCCATGTCCATCAGCGCATCCTTGTGCTCGAGCACGAGATCGCGGTAGCGGAGGAAGATCTGCGCACGCTCGACGGGAGATCGCTTCTCCCACGCCTTCTGCGCGACGCGCGCCTTCTCGATCGCGGCGAGCGCGTCCGCCGCCGTACCGACCAGGACGGTCGCGAGCTCGCGCCCGGTGAAGGCCTCGACGATCGGCTTCGTCGGACGGCTCGCCGCGTCCGGGATCGCGATGAGATCGGCAAGACGAGCAAACGTTGCCGCTGACGGAGCAGGCATTTCGCACCCCTACTGGTGAGTAGATTTCGAGTTACACACAACGTACCCCGTCGGTGGCCGTCGTCACAGGATCCGGGTCGAACGCCTCGGATCCCGGGCCCGGCTCAGGACTCCGCGGCACGCAGGCGGCGTAGAACCGTCCCCTAGCGGACTGCCGGGGCGTCCTGCTGCTGCCACACCGTCCACCCGATCGCGCCGACGGCCGCAGCGGCCGCGCCGACGCCGGCAACCCACATCAACGGCGAGTTCGAAGATCCGAGGCCGGCCGATCCGAGGCTGCCGAGCGAACCGGTCCCGCCGGTGTCCGGCGTCGGGAACGTGACCGATGCGGTGTGTGCACGCTCGATCGCACCGCTCCGCAACTTCACCGATGCCTGCCACGGTCCGGCCGGCAAGTCGGCGCTGTCCGCGATCCGGAACCGAACCGTCCCGGCGGCGCCGGCGGCGACGACCGCTTCCTCGGCGTACACCGGGCCGAGGGTCCTACCGCCGGGCCCGTCGGACAGCGTGAGTTCGCCGCCGACCTCGACGGCCCAGCCACCGGTGTTGCGGATGCCGGCGACGACGACGGCCTGACCGTCGGAATCCCGTTCGGCCGTCAACCGGTCGATCGCGAAGTCCGCGGTCGTGCCGGCGCGGGGCTCCACCCGGAGATTCACGCGAACGCCGACGCGGGTCGCCACCCCGCCACCAGCACCGGCGGCGGGCTGCGCCCAGACCACCGCGGACCGGTCGCCCGTCGGCGCGTCCGCCGGGACCCGAACGGTCACCTTGACGTCGGTGTCCTCCCCGGGCGCCAGCGACATCTGCTGCTTGTCCAGGCTCGTCCACGACGTGAGCCGGTTGGCGCCACCGCGGTCCTCGACCGTGAACGCGCCGGTCTTCATCGACGCCGCACCCGTGTAGAAGTCGACCGTCCGGGCCGTGAGCCCGTTGTTCGAGACCCGCACGGTTCGCTCGAGCGTGTCGCCGGGCGCACGGGTGCCGCCGATCTCCGTCTCCCAACTCGGAAAGGTCGGATCGCGCTGCGGATCCACGATCTTGATACCGATCCCACCCACGACGGGGGCGGCGTGGACGACCGTCGTAGCTGCCGCGACGAACGACGCGAGCAGGGCGAGGAGTGCGAGCAGGTTCCGAAGCAGGAGACGCATGTAGACGCTTTCGTGAGATACCGATGGAGGCCGATGTCGACCTACACCGCGGAGTGGGTAAGTGTCGCGCTGTAGTTCCCGATGGTCACACCGTCGGATACGTCGATGGAGAGCATCGGGGTCCAGAGGAACGTCGCGTCCGGCCAGTCGTGGCGCGCGATCCCGGCCACGGCCTTGGTCGAATCCAGCGTCCGAGGGCCGGCGCTCCGGAAACCCATCGTCTCGCCGCCCGCCGTATAGGTCACCTTGGACCTGGGGATGGTCGTGGCGCCGTTGGTGAAGTCGGAGATCGAGGCGGACACGGTGACCGAGCGGCCGGTCCCGCTACGACGGTCCCGAACTGCGGAGGTGGGAACCGTCCCGCTGACGTTGTTCTGCCCGCTCACCCAGACCATGGGAGCTGTTCGCGGAACGGACAACTCGAGAGGACCGCTCTGCCCGGCGACGGTGAACGTCACATCGGTGGTACCGCTGGTGTCGGCCGAGGCCGTGCCGGCGATCGACGCAGGAACGACTGCCAACGCGACCGCCATGACTCCGGCGCCGAGCGCTGCCGTCGTCTTACGCATCTGGTTCCTCCAGTGAGGTCTACGGAAGTCAGGGGCTACCGAGACGACGGTCACGATGCGCTCGAAGCGACTCATTTCAACAAACAATTGGACGCTTGTCTATTTTCGCTGATCGAGATCCGGGCAGGTCCCGGCCAAGCCTGCGGTCGCAACTTCCTTCACATCCGCACCCCCACCGCCTCGGGGTCACGGGGCGCCTCCGCGAGGCATTTTTGTATACAATCACCGGTACTCGCGGCGCACTGTCACCTGCCGCCTCGCTCCTTCACCCCACCGACCTCCGACCGGAAGGAATCCTCCGATGGATCCGTTGTCCAGATTTCGCCTCGACGACCGAGTCGTGCTCATCACCGGGGCAAGCTCCGGGCTGGGTGCAGGTTTCGCCCGGGCGGTTGCCGCGGTGGGCGCGACCGTCGTTCTCGCGGCGCGGCGCGAGGATCGGCTCGTCGCGCTCGCCGAAGAGCTACGCGCGCAAGGCTCGTCCGTCCTCACCCACGCCACCGACGTGAGCTCGGTCGATGACTGCCGGGCACTCGCCGCCGCCGCGGCCGCCGAGTTCGGGCGGATCGACGTGCTGGTCAACAACGCCGGTCTCGGCGGGTCGACCCCGGCACTCCGCGAGGACCCCGATCGATTCCGGGCCGTTGTGGACGTCAATCTCAACGGCACGTTCTGGATGGCGCAGGCCTGCGCCGCGGTGATGAACGAGGGCGCATCCATCGTCAACATCGCCAGCGTTCACGGCCTGGTGGCGTCCCGTTTCCCGCAGGCCGCGTATGCCGCCAGCAAGGCGGGCGTGCTCGGACTGACCCGCGATCTGGCACAGCAGTGGTCACGCCGCAAGGGAATTCGCGTCAATGCGCTGTGCCCGGGGTATTTCGCCAGTGAGATGACCGCCGAGGGCGAATCGGCCCTACGTGAGATGGTGGCCGATCAGTCCGTCCTCGGCCGTTTCGGGACGCAGGAGGAACTCGACTCGGCGCTGCTGTTCCTCGCCAGCGATGCGTCGTCGTACATGACCGGAGCATCACTGGTCGTCGACGGCGGCATGAGCGCCGTCTGAGTGCACGTGGGATCGGATGGCGTTCCCGCCATCCGATCCCACGCTCGTCAGCTGGGCGCCTGGAACGCGACACCGGTGGACTCGAGATCAGCCCAACGGGATTCGTCGATGCCCGCGAGCTCGGCGAGGACCTGGCGGGTGTGGTCACCGAGGATCGGTCCCGGAACCGGAGTCTGCGGCGTCGTGCGGGAGAACTTCGGAACCACGCCGGTGGCAGGGACGGCCGTACCGAACCGGTTGACCAGCTCCACCACCATGTCCCGGGCAGCATAGTGCGGGTCGGCGAGCATGTCCGCGGCCGTGTAGATCCGGCCGGCCGGAACGCCGTTGTCCTCCATGGTCTTCAGCAACTCGTCGGCGGTCATCGCCCGAGTCCAGGCACCGATCACCGCATCGATCTCGGCCATGTTGTCGCCACGAGGGCCGTGTTCGGCGAACTTCGGGTCGTCGGCCAGTTCGGGTCGGCCCATTGCGACGCAGAGCCGTCGAAAGACCGTGTCGGCGTTGGCGGCGATCAGAACCTCCGCACCGTCGGAGGTGGGGTAGACATTCGAAGGCGCGACCTTGGGAAGCACGGACCCGGTCCGTCCTCGGGTCACGCCGCCGATCGCGTGATCCGCCATCGTGGACTCCATCAAGGCGGCCACGGCTTCGTAGATCGCCACGTCAACTTCCTGGCCCCTGCCGCTGACCGAGCGCTCATGGACAGCGGCCAGCGTCCCGATGACGGCGAACAGGGCGGCGAGGGAATCGCCCAGGCTGACTCCGCTGCGGGTCGGCGGAAGATCCGGATTGCCGGTGGTGTGCCGGATGCCGCCCATGGCCTCCCCCACGCTCCCGAATCCCGCATCGCCCGAGCGTGGCCCGGTCTGCCCGAATCCGGAGACGTGCACGAGGATCACTCGCGGGTTGACCTCCGAGAGAGCCGGGTAGTCGAGTCCCCACTTCGCCAGCGTGCCGGGCCGGAAGTTCTCCAGGACGATGTCGGCCTCGGCGGCCAGCTTGCGGACCAGGTCCTGACCCTCGGGGCGACGCAGGTCGATCGCGACGGACTTCTTGTTCCGTGCAATCGAAGGCCACCACAGGCTTTCACCGTCGACGGTGACGCCCCACCGTCGCATCGAATCACCGGCGCCGGTCGACTCGACCTTGAGGACCTCGGCCCCGTAGTCGCCGAGCAATTGCCCGGCGAAGGGTCCGGCGATGAAACTTCCCAGCTCGAGCACCCGAAGTCCGCTGAGCGGACCAGCAGTCTTAGTCATCCCCGAATTGTACACAATCCAAGTCGATGCGACGCTATCTCGGCATAAAACGGGCGTGACTGCATACAAACTGGGTTCGGGCCAGCCCCTCCATGGGAGCTAGTCTGATCAGCGACCATGCACCGACCACTGCAAGAGGGGCGACGTGACGACGACACCATCGACACCGAGTCGAGTCGCTTACGAACAGATCCGGCAAGCGATCATCGAGGGTAGATATCGGCCGGGACAGCGTCTCATCGAGCAACGGATCGCCGAGGAGTTCTCGCTCTCACGGACACCCGTCCGTGAGGCACTGCGCCGACTCGAGGCGGAAGGACTTGTTCACAGCGAGCCGAACCGCGGTGCGATGGTACGAACCCTCTCGCTGTCCGATGTGGCCGACCTGTACGGACTCCGGGCACGGCTGGAGGCGTACGCCGCCGAACTGGCAGCGGAACGCATCGAAGATGCGCAGCGTGAGCAGATCGACGCCGGCATCGAAGCGTTCGCCGTCGCGCTCGGCATGGACGCCGCCGATCCACTCGACCTGGTTCGGGCCGTGGACGCGGCCAACGGCCAGATCCATCGCGGAATCCTGACGGCGGCCAGGCACGAACGGCTCTCCCGCCTACTCGAACGCACTACCGACGTCCCCCTCGTCTTCCAGGCCTTCCGCCAGTACGACCGCGTCCAGATCGAGCGGTCACATCTGTTCCACCAACTCATCCGCGACGCGATCGTCGCCGGCGACGGCCTGCGGGCGTCCGCCCTGATGCACGAGCATGTCCTCCAGGGCCGCGACGTCCTGCTCGGACACCTCGCGGCAAACGACACCAAGGTGGACGAGTTGTTCGCGATCCCGTCAACCCGGAAAGGCTCCGGCACGGACGAGTAGGCCGGGCACCGGCGTGCCGAGTACCCCACCGAGCCAGTTCGACGCGTCGATCAACTGCGGCAACCGCGCACCCGTGACAACGCCGCTGCGCTCGAGGAGATAGACCAGGTCGTCGGTCGCGATGTTGCCGGTCGCGTTCGGGGCGAAGGGGCAACCACCGATGCCGCCGATGGACGAATCGAGCACGGTCACACCGGCATCGAGCGCCGCGACCGCATTGGCGTAGCCGGTGTTGCGGGTGTTGTGGAAATGGCAACGCAGACGAACGCCGGGCGCCACCGCGGCAACACCCGCGACCAGCCGGGTCACCTGGCGCGGCACCCCGACACCGATGGTGTCGGCCAGCGATATCTCGTCCACCCCGAAATCCGCTGTCCGCCGCGCCAGTTCGACGACTGTGGCCTCGGAGACCTCGCCCTCGAAGGGACACCCGAAAGCGGTCGCGATCGTCACCGACACCAGCACACCGGCCGACCTGGCGTCGTCGACGAGATCCTGCACGGTCCGGACCGAGTCCGCGACCGACATGCGCTGGTTTCGCTGACTGAAGGTCTCGGAGGCGACAACGACGCAATTGACCTCGTCCACACCCGCCGCCAGCGCGCGGTCGAATCCTCGACGGTTGAGCACCAGACCGCTGTACGACACATCGCTGCGGCGGGGGACGCCGGCCATCACGGCCTCGGCATCGGCCATCTGCGGCACCGATTTCGGGTGCACGAAGCTGGTTGCCTCGATACGACGGAGTCCCGCGTCGACGGCCCGCTCGATCAGCTCGATCTTGTCGGCCGTCGACACCGGCACCGACTCGTTCTGCAGCCCGTCGCGGGGGCTTACCTCAACAATCTCCACCGTCACTCCAGCCCTTCCCGATCCGTGACTCGACGCCCGAGTCCCGACCATATTGTATACAATGAGCGAATCCGGCCGATGCGCCGCGCCGTCGTTCGAAAGGGATTGCCGTGTCCACCGCAGAATCGACCCCGGTCGCAAACGAGGCCGGCGTGATTGAAGGCCGGCTCACGCTCATCATGAGCCGCGCCACCCAGGACCCATCACTGCGCGTGGAGAACCTGCGTCGCGTCCCCGCAGGGGCATCACGACACACCTGGTCGTTCGATGCATACGGGGAGACGACCGAGCGCGAGGAACTGATTCTGCGAATCGACGCGCCCGGCGCGTTCGAGGCCGAGTCGATGAACCGCGAGTCCGCCCTGATGACGGCCGCGGGTCGCGCCCGGGTGCCGTCCCCGAGGGTTGTAACCTCCGGCAGCGGTGACGACGAACTCGGTGCCTCGTACATCGTGATGAGCCGAGTCGCGGGCGAGTCCATCCCACGAAAAATCCTGCGCGACAGCGAATACTCGTCGGCCCGTCCGCGAATGGCGGGACAGTGTGGCCAGATCCTGGCACGCATCCATAGCATCGATCCCGCATCGGTCGCCGGCCTCGAGGAGCGCGACGAGCTCGACACGTGGCGCAAGACCCTGTCGGACACCGGTCGAGCGCACCCGGCTTTCGAGCTCGCGATTCGATGGCTGGACCAGAACCGTCCGCCTGCCGCGGCACGCCGAGTCGTCCATGGCGACTTCCGTCTGGGGAACTTCATCGTCGGCCCCGAAGGCATTCGTGCCGTGCTCGATTGGGAGTTGGCCCACCTCGGAGATCCACTCGAAGACCTCGGCTGGCTGTGCGTGAAGACGTGGCGCTTCGGCCAGCAGCCTCCGGTGGGTGGATTCGGAACCGTCGACGATCTGGTCGCAGCCTACGAAGCAGAGAGCGGATCGACCGTCGATCGCGACGCCCTCCACTGGTGGTTGGTTCTCGGCACGCTGAAGTGGGGAATCCTGTGCCTCCATCAGGCGGAACGGCACCTTTCCGGGGCCACCCGCTCGGTGGAACTCGCAGCGATCGGGCGCCGCGTCAGTGAGACCGAATGGGACCTCCTCGAGCTTCTTCCCTGACCACACCGGGCGTCTGCGCCACCGTCGGTGGCCGGTATCCGACGACCCCGTCGGATACGAAGGGCCCCGAGGGAATTCGAGTGTGACTTCGAACGTCGACACTCCGGCCCTCGGGACCCTTTCCGGGAACGGTGCCGCGGTCAGCGCAGCCCGAACTCCCAGTTTCCGCCGCGGCGGTACTCACTGAGAATCCTGCGGCCGACGCTCTGGATGTGCACCTCGTCGGCGCCGTCGTAGATCCGCGCGAACCGTGCGGCACGGTACATGTGGCTCAGCGGCGTGTCCTCGGTGACGCCGGCCGCACCGAAGACCTGCACAGCGCGATCGACGACGTTGTGCAGCATTCGCGCGCCGAAGACCTTGACCGCGCCGATCTCCACCCGCGCCTGGTCACCTCTGTCGACCTGTTCGGCGGCCTTCAGGGTGAGCAACCGGCTGGCCTGGATCTCGGTGTAGGAGTCGAACACGTGCTGCTGCATCAGCTGCTTGTTCGCGAGCGGTTCGCCGAACGCGACTCGCTCGTTGAGGCGGTGGCACATGAGATCGAAGGCCCTCTGCGCCTGGCCGAGCCATCGCATCGAGTGGAAGATCCGGCCGGGGCCCAATCGTTCCTGCGCGATCACGAACCCGTTGCCCCGCTCGCCGAGCAGGTTCTCGGCCGGCACCCGTACGTTGTCGTACTCGACCTCGTAGTGT
Source organism: Rhodococcus sp. BE178 (assembly GCF_050433545.1). Taxonomy (NCBI): domain Bacteria; kingdom Bacillati; phylum Actinomycetota; class Actinomycetes; order Mycobacteriales; family Nocardiaceae; genus Rhodococcus; species Rhodococcus sp. BE178. The sequence continues at coordinate 2,370 of NZ_JBNPXA010000020.1, read as the reverse complement.
CCGCTGGACAGACCGAGTACGGGTGTGTCCCTGACGATCCGGTAGCCGGGATGATCCGTCGGAACGATGATCATGCTGAACGAAGCATGCGGTGCAGCGTCGGTCTCGGTGCGGCACATGACCGTCGTGTACGCGGCGTCCGCGGCCCCGGTGGTGAACCACTTGCGGCCGTTGATCACCCACTCGTCACCGTCGAGCGTGGCGGTGGTCTGCAGCTGCGTCGGATCCGACCCCGCGACATCCGGCTCCGTCATGCCGAAGCTCGGCGAGATCTCTCCCTGCACGAGCGGCTCGAGGTAGGCCTCTCGCCACCTCGGACTGGCGTGCCGGTTCAGCATGATCGAGTCCTGGAGCGTCCAGGTGCCCAGCGCCAGCTGACCGTACTCACTGCGCCCCTGGACCTCGTTGATGTAGACGTAGTCGAGGAACGGAAGCCCTCCGCCACCGAGCTCGGCCGGATGCCCCAGCGCCCACAGGCCCTCGGATTTGGCTTCCTTCTGCAGGTTCGCGATGAGGCTGCGGGCCTCCGACCCGCCCGCATCCAGAATCGGCTCGCTCGGCTCGACCCGCTCCACCATGAACTGGTAGACCTTGTCGCGCATGGGGCGAATGTGATCGGGGACATCGAATGTCATGCGGGCCCTCCGAGATAGCCGGGATTGTCCACACGGAGCTTGGCCTCCACGCTCGCGGTGACGAGGCGTTTGACCTCAGCCAATCGTGAGTCTTCACGACCTGTGCGGATGGCCTCGGCGAGGCCGGCATCGTCTGCGTATCCGAGCTGGGCCAGTCTGTCTCGGTGTTCGGAGGTATCGACCGCCCCGTGTTCGAGTTCTCGCTCGACGATCGCCAACGCGTTGATCGCCACCCGGGTGTGGAATCGCATCGCTCCGTCCAACTCGTCGATAACCTTGTCGGCGAGGAACTCTCGAACTGCCGTGACGAGTTCGGCGGCGGTCGGAACGTCGTACAACGTCTCCGGTGCCGTCATCGGCGATCCTCGGACAGACTGATTGCCGCGCCGACATCGACGGCGGCGTATCCTTCGGGTGCGGCGACCTCGACGACGGGCTCGTCCCGGTCGTCGAATTCCAGCCGCAACGCCCGGCTCATCACCGCGTGCATGTCGTACAGGCACGTAACGTAGGTCAGCTCGAGAATCTGTTCGTCGGTCAGCCCGTCCTTCAGCACCTGGAAGGTACCGTCGTCGACACGGCCGCCACCGGTCACCAGACTGTCGGCGTAGGACAACACCGCTCGTTCGAGCGGGGTGAACAGATCCGAGACACCCCAGGACGGGATGGCCGCGATCCGCTCCTCGCTGACTCCGAGCGAGCGGAGCGACTTGCAGTGCTGGGAGAAGACGAACTGGCTGCCACGCAGCCATCCCGCACGAGTCTGACCGAGCTCGCGCAGTACCGGGTCGAGAAGCCGATCGGGGCTCCGGTAGAGCGAGAAGCCTCGGACCGCATGCTCGAGTACGTCCGGCACCAACGCGAAGACGGTCCACCAGTCGCCCTGGGTGCCGGCCTCGGTTCCGGGCTCGGCCACCGGATCGCGGTCCGGCCCGAACAACTTGTCGTACATGGTGAGCACGATGTCGGCCTGGGCCTCACTCCGTGAAACCTGCTTCAAACGGGGCATCGAAGGGTCCTTCCGTGGTTGTGGTGGTGTCGGTCAGATCGCAGCCGGTTCGGCGGACTTGGCCGGACGGTGTCGGACATCGGCAGAGGTCAGCTCACGGGTGTAGGCGGCGAACTTGTCCGCCGGGATCGTGAACGCCACGTGGTTCGTCGAGCCGACGGCACTGGCGATCTCGCCCGTACCAGGAATAGTCACAGCCGAGGCGATACCCGGCGCAGCCGGCGGGGCATCGGGGAACCAGGAGAACGCCGGGTGGTTCGCCCCACCGAGGTCGAAGAAGAAGTGCTGCCCCCTACCGTCGGGAAGCTCGAGGGTCTTGACCAGAGGCATCCCCAGCACGTTGGCGCAGAAGTCCACGGTGCGCTCCATGTCTGAACACACGGGCGCCAGATGATTGATTCCGCTGATGTCGAACTCGGCATTCGTCAAGGTCCAGGCTCCTTTCACGGGCATGAGGTCTCGCTGTGACAGCGGCGCGGTCGATGGTGATGCGCAGGATGCCTCCGTCGAGAGGTGAGGACGCCGGGGCCGATCGTGTTCACTGCGAGATCCCGGCGTTGACCATCCAGTGTCATCATGATAGCTATTTAGCGATCGCTAAATAACCCCCCTTTCTTCTTGAAGGAGGCCGCATGGCCGACGAGCCGACCAACACTGAGCCCGCCGCGCTGTACGAGCGTCGCGGCAGCGTCGCGATCATCACCCTCAACCGCCCGCGGGCACTGA